>NZ_FNHG01000036.1 GCF_900103475.1 Maricaulis salignorans
ACCGGCCACATCACCGACACCGATACCGGCATGGTCTACATGCAGGCCCGCTATTACGACCCAGCCATCGGACGCTTCCTGTCGGGCGACCCGGTGGGATTTGCGCAAGGCGGGGTGGGGTATTTCAATCGCTATGCCTATGTCGGGAATAATCCGGTCAATGCAACGGATCCGACGGGGGAGTTTGGCAATCTGGCCATTGGCTTCATCGTCGGGTTGGCTGCAGGTGGGATAGATGCAGGCATCCAAGCGTACACCACCCGCAACGAAGTCGGTGGGCCGAGAGTAGATTGGGGGCAGTCAGGCCGCACTGCCTTGGTCGCAGGTGCGACAACAGCGTTAGGGCCCCTCGGCGGCGCGGCGGTTTCTGCGCTTGGATCTGGGATCGAAGCAGGGTTAGACTCAGCGGCTGCAGGACACTCTGCAGCCGAAACTACAGTCAATGTATTAGCTTCGGCAGCAATCGGCGGGACGGTTGCACGCCTCACGGGCGGGGCTGGGACTAAAGCTACCGCTGGGCTTGCCGTGAGGGAAATGGCTGGTGGAGTTCCAGCAGGCAGCGCTATATCCGCACAACAGTCGATTGCAGCCGGGACAGGAGTATTGGTCGCTACCGCGATTTCTGAAGGGTTGGACACCGCTGTTGAGCTCGGCGGCCAAGGCCTAGATGCTGCGGCCAGCACCGCCGGTGCTCTTGGCGGACAGCTTTACGATGCGGTGATGGACTCTGCTAGACCCGACGTTGACAGAGAACCCTAAGAAGAACAGGCTGTTCGTTTTGAAATGGCACATTTGGTAGTGTCCGAATAGCGTGGGTGAACAGTTAAGCTAATGACTATATTTGGCGCTTACACGAAGAAAATGTTTGTAACAAAGTGGATATTGTTCATCGTGTATTTGGGTTGACGCGTGAAAAATTCTTATAGGTGTCATTTTGATCATTCATAATCGAATTTGGCGGATTCTTTATTGGGATGAGGTTTGACATGTTTGCAAAATTTTTTAGATATTGCAGCGTAATATTATCCGAACTCTTTTGGTATTTACTTTCAATTTTTCTATTAAGCTTCACATTGATTTTTCTTTCCACGTTATTGGGCGAACACGGTCCTGCCGCATCGATCGCGCGCGCGTCTTTTTTTGGCGCACTGATTGCCAGCGGGGTTTATCTTGTGTTCGTCGCCGTTCGAGTATTCTTGGATGAACCCTTCTGGAAATAAATAGAAAGGGAAATAGAAAGGGAATAATTGGTGACAGGGAATAATTGGTGACAGGCACCCATTAGGAATAAATGGTGACAGGCACCCATTAATCCAGGCGAAGAAGGCGCTGTCGGGCCGGCTCAACAAGACCGATAGCAATGATGCCGAGGGGCTGGCCCAGCTGGCGCGCACCGGCTGGTATCGCGAGGTGCTGGCCAAGAATAATTGGGACAGACACAATTAATCTGACCCTACTCCGTCAACGTCATTTCTCTTGTTGAATGCCCGCGCCGGGCAGAGCCATCCCTGAAACCCTTGCCAAGCAGGGCGCCAGACTGGAGTTGAGACGTCAAGGGCGCGAAGCGCCGCTTCGCGGTCAGGACCCTTGACGTCTCAA
>NZ_FNHG01000035.1 GCF_900103475.1 Maricaulis salignorans
ACCGGGTCGCCCGACAGGAAGCGTCCGATGGCTGGGTCGTAATAGCGGGCCTGCATGTAGACCATGCCGGTATCGGTGTCGGTGATGTGGCCGGTGAAGCTGTCGCCCTCTTCATTGGCGACGGGCTGCTGGCGCGCTTCGCCGAAGGGCGTGTAGTCCTAAGTCCCAGTAAAAAGGTGGCCACAGCAGGCCGCCACTGGACGTGGTGGCAGCGAGCGGTGAGCCGAGATGGTCACCATGGGTGAAGAAAGCCGCCGTGCCGGACGAGGTCTCGGAGAGCCGCACCACAGTGCGCCCCGCCAGGCGCAGGACGCAATAAATTGCGTGCGCCCCCGTTTATTCGTCAAGTTCTTCTGACAGAGCCCGTTGATCTACGGAAGATTAGGGTCGAGGCACAAGCGTGGCGCCAGCGGAAAGCGAATAGGCGCAATCAAATGTTAGGGAAGAGCGGTCAAGGGGACGGAACCCCAAGAAATACTGAAACCCTTCATCCACGACGTGTACAGAGTAGGAGCTCAAGGAAAATGTTGCTGCTGACCCTTGAGCAGTCTCAGCAGCGTAGCCAGCAGCCGCTAGGAAGCAGGCTTCGATACCGTCGAATATTGTAGGGGTTATGACTAAACCGGGCCCGAGGTCCCGAATCATCGACACTTCAGTCTGACGGCTCCTCAAAGCACGTTCGGCAACTGTCTCAGCAGCGTTTGCGGCATCGTCTTGGGCGATCATCAAGGCAAATATGGCAGTTGAAATCATCACTTAACTTACCCTCCTGGAATTGAACCATGGGTCGTTTCTCTTTGAAATGAATCGCGAATAAAGGGATTGTATATCTTAATTTCGCGTTCTGGTGTTACTACCATTCCAACTACAGCTCGCTCGCGATATGCATCAGTATCAGTGCCACTGAATTCCTGTGCCGCCGCACCACCTCCGGCGCCATGAGAATGCCCGTCAATCAAGGCACGGACAGTGCCTGCCGGCCTTTCAATACCAGACACATTCACTGAATCAGGTTGGCCGGTCGTGATCACGTCGGTTACGCGATTTTCGAGAATAGAAGCTTCTCGACTACCAACCGTTTCAACACCAACCTCAACCTGCACAATCTCGAATGCAACCTCGACATTGTTGGCTATGCTCTAATCTGCGATGGCTTGAGCAATGTCGCTTGTCCTGAAACTCTCAACGACCGTCCGAATATCACCTGAACTTCCCAGTACATCAATTGGGTCGTTGATAACGATCGAACAATTTGTCGCCCCCTCGCAGCTCTCCATCCCCGTCGGATCCGTCGCATTGACCGGATCATTCCCGACATAGGCCTTGGGGAAATTGGCACAGGGGCGGTCGCGGCCTGAGCAACAGGCCTGTCAAGTCGTCATAGTTCAAGCGCGTCCGTCATAGACGCGGGAAAGTGGTGCCTGTCGCCATTAGTTGTCGCCAGTCGGTCCGAGGGGCCAGACCCCGCCTTGAATCCTATGCCGGGATCCGGCCAGACTGGAATTGAGACGTCAAGGGTCCTGACCGCGAAGCGGCGCTTCGCGCCCTTGACGTCTCAACTCCAGTCTGGCGCCCTGCTTGGCAAGGGTTTCAGGGATGGCTCTGCCCGGCG
>NZ_FNHG01000033.1 GCF_900103475.1 Maricaulis salignorans
ACCATCGACGAAGCCCAGGGCGCGACCGATGACTTCAAGATCACGCTGTGTGGTTTCAGCCGCGACGGGCGCCGTCAGGAGCGCGCCCGCGAGGACTGTCAGTAGAAATTTCTGCATTGTGGAACCCTGTCCTTTCACGATGACACGCGGGGGGAGAGTGCGTGTCCACAATGCGTGTAGTTTCCGGCTATTAACCACAGCCTTATCCCCGGTAATACATTATGAGGCGATGCAAGGATTCGCGGCCATCAACTCGAAGGCTATTTTGGGCTCAGCGGGAGATCCGCTCGACCTGATCATCGCAAGACTTGTCTTTGCTTTGCCAACTCCAGGGTGCGATTGCGATCAACTGGCGCTAGCGCCGAGCATCACAGCAAAAGGCCGCCCAATCGTGAGATTGAACGGCCTCCTGCAGGTATGGAACGCTGGATCAACGCTCCGGCGCTCTCACGCCGGAGCGTTGGCGGTGTGACTAGAAACCAGCGCTGAGGGAGACCCAGACGCGGGATTCAGTCTGATGATGGGTGTTCGTGACCTCACCATTTCCGAAGTTTGCGTTCTGGGCGTTCACTGCGACCGTGAAATGGTCGTTGATCTCATAGCCGGCACGCATCGACAGCGCGATATAGCTATCGATCGGGTCAAGCGTGATGGTACCGAACACCGGTTGGTTCGGCATATTGATCGCGGAGACGTAGTTCGCGTATCCATCGATCGTGAAGCGCCCGTCTGTCCAGCCCAGGTGACCATTGGCGATATGAGACGGTGTCGCCTCTTCAAAGTTCAACGGGGTGTAGAACGGGAAGAGCGACATATCGTCCTCGACCTGCTTATAGGTATAATTGGCATCCCAGGACCAACCATTGGCCGGACGGCCGGCCAGCGTCAGCTCCACGCCCGCGACCTGTGTATCTCCGCGATTGTCGAACAGGAAGGTCGGCACTGGCGTTGACGGCGGGAGCACGTCTGGTGCCTGGCCGAGCTGGCTTTTGACGCCTTCAGTTTCTTGAAAGAAGACAGCCGCACGCAAAGTCATCGTCGGCGTCAATGCGCGATCATAGGCGATCTCGTAATTGGTCACGATCGAGGGCTCGATAGCCGGATTTCCGGACGCCACAACGAAGAAGCCGCCAAGGTTTACCGGCATGGTGAAACCGATATCGAACATCGTCGGAGCCTGGACACCCCGTGCTGCGGTCAGGCGCACTGCACCGCCGAATTCCGGCCGCCAGACCAGAGCCGCATTATAGCTCAGCTCTTCAATGGAAACGTCGTAATCGGCCTGGGCGAACGGGTAGAGGAGCGGATTTGGCTCTCCATCACGGCTCCAGTCAACACTGTCAAAACGGCCGGCGAGCGTGAGGTCGACAGCATTGCTGAACTTGTGGTTCCACATCGCCGAAAAGGCCGTCGTCTCATAGCCGAAATCACCATTGGTCGGATCCGGGAACGAGCCCGTTTCCCCTTGCCGAAACTCAAGGGAGAGCCGGACGGTGTCGTTGGTACCAATGCGGAACAGGTCCTGCAGGCGCAGCGTCGTAAGGGTCACGTCCTGCGTACCGAAGGAGTATTCGATTTCAGATTCATTGCGATAGGCGGACAGGGTCACAAAGCCCCAATCAGTATCAGCTTCCAGGTCGCCCTTGTAGGAGGCGAGCGTGTAGCCGGTATTCTCGTGGTAATAAATGCTGTCGCCTTCCGAAGCGCGCACGGTGGAGAATGTTGCTTCGGCCGTCAGATTGATCTTGTCGGTGAGACGGAAACGCCCCTCGACTGCGCCGGTTTCACGGCTGAAACCGGGTTCGACCGGCGCACGTGTCACGGCCGTTGTCTGGCCCGCGAAAGGCGCGAATTCATTGGCTTCCGATGCGCCATAGCTGGCACGAACGGAGACACGCTCGCCGAGCTGACGGCCGGCAACGATGGAAACGCCCTGATACTCATCCGTGCCGGCATTGACGCGCAGCTGGGTGTAATCACCATGGTTCGGGTTGCGGGTGA
>NZ_FNHG01000030.1 GCF_900103475.1 Maricaulis salignorans
CGGGAGCGTGCAGCCTGTCCGGGCGAAGGGGTGACAACCTGAGCACTGGCAGGGCGTCCATTAAGGTCTGACGGCACTAAACGACCGACCCGAATACCTTTCTGGATTGGAAACGGCGGTGGAGACGCCACGGGAAAACTGCACGTGCGGGACGTCACGAATGTCACGCTACTTACACTACCGGTTACCGGCATTCGCCGGCGTCCCGCACCCTCCCATCCCAGGGAGGCCCCACTCAAACCTCCAGCCGCTTGCGGCGTGGAGATTTTCGTGTGCCGCCAAACAAAAACGCCCCCGGCACAGGCCGGGAGCGCTTTTCAATCCGGTACGGGGCCTGAGGCCTAGTAGCGGTAATGATCGGCCTTGAACGGGCCGGTCTTTGGCAGTTCGAGATATTCGGCCTGCTCAGCGGACAGCACGGTCAGCTTGGCGCCGAGCTTGGGCAGGTGCAGGGCAGCGACCTTCTCGTCGAGATGCTTGGGCAGGATGTAGACATTGTTGTCGTACTGGTCGCCCTTGGTCCAGAGTTCGATCTGGGCCAGCGTCTGATTGGTGAAGCTGGCGGACATCACGAAGCTTGGATGGCCGGTGGCATTGCCGAGATTGACCAGGCGGCCTTCCGACAGAAGGACGATGCGATTGCCCTCAGGGAAATTGATGATGTCGACCTGTGGTTTGACATTGGTCCATTCGAAATTCTGCAAGGCCTCGACCTGAATCTCATTGTCGAAATGGCCGATATTGCAGACGATCGCCATGTCCTTCATCGCCCGCATATTGTCGACGGTGATAATGTCCTTATTGCCGGTCGCGGTAACGAAAATGTCCATATCGCCGACGACATCATCGATGGTGACGACAGTGAAACCGTCCATGCAGGCCTGCAGGGCGCAGATCGGATCAATCTCGGTAACGAAGACGCGGGCGCCGGCGCCGCGCAGGGATTCAGCGGAACCCTTGCCGACATCGCCATAGCCGCAGACCAGCGCGGTCTTGCCGGCCATCATCACATCGGTGCCGCGGCGGATCGCATCGACCAGGCTTTCGCGGCAGCCATAACGATTGTCGAATTTCGACTTGGTGACGCTGTCATTGACGTTGATGGCGGGGAAGGGAAGCTCGCCGCGCTTGTGCATCTGGTACAGGCGCATCACGCCGGTCGTGGTCTCTTCCGAGACGCCCTGGATGGCGGCCTTGGCCTTGGCGAACCAGCCCGGGCTGGCTGCAATACGCTTCTTGATCTGGGCGAAGAGGGCGGTTTCCTCTTCCGATTTCGGATGATCAAGCACGGATGGATCGGCTTCGGCCTTTTCGCCGAGGATCAGATACATGGTGGCATCGCCGCCATCATCGAGGATCATATTGGCGGTTTCGCCATTGCCCCAATGGAAGATGGCGTCGGCATAATCCCAGTATTCCGCCAGCGTTTCGCCCTTGGTGGCGAAGACCGGCACGCCGCTCTCGGCGATGGCTGCGGCGGCATGGTCCTGGGTCGAGAAGATATTGCACGAGGCCCAGCGCACTTCGGCGCCCAGGGCGGTGAGGGTCTCGATCAGGATGGCGGTCTGGATCGTCATGTGGAGCGAGCCGGCGATGCGGGCGCCCTTCAGCGGCTGGGCTTTGCCGAACTCGGCGCGCAGGGCCATCAGGCCGGGCATTTCGATCTCGGCCATATCCATTTCGATCCGGCCCCATTTGGCCAGCGACATGTCTTTCACGAGATAGGGTTTGTCCGCAGCAAATTGCGTCATGACCATCAGGTCCTTCTATTTGGGTATGATTTTTTGAAACATTCGGACAAGCGGGCCGACCGTGCCGGCCCGCTTGTAACAGATTTACGCCAGTTTACGCAGATCTTCGGCGAGGTCGGTTTTCTCCCAGGAGAAGCCGCCTTCAGTGTCGGGATTGCGCCCGAAATGGCCATAGGCGGCGGTGCGCGCATAGATCGGACGATTAAGTTGCAGCCGGGTGCGGATACCGCGCGGCGACAGATCGGCCATTTGCCGCAGCGCATCTTCCAGCCGGGTCTCGTCGATCTGGCCGGTGCCGTGCAGGTCGACATAGAGCGAGAGAGGTTTGGAGACGCCGATCGCATAGGAGACCTGGATGGTGCAGCGTTCGGACAGGCCGGCGGCGACAACATTCTTGGCCAGCCAGCGGCAGGCATAGGCGGCGGACCGGTCGACCTTGGTCGGATCCTTGCCGGAGAAGGCTCCGCCGCCATGTGGTGCAGCGCCGCCATACGTGTCGACAATGATCTTGCGTCCGGTCAGACCGGCATCGCCATCGGGGCCGCCGATCACGAACGTGCCGGTCGGATTGACGTAGAATTCAGCCTCGGGCGGGAACCAGCCTTCGGGCAGGACTTCGGAGACGATCGGGCGAACCAGTTCGCGGATCTGTTCCTGGGTCATCCCGTCCTTGTGCTGGGTCGAGACGACGACCGACTCGACACCGACCGGCTGACCATTCTGATAGCGCAGGGTGACCTGGGATTTGGCATCCGGCTCGAATTCCGGACGCGCGCCGGATTTGCGCAGGATGGCCATGCGCTTGAGGATCTGGTGCGAATACTGGATCGGTGCCGGCATCAGTTCGGGCGTTTCATTGGTGGCATAGCCAAACATGATGCCCTGGTCGCCAGCGCCCTCATCCTTGTTCTCGCCGCCATCAACGCCCTGGGCGATATGCTCGGACTGGCCGTGCAGGAAGTTCTGGAAGGTCGAATTCTTCCAGTGAAAACCGTCCTGCTCATAGCCGATATCGCGCACGGCCTCGCGGGCCGCCGCTTCGATCTCTTCGGAAGAGACATCCACGGCGCACCGGATTTCGCCGGCGAGGATGATCTGATTGGTCGTGGTCAGCGTCTCACAGGCAACCCGCGCTTCGGGATCCTTGCTGAGCAGCAGGTCGACGACGGTATCGGAAATGCGGTCGCAGACCTTGTCGGGATGACCTTCCGACACGCTCTCGCTGGTGAAAATGTAGGATGAGCGGCTCAAGGACGACTCCTCATATAACGATTGCCTTATGTGATTTGGACAGAAGCAGATTAGCGGTTGCGGCGCAAGGAAGCTGTGCTGCCGCGTGTATCGCGCCAGACCACCACGCCGGTTGAGATGGTGCCGGCGATGGTTTCTTCCCGCCGGCTGCAAGAAGCGGGTAGCGCATTCCATCATATAAAGATATCTTTATGTCTCACTATGTAGCAGATTGACTGCAGCGGGCCCGGTGGCCCTGTGCCCCGGGACGGCGATTGAGGTGTGAGATTATGAGTGCAGGCAAAGCTTCCGGTGACGGTCTTTCCGTCTCTTTCGAGTTCTTTCCGCCCAAAACCGGGGCGATGGAAGCGACGCTATGGGAGTCGATCCGTCGCCTTGAGCCGCTCGACCCGGCCTTTGTGTCGGTGACTTATGGAGCCGGCGGCACGACCCGTGAACGCACGCACCGCACTGTCCACCGCATCGTCGACGAGACCGCTATCCCGCCAGCGGCGCACCTGACCTGCGTCTCGGCGACCCGGGCGGAAATCGATGAGGTGATCCGCGATTATCGCGATGCCGGCGTGCGCCATATCGTTGCGCTGCGCGGTGATCCGCCGGAGGGGATTGGTGAAGCCTATCGCCCGGCGCCCGGCGGCTATGCCAATGCAGCCGAGCTGGCAGCCGGTATCCGTGCCATCGGTGATTTCGAAATCTCGGTTGGCTGCTATCCCGAGCAGCATCCCGAGAGCGCGAGCCTCGAGCATGATCTTGATCTGCTGAAGGCCAAGATCGATGCCGGTGCCACACGCGCCATCACACAATTTTTCTTCGAACCTGAGACTTTCCTGCGCTTTCGTGACCGCGCCCGGCAGGCGGGGATCACGGTCCCGATCGTGCCGGGCATCATGCTGCAACCCAATTTCAAGGGGCTCACCCGGATTGCCGGCCTGTGCAATACCCATATCCCCGACCGTGTTCACCGGCATTTTGATGGCCTGGACGAGGATGCGGCAACGCGGCAATTGGTGACCGCGCACCTGGCAGCTCAATTATGCGCCGATCTGCACGAGGCCGGGGTGGATGATTTCCACTTCTACACCCTCAACCGGGCCGAACTTGCCCTGTCGACCTGTCACTTGCTGGGCGTCAAACCAAAACTCGCCGCGACGGAAGCCGCGGCATGACGGCGCGCACTGACCGGCTGGCCGCGCTCGAGCGGATCGCCCGTGACCGCATCCTGATCCTCGACGGGGCGATGGGGACGCAAATCCAGGATCTCAAGCTTGATGAGGCGGGCTATCGTGGCCAGAGGTTTGCGGACTGGGCGACCCTGATCAAGGGCAATAACGACATCCTCAATTTGAGTGCCCCGGCGGCGGTCAAGGCGATCCATCACGCCTATTTCGATGCCGGTGCCGATATCGCCGAGACCAATACCTTCTCCTCGACATCGATCGCCCAGGCCGATTACCGCATGCAGGATCTGGCCCCGGAGATTGCTCGCGAAGGTGCCCGTCTGGCCCGCGAGGCGGCCGATGAGCAGGAGACCAGCACCGGTGCGCCCAAGGGTGTTGCCGGCGCGATTGGCCCGACCAACAAGACATTGTCGATCTCGCCCCAGGTCAATGATCCGGGCTTTCGCGAGGTCGATTTCGATCAGGTCCGTCTGAGTTATGCCGAACAGGCCCGGGCAATGGCGGATCATGTCGACTTTTTTCTGGTCGAGACGATTTTCGACACGCTCAACGCCAAGGCGGCGATCAAGGCGCTGATGGATCTGCGAACCGAGGAGGGGGTAGACCGCCCGATCATGCTGTCGGGCACGATTACTGACCGGTCCGGCCGCACCCTCTCCGGCCAGACGGCGACGGCCTTCTGGTATTCTGTCCGCCATGCCCGGCCCTGGGCCATTGGGCTCAATTGCGCCCTCGGGGCCGATGAGCTCAGGCCCTATATCGCCGAGCTGTCGCGCGTCGTCGATACACGCATCCTCGCCTATCCCAATGCGGGTCTGCCCAATGATATGGGCGAGTATGACGAGACGCCGGAACAGACGGCGGCCCATCTGGGCGAGTGGGCGCGCTCTGGCCTGGTCAATATTCTTGGCGGGTGCTGCGGCACCACCCCGGCCCATATTCGCGCCATCGCCGAAGCGGCCAGCGGTGCGCCGCCCCACCAGCCCGCCCGCCGCGAGCGCGCCATGCATCTGGCCGGCCTCGAGCCGTTCGAACTGTCAGCTTGAGATAATGTGTCCATGACCAAACCTGTCTCCACTTTCGTCAATGTTGGCGAGCGCACCAATGTGACCGGTTCGGCGGTGTTTCGCCGTCTGATCACGGCGGGCGACTACGGCGCCGCGGTCGCGGTGGCGCGACAGCAGGTGGAGAATGGCGCCCAGATCATCGACATCAATATGGATGAGGGCCTGCTCGACAGTGTCGAAGCGATGACCACATTCATGCGGCTGATCGCGGTTGAACCCGATGTGGCGCGGGTCCCGGTGATGATCGACAGCTCCAAATGGGAGGTGATCGAGGCCGGGCTGAAAAACACGCAGGGCAAGCCGATCGTCAATTCGATCAGCCTGAAGGAAGGCGAGGAGACTTTCCTCAAACAGGCGCGTCTGTGCCAGGCCTATGGTGCCGCCGTCGTTGTGATGGCTTTCGATGAGCAGGGCCAGGCCGACACCGCAGACCGCAAGGTCGATATCTGCAAACGCGCCTATGACCTTTTGGTCAATACGGTCGGCTTCGCACCGGAAGACATTATCTTCGACCCCAATATATTTGCCGTCGCCACCGGTATCGAAGAGCATAATGACTATGCCGTCGCCTTCATCGAGGCGACGCGGCGCATCCGCAAGGAGCTGCCCGGCTGCCATGTCTCCGGTGGGCTCTCGAACGTGTCCTTTTCCTTCCGCGGCAATGAGCCGGTGCGCCGGGCCATGCATACCGTCTTCCTCTACCACGCCATTCATGCCGGCATGGATATGGGCATCGTCAATGCTGGCCAGCTCGACATTTATGACGATATCGAACCGAAGCTGCGCGAGCTGGTCGAGGATGTGATCCTCAATCGCCGCGAGGATGCGACCGACCGCCTGCTGACCGAGGCCGAGACCTATCGCGATAGCGGTGGCTCAAAGGCCAAGGAGCGGGACCTTTCCTGGCGTGAGGCGCCGGTCAATGAGCGCATCAAGCATGCCCTGGTTCACGGTCTCAATGAATTCATCGTCGCCGATGCCGAGGAGGCACGCCAGCAGGCCAAACGGCCGCTGCATGTCATCGAAGGCCCGTTGATGGACGGGATGAATGTCGTTGGCGATCTGTTCGGCGATGGCCGGATGTTCCTGCCGCAAGTGGTCAAATCGGCCCGCGTGATGAAGCAGGCCGTGGCCCACCTTATCCCCTTCATGGAAGCCGAAAAGGAAGCCGCAGGCGAGGCGCAATCCTCGGCCGGCAAGATCGTGATGGCGACGGTGAAGGGCGATGTCCACGATATCGGCAAGAATATCGTCGGCGTGGTGCTGCAATGTAATGGCTATGAGGTGATCGATCTCGGCGTGATGGTGACCTGTGAGACCATTATCGAGACCGCCCTGCGCGAAAAGGCCGATGTGATCGGCCTGTCCGGACTGATCACGCCTTCGCTCGACGAGATGGTCTTCGTCGCCTCCGAGATGGAGCGGCGCAATATCACCCTGCCGTTGATGATTGGTGGCGCCACTACCAGCCCGGCCCATACAGCGGTCAAGATCGACCCGGCGATTTCCGTTGCACCGGTCATCCATGTGCTCGATGCCAGCCGCGCTGTCGGTGTCGTCTCCAAACTGCTGGGCGATGGCCGCGAGGCCTATGCGGCGGGGGTGCGTGAGGACCTGGCCAGGATCCGTGAGCGCCGTCTCGCGGCTCGCTCGAAGAAGGCGCGCTTGCCGCTGGAGACGGCAAGGGCGAATGCCTGGGATTGCGACTGGTCGGCCTATAGCCCGCCCAAGCCGGCCTTCCTCGGGACCAGGAGTTTCTCGCCTTCGGTCGAGACTCTGATCGATTATATCGACTGGACGCCCTTCTTCTTTACCTGGGAGCTCAAGGGCAGCTATCCGGCGATTTTCGATGACCCCAAGCGCGGCGCCGTTGCCCGCGACCTGTTCGCCGATGCCCAGGCCATGCTCAAACGCATCGTCGATGAGGACTTGCTGACGCCCAAGGCCGTGTGCGGCTTCTGGCCCGCCAATCGCGTCGGCGATGATGCCGTTCTCTATAGCGATGACACCCGTTCGACGCGGCTCGACACCTTCCATGGTCTGCGCCAGCAGGCGGCCAAGGATAATGCCCGACCGCACCTGTCGCAGTTCGACTTCATCGCCCCGGCCGGGCATGCCGATTATCTCGGCGGCTTTGTCGTCACGGCCGGTGACAATGGAGCCATTCATGCCCGCTTCGCAGACGAGAAGGACGATTATTCCTCGATCATGTTCAAGGCATTGTCCGACCGGCTGGCCGAGGCCTGTGCCGAATGGCTGCACGAACAGGTGCGCCGCGAGCATTGGGGCTATGCGCCGGGCGAAAGCCTGTCGCGCCAGGATCTGATCGCCGAGACCTATTCCGGGATCCGCCCTGCGGCCGGTTATCCCTCGCAGCCGGATCACTCGGAAAAACGCACCCTGTTCGCCTTGCTCGATGCCGCCCAAGCGACCGGCGTCAGCCTGACCAATTCCTTCGCCATGACGCCGGCTTCATCGGTGTCGGGTCTCTATCTGTCGCATCCCGATAGCTGCTATTTTGCCGTCGGGCGCATTCTGCGCGATCAGGTCGAGGACTATGCCGCTCGCAAGGGCTGGCCGGTGGAGGATGCCGAGCGGGCGCTGGGGCCGATCCTTGATTACGTTCCGGGCAAGACCGTCGCGGCCTGACGGCGTGCGATCATCAGTCATGATTTGGACTTTACAGCCGATATGCGCCATATCCCGCGCCTTGCCCTGTCCTGCGGACTGATCGCGCCTGGAGCCTCGCATGCGTTTTGCTTTTTTCGGTGACATTGTCGGCAAGACCGGACGCCGGGCGCTGGAAGCGCATTTGCCTGACCTGCGCCAGCGCCTCGCCCTCGACTTCGTCGTCGTCAATGCCGAGAACGCCGCAGCCGGGTTTGGCGTCACCGAGAAGATTTGTGAAGGCCTGTTCGATCTTGGTGTTGATGCGCTCACCCTGGGCAATCACGCCTGGGACCAGCGCGAGACGCTGACCTATATCGATCGTGAACCGCGTCTCTTGCGCCCGGCCAATTTCCCGGCCGGATCGACGCCGGGCAAGGGTGCCAATCTGATCGAAGCGGCCAATGGCTCGCGTGTTCTGGTGGTCAATCTGATGGGGGCCCTGTTCATGGAGACCCTCGATGACCCCTTCTCGACCATCGAGCGGGAGCTGGCAGCCGCGCCGATGGGGCAGGTGGCCGATGCGATCATCATCGACTTCCACGCCGAGGCGACCAGCGAGAAAATGGGGATGGGCGTGTTTTGTGATGGACGTGCCAGCCTCGTGGTTGGAACACACACCCATGTCCCGACCGCAGATGCGCGCATCCTCCCCGGCGGCACGGCCTACCAGACCGATGCCGGCATGTGCGGCGATTATGACTCGGTGATCGGCATGGACAAGGAAGAGCCCTTGCGCCGCTTCACGACCCGGATGCGCACGGGCCGGTTTGAACCGGCAACAGGAGAGGCCACGGTTTGCGGCGTGTTTGTCGAGACCGACGACGCCACGGGTCTGGCACTGCGCTGTGAGCCGATCCGGATTGGCGGTCAGCTGTCCGGGCAGATTCCACAATCCTGAGTCGGATCATTCTCAGTTGTTGCGCCCTGCCACCACAGGCAAATGGGCGGGGACTGATTCTGGCCACTTGAAAAATTACACATATGTCATGATCCTGATCACGGGAGCCATGCCGTCGCATTTGCCATTGTGGCAAAACACATGACGGTGTGATCGATGGCAGCAAGTCCTGGCCAGCATGAGTCGGACACCTGCCGAAGCGCACTGTAGGGGAAACAGTGACCCGGCGCGTGCCAGGGTCACCGGGCCTTCGCCACAGTGGGTTCGTGTGGTAGGTGTTAGCTGTCGGGGGATGGCATGTTTAAGCAGACGATCCGGTTTGACAGAGCGCAGGACGCTCATGTGTTCGATCAGTATCTGGTTGATTTTCTGAGGTCTTGCGAAGAGAGCGACCTGGAAAACCAGGCTTGTGTGTTCACCACCAGCCTGCAGGAATCGGAATCCTATATTCGCGTTGTCCAGACGGACAGTGCGAGCATGCTCGGCCAGTTTCTCAATTTTCTGACGATCCGCAATTTTCCGCCGGCGACCTGCGTGGCGACCGATGGCAAGGCCGTCAACGTCTGACCGGTATCACGGGACGACGCGGTTCGCCTGCAAGGCGCGCCTGGCCGGGCCGTGTTGTCTCCCCAATAACCATCGGGCCGCCAACGGCATGTGACCTGCGGGCGAGCCTGTGCTTTGGCCCACTGGAATTGTAGGCTTCGCATCCGGCAATGCGGTCTGGAGACGGGCAGCAATATGAGGGCTGACGAATGGTGGTGCGAATTGTCCCGGTTATCATGTCCGGTGGATCTGGGACCCGTCTGTGGCCGCTCTCCAGGGCAGCCCATCCCAAGCAATTGCACCCGCTCGTAACCGAGCTGAGCATGGTGCAGGAAACGGCCCGGCGGGTGGCTGCCAGCTCGAAGGATTTCGAGTTTGAAGCGCCGATCATCGTCCTGAATGAAAGCCAGTATGTGCGTGCCAGGCAGCAGCTCGATGAGACCGGCTGTGCCCCGTCCTGTTATGTCGTCGAACCGGTCGGGCGCAATACGGCGCCGGTGGCGGCTGTGGCGGCCGAACTGGCCCGGCGCGAGCTCGGCGAGGATGTCCTCATCCTCCTCCTGCCCGCTGACCACCACATTCGCGATATTGACGGTTTCCACCAGGCGATCGCTCACGGCGCGGCGCTTGCGGCGCAGGGGCAGCTGGTCACTTTTGGTATCGAACCGGATGGGCCTGAAACGGGTTATGGCTATATCCGTCGCGGCGAGCCGATCCTGTCGGGCTTCCACGTCGACAGGTTTACCGAGAAGCCTGATGCCGCGACCGCCAGGGGCTTTCTCGAGAGTGGCGAGTATTACTGGAATGCCGGCATATTCCTGTTCGGCGCCGGCGCGCTCCTCTCCGAGCTGGAGCAGCATTGTGCCGAGGTCGCGCAGTGCAGCCGCAACGCCGTCAGCCGGGCCGCGCAGTCAGGCACCAAGTTGACGCTTGATCTGGCCGCCTTTGAAGCCTGCCCCTCGATTTCCTTCGACTATGCGGTGATGGAGCGGACCCGCCGGGCTGTCGTCGTGCCGGCCGATATCGGCTGGTCTGATGTCGGGTCCTGGGATGCGCTCTGGTCGATCTCCGACAAGGACGAGAATGGCAATGCCTCGCGCGGCGATGTCAGCATCCATGCCAGCGAGAATTCCTTCGTCATTTCCAATGGCGCCAAGGTTGCCATTCACGGCGTCAAGGACCTGATCATTGTCGCGACTGGCGACGCCGTTCTGGTCGTGCACCGCGACGACGCCCAGAGCGTCAAGAAGATTGTCGACGCGCTGAAAGAGGCCGGACATCACGATCTGCTGTGATGCATCAATCCTGAATGTGGCGAACCGGCTCGCCTTTCGCGGTCATTCTCGCTAATAAAACCCCTCGAATCCGCAGGCATAGGGAAGCCAAACATGGCCGGACATTCCAAATGGGCGAACATCCAGCACCGCAAAGGGCGCCAGGACAAGCTTCGCTCCAAGCTGTTCTCCAAACTGTCCAAGGACATCACGATCGCGGCGAAGCTGGGTGGCGGCGATATCGATGCCAATCCGCGGCTGCGCCTCGCGGTCTCGATCGCCAAGGGCCAATCGGTGCCGAAAGACAATATCCAGCGCGCGATCGACAAGGCCGCCGGCGGCGACGCGGATAGCTATGAGGACATCCGCTATGAGGGCTTCGGCCCCGGCGGGGTTGGTGTCATCGTCGAAGTGTCGACGGATAACCGCAATCGCGCCGCCGCCGATGTCCGTACCGCGTTTGCCAAAAATGGCGGCAATCTTGGCGAGACCGGATCGGTCGCCTTCATGTTCGACAATGTCGGTGAGATCCGTTTCCCGCTTTCCGTTGCCGATGAAGACGCCATGATGGAAGCCGCGATCGAGGCCGGTGCCGATGATGTCGCCGCCGAGGCGGGTGATGACGACAATGAGGGCCAACACATCGTTTACACGGCGCGCGAGGACATGATGGATGTCGTCGCGGCATTGTCGGAAACCTTTGGCGATCCGGTCTCGGTCAACCTGATCTGGAAGCCGCAAAACCTGATTCCGGTGCCGAGCGAAAAAGTTCCCGGCCTGATGAAGATGATGGAAGCGTTCGACGACAGCGATGATGTCCAGAATGTCTATGCCAATTTCGATATCTCCGACGAGGACATGGCCAGTCTGGGCTGATAGATTGCCGCAGGCCAATTGATCGGGGTGCCGTGTGGACGGGGTAGGCAGAATTGCACAATGGGGAGTTCAGACAGCGCTCCCCTTCTGGGCCGCGCATGGCTGGGACGATGTGCATGGCGGATTCGCTGAATCCATCGCCCTCGACGGCTCTGTGATTATTGGCGAGGCGCGCCGGGTCCGGGTGCAGGCGCGGCAGATCTATGTCTTCGCCCGTGCCCATCATGAAGGCTGGTTCGACGGTCTCGGGCGCGCCACCGAGGCCGCCAGCCTGTTGCGCCAACGCGCCTGGCAGGTTGATGGCCAGCCTGGTTGGGTCCATCTCCTGACGGAAACGGGCGCTGTCGCTGACCCGGTTCGTGATCTTTATGACCACGCCTTCATTCTGCTCGCCCTGGCCTGGCTCGGCCGCGCCAGCGGCGATGTCCAATGGTTCGATCTGGCCGGCGAGACCCTGGACTTCCTTGACGCCGAAATGGCCGACCCCGCTGGCGGCTATCGCGAGTCTGTTTCCGGCCCGCAATGGCCGCGGCGCCAGAACCCGCACATGCATTTGTTTGAAGCGCTTCTGGCGCTTTATGAGGCGAGTGGCGATCCGCAAGTCCTGGCCCGCGCCAAATCCATCAAGACCTTGTTTGATACGGTTTTTCACGATGCCGGGGTGAGTGTCGTGCGGGAGTTCTTCGACGCGGACTGGGCGCGTGCAACCGGCGATCTGGGCGCTGTCGTGGAGCCGGGTCATTTGTGCGAATGGTCCTGGCTGTTGCACGAATTTCACCGGCTGAGCGGGGAAGCGCTCGACCCCGCCGCCATCGCCCTGTTCGAAACCGCGATGCGGCTCGGCGTCAACGGCCGGACCGGCCTGCTCTGCGCCGCGGTCAATGCCCGCGGCGAAGTGCTCGACGGGTCATCGCGGACCTGGATGCAGACCGAATGGCTGCGAACCGCGGCGTTGATGCGCCGCCTCGGCCATCCCGGGGCCGACGCGTATTTGCAGCGCGCCGGGGACGGTATCCTGAACTACCATCTGAAAAATGCCGTCGCCGGCGGATGGATCGACCGCTTCGATGCGGTTGGCCAGGCGCGCTCGGACCGGATCCCGGCCAGTACGCTTTACCATGCCTTTGGCGGAATTGCTGAGTGTCTTCGTCCTGCTGCCGACAGCCCCCAGGCAGCCGGCACAGCGGTTTGACCGGCATGCCCTTGCCCTTTCTTGTGTTCCTGCGCGGTGGGTCTTAGATTTTCCGTGCTGCTATCAATTAGGACAATATGGTGCTCCCTCCAGAACTGATCGCCCATGCAGCGCGCCTTGGCGCGGTCCGCTTGAGAGATTTGATGGCTGCCGACCGCGATCGCGCGGACGCCCTGCTGATTTCCCATGCCGGCATCGAGTTCGATTGCAGCAAGCAAAGGCTTGATGGTGCCAGCATCACCGCC
Source organism: Maricaulis salignorans (assembly GCF_900103475.1). Classification (GTDB taxonomy): domain Bacteria; phylum Pseudomonadota; class Alphaproteobacteria; order Caulobacterales; family Maricaulaceae; genus Maricaulis; species Maricaulis salignorans. The sequence continues at coordinate 12,949 of NZ_FNHG01000030.1, forward strand.
CTGGTCGCGCATCTCGAGGACGCCGGGTTTGGCGCCCGCCGGGAGGCCTTGCTGACCGGCGCGATCGTCAATGAAAGCGAACACCGTCCGGCCTTGCACATGGCCTATCGCCATGGCGCGACGCTCGAGGGCGCGGATGTGACGCATCTGGTCGACCGGACGCAGGCCGAGACCCGCGCCTTCGCCCAACAGGTGCGTACGGGCCAGTTCAAGCCGGCCGGCAAGGCGGTGGCGCGTATCATCAATATCGGGATTGGCGGCTCTGATCTGGGACCGCGCCTGGTTGCGGACGCGCTGGCCGACCATGCCGAGGCCGGCCCCGACTTGCGCTTTGTCGCCAGCCTCGATCCGTCCGAGCTGGCCCGGACCGTCGCCGGGGCAGATCCGGAAACCCTGCTTTTCGTTATCGCCTCCAAATCCTTCTCGACCCAGGAAACATTGATGACCGCGCAGGCGGCCCGCGACTGGATGGCGGGCCAGGTCGGTCTGGAACAGGCCGGGCGGCATTTCGCGGCAGCCTCCGCCGCGCGCGACAAGGCGATCACGTTCGGGATTAACCCGGATCACATATTCGACTTCCCGGACTGGGTTGGCGGTCGCTATTCAGTCTGGAGCGCGGTCGGGCTCAGCCTTGAAATCGGTCTCGGTCCGGATGTGTTCGCGGCATTGCGCGATGGAGCGCAGTCCATGGACAAGCATTTCGCGACGGCACCGCTGGCGCGAAACCTGCCGGTGATGAAAGCCCTGGTCGATTTCTGGAATCGCGCCGTGCTGGGCTATCCCAGCCGCTGCGTCGCAGCCTACTCGGCCCGTCTCGGTCTCTTGCCCGGCTATCTGCAGCAGCTGGAGATGGAATCGCTGGGCAAGTCAGTGACCGCTGACGGCCTGCCTTCGGGCATGCCTGGGGGCGCGCTGGTCTGGGGTGGGTGCGGCACGGAGGTGCAGCACTCCTTCTTCCAGTGGCTGCACCAGGGCAGTGATGCGACCCCGGTCGATTTCATCGGTATTGGCCGTCATTTCGCCAGCTCTGACCCACGCGAACGTGTGCTGGCCGCCAATATGGCAGCCCAGGGTGCCGCCTTGCTCGATGGCGTCCAGCTTCCGCCTGGCAATGACCCGGCCGGTGCGGCACAAAAATCCATGCCCGGCGGCCGCGTCTCCTCTATCCTGTTGCTCGATGATCTGACTCCGGCCACGCTGGGCGCGCTTCTGGCGCTGCATGAACACAAGGTCTTCGTCGAGAGCGTGCTTTACGGCATCAACCCGTTCGACCAATGGGGTGTTGAACTGGGAAAGGTGCTGACGAAGGGTATTCTGGACGGTGAATTAAGCGGCTATGACGCTTCCACCCGGGCGATGCTGGCCCGGACAGGCTTTGTACCGGAATGAAATGCCCGCAATGCCGGGTGATAGCGGGGCGACCCTGATGCCAAGAGAGAGACAGCCATGAACGCATTTCCAACGACCCGTCTCGCTCAAATGGCCAATGCCATCCGGGCCCTCTCGATGGATGCGGTGCAGGCCGCCAATTCCGGACATCCCGGCATGCCGATGGGCATGGCCGATGTCGCCACCGTGTTGTGGGCCAAGCATATGAAGTTTGATCCGGCGGCACCGGGCTGGGCCGATCGCGATCGCTTCATTCTCTCGGCCGGGCACGGTTCGATGCTGCTCTATTCGCTGCTGCACCTCACGGGCTTCGAGGATATGACGCTCGACCAGATCAAGCAGTTCCGCCAACTCGACTCGCTGACGCCCGGCCACCCGGAATACGGCCATACGGTCGGTGTCGAGGCGACCACCGGGCCGCTGGGGCAGGGGATCTCGATGTCGGTCGGCTTCGCGCTGGCGGAGCGCATGCTCAATGCACGCTATGGCGACGGGCTCGTCGATCACCGGACCTGGGTGATTGCCTCTGATGGTGATCTTCAGGAAGGCATCAGCCATGAGGCCATATCCCTCGCCGGGCATCTCAAGCTCAATCGCCTGTGCGTGCTGTGGGACGACAATGAAATTTCGATCGACGGACCGACAAACCTGTCGGAATCGACCGATACGCTGAAGCGTTTCGAAGCCGCTGGCTGGGCTGTCAGTCGGGTTGACGGGCATGATATCGATGCCGTTGATGCGGCCATTACCGCAGCCAAGACCAGCGACCGCCCGGTCCTGATCGCCTGCCGCACTACGATCGGCTATGGCGCACCGACCAAGGCTGGCACGGCCGGCAGCCATGGCGCACCGCTCGGCGCCGAAGAGATCGCCGGGACCCGCAAGGCACTGGGCTGGTCTCACGGCCCGTTTGAAATCCCAGACGATATCTACGCCGATTGGCGTTCGGCCGCCGCCAGCGACGCCCACGCCGCCTGGTGTGACCGGCTTTCGGCCTCTGACCTGGCTGGCGAGTTCGTCTCCCAGCTGTCGGGCGATGCCGGTGAAGCCGAGCGCGCGGCCCTGACGGCCTGGCGGCTTCAGGTCGCTGCTGACCGTCCCGATCTGGCTTCGCGCGTGGCGTCCAGCAAAGCGCTCGCCGCGATCATTGGCGACTGGCCCGGACTGGTGGGCGGCTCGGCCGACCTGACCGGTTCCAATCTGACCAAAACGCCGGATGTCGGGGTTGTGTCCGCCGAGTCCTATGCAGGCCAGTACATTCATTTCGGCATCCGTGAACATGGCATGGCCGCCTGTGCCAACGGGATCGCGCTGCATGGCGGTTTCCGGGCGCATGTCGCCACCTTCCTGGTGTTTGCCGATTATTGCCGGCCCGCCATGCGTTTGTCCTCCTTGATGCAACAGCCCGTCATCTACGTGCTGACCCATGATTCCATTGGCCTGGGCGAAGATGGCCCGACTCACCAGCCGGTCGAAACCCTGGCGTCATTGCGCGCGATACCAAACATGCATGTCTACCGTCCGGCCGACGCGCTGGAGACGGCTGAGGCGTGGGAAATGGCGCTGATGCGGCTCGATGGTCCAAGCGTGCTGGCGCTCTCGCGTCAAACCCTGCCCTTCCTTCGCGATGATGGTGGCGAGGAGAACCGGTCCAGCCGCGGTGCCTATATCCTGCGCGATACCACAGGCGAGCCCGATATCATCCTGGTCGCGACCGGGTCGGAAGTCGGTCTTGCCGTCGATGCGGCGGCACAATTGGCGGAAACGGGGATTGCGGCGCGCGTCGTCTCGGCGCCGTGTATCGACCTCTTCCTCGAGCAGGGGCGGCGCTATCGCGACGAAATCCTGCCACCGGGCGTGCCCTGTATCGGTGTCGAAGCGGCGCTGCGCTATGGCTGGGATGCGCTGATCGGGTCCGATGGCGATTTTGTCGGCATGACCGGCTTCGGCGCCAGTGCACCCGCCGGCCAGCTCTATGAATTGTTCGGGATTACCGCTGACGCGATCGTTGAGAAGGCGCGCAAGCGTCTGTCGCGCTAGGGTCTGTACTCAATAAGGGGATTCCCGGATCGTTGATTGCGTGATTCACTTCTGCGCGAAGCAGGAGGAGATCATGGCACGTTATGATTTGAGCGATGAAGAGTGGGCGCTTGTCGGGCCGCTCTTGCCCAAGCCGGGCAAGGGCAAGCGGCGGGTGGACGATCGGCGGGTGGTGAACGCGATCTTCTATGTGCTGCGCACCGGGGCTCCGTGGCGCGACCTTCCCGGTCGGTACGGCCCTTACACAACGGTCTACAACCGGTTCAATCGCTGGGCCAAGCGAGGTATCTGGTTGAGGGTGTTCGAGGAATTGGCCCGGCGCTCGCCGCAGTCGCTGCAGCTGATCGACAGTTCCAT
>NZ_FNHG01000028.1 GCF_900103475.1 Maricaulis salignorans
ATCGTCCCGATCGCGATGGAAGAGAAGCTCCGCTTCGCCATCCGCGAAGGCGGTCGCACCGTGGGTGCCGGCGTCGTCTCGAAAATCGTCGAATAGTCTGACAGACCCTGTCTGAGTGAAGAGGGCGATCCGCGATGCGGGTCGCCCTTTTTGCTGGCGCGCCGGTCCTGGCGGCGGCCGGGGTGTGTGCAGAGTGGCATTCACCCCCAACCGTGAACGCGGTAAGCATGGCGGCTAGGAACAAGCCGGAAGCGGGGTCTGACGGGCATGGCGAGCACAGCGGATACCGGCGCGGGCGGCGATATTGCCCGCCTTCTCGAACAGGCCAATCAACAGCGCCTCAGCGATGCCTTCGATGCGGCACGGCTGAGCTGTCATGATGTGTTTGCGCGCGATCCGGCCAATGCTCCGGCGATGTGCCTGCTGGGCGTGTGCGATCTGGAGACCGGCGCTATCGAGGCCGGCCGGGCCTGGCTCGACAAGGCTGAGGTGGCCAATCCCGCCCTGCCACAATTGCATCTCTACCGGTCGATCCAGTGGGAAATACTTGGCGAGACCGATCGGGCCCTGGCCTCGGCCACCGAAGCGACGCGGCTGGCACCGGACCTGTTCGATGCCTGGGGACGGCTTGGTGACCTGGCCGGACGCGCCGGCGATTTCGCAATCGCCGCCAATGCCCTGCAACAGGCCCTGAAGGCCGGACCGGAGCATCCGGCGAGACCGCAAATCGCGTTGCGGCTCGCGGGTGCCTGTATCGAATTGTCCGACATTGACGCGACGCGGCGCGCGCTCGATATCGCCGAACAGGGCGGTCTTGAGGGGCATCCGGATGTCTTGCGCCTGCGCACGGCCCTGGCGCGCCAGACTGGCGACTGGGCGGTCATGGAGAAGCTGGCCGAACGCTGGGTCGCGGCGGCCCCCGGCGAGCCGGAAGCGTTGAGCGCGCACGCGCTGGCGCTGGGACAATTGGGCTTTTATGCGCGTGCTGCACGCATCTACCGGCCTGTGGCCGAGGCCGATCCGGAGGTCGCCGACAACTGGGCAGCGCTCGGACGGCTGGTGCTGGGCGCGCGCGATATTCCCGCCGCCGAAGCGTTGTTCGAGCAGGCATTGGCGCTGGATCCGCAGAACGCCGAAGCCGCCTTCGGGCTGGCCCGTGTCCACACTTTCCTCGGCCGGTTTGAGCAGGCCGAGGCGCAGTGCCGCCGCGCGCTCGAGATCGATCCGGGCCATCTGGAAGCCTATGGGCAATTATGCGAAGTCGCGTCGGGACGGTTGAGTGACGAGGAATTGGCGGCCTTGCGCGCCGGGCTTGAAGCTGGCGGGCTGGCCGTCGACCGCCAGGCAATCGGCCTGTTCGCGCTCGGCGATGCCCTGCACCAGCGCAAGCAGCCGCAGGAGGCCTTCCAGGCCTGGTCCCAAGCCAATGCGACCAAGAAGGTCCAGCACGGGCATGCGGTGTCCGGCGGCTATGACCGGGACGCCCAGGCGGCATTGACGGACGCGCTGATCGCGATGTTCGCGGCGCCGGCCGAACTGGCGGCGCTGCCGGAGATCAAGATTGCGCGTCCGATCTTTATTGTCGGCATGCCGCGATCCGGAACAACGCTGATCGAGGCGGCGATTGCGGCCCATGACGAGGTCACGGCGGGCGGTGAATTAAGCGCCATGCCCTTCATTCTGGATGAATTCATCGCCTGGGCCCGGCGTACGGGCTGGACGGGCGGCGAAATCCCGGTGATGCAGCGCATGGCCTGGCGCACGCGCTATTTCTCGCAGCACGCCGAATTCGGTCTCGACCAGGCGCAATGGGTGACGGATAAACAGCCTTCCAATTTTCTCGCCGTCGGCCTGATCCGGCAGCTCTTCCCCGAGGCACCGGTCATCCATATCCGCCGCCGCCCGGTGGAGACGGCATTCTCGATCTTCCGGCGCAATTTCTCGCGGCAATGGCCCTTTGCCCATGATCTGGATGATATCGCGCATTATTACGCGCAGCACGCGCGGCTGTGTGATCACTGGGAGGCGACGCTCGGGCGTCGCTACACGACGCTGCAATACGAAGACCTGGTGGCCGATTTCGAAGCCAGGCTGCGTTATGTCATTGCACGGACCGGTCTGGGGTGGAGCCGCAAATGCCTCGACTTCCATCTCCAGGACCGTTCGGTGATGACCTTCAGCTCGGTGCAGGTGCGCAAACCCGCCTCGACCAAGCATCTCAACTCAACCGCCCCCTATTCTGACGCGCTGGCGGGTTTCGATGCGGCGATCGCGGCGCTGGGCGTTGATCCGGTGACGGGCGCCTGGCGCGGCGAGGCAGGGCAGGAAGAAGCGGTGGCGCCGTCGCGCAGCCGCAAGCGCGGACTGGGTTCGATCCTGGGCAATATGTTCGGCGGCGCGGCACGGGGCGAGTAGATGGCGGCGAGCCTGCAACAGATTGTCCAGATGTTGCAGCGCGGCGATGCGGTGCGCGCCGAGGCCGAATTGAGCGCCATCCTGGCCGTCAGCCCGCAGGATGTGGAGGCGCTGCACCTGCGTGGCCTGGCGCGCGGAAAGACCGGGCAATATGCCGGCGGGATTGCCGATCTGGAAGCGGCCGCGACGCGGCATTCCCAGCCCCATGCCGTGCTCAACAATCTGGGCAATCTGCATCGCCGGTCGGGCCGGCCCGACCTGGCCGTGGCAAGCTACCGGCGCGCCACCGCCGCCGCGCCGGGTTTTGTCGACGCCTGGTTCAATCTCGGTGTGACGCTGGCCGAGACCGGCCAGCCCGATGACGCCGAGCGCGCCTACCGGGCGGTTCTGGCGGTCCAGCCGGGTCATGCCGCGGCCTTGAACGGTCTGGGCAATCTTGCCGTCAAACAGGAGGCACTCGAGGCGGCGCTGGACTGGTTCGACCAGGCGGTCGGGGCGCAGCCGGATGCGGCCTATATCCGCGTAAACCGGGGCTGCCTCTACCGGACGCTCGGCCGGGTCGACGACGCCCTGGCTGACCTCGACCTGGCGGTGAAGCTGGCACCGAAATCCGCCGATGCGCATTATCAGCGCGCCAACAGCTTGCGCAATCTTGGCCGTTTCGATGCCGCGCGGCAGGGCTATCTCAATGCCCTGCAATGTGCGCCCCTGCGCGCCGATATCCATCGTGACCAGGCTAGCCTGGCTTGGGAAATGGGTGAGGGGGCCGGTGCGACACGCTGGCTCGACCAGGTCCTCCAGCAGCAGGCCAATTCCGGCTTGCAGCTGGTGCGTGCCGAAATCCTGATGCGCTCGGGTCAGCCTGAAGAGGCGGAACGGGCAGCCAGTCTGGCGCTCGAGCTGGAGCCTGCCAATGCGCCGGCGCGGGCCCTGCGTGGCGAGTTGCGCAGCCGGCTGGGCAGGCGCGAGGCGGGGCTGGATGATTTGCGTGCGGCCTTCCGCGCCGCCGTCTCGGCGACGGGGGCTGATGCTGCCGATTTTGCAATCCGTCATCAGCTCGTCGAAGCGCTCTTGCCGGCCGGAGAGGTCGAGGAGGCGCTGACCCTGCTCGACGCAGAGCCGGCTCCGGCGCACTTGCAGAAACATGTGGCCCTTCAATCGCTTGCCTGGCGGGTGAGGGGGGATGACCGGTATCGGCGCTTCTACGATTACGACCGGTTTACGGCCAAACGCATGATCGAGACGCCGCCGGGCTATGCCTCGCTGGACGCGTTCAATGCGGCGCTGGCGGAGGACATCAGGCGACTGCACGGTGGCGGAGCCCAGCCGCTCGATCAGACCCTGTTCGGTGGAACGCAATCGGCCGGACGGCTGTGGGACCAGGACAGCGCGGTCATACGATCCCTGGCCGACGCCTTGCTGGATGCCGCGCGGACCTTTGTCGCCGGCCTGCCCGATGACCCCGATCACCCCTTCCTGAGGCGCAAACGCGGCGATCTTGAACTGACGGGCGCCTGGTCGGTCCGGTTGCGGTCGGGCGGTGGACATGTGGATCACATCCATCCAGCCGGATGGATCAGCGCCTGCTATTATGTCGCCGTGCCCGAGAGTGTGATGGCCGGGGAGCGGGCGGGCTGGCTGCGCCTGGGGGCCTCCGGCGTGGCGGGGCTGGACCTGCCGGCCGAGCGCTATATCCAGCCGGAACCCGGCGCCGCGATCTTCTTTCCCTCCTATATCTGGCACGGTGTGGAGCCTTTCGTCTCCGATGAGGTGCGGGTCACCGCGCCCTTCGACCTCATTCCAGCCTGATCGCGGCGTGATACCGAGCGGGTGTTTTTCGGTCTCGCACCTGGATTGCCGCTGACGCGCCATATCCTGGCGCAGCGGCTTACCGGTTTTTCCCCCTCAGCGTGCGCGCGCCGGGTCGAGCGTGTCCTAAAACCACGAAGAATGAGGCAATTGCGCCACACTGCCCTTGAAATGCCCAACTCTGGGCGATGAGACGGCGGTGTGTCATTGACCCCTAGCGAGGCACGCGCCTATTTTGGCACCAAGGCGGGGAATCGTGTGCCCCGTTGAGAGGGGGGAGTCCCACCTGATGAAAAATCAGGGCGTGCTTCCCATTTCATAATCCTTACTCGGAGGGATATAGAGTGAGACGCACTTCTTTGAAGGCTTGCCTGATGGCAAGCACGCTTATTTCCGGCCTGGCTGTAGCGGCCCCGGCAATGGCACAAGATCAGGACGTGGTTACGGTTACCGGTTCGCGCATTCAGCGTACCGATACGATCGCACCAAGCCCGGTCACGAATGTTTCGGCTGAACAACTCGCTGTTGTGAACACCGTCAACACCGAAGACTTCATCAACACCCTGCCACAGGTTGTTCCTGCGTTTGACGCCACGTCAAACAACCCAGGCGACGGTACGGCTACAGTCGCTCTGCGCGGCCTTGGCGCAACCCGCACCCTGGTCCTGGTTGATGGCCAGCGTTTCGTTGGTTCGGGCGTGTCCCAGGTCGTTGACCTGAACAACATCCCGGCTGCCATGGTCGAGAGCATCGACATCGTGACCGGCGGTGCTTCCGCTGTTTACGGTTCCGACGCTGTTGCCGGTGTCGTCAACTTCATGATGAAGGACGACTTCGAAGGCGTTGAGATCACGGCTTCCCAGGAAACCTCGCTTGGCGACCTCGATGCTGACATCACCAACGTGTCGATCACGATGGGTGGCAATTTCGACAATGGCCGCGGTAACGCTGTCCTGTCGATGGGCTACACCAACCGTCAGGCTCTCTTCCAGGGCGATCGCGCATTCTCCGCGCTCACCAATTGGGATCCGGGTCCAGGCAATGAAGCTGCTGGCTTCTACGCTGGTGGTTCGTCCAACATTCCGGGTACCCGTATCCGTGGTGGTGGTTCGACCAACTTCGGCCTGATGAACTACGATGCCAATGGCAATGAAATCGATTCGTCGAACACCAGCTATCTGGCGTCCGATCGTATCTATGACATCTTCCCAGAATGCGGCGCGGGCAATGCCCTGGCTTGCGGCGGTGTCTTCAATGATGGTGGTATCCGTGGCATGCGCTTCGGTGGTGCTACGCCGGACGTGTATAACTACGCTCCAGCCAACTACCTCCAGCTGCCTCAGGAACGCTACAATATTTCGGCGTTCGCAACCTATGAAGTCAACGAGCACCTTGAGTTCTACGGCCGTGGTATCTATGCCAACAACGTCGTCGACTCCCAGCTGGCTCCAACGCCAGCCGGCGTGACCCTCAACGTCAACCTCGACAACCCGAACCTGCCAGCAGATCTTGTTGACCTGCTCGTTGGTGACGTGGATGCCGTGGTGGCAACTGGTCTTGCTGATGATCCGGGTACTGCAGCCGATGAGTCGGTCTACAATCACTCCGGTTCGAACAATGGCGATGGTACTGCCACTGTCCGTATCAGCCGTCGTTTTGAAGAAATTGGCACGCGTAATTCGCTGCGTGACACCAATTCCTTCCAGGTCGTTTTTGGTGCCCGTGGCGCCCTGAACGAAAACTGGAGCTACGACGCGTTCGCAAACTACTCGCGTTCGGCAGTTTCGCAGATCCAGACCGGCAACCTGTCCGTCTCTGCTCTGCAAGACGGCGTCCTCTGCGATGGCGGTCCAACCGCTCTGGCTTCCGGTTGCTCCGCACCATACGTTGACCTGTTCAACGGCCCTGGTGCTATCTCTGCTGCTGGTGCGTCCCACATCTCGCGGACCGGCGCTCAGATCGACACGATCGAAATGTTCCAGACCCAGGCAACGGTCAACGGCGTCCTGCCGATGTTCCAGTCGCCTGCGGCTAACGAACCTCTCGCTCTCGTGCTCGGTGTTGAGTATCGTGAAGCTTCGTCGAACTCGCTGCCTGACTCGGTTCTCGGACCGGACGTTCGCGGGTTCAACCAGGCGCTCCCAGTTGGTGGCACCGTCGACGTCTATGAATTCTTCACAGAAGTCGAAATGCCTCTGATCGAAGATCGTCCTGGCATCCAGTCGCTGTCTCTGAATGCGGCCTTCCGCTCTTCCGAGTACAACACGGTTGGTGGCACCGAGACCTTCGCTGTCGGCCTCGGCTGGGAAGTGAACGATCAGATCCGTCTGCGTGGTAACTTCAACCGCGCTGTGCGGGCACCAAATGTTGGTGATCTGTACCAGCCGCTCGTCAATGGCTTCCCGTCCGCGAAAGACCCATGCTCGGGTGGTTCCAACGGTAGCTATGGCGCTGCAACCATCGACCAGACCTGCGTCGATGCTGGCGTTCCTGCACCGGGTGCAGCAATCCAGGGCAATGCCCAGATGGAAGCCCTGTTTGGCGGAAATCCGAACCTGGACGCTGAAACCGCTGACACCTACACCATCGGTGTGGTGTTGACGCCTGACGCGATCGAAGGTCTGACGATGACGTTGGACTACTACAATATCTCGATCGAAGACGCGATCTCGACCGTTCCGCTGCAGACCCTGCTGAACGAGTGTCACATCGACAATATTGCTGCTTCCTGTACGGCTCTGGCCGGTGGACGTGGCCCGTCGGGTGAGATGGGTGCCAATGGCTTCCTGCCTAGCCTGGTGTCGATCAACGTCGCATCCCTTGAAGCCGAAGGTATTGACCTTCGCGTGGATTACGGATTTGGCGCTGATGTGCTCGGCCTGCCGGGTGACTTCGCAGTCACCTACTATGGCGGCTACACGATCGCTAATAACTTCACGCCTTCCGCTTCGTCGCCAGTCGTCGAATGCGCAGGCTTCTTCGGCCTGGATTGCGGCGAACCAACGCCGGAATACAAGCACTCGATGCAAGCGTCCTGGTATACGGGTCCGTTCACGACCTCGCTCCGCTGGCGTTACATCGGTGCTGTCGAAGCTGACAGCGCCACTGCCCCACAGGTCAGCTCCCTGTCGGACAGCATTGACGCAACCAACTACTTCGATGTGACGTTCCAGTACGACATCAACGATACTTTCACGTTGACGACGGGTATCTCGAACATCACCGATACCGAAGTACCTGCAATCGGTTCGACCTCGACGGAGCAAGCCAATACCTGGCCTGCTACCTACGAAACGCTGGGTCGTCGCCTGTTTGTTGGCGGTACGATGCGCTTCTAATCAACGCTCACGCGTTTGATGGGGAAAGGGCGGTCCTTCGGGGCCGCCCTTTTTCTTTGTGCCCTCGCTCAAACGCGCGAAGCGCCGTGGGTCCGGCGCTTCGGCCGGCGCGCCAGGAGAGCGTGTTCAAAGCCGGCACCCAGGCCGGGCGAGGGCGGGCTGCGGCCCCGGGCTTGCGGCCATGATGGGCCGACTTGCAGCCGACTGGCCCGGCTATCGGGGCCCCGCGGCCGCACCGTCCGGCGCGGCAGCGCCATCCCAAACCGGAATCACGCCCGCCCGGCAGGCGGGCCTGCCTGCTACCCGGTCGGGCGCCGGCATTGTCGTCAGCCAGGCCAAGGCGGCCGTCCAGACGCCCGGCGCGCCGGCTGCCGAGCGCCCCACTGCACGGTGTGCGCCCGGCTGCCTGTGAGGCTCACAGCGAGGCCGCACGGCCGGGCCGCCATTCAGGGCGCGTCCCGGGATGCGCGCCCTCCAGCCTCTGCTGCCCGGCGCTTCGCTGCGCAGGGGAGGCGGGGCCAGTCCAGTGTGCGAACCGGGCCTGGTCTGCCGTCTTGCCCAAGCACCGCCGCGTCCGTCGCCAGATCCAGCAGCGCGCTTGCCCCGCGGGCCCGAAGATTGAACGCGGGCGTGGCTTGACATCGGGCGCGAGCAGGCCGATACCGCCGCTCTTGTCAGCGGGACATGGAATGAAAGCACTCACATCTGCGTTTTAGCTGTTTTCATATGGCGTCACAGGTTGTAGAGAGCTGCGCTTGCGGTGTGGTGGCAGGGATGTCATCACGCTGGTTCGCGTGCGCGATATAGGGGTGTAGCTCAGTTGGTAGAGCATCGGTCTCCAAAACCGAGGGTCGTGGGTTCGAGTCCCTCCGCCCCTGCCATGCCGCGCTGACGGGAAATAGTCCCAACCGGACGATTGAAATGGCGGTCCTGACGGGCCAGATGGAAGTTTATGACGCGGAACAGGAACGATAAGGTGCCAGCCAAGCCCAAGCAGGACGGTGCACCCGCGAAAAAGCGGAGTGTCAACCCGTTCCAGTATCTCGCCCAGGTCCGCCAGGAAGCCCGCAAGGTTACCTGGACGAGCCGTCAGGAGACGATTGTCTCCACCATCCTGGTGCTGATATTGAGCACGATCGCAATTTTGTTCTTCTGGATGGTCGACCTCGGCATCCAGTTCACGGTCCAGAGCCTGTTGGCTCTCGGCGCCGGCGCTTAGGAGGAGGCTGTATGTCTGCCAAATGGTACATCGTGCACGCCTATTCGAACTTCGAGAAGAAGGTCGCGGAGGCTATTCGCGCAGAGGCCGCTCTCCAGGGGCTTGAGGACCGCTTCGAAGAAGTTCTCGTCCCGACCGAAGAGGTTGTTGAAGTTCGCAAGGGTCGCAAGATCAATGCCGAGCGCAAATATTTTCCCGGCTATGTCCTCGTCAAGATGGTCATGTCCGACGACGCCTATCACCTCGTGAAGAACACCGCGAAAGTCACCGGTTTCCTCGGTTCCGGCAATAAGCCGATGCCGGTGTCCGAAACCGAAGTGAAGCGGATCCTCGGTCAGATGGTTGAGGATGCGGAGCGTCCGCACCCGACCGTCACCTATCAGATCGGCGAGACAGTCAATGTCATCGACGGTCACTTCGCCAGCTTCAACGGCGTTGTCGAGGAAGACGATCACGAGAATGCCCGCCTCAAGGTGGCGATCAATATTTTCGGCCGGGCAACGCCGGTCGAACTCGAATACGGGCAAGTCGCGAAAATCGGCTGATCCGTAAGATTGCGGGAGGTGCCGGCGGCAAGACCATGCCGGGCCGTACCGCGAAACCACAGGGCGCCAGTGGCGCCTTTTAAAGGAGTGGGAACATGGCCAAGAAGATCACCGGCTATATCAAGCTGCAAGTGCCTGCGGCAGCAGCCAATCCATCGCCGCCCATCGGGCCGGCGCTGGGTCAGCGCGGCGTCAATATCATGGAATTCTGTAAGGCCTTCAATGCGAAGACCCAGGAGATGGAAAAAGGGATGCCAATCCCGACGATCATCACCGTCTTTTCCGACAAGTCCTTCACTTTCGTCACCAAATCGCCACCAGCCAGCTTCTTCCTGAAGAAGGCTGCGAAGGTCACCAAGGGCAGCACAACGCCTGGCCTGACCTCCGGCGGTACCGTTTCAATGTCCCAGTGCCGTGACATTGCCGAACAGAAAATGAAAGACCTCAACGCGAACGACCTCGACCAGGCGACCAAGATCATCGCCGGTTCTGCCCGTTCCATGGGTCTGCAGGTTACGGAGTAGAACGATGGCGAAACTGGGAAAACGTTTGGCTGCTGCGCGTGAAGGTATTTCGCGCGAAGACGCCTATTCGGTCGACGCCGCTGTCAAGCTCGTCAAGGCCAATGCGAAAGCCAAATTCGACGAAACCGTCGAAGTGGCGATCAATCTCGGTGTTGATCCGCGCCACGCCGACCAGATGGTCCGCGGCGTCTGTCATCTGCCACACGGTACCGGGCGCACCGTCCGCGTCGCCGTTTTTGCTCGCGGCCCCAAGGCCGATGAAGCGACCAAGGCGGGTGCCGATGTCGTTGGTGCCGAGGACCTGATGGAACAGATCCTGGCCGGCAATATCAATTTCGACAAGGTCATCGCGACCCCCGACATGATGCCGATCGTCGGCCGTCTCGGTAAGGTGCTCGGCCCTCGCGGCATGATGCCGAACCCGAAGGTTGGTACGGTCACCATGGACGTCACCAAGGCGATTGAAGCCTCCAAGGGCGGCGCTGTCGAATTCCGTGCCGAGAAGGCCGGGATCGTTCACGCCGGTGTTGGCAAGGCGAGCTTTACCGAAGCGGCGCTGTCTGAAAATGTTCGCGCCCTCGTGGACGCGGTCATGAAGGCGAAGCCGGCCGGTGCCAAAGGGACCTATGTCAAGCGTATCGGTATCAGTTCGACGATGGGGCCCGGCCTCAAGATCGACTCCAGTGATGCTGCTTCAGCTTAAGAGTATTGAATTTCGGTCCGACAGGCTGTAGCCGGTCGGACCGTTCGGGTCTGTATCATGCGTGTTGTGCATGAACCGGCCCACCTGTCCGAGATCACAAGGGGTGCGGCGTTCGCGTCGAGCCTTAATCCAATCCAGGCCTTGTGTGAGACAGAGCGAGATCCCTTCGGCCTTGTTCAAGGCCGTCGGTTCGAGCCCTGGGACAGGAATGCGCCGCGATATGAGCCGTGCCCGTGAGGGGAGTGGATCGTGTCGGGGCGTTTTCAACGGGTCTCCCATGGTGGGGGACTCAGACTAGGGAGTCCGCATATGGATCGCACGCAAAAAGAAGCATCCGTTGAAGAGCTGAAGAGCATCTTCGCCGGTAGCGGATCCGTGGTCATGGCCCAGTATTCGGGTATGACCGTTGCGGAAATGACGAACTTGCGCATCAAACTTCTTGAAGTTGGTGGCACGTTCAAGGTGGTGCGTAACCGCCTCGCCAAAATCGCCCTGCAAGGCCAGCCCGGTGAGGGCGCTGCCGATCTGTTTACAGGTCCGGTCGCGATCGCTTACTCGGAAGACTTTGTTTCGGCGCCGAAGGTTGTGGTCGATTACGCCAAGACCAATGAGAAATTCCTCATTCTCGGCGGGTTCATGGAAGAGAATGTGTTCGATGCCGCTGGCATCACCGCACTCTCCAAAATGCCGTCGCGCGAAGAACTCATCGGTACCATTGCCGCCCGTCTTACGGGTCAAGCCTCTCAGGTGGCCCAGCGGCTCATGTCGCCGGGGCAAGGTCTTGCGGGCGCCGTCGAGGCGATTCGCGAGCAAGCCGCCGCATAACGTCATTCTCCGCATTCGAACCGACAAACCAACGTTTTACAAGGAATTGAACAAATGGCTGATGTAGCTAAACTCTGTGACGAACTTTTGGCCCTGACCATTCTGGAAGCCAAGGAACTCAACGATCTTCTCGAAGAAAAAGGCATCAAGGCTGCTGCTGTTGCCGTCGCTGCCGGCCCTGCCGCTGGCGGTGCTGCCGAGGCTGCTGAAGAGCAGACCGAATTCGACGTCATGCTGGTTTCGGCTGGCGACAAGAAGATCAACGTCATCAAGGAAGTCCGCGGTATCACGGGTCTCGGCCTGAAAGAAGCCAAGGACCTCGTTGAAGCCGCACCGAAAGCCGTCAAGGAAGGCGCCAGCAAAGCTGAAGCTGACGAAATCAAGACGAAGCTTGAAGCTGCCGGCGCGACCGTCGAGCTTAAATAATCACGCTCACGCGTGACAGGGTATGGTGCTCTCGGGCGCGTGGGGTAAACCTGCGCGTCCGTTAGCCCGTCTTTGAGAATTGGCGTTCCCCTACTGCCGTTCCAGGGGAGGCGCATGATCGGTTTCGACGTCAGTCGGGGCCTTGGAACGACGCAGCGCGGGAATTTTTCCCGCATCAGATGCGCAGTGCTGTCTGCGAAGGGAGCCGACATGGGTCTATCGTTCACCGGCAAGAAGCGGATTCGCAAATCATTCGGTCGTATTCCGGAAACTGTTGCGATGCCGAATCTGATCGAAGTTCAGAAAAGCTCTTACGAGCAGTTTCTGATGAAGGATGTACGGGCCAGCGAACGGCCTGACACCGGCTTGCAGACCGTTTTCAAATCGGTCTTCCCGGTCAAGGATTTTGCCGATCGCGCCGTGCTCGATTTCGTGTCCTACGAATTCGAAACGCCGAAGTTCGATACTGAAGAATGCCAGCAGCGCGACATGACCTATGCCGCACCGCTGAAGGTCAAGATGCGCCTCATCGTGTTTGATGTGGACGAAGAAACCGGCGCCCGTTCGGTCAAGGACATCAAGGAACAGGATGTCTATATGGGCGATATTCCGCTCATGACCGACAAGGGCACGTTTATCGTCAACGGCACCGAGCGCGTGATCGTCTCCCAGATGCACCGTTCGCCGGGCGTCTTCTTCGATCATGACCGTGGCAAGACCCATGCCTCCGGCAAATTCCTGTTTGCCGCCCGTATCATTCCTTACCGTGGCTCCTGGCTCGATTTCGAATTCGATGCCAAGGACGTGGTCCATATGCGCCTTGATCGCCGCCGCAAACTGCCGGCGACGACGCTGCTCTACGCGCTGGGTATGGACAAGGAGGAGATCCTCTCCACCTTCTACCAGACCATCAGCTACAAGAGCACGAAGAAGGGCTGGACTGTCCCTTACGTGAAAGAACGCTGGCGCGGCACCAAGCCGGCGCGCGATCTCGTCGACGCCAAGACCGGCGATGTCATTGCCGAAGCCGGCAAGAAAATCTCCGCACGGGCAGCCAACAAGCTGGCCGAAGAGGGGCTTGAGCTCCTCCTGGTCTCCGATGCCGATATCCTGGGCAGCTATATTGCCGAGGACATGGTCAATACGGATACCGGTGAGATCTTCGTCGAAGCCGGTGACGAGCTGACCGAAGAAGTGCTGGAAATCCTCAAGACGACCGGCGTCAAGGCGCTCAACATCCTCGACATCGATCCCGCGACGGGCATCGGTCCCTACATGCGCACAACGCTGGCTGCCGACAAGAATGACAGCCGTGAGCAGGCGCTGGTCGATATCTACCGCGTCATGCGTCCCGGTGAGCCGCCGACGGCCGACACCGCCGAAGCCATGTTCCAGGGCCTGTTCTTCGATTCCGAGCGCTATGACCTCTCCGCCGTTGGCCGGGTCAAAATGAATATGCGCCTCGATCTCGATGCGCCGGACGATATGCGCACCCTGCGCAAGGAAGACATCCTGGCCGTCCTCAAGACCCTCGTGGGTCTGCGTGATGGCCGCGGCGAAATCGACGATATCGACAATCTCGGCAATCGCCGGGTGCGTTCGGTCGGCGAGCTGATGGAAAACCAGTACCGCATCGGCCTGCTCCGCATGGAGCGCGCGATCAAGGAACGCATGTCTTCGGTCGATATCGAGACCGTCATGCCGCACGATCTCGTCAATGCCAAACCGGCAGCCGCCGCGGTGCGTGAATTCTTCGGCTCCTCGCAGCTGTCGCAGTTCATGGACCAGACCAACCCGCTCTCCGAAGTCACGCACAAGCGTCGTCTCTCGGCGCTTGGGCCTGGTGGTCTGACGCGTGAACGTGCCGGCTTCGAAGTCCGCGACGTGCACCCGACCCATTACGGCCGGATCTGCCCGATTGAAACGCCTGAAGGTCCGAATATCGGCCTGATCAACTCGCTGTCGACTTTCGCACGCGTCAATAAATACGGCTTCATCGAGAGCCCGTATCGCCGCGTCGAGAATGGCAAATTGCTCGACCAGGTCGATTATCTCTCGGCGATGCAGGAATCCCGCTACGCGATTGCCCAGGCCAATGCCCACGTCACCGAGACCGGTGAACTCGACAATGAGTTCGTCAACTGCCGTGTTGCCGGCGATGTGACCCTGGTTCCACGCGATGAAGTGAATTATATCGACGTCTCGCCGAAACAGGTTGTTTCGGTCGCTGCGGCGCTGATTCCCTTCCTCGAAAACGATGACGCCAACCGCGCCCTGATGGGATCGAACATGCAGCGTCAGGCCGTGCCACTGGTGAAGGCGGAAGCCCCGCTGGTCGGTACCGGCATGGAAGCTGTCGTGGCCCGCGACTCCGGGGCTGCCGTTGCGGCGCGCCGGACCGGTGTGGTCGAGCAGGTCGATGCGACACGTATCGTGATCCGGGCAACCGAAGATCTCGATGCCGCCAAGTCCGGCGTCGACATCTATCGCCTGTCCAAGTTCCAGCGGTCCAATCAGTCGACCTGTATCAACCAGCGCCCGATCGTGCGTGTGGGCGATGAAGTGATCACCGGCGATATCATCGCCGACGGTCCGTCGACGGATCTCGGTGAGCTGGCGCTCGGCCGCAATGTGGTCGTCGCCTTCATGCCGTGGAATGGCTACAACTTCGAGGATTCGATCCTGATCTCCGAGCGCATCGTGCGCGACGACGTCTTCACCTCGATCCACCTCGAAGAGTTTGAGGTCGCAGCCCGCGATACCAAGCTCGGGCCGGAAGAAATTACGCGTGACATTCCCAATGTCGGCGAGGAAGCCCTGCGCAATCTCGACGAAGCCGGTATTGTTGCCGTTGGTGCCGAAGTGGCCGCTGGCGACATCCTCGTCGGCAAGGTGACCCCGAAGGGCGAAAGCCCGATGACGCCGGAAGAAAAGCTTCTGCGCGCGATCTTCGGTGAAAAGGCGTCCGACGTTCGGGATACATCCCTGCGCATGCCATCGGGTGCCACCGGCACCGTGGTGGAAGTGCGGGTGTTCAACCGTCACGGCGTCGACAAGGATGAGCGCGCGATCTCGATCGAGCGTGAAGAGATCGAACGTCTCGGCACTGACCGCGATGACGAGCTCACCATCCTCGAGCGCAATATCTACCAGCGCTTCGGTGAAGTCCTGCTGGGCAAGACCTCGGTCTCCGGACCGCGCGGCTTCCCCAAGGGCAAGGTGACCCAGGAATCCCTCGACGAGACCCCGCGCTCCCAGTGGTGGCGTATCGGTCTCGATGACGAAAAGGCGATGGCCGAAGTCGAAGCGCTGCAAAAGCAGTTCGACGACAGCCGGGCCCGTTTGGACCGTCGTTTCGAGGACAAGGTCGACAAGCTCCAGCGCGGCGATGAAATGCCGCCAGGCGTGATGAAAATGGTCAAGGTCTTCGTGGCTGTGAAGCGCAAGCTTCAGCCCGGCGACAAGATGGCCGGCCGTCACGGCAATAAGGGTGTTATCTCCAAGATCAATCCGATCGAGGACATGCCCTTCCTTGAGAATGGTGAAGCCGTCGACATCGTGCTGAACCCGCTCGGCGTTCCAAGCCGGATGAATGTCGGTCAGATCCTGGAAACCCACCTTGGCTGGGCCAGCCGTGGTCTGGGCGCCCAGATCGGCGAAGCCTATGAGGCCTACAAGCGCGACGGCAAGATCGAAGCGCTCAAGGTCGAGCTCAAGCGTGTCTATGGCGAAGACAGTGACATGCCGGAGACCGATGAGGGCATTGCCGAGCTGAGCCAGAACCTCAAGCTGGGCGTTCCTTTCGCAACGCCGGTCTTTGACGGTGCCCGCGAAGCCGATGTGACGGAAATGCTGGTCAAGGCGGGTCTCGACCCGTCCGGGCAGGTGACGTTGCATGATGGCCGCACCGGTGAGCAGTTCCGCCGCAAGGTTACGGTCGGTGTCAAGCACCTGCTCAAACTGCACCACCTGGTGGACGACAAGATCCATGCCCGTTCCATCGGGCCGTACAGCCTCGTGACCCAGCAGCCGCTGGGCGGCAAGGCACAGTTCGGCGGCCAGCGCTTCGGCGAGATGGAAGTGTGGGCACTGGAAGCTTACGGCGCAGCCTATACGCTGCAGGAAATGCTGACGGTGAAGTCGGATGACGTGGCAGGCCGGACCAAGGTCTATGAAGCCATTGTCCGCGGCGACGACACTTTCGAAGCCGGCATTCCGGAAAGCTTCAACGTGCTGGTCAAGGAAATGCGTTCGCTCGGCCTCAACGTCGAACTGAAGAACGGCTAAGGCTGCAATCTATACGCGGGGCGGGCTCTGGGCCCGTCCCGTTTACCCTTTTGGGAGACGCCGACATGAACCATGATGTCATGAACATCTTTAATCCGGCAGCCGAAGGCCCAGCCTTCGACCGGATCCGGATTGCCCTTGCCAGCCCGGAGAAAATTCACTCCTGGTCGTTCGGCGAAGTCAAAAAGCCGGAAACCATCAATTACCGGACCTTCAAGCCGGAGCGCGACGGTCTGTTCTGCGCCCGCATCTTTGGGCCCGTGAAGGATTATGAATGCCTGTGCGGCAAGTATAAGCGCATCAAGTACAAAGGTATCGTCTGCGAGAAGTGCGGCGTTGAAGTGACCCTGGCCCGCGTCCGGCGCGAGCGTATGGGCCATATCGAGCTGGCTGCACCCGTCGCCCATATCTGGTTCCTGAAATCCCTGCCATCGCGGATCTCGATGATCCTCGACATGGCCCTGAAGGATGTCGAGCGGGTTCTCTACTTCGAGAATTACGTGGTCATCGAGCCCGGTCTGACGCCGCTCCAGCCCTTCCAGCTTCTTTCCGAAGAAGAATATATGGAAGCCCAGGACGAGTATGGCGAAGATGCCTTCACCGCCGGTATCGGCGCTGAAGCCGTGCGCGAAATCCTGATCAATATGGACCTGGCTGCCGAATGCGAAAAAGTTCGCGTCGACATGAAGGAAACCGGTTCGGAGCTGAAGCTCAAGAAGTACGCCAAACGCCTCAAGCTGATGGAAAACTTCATGACCTCCGGCAATCGTCCCGAGTGGATGATCATGACCGTGATCCCGGTCATTCCGCCTGAGCTGCGTCCGCTGGTTCCCCTGGATGGCGGTCGTTTCGCGACCTCCGATCTGAACGATCTCTATCGCCGGGTTATCAACCGGAATAACCGCCTGAAGCGCCTCATCGAGCTGCGCGCGCCGGACATCATCATCCGTAATGAAAAGCGGATGCTGCAGGAATCCGTCGACGCCCTGTTCGACAATGGCCGTCGCGGCCGCGTCATCACGGGTGCCAACAAGCGCCCGCTGAAATCGCTGTCCGACATGCTCAAGGGCAAGCAGGGCCGTTTCCGCCAGAATCTGCTCGGCAAGCGCGTCGACTATTCCGGCCGTTCGGTCATCGTGGTTGGTCCGGATCTGAAACTCCATCAGTGCGGTCTGCCCAAGAAGATGGCGCTCGAGCTGTTCAAGCCCTTCATTTATGCGCGTCTCGACGCCAAGGGTCTGTCCGGTACGGTCAAGCAATCCAAGAAACTGGTCGAGAAAGAACGGCCTGAAGTCTGGGACGTGCTCGACGAGGTCATTCGCGAACACCCGGTCATGCTCAACCGTGCACCAACGCTGCACCGTCTTGGCATCCAGGCGTTTGAACCGAAACTGATCGAGGGCAAGGCGATCCAGCTTCACCCGCTGGTCTGCGCCGCCTTCAACGCCGACTTCGACGGTGACCAGATGGCGGTTCACGTGCCGCTCTCGCTGGAAGCCCAGCTTGAAGCGCGCACGCTGATGATGTCGACCAACAACATCCTCTCGCCCGCCAATGGCAAGCCGATCATCGTGCCGTCTCAGGATATCGTCCTGGGTCTGTACTATCTGTCGATCGCCAATGATGCCGAGCCGGGTGAGGGCATGGCCTTCGCGACCCGCGCCGAAATGGAAGCGGCGCTCGACGCCGGCTATGTGACCCTGCACTCCAAGATCAAGGCGCGCTGGGAAGGTATTGATGCCGATGGCAATGAAGTGACCCGCGTGATTGAAACCACGCCGGGCCGCAAAATGGTCATCGACCTTCTGCCCAAGCACGAGAAAATGCAGCCTGACCTGCTCGGTGAGATCCTCACCAAGAAGGCGATCGGCGCGCTGATCGACCACGTCTATCGCCACTGCGGCCAGAAGGCGACGGTCATCTTCTGCGACCAGATCATGGCGCTCGGCTTCAAGGAAGCGGCGCGCGCCGGCATTTCCTTCGGCAAGGACGACATGCTCGTTCCCGATGCCAAGGCTGTGCTGGTTGGCAATACCCGCAAGCTGGTTTCCGACTACGAGCAGCAATATGTCGACGGTCTCATCACCAAGGGTGAGAAGTACAACAAGGTCGTCGATGCCTGGGCCAAGTGTACGGACGCCGTGGCTGACGCGATGATGGACGAAATCTCCAAGACCTATGTCGGGGAAGACGGCCGGACCTCGGAAGTCAATTCGGTCTATATGATGGCCCACTCCGGTGCGCGTGGTTCGAAGAACCAGATGAAGCAGCTCGCCGGTATGCGTGGTCTGATGGCCAAACCGTCGGGTGAAATCATCGAGACGCCGATCATCTCGAACTTCAAGGAAGGACTGACCGTCCTTGAATACTTCAACTCCACCCACGGTGCCCGTAAGGGTCTGGCTGATACCGCACTGAAGACGGCGAACTCGGGTTACCTGACCCGCCGTCTGGTCGACGTCGCCCAGGATTGTATCGTTACGGAAGAGGATTGCGGCACATCGCAGGGCTTCCAGATCGATGCCGTGGTCGATGGCGGTGATATCGTCGTTTCGCTCGAGCAGCGCATTCTGGGCCGCACCACGGCCGAGGCGATCATTCATCCGGTGACCGGCGAGACCATCTGCCCGGCCGACAGCTATGTCGACGAAGACCTCGCGGTGGAAATCGATACGGCCGGCGTCCAGAGCGTGTTCGCCCGTTCGCCGCTGACCTGTGAAACCCGCATCGGTGTCTGTGCCACCTGTTACGGCCGTGACCTGGCGCGCGGTACACGCGTCAATATCGGTGAGGCCGTCGGCGTCATCGCGGCCCAGTCGATTGGTGAGCCGGGTACCCAGCTGACCATGCGGACCTTCCACATTGGTGGCACCGCCCAGGTGTCCGAGCAGTCCTTCATCGAAGCCACCCACCCGGGCAAGGTCATCTTCAAGAACCCGGCTATCGTGGCCAATGCGGAAGGCGATCTGATCGTCATGAGCCGCAACATGCAGGTCGCGATTGCCGATACCGAAGGCAAGGAACGCGAATCCTACAAGCTGACCTACGGCACCAAGCTGAAGGTCAAGGAAGGCGACAAGGCCGATCGTGGCCAGCGTCTTGCCGAGTGGGATCCGTATACCGCACCGATCGTTTCGGAAGTCGGCGGTACGGTTCGCCTGGTCGACATTGCCGAAGGTGTTTCGGTCAAGGAAGAAACCGACGAAGCCACCGGTATCGCCTCGAAGGTGATCATCGACTGGCGCGGCAGTGCCAAGGCCAATGCGCTTCAGCCTGCCATCGTCATCCAGGACGAGAGCGGCGAGCCGATCCAGCTGCCAACCGGTTCGATGGCCAGCTATATGCTCGCCGTTGGTGCCATTCTCTCGGTCAATTCCGGCGATACGGTTCGCCCGGGTGACATCGTCGCCCGTATCCCGACCGAAGGTGCCAAGACGCGCGACATTACCGGTGGTCTGCCACGGGTTGCCGAGCTGTTCGAAGCCCGCCGTCCGAAGGATCACGCGGTCATCGCGGAAATCAGTGGCCGCGTCGAATTCGGCCGCGACTACAAGAACAAGCGCCGCATCGCCATCGTTCCTGAAGGCGATGATCAGGAGAAGGTCGAATACCTGGTGCCGAAGGGCAAACACCTCACGGTCCAGGAAAACGACTTCATCCAGAAGGGCGAATACCTGCTCGACGGTCACCCGGCGCCGCACGATATTCTCGCCATTCTGGGCGTCTCCGCCCTGGCCGAATATCTGATCGACGAGATCCAGGAAGTCTATCGCCTGCAGGGCGTGCCGATTAATGACAAGCATATCGAGGTCATTGTCCGGCAGATGCTGCAGAAGATCGAAGTCAAGGATCCTGGCGAAAGCACCTATCTGGCGGCCGAGCAGGTCGACAAGATCGAGTTCATCGAGAACAACGAACGTCTCGAGGCCGAAGGCAAGCGTATTGCGATCGGCGACCCGGTTCTGCTGGGCATTACCAAGGCGTCTCTCCAGACGCGTTCCTTCATCTCGGCGGCCTCCTTCCAGGAAACCACCCGGGTGCTCACCGAGGCGGCTGTACAGGGCAAGGAAGACACCCTGGAAGGCCTGAAGGAGAACGTCATTGTCGGGCGTCTGATTCCGGCCGGTACCGGTGCCATGATGCGCCTGTATCAGCGGGTCGCTGATGAGCGTGATGATGTCATGCTTGCCGAACGCCAGACTGCTGTTGAATCCGAAGGCCTGCCCAGCGAAATCGCTGAAGCCGCTGCGGCTGAAACGGCCGCTGCGTCAGGCGCAGAGACCAACCCAGGCTAGGTTTTCTGACCTTTTGAATACGGAAAGGGCCGCCGATATTTCGGCGGCCCTTTTTTGTTACCGCCGGTTTACCGTACGGCGTTCACAAAAAGTGTGAACCAGCGCTTGACGTATCCGAGTCGCGTGCGTAGTTTCCGGCCTCGTTTTGAGGATGAGCTGTAACCCACGCGGTTAGACGTCATCCACGGTAACGTAAAACCCCTGACGCCGCCGTGCGGGCTTTAGCCCGGACGTCGGGGTCTTTGTTTGCGTCCGGCAAGGCCCTCGGGAATTGCGGGACGTGCTTCTTGAGATCAGAAACGGAAACGAGCGGGATGCCCACAATCAACCAGCTCATACGCAAGCCGCGGAAGGACAAGCCCAAGCGCAATAAGGTGCCGGCTCTTCAGGCTTGCCCTCAGCGTCGCGGTGTTTGCACGCGTGTCTATACGACGACCCCAAAGAAGCCGAACTCGGCTTTGCGGAAGGTCGCGAAGGTGCGTTTGACCAATGGTCATGAAGTTGTGAGCTATATCCCGGGCGAGGGGCATAATCTTCAGGAACACTCGGTGGTCCTCATTCGCGGCGGTCGCGTCAAGGATCTTCCCGGCGTTCGCTATCACATACTTCGCGGCGTTCTGGATACCCAGGGCGTCAAGGATCGCAAGCAACGCCGTTCCAAGTACGGCGCCAAGCGTCCTAAGTAGGAGAGGCGCCCATGTCTCGTCGTCACCGCGCAGAAAAACGTGAAATCAATCCGGACCCGAAATTCGGGGATCGTGATCTCACGAAATTTATGAACTACATCATGCTCGACGGCAAAAAATCCGTCGCCGAGCGGATCGTCTACGGCGCTCTCGAAATTGTCGAGGGAAAGCTGAAGCGCGAGCCAATCAAGGTCTTCCATGAAGCCCTTGAGAATGTTGCGCCGGAAGTTGAGGTTCGCTCCCGCCGTGTTGGTGGCGCGACCTATCAGGTCCCGGTTGAAGTGCGTCAGGAGCGCAAGAAGGCGTTGGCCATTCGTTGGCTGACGACTGCGGCGCGCGGACGCAATGAAAATACGATGCGTGAGCGTCTGGCTGCTGAAATGATGGATGCGTCCGCCAATCGCGGAACTGCCGTCAAGAAGCGTGAAGACACGCACCGGATGGCGGAAGCCAACCGCGCATTCTCGCACTACCGCTGGTAATCCGGCACATACCGACCTGACCCAAGGACTCCAGAAATGGCCCGCGAATATTCGATCGAGGACTACCGCAATTTCGGCATCATGGCTCACATTGATGCCGGGAAGACGACAACGACTGAGCGGGTCCTTTATTATACCGGCAAATCCCACAAGCTCGGGGAAGTCCATGATGGGGCTGCCACGATGGACTGGATGGAGCAGGAGCAGGAGCGTGGCATCACGATCACCTCTGCTGCAACGACCTGTTTCTGGGCCGGCAAGCGTCTGAACATCATCGATACGCCAGGTCACGTCGACTTCACGATTGAAGTCGAGCGTTCCCTGCGCGTGCTCGATGGTGCGGTCGCGCTGCTGGATGCCAATGCCGGTGTCGAGCCGCAGACCGAGACTGTCTGGCGTCAGGCTGACAAATACAAAGTGCCTCGCATGTTCTTCGTCAACAAGATGGACAAGCTGGGTGCGGATTTCTATCGCTCGATCGAGATGATCGAAGAGCGTCTGGCTTGCGTGCCGCTGGCGGTTCAGCTGCCAATCGGCGCCGAGACGGAATTCCGCGGCGTGATCGACCTGCTGACCATGAAGGCGATCGTCTGGGAAAATGAGGGCCTCGGGGCTGCTTACCAGGAGGAAGAAATTCCGGCCGACATGGTTGAGAAGGCCCAGGCCTGGCGCATCAAGATGATCGAGACCATTGTCGATCTCGATGAGGCGGCCATGGAAGCTTATCTCGAAGGCGAAGAGCCCTCCATCGAAACGATGAAGGCGCTGATCCGCAAGGGTACGATTTCGCTCGCCTTCCACCCTGTTCTTTGCGGCACCGCGTTCAAGAATAAGGGCGTTCAGCCCCTGCTTGATGCAGTTGTCGATTATCTGCCGTGCCCGCTGGATATCCCGGCGATCCGCGGCATTGATCTGAAGACCGAGAAGGAAATCGTTCGTCGTCCGCTGGACTCCGAGCCGATGGCCCTGCTCGCCTTCAAGATCATGAATGACCCTTTTGTCGGCTCGCTGACTTTCTGCCGCCTGTATTCCGGTCACCTGGAAACGGGGACGACCGTGCTCAATACGGTCAAGGAAAAGAAAGAGCGCATCGGCCGCATGCTTCAGATGCACTCCAATTCGCGTGAAGACATCAAGGAATGTTTCGCGGGCGACATCGTCGCTATCGCGGGCCTCAAGGACACGACCACTGGCGATACGCTTTGCGATCCCGCCAGCCCGGTTATCCTCGAGCGCATGGTCTTCCCTGAGCCGGTTATCGAGCTGGCGATCGAGCCAAAGTCGAAGGCCGACCAGGAAAAGCTTGGTGTCGCACTTCAGCGTCTGGCTGCCGAGGACCCATCCTTCCGCATGAAGACTGACCTGGATTCCGGTCAGACCATCATTGCCGGTATGGGCGAGCTTCACCTCGACATCCTGGTTGACCGGATGCGTCGCGAGTACAAGGTTGAGGCCAATATCGGCGCGCCGCAGGTGGCTTACCGCGAAGCGCTCGGCAAGGCCGGTCTCGTTGATTACACCCACAAGAAGCAGTCCGGCGGTTCGGGTCAGTTTGCCCGTGTGAAGATCGAGTTCACGCCGGGTGAGCCAGGTTCCGGTTTCGTGTTCGAATCCAAGATCGTTGGTGGTTCGGTTCCGCGGGAGTATATCCCGGGTGTCGAAAAGGGTCTGAAGTCCGTGATGGATAACGGTCTGATTGCCGGCTTCCCGGTGATCGATGTCCACGCCAATCTGGTTGATGGCGCCTTCCACGACGTCGACTCCAGCGTGCTTGCATTCGAGATCGCGGCCCGTGCCGCCTTCCGCGAAGCCAAGCAGCACTGCGCACCGAAGCTGCTCGAGCCGATCATGAAGGTTGAAGTCGTGACGCCGGACGAATACACCGGCGGCGTGATCGGTGATTTGAATTCGCGTCGCGGCCAGATTGCCGGCCAAGAGATGCGGGGCAATGCCACGGTCGTGAACGCAATGGTGCCGCTGGCCAACATGTTTGGCTATGTGAGCAATCTGCGCTCTGCGACACAGGGACGTGCCCAGTTTACCATGCAGTTCGACCACTACGAGGCCGTGCCTAAAGCGGTCGAACAAGAAGTTATCGCGAAGTCGGCCTAAGGCCGCTCTTCAATACCTATTGAAAACGAACGAGAGATTTCGGAGCTAGACCATGGCGAAGGAAAAGTTTCAGCGCACTAAGCCGCACGCGAACATCGGGACCATTGGTCACGTTGATCACGGCAAGACGACGCTGACGGCAGCGATCACGATGATTCTGGCGGAAGCCAGCGG
>NZ_FNHG01000027.1 GCF_900103475.1 Maricaulis salignorans
TCCCACATCATCCCGGCGTACGCCGGGACCGTGACGTGACAGGGTCGGAGCCTGCGATATCGAGGTCCCGACCTTCGTCGGGATGACGATAAATCGTCAAACTTATCCCCACCCCCTCAACCTGCGCGCATAATCCGCCCGTTCCGGTCGCACGGGAGGCACGAGCTCAGTCAGTCGCGGCGAACGGGAGCGTGCAGCCTGTCCGGGCGAAGGGGTGACAACCTGAGCACTGGCAGGGCGTCCATTAAGGTCTGACGGCACTAAACGACCGACCTGAGTACCTTTCTGGATTGGAAACGGCGGTGGAGACGCCACGGGAAAACTGCACGTGCGGGACGTCACGAATGTCACGCTACTAACATTACCGGTTACCGGCATTCGCCGGCGTCCCGCACCCTCCCATCTCGATGGGAACCACTCAAACCTCCAGCCGCTCGCGGCGTGGAGATTTCGGTGTGCCTAGATGTCCAGCGTGCTGATTTCCGGGGCATGTTCCTGGATATAGGCGAAGCGCAATTCCGGCTTCTTGCCCATCAGGGTTTCCACCAGCGCCTCGACCGTCGGCAAACCGCCCTCGGGGATGGTGACGCGGGCCAGGGTGCGCACGCCGGGATCCATGGTGGTGGTTTTCAGCTGCGCCGGGGTCATTTCGCCGAGGCCCTTGAAGCGGCCGATATCGACCTTGGCCGAGCCCTTGAACTCGTCGCGCAGGAGCTGGTCACGATGGATTTCATCGCGGGCATAGAGGGTGTGGCTGCCCTGGGTCAGGCGGAAGAGCGGCGGCTGGGCGAGATAGAGGCGGCCGGCATGGATCAGCTCGGGCATGGAGGTGAAGAAGAATGTGATCAAAAGGGCAGCGATATGGGCGCCGTCGACATCGGCATCGGTCATGATGACGATGCGTTGATAGCGCAATTCCTCGAGCTTGAACTTGGAGCCGGTCTGGCAACCAAGCGCCAGTTGCAGATCGCTGATCTCCTGGTTGGCCGCGACCTTGTCGCTGGCCGAGGAGACGACATTGATGATCTTGCCGCGCAGGGGCAGGATGGCTTGGGTCTTGCGATTGCGCGCCTGTTTGGCCGAACCGCCGGCGGAATCACCCTCGACCAGGAAAAGCTCGGTGCCATCGGCATCGGCGCGCGAGCAATCGGCCAGCTTGCCGGGCAGGCGCAGGCGGCGCGAGGCGGACTGGCGTTTGACGGTTTTTTCCTTGCGCCGGCGCAGCCGGTCCTCGGCGCGCTCGATCGCCCATTCGACGAGTTTGGTGGCTTCCTTCGGCGAGCCGGCCAGCCAGTGATCGAACTGGTCGCGCACGGCCATTTCAACCAGTTTGGCCGCTTCCGGCGAGGCGAGGCGTTCCTTGGTCTGGCCCTGGAATTCCGGTTCGCCGATAAAGACCGAGACCAGCGATCCGGCACCGCCGAGCACGTCATCGGGTGTGATCAGGGCCGCTTTCTTGGCGTGGCTGTGATCGGCATAGGCGCGCAGACCCTTGGTGATCGCGGCGCGGAAACCCTGTTCATGCGTGCCGCCCTGGGGCGTCGGCACGGTGTTACAGAATGTCTGGCAAAACCCGTCGGCCTCGCTGCCGAAACCATTGCTCGACCAGGCCATTGCCCATTCGACGCCGCCACCATCATCGGGGCGCTCGACCTTGCCGCTGAAGGCTTCGGTCGTGACCAGGGCGGATTTGCCGGTCATTTCCGAGAGCCGGTCGGCGAGGCCGCCGGGGAAGCACAACACGGTCTCGGACGGGATGTCCGTGCCCTCGACCATGGATTCAGGGCAGCGCCACAGGATTTTGACGCCGCGGCGCAGGAAGGCCTTCGAACGCGTCATCGCATAGACGCGCGCCGGGCTGACCTTCATCTTGTCGCCGAAAATTTCGGTATCGGGCAAAAAGCGGATGCGGGTGCCGCGGCGATTGGCGGTCGCGCCGACGCGCACGATCGGTCCCTGCGGCAGGCCGCGCGAATAATTCTGCGACCACAGCACTTTTTCGCGCGCGACTTCGACCTCAAGCACCGAGGAGAGCGCATTGACGACGGAGATGCCGACGCCATGCAGTCCGCCGGAGGTCTTGTACGCCTTGTCGGAGAACTTGCCGCCGGCATGCAGGATGGTCAGCACGACTTCCAGCGCCGACTTGTCGGGGAATTTCGGATGCGGATCGACCGGGATGCCGCGGCCATTATCGGTGACGGTGATATAACCGTCCTCATCGAGCGAGACCTCGATCCGGTCGGCCCAGCCGGCCACGGCCTCATCCATCGAATTGTCGAGGATTTCGGCGAAGAGATGGTGGTAGGCGCGCTCATCCGTGCCGCCAATATACATGCCGGGGCGGCGGCGCACGGCTTCCAGGCCCTCGAGGACCTCGATCTGGGCCGCGGAATAGCCTGCCGGCGGCGTCGCATCAGGGATGGGCGCAGGCGAGGCGGAAAACAGGTCGGATTGCGAGCTTGGTGATGACATCGGGTCAACATGCCCGAGTCGGAGCGACTAGGGGAGATTCAAAACAGCCAAAAACGGTGGGAAAGCCGCCGCTCACAGCCATTGATCTGCGTTTGATAGCGCTGCGCGTCGCGGGCAACGTCGGCCGCGACATTCACCAGCCAGCCCTTGGAGCGATACGAGCCGCGATTAAAACCGCCATGGCCCTCATGATAGGACAGGTAGAGATCGCGCGCATTGTCTGAAGCGATGCCCGACAATTGCCGGCTCTTGGAGGCGTACCAGCCGACGAAATCGACGGCGTCACCGAAATTATTGCGATTGGCGCCGCCACGGCCCGTATCTTCGCGATACCAGTCCCAGGTCCCGTCGAGCGCCTGGGCATAGCCATAGGCACTGGAGGGGCGGCGCCCGGGAATAATCCCGAACAGGCGATTGCGCGCCGGCCGGGCATGGGCGTTGAAACTGGATTCGCGCTTGAGGATGGCCAATTGCACGCCGGGCGGCACGCCCCAGCGGCGCTCGGTGCGCTGGATTGCCCGCCACCAGGCGCGATTATCCTCGAGGATCAGGCAGACATCCGCCGTCTGCGACGGGGTTGGTGTCGTACAGGCAGACAGGCTGACAAGAGCCAGGCAGAGGAAGAGGGCGGCAGGTTTCATGCCGCGCAGTCTGGCCTGCCAGGGTTAATCGAGTCTTGCCGGTGGACTGAGGTCCTAGAACACCATCCGCATGACGAGACGGGCCGTGTGACGAATGAAGTCCTCGCGCAGGTCGGCGTCATAATCGAAGGAGAAGACCGAATAGCCCGACCCCGCTGCAATGCCGAAGCCGAAGATGAAGCCGGTTCCGGGGATCTGCTGCGAGCGCAGGGTGAAGGTCTCGTCATAATCGACGAAATGGGCATCGGTCTCGGTTTCGCCGCCGCTGAATTCATTGCGGAAACCCGCCTGGATATGCGGCGACCACCAGCTGTCGCTGCCGGCATAGCGGGCACCGAGTGTCACCAGGGCCGTGGCCGAGAAACTGCTCGATTCGCGATCCGATACGACCAGGTCGACGCCGGAACCGCCGCCGGTTTCAGTGTAGGAACCTTCGTAGAGCCCGAGATAATCAATCGATGCCGACGGCCGGAGATAATAATTTCCGGCGCTGAAATCGCGTCCGACACGGGCCGAGGCGGCGAGGTGGTAACCGCTCCAGCTGGCTGTCGGCGAGGCCGAATAGCTGCCGATGACGATGCGGCGATTATGCTCGAAACTGTCAAACCCGACCGCGCCATAGATATCCAGCGTGGTCTCACCGAATTTCGAGCCGGCATAGGCGCCGATCTGGCCGGAGACGGCGGACATCGGATCATCAAAGCCGTCGACTTCGGAAATTTCGCTGGCCGAACCGACAAAATTGACACCCGCAGCATAGAAGGGGCCGAAGGGCTGGTCGAAACCGACCGCCAGGCCGATACCATGGCCGCGATAACCGGGACCGAAGGAGGTGCCGGCACGATCAGCATAATAGCCGAACTCCTGCACCCACAAACCACCGGTATCGTCCGGGCTGCGACGCACGGCATCGAGCCGGTTGGAAAGAGCGCCGACAGCGCTGTCATTGGTTGCGAGGGCAAACTGGATCGCGCTGGCCGCATATTCCGGCAGCAGCTGGTCATAGGCCTGGAAGAAGTCGCGTTCCGTCGTCAGTGATGCGATGGCCGCACCGAGTTCGGTGTCATTTTGCCAAACCGTATAGGTCGCCTCATAGGCGCCGGCCTGATTGGCATTCATGCCAAGCTGTTCAGCGGTGCGGCGCTGCAAGGTCAGCGTGAGCGAATTGGAATCATTGGGATCGAAATTGAGCGCTGCTTCGTAGAGATAGGGCGCTGTGGTGTCCTGGAGCACGTCCAGGGCTTCCTCGATGACGAGGCTGTCGGCGGTCAGAACGACATAGGTCGCGCCTTCGCCAATCAGATTGGTCAGGGCGGAGGTGATCCGCGAACCGGTTTCGAACGTCACCGTACCGGACGCATTGACGAAAGCGGCGACGTCGAGCGTGTGGTCAATCTGGAAGCTCAGGACCGCGCCGTCGCCGAACCGTGCATCGCTGATGCCTGTGTCGGTTGTGGCACCGAGGATCAGGTTGGCATCATCGACACTGATTGCCAGGTCGCCATCGGAATCGTCCAGCACGCCGGAGACAATACTGCCGCCTGTGATGACAAGCTGGTCGGCGCCATCGCCGAAGCTGATATTGCCGGTCACCTGGCCAGACTCAACCTGGAGCACGTCATCGCCGCTGCCGAACAGGACATCGCCATAGATCGCCAGGCTGACATCCTCATCGACGCCATCGCGGCGATACTGGCGCACCAGGGTGGCGGTGGTGGCGTGCGACAGGTCGAGCGCGACGGTCTCATGGGCGACTTCATCGGCTGAAGTCGGCGCGCCATAGAGGGCAGAAATGACGCCGGAATTGACCACGGAGGTCAGGCTGCCGGAGAGATCCCGGATCGCCACAGCGCTGGCGCCTTCGACGCCATTGGCGAAAATCGTGTCTTCATTGACCAGCGAGGGCAGATAGGCGCCGGCATCGAGCATCACGACGCGGGCCGTCGCGCCGGTGCCGACGGCTGTCGCACGGAGCTCTTCCAGATTGGTGAGGAGGGGAATGATCGCGCCAGCGCCGAAGCTGACGGTCGTCGCCACCGCTTCCTCGCCCGGTTCGCCATAGGCGAAGGAGCTGATGATGCCCTGATTGAGCAAACCGCCGGTCAGCGTTGCAGTCGTGCCTGCACCGCCCTCGACGCGGATGGTTGTCGCATCGACGCCGTCAAGATCGCCGCTGGCCGTGACCTGGCCGCGGATGACAAAGCTGTATCCAAGATGCTGGGCTGCCTGGCTCTCATCGACATCCGCGGTGTCTGGATCGTCCGCAATTGCCGGGATCACGACTTCGCCGAGGACGATATCGCTGGCACCCGCGAAGATGTGCATGGTTGGCGCGTCGCCGCGTGTGGCAAGCCCTGAGGTCGGTTCCGACGGCGTGTCCGCCGTCGGGCCGCCGACATAGAGACCGCCGGCGACATTGCCGCTGAGCACGAGGGCGCTGCCGCCCTGCAACAGGTCGTCAGGTTCCAGCTGTTCGAGGAAGGTCTCACTCGGACGCGCCAGGAAACGATAGCCCGTCGTGCTGATATTGCCGCGCAGCGTTATGCCGCCGCCGACATCGCCGAGGACCGAGACGCCGGCTGCCTCAGCGCCATTGGCGGTAATCGAGCCACCAACATTCAGATCACCGGAAATATTGTCCTGGATGTCGATCGCCGTTGAACGGTCGCCCACGAGTGTCAGGCGGCCGCTGTAATCGACTGAGCCATCAATGCCGGTGAGGATGCGGATGCCGGCAGAATCATTGCCGCGCACGATCATCTGGCTGGTATTGGAAAAGAGGATGTCGCCCGTGAAAACGGCGACGCCATCAACGAGGACCGCGACGCGGTTGCTCCCGATTGCGCCGGGGCCGTCAACATCGCCGTCGTCATCTTCATCGGTCGGGACGGTTTCGCTGGTCACGACGATCTGGCCGGTGCTGGTGAAATTGCCGGTATTGCCGCCGATGATGTGGACGCCAACGGCGCCATCATCGTCCGAGGTTACCGAGACGACGCCGTCCTGGGTGATGTCGTTATCGCTGTCGAGTGTCAGGGCCGGCGTGCCGACCGTCGTCCGCGTGACGCGGCCGGAGCTGGTGATCACGATATTGTCGGCAACCCCGCCATCGCCCGCGGTCGAGGTGGCGATCGGGTCGGTAATGGCTGTGGACACTTCGCGATCCGCGAAGGCGGCAGGGGCAGCAACGGTCAGCGATACAAGGGCGCTGGCAAACATAAAACGGCGACGCATACCGACTCCTGATGATCATGGCCGAAAACGGTTCGGCAAACTCGACGTGATTTGTAGCGAATGCAAGGCGGCTCGTCGACCGTTCTGGAGACCTAAACGCATACAGACACGGCCGGGATTGCTCCCGGCCGTGTTGAATTGGCAGTCCTGAAGGGGGCGATTGCCGCCTAGCAGGAGTAGTACATGTCGAATTCGACCGGATGGGGATGCATCTCCAGACGCAGGACTTCTTCCATTTTCAGCTCGATATAGGCGTCGATCTGATCATCATCCATGACGCCGCCCTTCTTGAGGAAGTCGCGGTCGGCAT
This sequence comes from Maricaulis salignorans, assembly GCF_900103475.1. Lineage (GTDB taxonomy): Bacteria > Pseudomonadota > Alphaproteobacteria > Caulobacterales > Maricaulaceae > Maricaulis > Maricaulis salignorans. The sequence continues at coordinate 6,661 of NZ_FNHG01000027.1, forward strand.
CGAGCGATTCGAGCGCTTCACGCAGCGAACGGCAGACGGTCGGAATGCCCTGGAGCTCCTGAGGTGGGAGATCGTAGAGATCCTTGTCCATCGGGTCGCCCGGATCGATCCGGTTCTCAATCCCGTCGAGGCCGGCCATCAGGAGTGAGGCGAAGGTGAGGTAGGGATTGCCCGCCGGATCGGGGAAGCGGGTTTCAAGCCGCTTGGCCTTCGGCGAGGTGACCCAGGGGATGCGGATCGAGGCCGACCGGTTGCGGGCCGAATAGGCCAGCAGGACCGGGGCTTCATAGCCAGGCACGAGACGCTTGTAGCTATTCGTGGAGGCATTGGCGAACGCATTGATCGCGCGGGCATGTTTGATGATGCCGCCGATGTAATGCAGGCATGTTTCCGACAGGTCGGCGTAACGGTCGCCAGCGAAGACAGGATTGCCGTTCTTCCAGATCGACTGGTGCACATGCATGCCGGTGCCATTGTCGTTCCACATCGGCTTGGGCATGAAGGTCGCGGTCTTGCCATAGGCATGGGCGACCATTTTGACCGTGTATTTATACATCTGCATGCGGTCGGCCATGGTGGTCAGCGTGTCGAACTTCATGCCGAGTTCGTGCTGGGCCGGGGCGACTTCGTGATGGTGTTTTTCCGGCTTCAGACCGAGCTCTTCGAGCACGGAGAGCATTTCGGTGCGCATGTCCTGGCAGGTATCAACCGGATTGACCGGGAAATAGCCGCCCTTCGGACCGGGGCGGTGGCCCATATTGCCGCCCTCATAATGACGGCCGGAGTTTTGCGACATTTCCTCGCTGTCGATCGAATAGCTCGTTTCAGCCTGGCCCGTCGTGTAGCGGACATCGTCGAAGATGAAGAATTCCGCTTCCGGACCGACATAGGCGGTGTCGCCGATCCCGGTGGAGGTGAGGAAGGATTCGGCCTTCTTGGCGGTGGTGCGTGGGTCGCGATTATAGGCTTCGCCCGTGCCCGGCTCGAGGACATCGCACAACAGGACCATGGTCGGCTGCTGGTAGAAAGGATCCATGAACATGGCGCTCGGATCCGGCTTGAGTACCATGTCGGACTCATTGATCGCCTTCCAGCCGGCGATCGAGGAACCGTCAAACATCACGCCGTCCTCGAAGAAGTCCTCATTCACTTCGGACCGGTCGAAGGTGACATGCTGCAGTTTGCCACGCGGATCGGTGAAGCGCAGGTCGACATACTTGATGTCTTCATCGTGCAGTTTCTTGATAATTTCGTTGGACATGGGCCAGGCTCCGAATTTGCTGGGCGGCGACAGGGGAGGGTTTAAAGCGCGTCGAGGCCGGTTTCCCCGGTCCGGATGCGGATGACATGCTCGACCGGGCTGACGAAGATCTTGCCGTCGCCGATGCGGCCGGTCTGGGCGGCGTTCTGGATCGCCTCGATGGCGGCTTCGACCCGGTCAGCGGGCAGGACCAGCTCGATCTTGATCTTGGGCAGGAAGTCGACGACGTATTCGGCACCGCGATACAGCTCGGTATGGCCCTTCTGACGACCAAACCCCTTGGCCTCAATGACAGTCAGGCCTTGCACGCCGATCTCCTGCAGTGCCTCCTTCACGTCATCAAGCTTGAACGGTTTGATGATGGCTTCGATTTTCTTCATGACCGACTCCGAATTCCTGAGGATGACGCTAGTGATGCGCTTGTGCGTTACAAGAGGCAAATGATCCGGGCTAGTATTCCCGTTCACAAATGCCTCACGAACGGGCAGTTGTGCTGCACAATGGAGCGATGATGCCTCTCGACGTGCTCAAGACCGCTGATTGCGGCGCCTGCGACCGCTACGCTGCCAGCGCGGGGGTGCCAGGTTCGGTATTGATGGAGGCCGCCGGCCTTGCCGTCGCCCGGGCGATCCGGACGCGCTGGGCCCGGCGTCCGGCGCTGATTCTTTGCGGACCCGGCAATAATGGCGGTGACGGCTTCGTCTGTGCCCGGATCTTGCGGCAGGCTGGCTGGCCAGTGCGGGTTGCGCTGCTGGGCGATCCGGCGGGCCTCAAGGGCGATGCTGCCGCGGCGTTGGCGCTCTGGGATGGACCGGTCGAGGCCATGACAGCGGGATCGCTGGGCGATGCCGGCCTCGTCGTCGATGCGATATTTGGCGCCGGGCTGAGCCGGCCGCTGGAGGGCGTCGCGGCCCAGCTGGCCATTGCCCTCGCTGAGCGGAGCATTCCGGTGATTGCGGTTGATCTGCCCAGCGGGATCGGCGGTGATTGCCCCGATCCCGATGGCATCACCATGCGAGCTGACCTCACCGTGACCTTTCATGCCCGCAAGCCGGCCCATTGCCTCGAGCCGGCGGCTTCACTGTGTGGCGAGCGGGTGGTTGCCGATATCGGGATCCCGGCGGGCTGGCGCGAGACTATCACGCCGCTGGGTCATCTCAATGAACCGGCGCTATGGCACAACGCGCTGCCCACACCGGGCGCCAGCACGCACAAGCATCAGCGCGGCCGCCTGGTGGTCTTCTCCGGTGGCGCGTCCTCGACCGGTGCAGCGCGGTTGGCAGCCATGGCAGGATTGCGTGCCGGCGCCGGTCTGGTGACGCTGGCCAGTCCGGGCTCGGCGATGCTGGTCAATGCCGGGGCCCTGACGGCGGTGATGCTCAAGCGCTGGGATGGCGAGGCGGACAGCGGCGAGTTCCTGACCACGCTGAGGGCCAGCGCGGCGGTGATGGGGCCGGCCGCCGGGGTGGGTGAGCCGACGCGCCGCGCGGTTTGCGAGGCCCTGGTCCAGCCGGCACCGCTGGTGCTCGACGCTGATGCGCTGACCTCATTCGAGAACGGGCCGGAGGTCTTGTTTGAGCGGCTTCGCCCCATCGATGTCATCACGCCTCACGCCGGTGAGTTTGAGCGCCTGTTTCCCGGCTTGCTCACGGGTTCCGAAAACCGGATCGATGCGGTGATTATGGCGGCGCGGCTGACTGGCTGTGTCGTTCTGCTCAAGGGAGCCGACACGGTGATTGCTGCGCCGGGGCAGGGTGTGGTCATCAATCGCCATGCCAGTCCGGCGCTGGCCACGGCGGGGAGTGGTGATGTCCTGGCAGGTTTGATCGGTGGGTTGTTGGCGCAGTCGGTTGGACCCTTCGACGCGGCCTGCGCTGCCGCCTGGCTGCATGGCGATGCCGGGATGCGCCTTGGTGCCGGCCTCACGGCTGAGGACATTCCCGGCATGTTGCCAAACGTGCTGCAGGCATTGGCGGCCCGGTGCGCCCGGGCCCTGGCGCTCGAGCGTCTCAGCGCGAAGGACTGATAATACAGGTTGCGGGCTTGGCGCGGGCGGCGGCTCAGGTCATGTTCGCTCCACGCCCTCAGGAAGGTTGTCCCATGTCGTCAGATAAGCCCTACAGCGCCGATAGCCAGCTCGATATCGATGCCCTGCTGTTTCACAACAAGCCAACGCCGGGCAAGCTCGCCATCGCCGCGACAAAGCCGATGTCGACCCAGCGCGATCTGGCCCTGGCCTATTCGCCGGGTGTCGCGGCACCAGTGCGGGCCATCGCGGCCGATCCTGACGCGGTTTACGACTATACGTCCAAGGGCAATATGGTGGCCGTTGTCTCCAATGGGACCGCTATTCTCGGCCTCGGAAATCTGGGGCCGCGGGCCTCGAAGCCGGTGATGGAAGGCAAGGCGATCCTGTTCAAGCGCTTTGCCGATATCGACGCCGTCGACATCGAGATCGACTATACCGATCCGGAGGAATTCATCGCCTGTGTCCGCGGTTTCGGCGACTCATTTGGCGGCATCAATCTGGAAGATATCAAATCGCCGGAATGCTTCGAGATCGAACGCCGTTTGCGGGAGATGCTCGATATACCGGTCTTCCATGATGACCAGCACGGCACCGCGATTATTGCCACGGCCGGCCTGATCAATGCCTGCGACATTACCGGGCGCAAGCTGGAGGACACCAAGGTCGTCCTGTGTGGCGCCGGAGCGGCAGGCCTGTCCGTGCTGGAGCTGATCGAATCGATCGGCGTGCGCAAGGAAAACACGATCGTCGTTGATATTGACGGTGTGGTTTATGAGGGCCGGCAAGGCCTGCACGAGCGTCTTGCCAAGCACGCCGTCAAGACCGAGGCCCGCACGCTGGCCGAAGCTGCGGCCGGGGCCGATGTCCTGCTCGGCCTGTCGGCGGCCGGTGTCTTCACCAAGGAGATAATCGCCAGCCTGGCGCCGAACCCGATCGTGTTTGCGATGGCCAATCCGACGCCGGAAATCACGCCGGAAGCGGTCAAATCCGTGCGCGACGATGTCATCATGGCGACGGGACGCTCGGACTACCCCAACCAGGTCAATAATGTCCTCGGCTTCCCCTATATCTTCCGCGGCGCGCTTGATGTGCGGGCCCGCACCATCAATGAAGAAATGAAGATCGCTGCGGCCCGCGCTCTGGCAGCGCTGGCGCGTGAGGACGTGCCTGATGAGGTCGCGATTGCCTATAAGGGCGAGCGCCTGCAATACGGACGCAATTACATCATCCCGTCGCCCTTTGATCCGCGCCTGATTTCCTGGGTGCCGCCATTTGTCGCCAAGGCCGCAGTCGATAGCGGTGTCGCCCGGCTGCCCTTCGCGGAAGGCGTCAATTACACGCACACCCTGGCGCGGCGGCTCGATCCGACGGCCGCGTTGCAGCAACGCGTCGCCGCCTCGATCCGTGCCGAGCAGAAAACGATTGTCTTCGCGGAAGGCGAAGAGCCGTCAGTGATCCGCGCCGCCCATGCCTTTCAGTCCCAGGGCCTGGGCAAGGCGATCCTGGTCGCACGTGAGAATGTCGCGCTCGCCAATATGCGCGAACTTGGCATCCCGACCGACACGCTGGCCATTTGCAATGCCCGCCTGTCCGAGCAGAATTCGGATTATGCCGACTTCCTGTATGAGCGTCTGCAGCGCAAGGGCTATCTGCGCCGTGACGTTCAGCGTCTGGTCAATAATGACCGCAATGTTTTCTCGGCCTGCATGCTGAAGATGGGCCAGGCCGACGGTATGGTCACCGGCGTGACGCGTCACTCAAATGTGGTGATGCGCGACGTCAAGCTGGCGCTCGAACCGGTCGAGGGCGGACGCGCCGTGGGGGTAGCCGCTGCCGTCTCGCGCGGCCGGACCCTGATCATTGGTGATATCTCCGTCACCGAATTTCCCGATGCCCAGGCCCTGGCCGAAATCGCGATCGCGACAGCCAATGCCGCGCGCCGTTTCGGGCTGACCCCGCATCTCGCTTTCCTGTCCTATTCCAGCTTCGGCAATCCGCCGGGCGAACGTTCGGAAAAGATGCAGGATGCCGTACGCATTCTCGACAAGCTCGGCGTGGATTTCGAATATGAGGGCGAATTGGCGGCTGATATCGCGCTCGATCCCGATCATCACGAGCTCTATCCCTTCTCGCGCCTGAGCGAGCCGGCCAATGTGCTGATCATGCCGGCGGTACACTCCGCTTCGATTGCTGTGCGCTTGCTGAAGGCAGCGGGCGGGGCGACAGTGATCGGTCCGATGCTGGTCGGGCTGGAGAAACCGGTCCAGATTGCCCGGCTCGGGGCCTCGGTGACGGATATCGTCAACCTGGCGAGCATTGCCGCCTACGATCTCAACAAAGCCACCGCATAGCTGCCATTCACGGGGAAGTGACGTCAGCCGGGTGCAGACTCCTCTGGCTATCTCTATCTAACATCGCCTGCGCGTTGATAAGGATGCACCATGGCCGGACGGACAGCACACGACATGACCGAGGGGCCGATCTTCGGGCATGTGCTGCGCATGATTGTGCCGATGAGTTTCGGCATCCTCGCCATGATGCTGGTAGGGATTGTCGACACCTATTGGGTCGGCACGCTGGGCACGGCGCAGCAGGCCGCGGTTCAGATGAGCTTTCCGGTCACCATGCTGGTGATGAGTGTTTCGATCGGGCTCGGTGCCGGCGCGGTCTCGGCGGTGTCACGGGCTGCCGGACGCAAGGATGCCAGCTCGATCCCGCGCATCGCCACCGACGCGATGACATTGTCCCTCCTGTCGGTCGGAGCCGTCTCGGCGCTGGGGATCGTGTTTGTCGAACCGATTTTTCGCGGTCTCGGTGCCAGCGACACCATGCTCCCGCACGTCGTTGATTACATGACGGTCTGGTTTGGCGGTATCGTGCTGATCGTCGGGCCGATGGTGGCAAGCAATATCCTGCGGGCCCTGGGCAATGCGGTGATCCCCAGCCTGATGATGATCGCGGCGGCGATCTTCAATCTGATCCTCGACCCGATTTTCATCCTCGATGACGTGTTTGGTCTCTTTCCCGGTCTCGGCTGGGGCGTGTCGGGTGCCGCCCTGGCCACTGTCGCCGCCAATGCGCTGACCTTCGCCATGGTTGGCTGGTATCTCGTGTTCAGGGAAAAGCTGATCGATTTCGGCTGGAGCGATCTGGGTGAGGTCTGGCACCATTGGGGCGAAATCGCCCGTGTGGGCCTGCCAGCCAGCATTTCGAATATTTTCAACCCGATCGCCATGACGGTTGCGATGAGCGGACTGGCGATGGCGCGCTTCGGCGATGCCGCCGTCGCGGCGCTCGGCGTGGCCGGCCGGATCGAGGCTTTCGCGATCGTGCCCTTGTTCGCGCTTTCCGCCTGTGTTGGCGCGGTGACCGGCCAGAATGGCGGCGCCGGCCGGCTGGACCGGGTGCGAGAGGCTTTCCGCTCGAGCTTCCTGTTCTGCATCGGCTGGAGCGCAGCGATTGCCGTCGTGTTGTGGCTGTGCGCCGACCTGCTCGCGGCGGCCTTCCTGCCCAGCGAGGCCGGCCAGGCGACGGCCGTATTCTACTGGCGCATCGTGCCACTGACGATTGCCGGCTATGGCATCACCATCGCGGCCAGCGCCGGTTTCAATGGTCTCGGCCGACCCGGTCATGGCATGGCGATCACGGCCGGACGGGCATTGGGACTGATGGTGCCGGGCGTGTTGATCGGTGCGATCTGGCTCAATGCGCCGGAAGGTGTGATCTGGGGCGTGGCCTTTGCCAATGTCGTGTCGGGCACACTGGCGGGCCTCTATATTCTCACCCGGGCGCCGATGACGGCCAAGCATGGCAAGGCGCGCAAAGTGCCGACAGCGCCGGCCGCTGCCGGCGAGGACGCCTCCTAGCGGCGCACCAGAATGCCGGCCAGCTCGGGCTTGCCCGTCAGTGAGGGGTGCGGCCAGGCGATGAAGCTATCATCATCGGGCCAGATCCAGCGCTGCGCCGGGAAGAGTTCGCGCATGGCGGGCAGGGCGCAGCCATAGGGCGGGCCGCCAGCCACGTCCTTCTGCATGAACAGCGCGAGCAAATGCCCGCCCGGCCTGAGCCAGTCACACAGCGCGCGCTCATAATCGACGCGCAGGCGCGGCGGGATGGCGCACAGGAAAGTCTGCTCATAGACCCGGTCATAGGGTGTGTCGGGGCGGTGGGCGAGGACGTCGCCTTCGAGCAGGGCTGCGCCATGTCCGGCGGTTTCCACGGCCTGGCGCTGGAAGGCGAGGGCGGTGGCGGAAAGGTCGGCGCCGGTCACCTCCAGGCCGCGTGCAGCGAGAAAGCCCAGTTCCGGTGAGCGGCCGCAGCCGGGGATGATGACCCGCGCGCCGGGCTCAAGCTCGCCGGCTTCGACCCAGGCCAGCATGGCGGGGTGCAGGCCGGGCCGTTCCCAGGGCGTGTCCTCGGCGGCGAAACGGGTTTCCCAGTCGAATGCGGAGCGTTCTTCACTCATCCGGCGTCTCCCAGTGGGCAGCCGCAAAGGCGACCCGATCAGCAAACACCTAGCTAGGACTACAGAGAGTGACGGCGCAAGCGGCGCGTCAGCTGGCGCAGCGCTGGTCTGTCTGGACCGCGGCCTGCGGGTGAAGCTGAACCACGTCCGTTGCGGCGTGGGTCGGGCTTGATTGCCGGGTGTCGCGGATGCTGGAGATCAGGATCTTGGCTCCATTGTGCTCGACCGGGGTGATGATGGCATCGTGGATCTCGAACCGGTGTGGGTTAGAGAATTGCAGGATCATGGGGAAACGGAGCGGTTCATCCAGGCGGAGTTTGAAATTGCGCGCGTAGGACTCAATATTCGTGGCGCCCCACAGACGGTCCGCATGGGCATTGCGGCTGAGCAATTCGCCGGTCGCTGTCGTCACCACTACCGCATCGCTGCAGGCATCGAAATACTGGCGATATAGCGCGTGCATTTCCTGCACCTGGCCTTGATGCAATCGCGCCGCACTGGCGCGCTCCAGCGTCCGCACGATCACCGATCCGAGGGTCTGGAAATTCTCCAGCGATTTGACCAGGGCGTCCTCGCCGCCGGACGCGAAAGTGCGGCCAATGATTTCCGCATTGTCCGATCCGGACAGGATGATGAGCGGCACGGGACGTACCGCGTGCAGCGCCGCGATATCGTCTTCCATGTTCGTGGCATCGGGCAGGCCGAGGTCGAGCAGGAGAATGTCGAAAGCCGTTTCGCCCAGCGCCGCCCGGCCTTCGGCGAGGGATTTGACGCGGTGGAGTTTGACCGGGCCCGGATAGGTGTTGCGCAGGAAATGCTCGATCAGCAAGGCGTCGCAATTGAGGTCCTCGATATGGAGGACATGGATCGGGGCAGAGCCAGGTGTGGCCGCCTCCTTAGTCGTTGATGTCATTGTCATTCGTACGGGCCCCACAGCGGCAAATTCGCCCCTATCACACGGAATATGTGGTTAATTATCTCTTGCGTGAGCGCCGGGGCGGTGTGGTGCCTCGGCGATTTCGGGCGCAGCCCGCCGAGCCTTTCGCCGAGCCGCCAGCCAGGGCAGGGCCGCACAGGCCAGGGCCGCTGACTGTCCGGGCGAAGGATATATTATGCATGTCCGCTTGTGAGCGGCCGGAGGGCCCGGTGCAGCGGCACGAGATTGACGACAGCGTCGTGTGGGATAGATAGGGCGTCCGGCTAACAACCTCATGCGGATGTGGCGGAACTGGTAGACGCGCCAGATTTAGGTCAACGCTTTCCACCCGTGCGAACTCGCAATGGAAATTGTGACGCGCACAGCGAATTCAATGGATTGCATTGGTTGGAGTGGGGCGTACCTCGCACTAGACACATGTCCCGCACGTTTGTGACGCGATCTGTGACGCGATACACATTGGATTGAGCCTCAAGAACTCGTTTTGTTCTCGGGCGCGGCTGTGGTGAAATTGGTAGACACGCGTGGTTTAGGTCCACGTTCCGCAAGGAGTGGGGGTTCAAGTCCCTCCAGCCGCACCAAATTGATTATTTCTTAGGCTCGGGCAGAGGCCTGAGTATGACTGCTAGTAATCGAGACAACTCTCTGCAGCCTCGATTACCGCTTGGTGTAGCATCTCGCGAAGCTCAAAGTTTATTCTCTGCGCTTCGCGTTCTAACTCATATCGTTCACCGCGCGCGACACTCTGCGCGTTTATGTCTTCGACCGTGTTTATTGGGCCATCTGGAATGGGGTGGTTTGCTGCAATCTCGACAGCATGGCGATACATTTCCAAGCGTTCGAATAAACTGTTTGTTCGAGTAAGAGAAAACCATTGTTCGGTGGTGCTGCATGCGTTTTCCCATCGATCTACAACTCGCGTTATGCCACGCACTATCGCTTCGTCATTCTCGGTTTCCGGAAGGTTCGCTAGCCTGCTGGAAATCAAATCGTGCGAGGCAATTAGATATCCATCAATTTCCTCGCGCGATGTGATTTGTCGATACTCTTCGGTGAGGAGCAGCGATGTTGCTCCGAATATTGGACTTAACCTTTCTCTTCCTAGCATTGCGTCGATCGTTGACCGTTCCGATCGTTCGACAATTTCTTGGTTCAGGGATGCTAATTCGTTCCGGGCGCGGTCTCGTTGCGTTTCAGCCTGCTCTCGCTGCCGAGCTGTAATCTCAAGGCTCTCCTGAGCTGCTGCAGCCTGACTTTCCGCGGTTTCAAGAAAGCGTTCCGCGTCCGCTAACTCGGATTGGGCATCTGCGAGATCATTGCTTCTCGCCGCGATGTCTCTGGAAAGAACCTCAATTTGGTTCTCAGCGGCGCTCTTTTCCTCGGTCAAACGCCCCAGTTGTGCCTGTCGATCAACGACATCCGTCAGAAGCTGGGCTCGCTCAGCACGGAGTTCTGCCTCTATTGCGTCTGAAAGTGGGGACCAAAAAGCGAGGTACGCCCCTAGCAGGAGCAAGCCTACGGAGGATACGGCTGACCACCAATTGGGAGCTATAGCGGCTCTACCAATGCCTTTGGCCCAATTCGGTAGGCGAAAGCCGTTGATAGGCCTTTCGGTCGAGGCTTGTTGATTTGCTTCATCAGACATGTCCGCACTCTAGCCGCGCAGTTCGAGATGCGAAACAAGATTGGGCTTTCATTGACTGCTGGTTAGCCTTGGCCGCGCAAAGCGGTGGCGCCATGACGTGTTGTGGTGCGAGTGACGGCTTCTGTGACGCCTAAATATAGTAAGCTTAACAAAAACAAGGGAATAAAATGCGCGCGCCAGATTTAGGTTCTGGTGTCGCAAGACGTGGGGGTTCGATTCCCTCCATCCGCACCACCCTTCGCCCTGCGGGCTCCGGCTGGGCAAGCCACCCGCAGCGCGCACCTGGGGCGAAGAGGTGCCGTCCGAAGCCTTTGGCGCAGGAGGGCAGCATGGCTCTCCAATCCTTGCCCAAAACTGCCCATTCTGTGCCCCAATCTGCCCTTCCAGCACACATCTGCGGCCGCAAGCCGCTTCCCGGCGTTGCGCGCTGTGAATCGGCGTGACATAACGCGCGCTCGAATTTGACTGCGGATTTGTCCGCCTCCACAGCAATGCCAGGGCCAACCCATGAACGTCACCGAGAAAGCCGCTGAAGGCTTGAGCCGCACTTATGAGATCGTCTTTGCTGCAGACGACCTGCAAGCTCGCCTGGACGCGAAAATCCAGGAGATCCGTCCTGAAGTCCGCCTGAAGGGCTTCCGCCCGGGCAAGGTGCCGACCAGCCATATTCGCCGCATGTTCGGCGAATCAATCATGGGCGATCTGCTCAATGAACTGGTTCCGGCCACCACCCAGCAGACCCTGGACGAGCGCAAGCTTCGCCCGGCCTCGCAGCCGGAAGTCAATGTCACCAGCGATGCCAAGGCCGTTACGTCGGGCAAGTCGGATTTCGTGTTCGAGATCAGCCTGGAAATCATGCCTGATTTCGAGCCGGCCGATCCGTCGAAAGTGAAGATTGAGCGCCCGGTGATCGAGGTTTCCGATGAGGAAGTCGACGAAGCGCTGGTCAAGCTGGCTGATGAGAGCCGCGAATTCGCGCCGAAGAAGGGCAAGGCTGCCAAGGCCGAGAATGGCGATATCGTCGTGATCGATTTTGTCGGCAAGATTGACGGCGTCGCCTTTGAAGGCGGTTCCGCCGAGGATAATCGCGTTGGTCTGGGCGATGGCGCTTTCATTCCCGGCTTTGAAGAACAGCTTGTCGGCGCCAAGACTGGCGAAGAGCGCACCGTTACCGTGACCTTCCCGGCTGAATATCAGGCCAAGCATCTGGCCGGCAAAGAGGCCGTCTTTGACGTCACCGTCAAGGCTGTTGAAGCGCCACAGGACTCCAAGATTGATGACGAGCTGGCCAAGCGCCTCGGCCTGTCCGACCTGGATGCCCTCAAGGACGCCCTGAAGAAGCGTTTCGCCGGCGAGCACGCCGCGCAATCGCGTCTGAAGGTCAAGCGTCTTGTGCTCGACCAGCTCGACGAAGCGCATGATTTCGATCTGCCTCCGAAAATGGTTGAAGCCGAGTTCGAGAATATCTGGCGTGAAGTTGCCCATGCGATCGAACACGGTCACCTGGAAGACGACGACAAGGAAAAGAGCGAAGACGAGTTGAAGGCCGAGTATCGCGGCATCGCCGAGCGCCGTGTGCGTCTGGGTCTGGTGCTGGCCGAGATTGGCAATCGCAACAAGCTCGACGTCACCCAGGAAGAACTGTCCCGCGCGATCAACCAGGAAGCCATGCGCTATCCGGGTCAGGAGCGTCAGGTCGTTGAGTTCTATCAGAAGAATCCGGGCGCCGTCGCCCAGGTCCGTGCGCCAATCTATGAGGAAAAAGTCGTCGACTACATCCTCGAGCTCGCCGACGTCACCGATGTACCGGTGACCAAGGAAGCGCTCTACGCGGACGACGAAGAAACACCGGCTGCCAAGCCTGCCAAGAAGAAGGCTGCGGCGAAGAAGCCGGCGGCGAAGAAGCCGGCGGCCAAGAAAAAGCCTGCGGCCAAGGCTGACGCGAAAGCGGAAGCCAAGCCTGCGGCGAAGAAAGCTGCAGCCAAGCCAGCGGCCAAGAAGAAGCCGGCTGCAAAGAAAGACGCCTGATCAAATCGGGTCTCAGACGTAAAAAGCGCCGGTGCGGTTTCGCCCCGGCGCTTTTTTTTACCCGGCGCATCGCACCTCTCTCTGCAGCCTGCGGCTTGCGCGTATCGGCAACGCCCGCAATAGTTCAACCTCGCGCGTGACGAGAATCGTCCCTACATAATTCAGGGCAACGGCCCAAGGAGCTTGATATGCATAATCCCGAGGATGTGATGATGAATCTGGTTCCGATGGTGGTGGAGCAGACCAGCCGGGGCGAGCGCGCCTTCGACATCTACTCCCGCCTGCTCAAGGAACGGATTATCTTCATCACGGGTCCGATCGAGGATCACATGGCCAGCCTGATTGTGGCCCAGCTTCTCTTCCTCGAATCCGAGCACCCGAAAAAAGAGATTTCCATCTATATCAATTCGCCTGGCGGCGTCGTCTCGGCCGGCCTGGCGATCTATGACACGATGCAGTATATCCGCAGCCCGGTGTCGACGATGTGTATGGGCATGGCGGCCTCGATGGGCTCGCTTCTGCTCACCGCCGGTCATCCGGAAATGCGTTATGCGACGCCGAATGCCCGCATCATGGTGCACCAGCCGTCCGGCGGTTTCCGTGGCCAGGCTTCGGATATCGAGCGCCATGCAGCGGATATCCAGAAAATCAAACGCCGCCTGAACGAAATTTACGTGAAACACACCGGTCGCACTTATGATGAGATCGAACAGGCACTCGACCGCGACAATTTCATGTCTGCGGATGAGGGCAAGGAGTTTGGCCTGGTTGATCATGTTTATGCCAAGCGGATCGACCCGGACAATCCGGAGAGCTGATGGTGATCCCGGTCTGCGGGGTGGCTTGAAGCATACTGTAGCGATATGGTCGAATTAGCAGACGCGGAAACCTTTCGCTAAAGTTCGGCCTTGATGTTGCAGGACCGAACAAATTGCGGGTATCGAATAGAGGCCCGGGCTTGAAATGGAGCGGACATGAGTAAGACCACAGGCGGCGACGCCGAGTCCAAGAACACGCTGTACTGCTCCTTCTGCGGCAAGAGCCAGCATGAGGTGCGCAAGCTGATCGCAGGACCGACGGTCTTTATCTGCGATGAGTGTGTGGAACTCTGCATGGATATCATCCGTGAAGAGAACAAGTCATCGCTGGTCAAATCCAAGGAGGGCGTTCCGCCACCGCAGGAGATCTTTGATGTCCTCAATGATTATGTGATCGGCCAGTCGCATGCCAAGCGCGTGCTCGCGGTTGCGGTTCACAATCACTACAAGCGCCTCAATCACGCCAGCCAGAATTCCGACGTCGAGTTGGCCAAGTCGAACATCCTGCTGATCGGCCCGACCGGTTGCGGCAAGACGCTGCTGGCCCAGACGCTGGCGCGGATCCTCGACGTGCCCTTCACCATGGCCGATGCCACGACCCTGACCGAAGCCGGTTATGTCGGCGAGGATGTCGAGAACATCGTCCTGAAACTGCTTCAGTCCGCCGACTATAATGTCGAGCGGGCCCAGCGCGGCATCGTCTATATCGATGAAATCGACAAGATTTCGCGCAAGTCCGATAATCCATCCATCACCCGTGACGTATCGGGTGAGGGCGTGCAGCAAGCCTTGCTGAAGATCATGGAAGGCACGGTTGCCTCCGTGCCGCCGCAGGGCGGGCGCAAGCATCCGCAGCAGGAATTCCTGCAGGTCGACACGACGAATATCCTGTTCGTGGTCGGCGGGGCCTTCTCCGGTCTCGACAAGGTCATCTCCCAGCGCGGCCAGGGTTCCTCGATCGGCTTCGGTGCCGATGTGCGCGAACCCGATGTCCGCCGTACCGGCGACATCCTGCGCATGGTTGAGCCGGATGATTTGCTGCGCTTTGGCCTGATCCCGGAATTCGTGGGTCGTCTGCCGGTCATTGCGACCCTGGAAGACCTCGATGAGGACGCCCTGGTGCAGATCCTGACCGAGCCGAAGAATGCGCTGGTGAAACAGTATCAGCGCCTGTTCGACATGGAAGGCGTTGGCCTGACCTTCACAGAGGACGCGCTGAAGCAGATCGCCAAGCGCGCCATCCTGCGCAAGACCGGGGCCCGCGGCCTGCGGTCGATCATGGAAGGCATTCTGCTTGAGACGATGTTCGACCTGCCATCCATGGATGGTGTCGAGGAAATCGTCGTCAATGCTGAAGTCGTCGAAGGCAATGCCAAGCCATTGCTGATCTATGCGGAACGCAAAGACGATAAACGCACGGGTGCTTGACGTAGCCGCCTCGCATCGCCACCTGTTGGCGTAAGAGGCGGCCACCCGGCTGCCACTAGTTTTCACCCGTCGGCGTCCGGCCGAAACGAGTCATGATAACCCGTCAAGTCTCGACGCGCCGGCAAACGGGTGCGCATGGAGCATACATGTCCACAATCAAGACACTTCCCCTTCTGCCGTTGCGCGACATTGTCGTGTTCCCGCACATGATCGTCCCGCTCTTTGTCGGCCGCGAAAAATCGGTCAAGGCGCTGGAAGAAGTCATGCGCGCCGACAAGCAGATCCTGCTGGCCACCCAGCGCACTGCAGGTGATGACGAACCCGCCAATACCGCAATTCACTCGACCGGTGTGATCGCCTCGGTTCTGCAATTGCTCAAACTGCCCGACGGCACCGTGAAGGTTCTGGTCGAGGGCGGTGTGCGTGTCGAAATCACCGGCTATACCGATACCGAAGAATTCTACGAGGCGACCTGCGAACCGGTCGCCGAGGAAAGTGGTGACCCGTCCGAGCTGGAAGCGCTGATGCGCACCGTCGCGGCCAAGTTCGACGACTACGTCAAGCTCAACAAGAAAGTCCCGCCTGAGGCGCTCGCCTCGCTGGCCCAGATCAGCGATCCGGCCAAGCTTTCGGATTCCATCGCCGCGCATCTCGCCGTCAAGATCGAGGAAAAGCAGGCCTTGCTGGAACAGCCCGATGCGGCAGCCCGTCTCGAGCGCATTCTCGGACTGATGGAAGGCGAGATCGGCGTTCTCCAGGTCGAGAAGAAAATCCGCAGCCGCGTCAAACGGCAGATGGAAAAGACCCAGCGCGAATATTATCTCAATGAGCAGATGAAGGCGATCCAGCGCGAGCTGGGTGAGGGCGATGACAGCCGTGAAGAGCTCGCGGAGCTCGAGGACCGTCTCGCTGAGGCCAAGCTGTCCAAAGAGGCGCGCGCCAAGGCGGATGCCGAGTTCAAGAAGCTGCGCCAGATGAGCCCGATGTCGGCGGAAGCCACGGTCGTGCGCAATTATCTCGACTGGATCATCGCTCTGCCCTGGGGCAAGCGCAAACGCCTGAAAAACGATCTGACGCGTGCCGAGGACGTGCTCGAAGCCGATCATTATGGCCTCGAGAAGGTCAAGGAGCGCATTCTTGAGCATCTCGCCGTTCAGGCGCGCACCAAGAAGATGCGCGGCCCCATCCTGTGCCTCGTCGGGCCTCCGGGCGTCGGCAAGACCTCGCTTGGCCGTTCGATCGCCAAGGCGACGGGCCGCGATTTCGTGCGCATGTCGCTCGGCGGCGTGCGTGACGAAGCCGAGATCCGTGGCCACCGCCGCACCTATATCGGCTCCATGCCGGGCCGGATCATCCAGTCGATGAAGAAGATCAAGTCGAGCAACCCGCTCTTCCTGCTCGATGAAATCGACAAGCTCGGTGCTGATTATCGCGGCGACCCGTCTGCGGCCCTGCTCGAAGTGCTCGATCCGGAACAGAATGCGACGTTCAACGATCATTATCTCGAGGTCGATTACGACCTGTCCGACATCATGTTCGTGACGACGGCCAATACGCTGAACCTGCCGCAACCGCTTCTCGACCGGATGGAAGTCATCCGCATCGCCGGTTACACCGAGGATGAAAAGCTCGAAATCGCCAAGCGCCACCTGATCCCCAAGCAGATGGTCAATCACGCCCTGACGCCAAGCGACTGGTCGGTGACCGATGATGCCGTGCGCGATCTGATCCGCTATTACGCCCAGGAAGCCGGCGTGCGCAGTCTCGAACGCGAGATTGCCAATCTGGCCCGGAAATCCGTACGCCGCCTGCAAGGTGGCAAGGCGGAACGGGTCGATATCACGGTGGATAATCTCGGCGAGTTTGCCGGTGTCCGCAAATATCGTTTCGGTGAATCCGAGCGCGAGGACCGTGTCGGTCTCGTCACCGGCCTGGCCTGGACGGAAGCGGGCGGCGATCTGTTGCAGATCGAAGCGGTCAAGATGCCGGGTCGCGGCAAGATGACGGTGACCGGCAATCTGCGTGATGTGATGAAGGAATCGATCTCGGCGGCGAATTCATTCGTGCAGTCGCGGGCGCCGTCCATGGGCATCCGGCCGACCGTGTTCCGGACCACCGACATCCATGTTCACGTCCCCGAAGGCGCGACGCCGAAGGACGGTCCGTCGGCCGGTATCGGCATGATGACGGCGATTGTCTCGGTGCTCACCGGTATTCCGGTGCGCAAGGATCTGGCGATGACGGGTGAGATCACCCTGCGTGGCCATGTCCTGCCGATTGGCGGATTGAAAGAGAAACTGCTGGCGGCCCTGCGTGGTGGCGTCAAGACTGTGTTGATCCCGAAGGAAAACGAGAAGGATCTCGTGGAAATTCCGGACAATGTGAAACAAGGTCTCGAGATCATCCCGGTCGAAACCGCGGATGAAGTCCTCGAGCGCGCCCTGGCCGCACCAGTCGAGCCGGTCGAATGGACCGAGTCCGATGCGGCAGCCCTGGCGGGCATGGCCAATCCGGCGCCGGATGGCTCCGAGGCTCAGCTCGCACACTAACTTGCCGCCGGCTCACGCCGGATTGGAATTGAAAGGCCGGGATTAATCATCCCGGCCTTTTTTCTGCATAAAACTTGCGTCGATGCGGCGCTGCGGCATTGACGGCGGCGGGGCAGGGACGCACACTCTCATCATGACTTGTACAGCGCTTTATTTTACCGACTATTTTACCAACGCAACCCGTTCGGGGGCGGTGGCCGGCTAGCGCGCGCGACAAGCAGCGAGTTTCCAGGGCCTCCCCCAACAGGGGAGGCCTTTTTCGTTTTGAGAGAAGGCCAGGACATGTCTGAACAAGCTTCACGCGATGATATCCGCTCATCGATCACCCAGATCGACCGTGAGCTGGTCGATGCCATCGCACGACGTACGGCCCTGGTTGAGGCGATTGTCGACGAGAAGGTGCGCTCCGGCCTGCCGGTGCGGGATCGTGACCGGGAACAGGCCGTGTTGCGTGAGGCGGTCGAGCGCGGCAAGGCCCAGGGCGTGCCCCAGGAGCTGGTGGAGCAGATCTTCCACGCCCTGTTCGACAATTCGATCCAGCTCCAGCGCACCCGTTTTGACTCGATGCGCGATGCCGATCTCAACGAGGCCAGCGTCGCCTATCTCGGCGGGCCGGGCAGTTACAGCCATATCGCGGCCCAGAAAATCTTCGCGCGCCGCAATGCCAATGTCGTTCCGTCAGCCAAGCGCGATTTCGTCTCGATTTTCCGCGCTGTCGAGACCGGCGAGGTCGATTACGGTGTCGTGCCGATCGAGAATACGACGACAGGCTCCATCAATGAGGTGTTCGACATCCTGCTCGAGGGCCGCACCCGGATCGCCGGTGAATTCATGCTGCGGGTCGATCACTGCCTGATCGGCAAGGCGTCCGGCAGTGGCCGCATCACCCGCGTTTTCGGTCACCCGCAAGCGCTGGCGCAATCGCGGCGTTATCTGGCCGGCCATCCGGAAATCGAGACCCATATGTCGTCCAGCACGACCCGGGCACTCGAACGCCTCCTGGAAGAGGATGATACTGCGGCCGCCATTGGCGGCGAGGATGCCGCCAAACTGTTCGGCTTTGACATTCTTGCCCACGGGGTCGGGGATCACGAGCAGAACATCACCCGTTTCATCGTGCTGGCGCGTGACAGCAAGCTTCCGGCGCGCGGGGTCGAGTGCAAGACCTCGATGATGTTCACCACCCGTGACGATCCGGGCGCCCTGGTCGATGCCCTGACAGGATTTCGCGACAATGGCATCAATCTGGTGAAGCTGGAATCCCGCCCGATTGCCGGTAATCCCTGGGAGGAGATGTTCATCATGGATGTCGAGGCGCATCTGGACGATCCCAAATTGCGCGACAGTCTCACAACGCTGGAAGCTCATACGCGCGAGATCAAGATGCTCGGCTGTTATGCCGCCGATCGCATCGACCGGGTGAGGGTGGATTGAGCAAACGGTCCTGCAGACAGAAGCCTGCGGGACCGCTCATTTCTCCGCCGGTCTGTGGCCCGTCCTATTCGGTGGCGACGTAATCGCTCAGCAGTTTTTCCTGCCGCGCCCGTTCCACCTTTGACGAGAACTGCTCATTGATACGTTGTTCCTGCAGCGTCTTGACCAGGGTCACGAGCGACCCGGTCAGAAACAGCACGCCCATGCCGACATAGCCTTTGGTCGACATGTCGACGGGCATCAGGATCAGCGAGAGGCCGAGCATCGCATAGGCTGCGATGACGCAGGCATAATTGAAGCTGACCCAGAGTTTGGATTGTCCCAGCATGATGATCTCCTTCAGACCGTTTGGGCTTGGGTGGCATTGATGCCGGTTTCGGTGCAGGCCTTGAGGCGGGCGAGCACATCAGCGCCGCGGCTCCGCAAGGGCGTGCCCAGGCCGTTCGCGGCCATGCGTTCAACCAGGTCATCACCATTCAACTCGGCGTCGATCTGGTCGAGAATGTCGAATTCTTCTGTCGTATCGGTCCGTTCCAGGGCGCGCTTGAGAACAGCCTCGCCCTCGACGATCGCCGCCATGCCGGCAAAATCGCCGCGCAAATCACGCGTCGCGCCGCGTTCTGCTTCCATCGAACGGGCCGTGGTCAGGCCGAGCCGCAATTCCACCAGCCGCCGGTCCGTCTGTTCGATCATCAGGCGCAGCCGCCGGGCGGCGAGGGCTGTGCGCTCGAGCGTCTGTTCGCGCACCGATTGTTCACGCTCAAGCTCGGCGATGGCGTCGGCGCCCTCGCTGGCAAAAGCATCCATGCCGGCATTCATGGCCGCCGTCACACGGTTCTCCAGATCGCCAATCCGCGAGGTGACGCCGGCGAGGGCGCGTTTCTCATTGCGTTCGCGCAGGATCATGGTGGCGAGGGCGCGTTTGGCGCGGTCATGGCCAGCACTGGCCTCGCGCAATTTCTGCTCGAGGATGAGCACGGTGTGGCCGTCTTCAAGCTCGTCTCGCGCCTGGGCGGTCCGGCCCCGGACGATGGTGATGAGTGTCTTGAACATCAGTATCTCCTTTAATGAACTATGTTCATAAAAAACGGTAGAGCTGAATCCGGTTCACGCAAGGGGGAAAATCGCGTGCTGTTCGGGGCGGGCGCCGCACCGTTTTTCCGCACTCCGCCAGCGCGCAGAACGAGGGATGCATGGAGGGGCGTGGCCGAGCGGGGCAGTCGTGACCGTCGCCAGCCGCAAAAAGGAACATTGTTCGTTTTAATTTTTGCGTTAGCCTTGAGGGATGAAGACTTCGCCCGCAACCCGCGCCGGAACTGACGCCCCGGCACCAAAGAAGACCCGGGGCCGACCCGGTCTGACCGATCAGGACCGCGAGGTGGCGCTGCAGGCGGCGCGGGTGCTGCTGGCCGAGCAGGGACTGAATGGTCTGCAGGCGAGGGCGATTGCCCGTAAGGCGGGGCTTAGCGTTGGCTCGATCTACAAGCTGTTCGGCGATATCGACGCGCTGGTGCGGTTTCTCAATCTGGAAACCCATCAGGAATTTTCCGCGCACCACCGCGCCGCACTGGCGGCGATTTCGCCGGACGAATCCGATGTCGAGACCCGTTTGATGGTGCTGGCGCGAGCCTATCTCGATTTCGTGCTGGCCAATAGCGCCCGATGGGAGGCCGTGCTGCACGGCAGCCGTCGCACCGATACGAGCCGGCCGGCGGATTATGTCCAGTCGGAGGATAATCTGTTCGCCATCGTCGAATCGGTGATCGCTGATGTCCCCGGCTTTGCCGGGCCGGGCCAGCGCGCCCGGGCCGCGAGGGCTCTGTGGGCCAGCGTGCATGGTATTGTCAGCCTGACCCTGGCCAATAGCCGCGGCAGCGATCCGGCCGCCGAGGCGATGGCCCAGATCGGCGTGATACTGGGCGCCGTGATTCGTGATGCGAGCGCCGCGCAGTAGTCTTGGCTTGCGTGCATCGCCCCTGTCAGACTAGAAAGCGCCTCCAGATCGGCCAAGGCCGATGCAGGCCGATGGATCGGGCGGTTAGCTCAGCTGGGAGAGCATCTCGTTTACACCGAGAGGGTCGGGGGTTCGAGCCCCTCACCGCCCACCACCCTTCGCCCTGCGGGCTTCGGGTGGCAAGCCACCCGCAGCGCGCACCTGGGGCGAAGAGGTGCCCTCCGAAGCCTTGGCGAAGGAGGGCTGCGCTCG
>NZ_FNHG01000025.1 GCF_900103475.1 Maricaulis salignorans
TGCATGTAGACCATGCCGGTATCGGTGTCGGTGATGTGGCCGGTGAAGCTGTCGCCCTCTTCATTGGCGACGGGCTGCTGGCGCGCTTCGCCGAACGGCGTGTAGTCCTCCCGCCAGAGCAGGCCGCCACTGGACGTGGTGGCAGCGAGCGGTGAGCCGAGATGATCGCCATGGGTGAAGAAGGCCGCCGTGCCGGACGAGGTCTCGGAGAGCCGCACCACGGTGCGCCCGGCAAGGCGCAGGAAATCATTGGTCTCGCCATTGGTGACATTATTGCGGAAGACCAGCGTGCCGGCCGCATCGTAGACCGAATAAACCGTCTCGCCATTGATGGTCTGGCGCACGCGCCGACGGTGGGCATCATAAACGAAATCGCCGCTATTGCTGCCGGAGATGGCGACGGGCTGTTCGGAGCGATCATAGGTCCAGTTGAGCTGGCCGTTGGAAGCCGTATTGCCGCGATTATCATAGCTGTAATTGCGCCAGACATTGCCGGTATCGCTGTCGCGCACCCGCTTGACGCGGTTGAGGCTGTTGTAATCGACCTCCACCGTGCGGCTGCCCAGCGTCTGGCCACGCAGATTATTCAGCGGGTCATAGTCAAAACTGCCACTGCCCCAGGGGCCGCTGGCGGTGATGAGGCGGCCCAGACCATCATAGCCGAAACCGCGGGTCTGGCTGGCCTGGACATGATCGGTGATCGTGGTGATGCGGGCATTGGCATCATGGCTATAGTCCAGATCGATCAGGGTGCCGCCGCCATTGACCACCATATCGCTCATCAGCTGGCGGGCATTGAAGGCGATCGCCAGCTGGCGGCCATTGCCATAGCTCAAAGATGTCAGGGCACCATTGACGTGATAGTTCGCGGCGCTGGCATAGGTCGAACTGCCAATCGTCAATGCAGTCGCGCGGCCGAAGCCGTCGGGCGTGTAGTTGATCGTGCGGCCGGACGGCGAGGTGCGCGCGGTGATGAAGCCATTGGCATTGCGCGTGTAGCTCGAGGCGAAGCTGCGGCCATCAAGCGCCAGTGTCTCGCCGGTCAGGGCATCGAGGGCGTCATAGCTATAGGTCCAGCTGGTCGTGCCGCGGAGCGCCGAGACCAGATTGCCATTGGCGTCATAGCTCAGATCGACATCGGGCGAGGCGTCGGGATAATCGATCTGCGTCAGGCGGCCCCGACTGTCCCAGGACTGGTCGACGGTAAAGTTCGACGTCAGGTTGGCACAGCCGGTGGCGACGGGTCGGCCACGGCTGATTCCGGTAAGCTGGCCGGCATTGTCATAGCCAAACAGGGTGTCACGGTTTTCCGGGACCGAGAGCCGGCACAGGCGAAACCGCGTATCGTAGAAATAGCGCTGCGTCTGATCGACGTTATAGCCATTATGGCTGCCGAACTGGCGCGCGGTCAGCAGATTGCCCCAGATGTCATAGCTCATCAGAGTGGTGAGCCCCATCGGTTGGGCGATCTCGACCGTATTGCCGTCGCCCGGGCCGCCATAGCCCGACGCCGTCGACGTCGTGATATTGCCCATCGGGTCGGTGGTGCGGGTGCGGTTGCCTGACAGATAGGCGGTCAGGGTCGTGGCATAGGGCGCCACCGTCTCGGCTGTCTCGATGACCCGGCCGAGACTGTCATATTGCGTCGTGATGCCGTCTGGCGCCGCTGAGGTGGCCGCCGGCAACGAGGTAAATGTGACCCGGCCCGTCGCGTCATATTGCGTCCGCTGATAGGTGGAGCCACCGGTGGTCAGGGACTGACGCCGGACCAGCAGAGGCCGGTGTAACCTGTCATGCGTGGTCGTGACCTGCACCGTCCCGGTCGTCAGCGTCTGCACGATCCCGGCACCGAGGCCGGTATAGGCGATGGTGGTATCGGCGAAGGGGGATGGCCGGTCGATACCCGTCAACCAGCCAGCGGCATTGTAGGCGTATCCGGAGGTATACCCCCGGGCATTGGTGACACCGGTGATCCAGCCATTATTGTCGACGGCCACCTGGATAGTATTGCTGTCGGCCAGAGTGATCGTGCGAGGCTGACCCCGGAGGTAGCTGGAAAAACTGGTTTGCCTGTTCAGCGCGTCGCGGGTCCAGGCCAGGGTTCCGTCGCCGTTATAGCTCCGGGTCTCAACCCGTGTGCCGAATTGGTCGATACCGGTCGGCATGCCGTCGCTATCATAGGTAACGTCATAAAACTCGACGCCATTGAGCACCACACGTTCCGGCAGGCCGAGGATCCAGGCGCTCGTATTGTGTTCGTATTCCGTATCTGTCGTGCGCTGGCCAACGCCTGGCAAATTCGACTCCTGGAGACTCTGTACCGGATTGCCCCAGCTATAGGTCGAAGATCCGCTATTCGTATTGTAGCTATAATCGGTCGTGTAGACATCGCCGCCCCGATTGCGGGTCTGGACCGCCGTCCGCCGCGGTAGCGATGACAGATCGATCGGGGTCAACCCGCTGGGCCCGGCATCGCCGAACCGGGCTTCCACGATATAAGTCGTGTCGGTGGCTTCAAGGACGGGACCGCCTGCGGAGGCACGGACTTCGACGCGGGTTTGCGCACCGCCTTCGGGCTGGTCGCGCCAGCGATGGTAGAAGGTAACCACAGCATCGGGGCCCGTCACGCGGGACCAATTGGTCGGATCGCTGAGGGATGTGCCCGACGTGGTGTCCTGCTCGTACTCATAAGTCCATGTGGCTGTCGGCAAGCCCGGTCCGGAAATCGATTTCTCCATGATCCCGATCACTGGCACGGCGGTCGCATCGACGAGCGGATAAGCGCCGCCGGTCCCCGGGTCGCCCGGGCCTTGGGCACCGAGGAAAGGACACATGACCGATTGGCGCGTTCGCGAGTCGTAGCTTGCGCGAAGCGCATAGGTTCGCAATGTGAAATCGCCCTGCGCCCCGGACGGGTGCGTCATCGAAAGATTGTACATTCCCAGACAAAACCGCGAGGGCGGTGTCGAGGATTGGAAACGGTCGAGATTGAAGGTCCAGGCCCGTCCATCCGGAAGCGTCAGCGATGCGAGTATCGTTCCGCCGTCGACATACTGTTCAGGGATCCAGGTTCCATCGGTGTTGGTCGACGTCCGATAGGTGTAGGTCCAGGTGCGCCCATTGGCGCTGGCAGAAGAGACGAGCTGGGAACTGCCGCTATAGTTCAGGGTTATCTGGCGTCCGTCATTGCCGTGAATGCGGGTCAGACGGCCACTCGAATCATAGGTGTAGCGCACCCAATTGCCGTGTTGATCGGTGACTTCGGTTGCTGCCAGGATATGCGTGTCACGGTTGAGCGAACCGTCGTTGAAAGCCCCACCCGGCATGGCATCGCGAACGATGTGACGGTCGAAGCGATAGGTCTGGCCATTCGGTGCATGACCGATGAAGGTATTGTTGCCCTGACACGTGAAATACCAGTTCGAATTCGTTACATGGGTGGCATTGCTCGGCCAAGGCGCACCGCGTGGATTTTCCAATACGGCTTCACTGGACCCACCGACCTCCAGCATGACTCCATTGGAGTACTCAGAGCCCCTTATTGTGTGACTGCGACTTGTGAATACCGAGGTGAATTGGCTGTTGAATGAGGTCGAGCAGCGATCGCCCGTCCAAGGCCGGATATCGGCGGTCACCACGCGAATGCGCGGCACGACATATTCCCAATCGCCGAACTCGGCATTCGTTTGCCCGTAAAGCCGCCCCTGCCTGTTCCTGCGGTGCAAGGCAACTTGAAGGCCTGAATTACCAGGAATGACGATGTCGGTCTGAAGAAAGTCTATGCTGCCGGTGTGCGGATCGATCCTGTCACCAAACAAGTCGTCGCCAAGAGGCTGGAGCCGCTCTTCGATATTGAGGCGCTTGTCCCACTCAACCTGCGCAACGATTTCTCCACCAAATCCTCCTCCACCGCCGGGCGGGGGGAAGGGAAACCCTTGCCCGATCGCTGCAGTCGGAACGCCAGCAAGAGAGAGCACAGTCACGCAGGCCAGGATGGAAGAGCGAAGGCTTGGGAGCATAAGAAAACAATCCGTGTAATGCGGGTCTACACAAGTAGGGATTAATCACGCAGGGATCTTACACAGCCAATAACGAACGTAAAGGTTGTCTGAACCGAGCAATGTGACGGCCCGCCATCAAAAACCGGGAACGGACGAAATTACCGGCCCGAGCCACACGCACGGCACGAGCGGGGCGTTGTTTGAATTCAGCGGCCGGTGCGCGCACCAGCGCCAACCCGCACCGGCAGCACAGCTGCCGTGTCCCCTCGCGGTCCAGCTTGTCCGCCCCCCGGCGGCGCGCGGCCATAATCGCGGCCGTTTTCGCTCTTTGACATCGTCGATGGATCACCAAAAACGCGTCCGCGTCGCGCCGGAATGCCACCGGACGGCGGGCATTGTGCAGGCGCGGGGCCGGTGCTTCGGTGGCAGGCTGACAGGCTGACAGGCTGACAGGCTCTGCCATCCGCCCTGTCATGGCGCCCGGGCCTTTACTGGCAGGGCTGCAGCCCCGCAATGACAGGATGGCAGACTGGCAGAGTGTTCGCCGCCAAAAACCGCCTCAGCCCTTGAATCCCATCGCGATCAAGAACGTCTCGGCGCTTTCCGAACGGCTCGAGGCCGGTTTGAAATGGCGCACCTTGCCAAAACGCTGTTTGAGCTGTTCGAGCAGATCGGCCTCGGCGCCGCCCTGGAAAACCTTGGCGATGAAGAAGCCGCCCGGCTTGAGGGTTTCAAACGCGAACAGGGTCGCCAGCTCGACCAGGCCAACAATGCGGACATGGTCGGTATTCTTGTGGCCGGTCGTCCACGGTGCCAGATCCGAGATCACGCCATCGGCCGGTCCGCCCATCGCGGCCTTGACCATGTCGGGCGCGTCGTCCTCGGTGAAATCCTTCTCGAAAATCGTCGCGCCATCGATCGGGTCAATCGGCAGAAGGTCAATCCCGATCACTTCGGAAACGCCCTTCTTGACGCAGACCTGCAGCCAGCCGCCCGGCGCCGAGCCGAGATCGACAATGCGCATGCCCGGCCGGATAAAGCGGAAGCGCTCGTCGAGCTCGATCAGCTTGTAGGCGGCGCGGGAGCGATAGCCCTCCATCTGGGCTTTCTTGACATAGGGGTCATTGAGCTGGCGTTGGAGCCAGTTCTTCGACGAGGTCTTGCGGCCACGCGCGGTCTTGACGCGCTCGAACATCTGTTTCGAGGCGCGGCTGTCACCGCCCTTGGTGACGGGGCCACCGACACGGCGGCGGCGCTTATTGTCATCGACCGGCGGGGTGTCACCGGCCGACTTGTTGTCGTCTTCGTCCGAAGGTCCACTCATGTGCTGGTCGCTCCCGGCGATTTCTTCTTGCGGCGGCGTGATTTGTTACGGCGCATCAGATTGAGCAACAGGCCCTCGCGCAAGCCGCGATCACCGACGCGCAAATTCTCCGCCGGCCACAGCTCGGCCACCGCTTCATAGATCGCACAGCCCGCCAGTACCAGCTCGGCCCGGTCGCTGCCAATCGTCGGCTCCTTCGAACGCCCCGCCAGATCAAGTACCCGCAGGCGGGTGCAGGCGGCTTCCGCCTCGGCGCAGCTCATCCACAAACCGTCGACCTTGGCGCGCTCATAGCGGGGCAGACGCAAATGCACGCCGGCGATCGAGGTGACCGTCCCCGACGTGCCGACCAGATGCGCCCGGCCTTCGGAGAAAAGCGACCGCATGGAGCGCGCGCCGCGCGGCGTCTTCATCAGCTGGCGCGCATAGGATTTCATATCATCATACCAGGCCTGACGATCCTCGCGCTCGGGAAAGCGCTCCGCCAGGGTGACAACGCCGACCGGCGTCGAGGTCCAGGAGCGCACCGGTGGCCGGCCGCCGCTCTGCAGCCCGCCGCGCTCGCGCCAAGCGGCCAGGTCGACCCAGGACAATTCGGTGGAACCGCCGCCGATATCGATCACCAGCGCGGCATCCTTCTCCTCATCGAGCAGGTCGAGACAGCCATGCAAGGCCAGGCGCGCTTCCTCCTCGGGCGTGATGAGGTCGAAGGCGATACCGGTTTCCGCCTTCACCCGCTCGAGGAATTCAACGCCATTGCTGGCCTCGCGGCAGGCCTGTGTGGCAATCGCCCGGTGGCGGATCTGGGCGTGGCGGCCGAGCTTGTCGGCACAGACACGCAAGGCATCGACGGCCCGGTCCATGGCCCCCTCGGAGAGCACGCCATGCGCATTCAGCCCTTCGCCGAGGCGAACGACGCGGGAAAACGCATCAATGACCTGAAACCCGCCGCTCGTGCGTTGCGCGAGCAGCATGCGACAATTATTCGTACCCAGATCGATCGCGCCGTACACGGGAATGGTCGGCCGACGCCGTCCGCTCCGCTTGCGTGCGGCGGATCCGGTCCCCGGATTATCCGGGGGCGAAGGCTCCGCCATGTCAGTCCTCTCGCCAGTACGGTGCGCCTGCAAAGGCTGGCGCAACACGATCTGGCCTGATTTAGTCTTCATGATCAGCATACGCGTCTTCCACAAGGCCGCAAGGCGGCGTAACGCAAGCAGGCGCCAGGCGGGGGCGGCACACCCGCAGTACCGACTGCGATTGGCCCACGCGAAATTAACCGGCAAGGTTCAGAGTGTTGTGATGGAAATGCGAGAAGCAAAATTTGGCCTGGGCGATGTCGTTCGTCACCGACTCTACCCGTTTCGCGGTGTGATCGTTGATGTCGACGCCGAATTTTCCAATACCGAGGAATGGTATGAATCAATCCCGGCCGAAGTTCGCCCCGATCGCGATCAGCCCTTCTATCACCTGCTCGCCGAGAATGAGGACAGCTATTACGGCGCCTATGTCTCCGAGCAGAACCTGCTGCCGGACGCGGAAAACGGTCCGATCAGCCACCCGCAGATCGACGAGGCTTTCGAGGCTTTTGACGGCACCCGCTACATTCTGCGCGACCTGCCGCAAGTCTCCAATTAACCCGGCATAAACCCTGTTCTCACAAGCCTCGAGCCGGTCCGGTCCGGACCCTGTTTCTGGCCCGTGACTTGCTGTCCTCCCGACCTGTGCCCGGATTGATACATCCGGCGTCTGGACGAGGAGCGCAGCTGATGACTGACAACCGGAATATGGGAATCGATACGCTGCGCGGGCTGGCCTGCGTCCTGCTGGTGGCCTTCCACGTCATTGGCGAAGCGCCCGAACACGGCCTGCGTCTCGACTGGGATCACCCCTTCGCCCTGTTCTCGGCCCTGTTCTTCCATCTGCGCATGCCGCTCTTCGCCATGCTGTCGGGCTTCGTCTACGCCTACCGGCCGATCCGGCGCGGTGAAGGCGGCAAATTCCTGACCGGCAAGACGCGCCGCCTGGTCCTGCCCTATCTGTTCGCCGCCACCGCCTTCGCCGTCGTCAATACGGTGCTCGGCGGGGCCTATGCCGTGCCGCTGGGCGATTTCTGGCAGGTCTATCTGGAGCCCTATGCGCATTTCTGGTTCCTGCATTCCATCCTGACGATCTTCCTCGTCATCGCCGCGCTGGACTGGATCTGGCCGCGCGCACCGCTGCAGGTCGCGATCGGCTTCCTGGTGGTCACATCCCTGCTTTTCCTCACCCCGTTTGGCGGCGAGATCAAACTCTTCTCTTTCTTCCACACGCCTTATCTGGCGCCCTTCTTCGCGCTCGGCCTGGTGATCAACCGGATGGAAATGGCCAAGGTCGCGCAATTGCCGCGTCAGCTGGTCTCGACCGTCCTGATTGGCGGCCTGGTCTCGATGCTGGCGGTACATGCCTATATCGTGTTGACCGATCCGGGCCATGAGCTGCTGCGCCGTGACGCCGTCGCTCTGGGTCTGGGCCTGTGCTTCTCCGGCGCGCTGATCATGCACCGCTTCTCGATCGCGCCGCTGGCCTGGCTCGGCCAGTATTCCTTCTCGATCTATCTCTACCACATGTTCGGCGCGCTCGGCCTGCAGATGGTCTACAACTTCATCGGCATGCCCGACGCCTCGCTGGGTCTGGCGCTCGGCATGATTGCCGGCCTTGGTGCCCCCGTGGTGTTCCAGATCGTGACACTTCGGGTGGGTGGCTTTGCGCCGCTCCTGGCGCTGGGACTGAAATCGCGCCGGTCGGCGAGCCCGCACGCCGCCGCCATGCCGCGTCCCGCCAGCGCGATCTGACAGCGCGATTTGACAGCGCCGGCACACAACATGAAAAAAGGCCAGGACCGGTGCCGGTCCTGGCCTTTCTCGTGGATAGAGGCGGCGTCAGGCCTCAGGCCTTGACGACTGTCTGTTCAATCGCGCCGAAGATGAGATGCCCGTCGGCATCCTTCATCGAAATGCGGACCGTATCGCCATACTTCATGAAGGGCGTGGACGGTTTGCCATTGTTGATCGTCTCGATCATACGGATTTCCGCGATGCAGGAATAACCAACCCCGCCCTCGGAAACCGGCTTGCCCGGACCGCCATCAAGCTTGTTGGAAACCGTGCCGGATCCGACAATCGTGCCAGCGGTCAGCGGCCGCGTCTTGGCCAGATGGGCGATCAACTGACCGAAATCAAAGGTCATGTCGGTGCTGCACTCGGCCTTGCCGAACAATTCGCCATTATACTTCACCAGCAATTCGCCCCGCAATTTCTTGCCGTCCCAGGCCGTGCCGAGCTCGTCGGGCGTGACCGCGACGGGTGAGAAGGCCGATGGCGGTTTGGACTGGAAGAAGCCGAACCCCTTGGCCAGCTCGCCCGGAATCAGCCCCCGCAAGGACACATCATTGACCAGCATCACCAGACGGATGGCCTTGGCCGCCTCGTCGGGCGAACAGCCCGCCGGTGCATCGCCGGTGATCACGGCGATCTCGCCTTCCATGTCACAGCCCCAGGCTTCGTCACCGAGCGGGATATCATCACGCGGGGCAAGGAAGGCATCGGAGCCGCCCTGATACATCAGGGGATCGGTCCAGAAGGTCGCCGGCATTTCCGCATTGCGGGCCTTGCGCACCAATTCGACATGATTGACGTAGGCCGAGCCATCGGCCCACTGATAGGCGCGCGGCAAGGGCGAGAGCGCTTCGCGCTCATGGAAGCGTTCCGACGGCACCGTCTCACGCTCGAGCTGCTCGGCCAGCGTCCGCAGGGCCGGCTCACAGCGATCCCAGTCATCGAGCGCTGCCTGCAGCGTCGGCGCGATCAGGCTGGCATCGGTGCACCAGGCCAGATCCTTCGATACAACAACAAGCTTTCCATCGCGATGGCCGTTTTTGAGCGAGGCGAGTTTCATGTGCGTTGACTTCCCTTCTTGTGAATTCCCAAAGGCTTGCCCTGCCGGCAGTGTGGCCCAAGCCGCGTCAGTTCGCCAGCAATGGATGCGGCATGCCGCCCGCGCGTGGCGAGGCCGGAAACAGGCCATAACTCCATTCGATCGTCGCATCGAGCGCCGGACCGATCGCGGCGGCCGTCTGCTCGGCCTCCCGCGCCCGGTGCTCGGCGCTGTAGGCTTTCGCCGGATCCTTGGAATCGCGGCCAAAGATCGGCCCCGACACGATGAGGCGGATCTGGTCTGCGCCCAGTCCCAGGCCGAGGAAAGCGTCCACCGCGTTCAGGGCCGGCTCCGGCGCGTGCAAGAAACGGTCGCCATCGAGCGACGCGATTTGTCCCGCGCCGCCATTCCGGCTTGCCGCCAGCAAGCTGGCGACCTGCATGTGCCAGACCAGCGCCGCGATCTGAAGGTCGGTGAGTTTGAGCAATTCGCGCGGCGGTGTCTGCGCGATCGGATGCCCGTCCATCGCGAAAATCGTGAATAACTGGCGGGCAAAGGCCCGCCCCGGCTCGCCCTTCTTTGTAATCGAGAGCAGAAAGGCCCGAAGGTCGGAGTAGAGCAGCAAATGCCGGGCGTCCGGCAACAGCGCCACAACATCACCCATCAGATTATTGACGGTGTTGGAGGGTTTGATCGTCACCTGCTCGCGCCGCACGAAGGGCCGCGCCAACAGCGCCAGGACCGGGCCCAGCTCGCGCTGCAGGGCCTGTGGGCCCTGGGTGCGCTTCATATTCGCCAGGCTCATCAGCACGTCCGGCTCTTTGAGGCTGAGATTGCTGCCCGGCTTGTCGAGACAGCGGGCCAGCAGGGTCGAGCCACAAAATGCCGTGTGCCAGATAAAGCGAGGCGCGCGCTTCGGCGCCACGAGGCTCGCGAAATCGCTGACCGGATGCGCCATCTGCGCAGCACCGGCGCGGTCCCAGCGATCATCGAGAAAGGCTTCCTCGGCCAGCGCCTTGCGGCTTACGCGGCTGAGCCGCACTGTATGGCTATTGGCATCATGGGCATCAGGAAACCAGAGTGGATCGGCGGCAATCTGCGGCGGTTTGCTCACTGCGATACTCCTACCGGTCCAGTCGCGGTGGCAACGATAATGGGCCTGGCCCGATCACGGGACCACCGGCACGAACACACCGTCGGCATTCATCCACTCCAGAATACCCGAAGCGATAGAGAAGCGTGCGCCGTGCAATTGCATGCCGCGATTCCTGATTGCCTCGGTCACGAAGGGGAATTGATGCAGGCGCCGGACTGAATGCTCCACGGCCAGCAATTCCATCTGATCACAAACCGTCGCCAGGCTCTCCTCGCCCACCCGGGCAATCACCTCGGCGCGGGCTGGCTGGAGCGGTTCCAGCCAGGGGCCGAGAAACTGGCTCTCAAGCTTGTCGAGCCCGATGGCACAGGCCTCAATACCACCGCACTGGCCATGGCCCATCACGACGACATGCTCGACCGCCAGCCGTTCCACCGCGAATTCGAGCGCGGCCGAGACGCCGTGGCGTCCACCATCCAGGTCGATTTGCGGCACGAGATTGGCGACATTGCGAACCACAAAAAGATCGCCCGGATGCGCGCCGAAAATATGGACCGGGTCGACGCGGCTGTCGGAACAGGCAATCACCAATGTGTGCGGTTTCTGGCCCTCGCTGAGCGACTGGTAGAGCGCACGCTCCGCCGGGTAGCTCTTGGAACGGAAGCGGCGATAGCCTGCGACGAGTTTGTGTGGAGGGCCTTGGGTCATCAGTCCTCATTTCGGCTCTGCGCCCCGCGATCAGCGGGACTGGCGGGGGGTGTCCTGCAGGCCGGTAGCGGCACAGCAGAGGGCGCGAACCGATGTTTTACTGGCAAAACTGCCGCTTTAGAAGATAGCTCTGTCAGCAAAAAAAGCGGGCCGGAGCAATCGCTCCGGCCCGCATGAATGCGATAACAGGTCTGATGGCCCGCGAAGGGCCGCCAGGCCTAGCCGCACCGGGCGAGGGAAAGATTCGCCTGAACTTCGTCTTCATTCCCGGCCAGAGTCGCGGCGGCGTTGAAATCAGCCGTCGCTGCGGCGTGATCGCCGGCAAGCCATTGGGCGGCACCGCGATTATTGATCGCGCGCCAGGCATCCGGCCGCAGCTCGATCGCGGCATTGCAGGCTTCCACGGCCTGGTCGTATTCGGCAGTCGCCGCGAAGGCGTAGCACAGATTGGTCAGAGCAGCGGCGCGCTGACCCGAGGCCGCGCCCGAGCCGGCGACTTCCTCGCCAAAATGGATGGCTTGCGGCCACTGGCTGCGCGTGACGGCGTTATACTGGGCCCGCACCAGACCATTGGCGGTACGGTGTGCGGCAAATTGTGGCTCGGCATCGCAAGCCTGGGCCTGGGCGCCACTGGCGGCACCGGCGGCAAGAACGCTTGCCAGAAGAATTGAACGGAACATCGGGGGACTCCATGAGTGAACAGCGTTTATTTTGAGAACTAAGTTCTTCGAATGGAATTGACGAATTCAGGATCATCGATATACATATTTGAATGGAAGATTGGTCCGATTACCTCGTTTGCCTCGCCATTTCAGAAGCGGGCAGCCTGACGGCCGCCGCGCATCAGCTCGGCGTCAGTCAGCCCACCGTCACCCGCCGCCTGCAGGCGCTGGAACAGCGGTTTGGAGAGCCGGTATTCGAGCGGGAGAACGGCCAGGCGCGTCTGACGCCGCTCGGCCAGAAGGTTGTCGCCCATGCCGCGCGCATGCGCGAAGAGGCCTCGGCGATCGAGCGCGCTGTTGTCGCCCAGGATCAGAGCCTGTCAGGCCTGGTGGTCATTTCCGCATCCGAGGGCATTGGTGCCGACTGGTTGCCGCGCGCCCTCGTCAGCTTTCATCACATGAATCCCGGAATTGGCGTCGAGATATCGATCAAGAATCACTCCGCCAATCTCGCCGACCGCGAGGCCGATATAGCCTTGCGCTGGAACGGGCCCGGAACCCAGCAGAGTCTGATTGGACGGCGCGGCGCCACGGTCGGGGCCGGGCTCTACGCCTCGAAAGCCTATCTGGAAAAACAGGGCAGACCGAGCCGCGTCGAGGATCTGGCCGACCATACCTGCGTCGGCTGGTCGATGGGCGATTATTTCGGCTGGCCCAATACGGCTGAGGGCGCTCCGGTCCTGCCCCATCATATCGCCTTCCGGGCCAATAGCCCGACCACCCATGTTCGCGGCCTCGAGGCCGGGTTCGGCATTGGCGTCACCTCGCACCGCCTGGCCCGCCAATACCCCGATCTGGAACGCGTTCTGCCTGACTTCAATTCCTCGCTCGACCTCTGGGTGGTGGCACACGAAACCGTACGCAAGAGCGGCCGCATTCGCGCGGCCTATGACCACATCATCGAACAGATGACGGCCGACAATGCCTATTTCACCCGCGGCGCGGCCTCGGTGCTGTAGGCAAACGGATCAGGCCGGCGGCGATGGCGGGGTCGGCAGCGCCAGAACATTCATGGCGATGGAGATCCGGTCGCGAATACCCGTGTGCGGCCGAACCGCATGCATCAGCCATGATGGGAAGATGACGAGCTTTCCGGGTTCCGGCGCAATGCGATGCTGCGACAGCTGGCGCTGGCCATCACCATCCATGAAGACCAGATCGGGCGCCGCCATTCGCACCGCCGGAAAGCGTGGATCCTGGGCGACAAACAAGCCGTCCCGGCTGTCCCCGCCATCATCGACATAGAAGCTGGCCGACCAGAAAGAACCGGGATGGCAATGCATCTGGTTTGACGCCCCGGCTGGCGATATATTGGCCCACATTTCAAGGCCCATCTCATAGCGTGACTGGCCCTGGTCGGCCGCGATATCGCTGGTGAAACGGCCACAGATCTTCATCGTCTCGATCGCGAGGGTCTGAGCCGCCTCGCCGCCCCATTGCAGCATTTCAGTGTCAGAATGCCAGCCCAGAATATTCGAGCGCGCTATGCCCTTCGACTGGGCCCGGCGCGCCGTCACGACCCGGCGCAATGGCTCGATCAATTGCTGTGCCATGGGCAGGCGGACTTCAATCACCGGCGTTGCGAACAGCATATTCAGCTTGATGTCCGGCTCGGGCGTCGCGTCAGGCGGTGTCATGCTCATTCCTCATCGCCATAAATCGCCACCAGCGGTTCGCCGCCGGCACTCAGGCGTGCCCGATACATGCCCGGTGTATTGAAGCTCCAGGCGATGTCGCCGCCGGGCGTCAAAGCGACAATGCCGCCATCGCCGCCCATTGCCGTCAACTCGTCCTGGATCACCCGGTCGGCCGCCGCCTGCAGCGTCAGCCCTTCGAATTCCACCAGGGCACAGATCCGGCTGGCCACGGTCAGGCGGATGAAATACTCCCCCGTGCCCGTCGCTGAAACGCCGCAGGACCGGTTATTCGCATAGGTGCCGGCGCCGAGGATCGGGCTGTCGCCGACCCGGCCCCATCGCTTGGCCGTCGTGCCGCCCGTCGAGGTGCCTGCTGCGATATTGCCTTCGGTATCGAGGGCCACCACGCCCACCGTTCCGAAACGGTGCTCGCGGCTGTCGCGCAGCAAGGCGCCCTCATCGACCGGCTCCGGGTCCGGGGCGCCTTCGGGGCGGTGCGGGATCGGCAGTCCAAGCCGTCCCAGCTCGCCCTCCAGCGAGGCCCAGCGGCGCTCGGTGAAGAAGAAGGCTGGCGGGACAGTTTCCAGCCCCTGCTCCCCGGCAAAAGTCTCCGCGCCCTCGCCCTGCAGCATTACATGCGGGGAATGCTCCATCACCGCCCGGGCCAGCGAGATCGGGTGGCGCACCGACGTCACACCGGCCACTGCGCCGGCATTGAGGTCGCGGCCATCCATGATCGAGGAATCAAGCTCATTGCGGCCGGCGGCGGTAAACACCGCGCCGCGTCCGGCATTGAACATCGCATCATCCTCGAATTCGCGAATGATCGCCTCAACCGCATCAATCGCCGTGCCGCCGGTTTCCAGCACACCCTCACCGGTCGCCAGCGCGCGCGCCATCGCAGCGCGATAGGCGGCATCGGTCCGCGGTGTCATCGCCCCGCGTTCAATCACCCCGGCGCCGCCATGAACAACCAGCGCCCATTGCGGCGGGTCCTGGGCCAGCGCGGCGGGTGTGGCAAGGATGGCGGTCATGGCCGCAATCAGGAAATGACGCATGTTTGTAAACTCCCCTTCTCGGGACCAAGTTTGCCTCAATCGGGTCAGCATGCAAGCAGTCGGCCCTGGTCAGACCGTCTCGGGCGCGGTGCACAAGGGTCGCAAGCCCAGCAGGCTGGGCTGAGGCCGCAGCCAGCTGGCGCCGCCAAAATAGAGTTGCACGCCCTGGACCACCCAGTCGCCGCGGCACAGGACCTGCTGATAGCTGCGGGTACAGGTCTCGGTCTGGGCCGTCACCGCCGCACCGGCCCGGGTATGGAAGCGCACCGCGACGATCCGGCCATCGCGCGAAAGACACGCGCCTACGCCCTGCACGACTTCACCGACGCCCAGCACGGCGACACCGGAGCGCGCGACCTGGCGCCCGGTGACACGGCCCGAGCAATACCGCGCCGTGCGGGGCGAGGCGCCGCGAAAAAAGGCACGGACCTGGCACAGGCGCCGGTCCCGGGTCGTCAATTGCAGGGCATAGAGGGCCTCGGCGTCCTCCCCGAGCAGCGTCTTGCTTTCGCGTGTCGCAACGCCGAGCAGCATCGAAGGCTCGGCGTCAACCGCACTTCCGGCGAGGCTGGCAAACAGCGCTAGGCTAGCAATCAGCACGTGGCAACTCCGCAGCAGGGGTCCAGTGGACCCAGCATAGGCGAATGGCAGGGCCCGGTCGCCTGCCTCCCGATCACAAGCGCGTGCGTCCCGATGGCCGTGCCGGCGGTCAGCTATCCATACGGATACGCACCCGCGCTCGTGAACGACGCCCTTCCGCATCAACCACTTCGACGAGATAAAAGCCGGGCCCGCCCGGATACCAGACCGCATCACCAAGCGCATTGCGCCCAACCGGCTGGCCATCGGCATACCAGTTCACCGCGCTTTGTCCCTGCGCAGCCAGCACGAAACCCCGTCCGGGACGTTCTGCCCAAACCTCTGATCCATCAGGTGGAAACAGGATTTGCGGCGCCGGGTCGAGCTGGAAACGCGCCAGGGTTTGAGGCGCTGGCGGCAGCGCGCTATCATCGCGACCAGGCTGGGCCTGCGTCGGCTCAAGGCTGTCGATCAGATCGAAAACACGGAATAGAAGCGGCAATGCCCCCTCGCGTCCGGTAATCCCCTCGCGCGGCACACCATCGGCCCGCCCGACCCAGACCACCACCGTGTAGCGACCGGATACCCCCGCCGACCAGGCATCGCGGAACCCGTAAGATGTACCTGTTTTAAAGGCGATTTCCGGAGCCGCCGTGGTCAGGCTGGCGGGCATACGTCCGCCGGGATGCGGTGCCCGACGCAAGATTGTGAGAATTTCGCGCGCCGATTCCGCGCTCACAAGGGCAAAGCCGGTCCCCGGTTCGATCGCATCCTCAGCCGCGAGCCAGCGCAAGGGCCGGGCATGACCGCCATCGCCCAACGCAGCATAGAGGACCGCCAATTGGCGCACGCTCAGCCCGGCACCACCCAGCGCCACGGCAAGTCCGTCATCCCGCGCTGCCCCTTGCGGACGCTCCGGTCGCGCCCCGGCAAAGCCGAGCGCCGCAGAAAACCGCCTCGCACCGACATCATCGAGCGTGCTGACGGCCGGGATGTTGAGTGAGTGCTGCAAGGCTTCGGCAATGGTGACATCGCCGCGGAAACGGCGGTCGAAATTGTCGGGCTGATAGCCGGCAAAGCGTCGCGGCAGATCAGCAATATGCGTGTCCGGCGCGGCCAGGCCATCATCAAACGCCATCGCGTAGATGAAGGGTTTCAGGGTCGATCCGGGGGATCGGGGCCTTGTCGTCAGATCAATCCAGCCGCCCGGACGGTCGCGGCCTGACGATCCGACCGCGGCCCGCACGGCGCGGCTTTGCGTTTCTACCACCATCACCGCGATCTGGGCCGAGCGATCACCCATCGGCAGATTATCGCGCACCTGTTGTTCGAGCGCGCGTTGCAGGCCGGCATCGAGCGTCGTCACCATATCGGTGCGGTCACGATTTTGCCGGGCCAGGGTTTCAGCGACCTGCCAGGCATCGCCGGGAAAGGCACGACGCTGCGGCGCCGGATCCAGGGCGGCATCGGCCTGCGCCGTGGTGCGCGCCAGTCCCACCCGCGCCAGCCGGTCAAGCACCCGGCCCCGCGCCGCGACCGCCGCCTCGGGGTGACGGTCAGGCCGGCGCGCTTCGGGCGATTGCGGCAGGGCGATGAGCAATGCGATCTGTTCAATGGTCAGCGCATCGGGCTCACGGCCGAAATAGGCCCAGGATGCCGCCCTCACCCCTTCCAGATTGCCGCCATAGGGTGCCAGGGTCAGATAGAGCTCAAGGATTTCGCGCTTGGTCAGACGGAATTCCAGCTGCAGGGCGCGCGTCATCTGCAGGAATTTGGCAGCGAATGTGCGGGGCCGTGGCTCCAGCAGACGTGCCACCTGCATGCTCAGGGTCGAGGCCCCCGACACGATCCGCCCGGCCCGCAAGCCCTCCCAGGATGCGCGAACCACGGCAGCCGGATCGACGCCGGGATGGTGGTAGAAATTGGCATCCTCATAGGCCAGCAGCGCAGCGATGAAGTCCGGGTCGATATGGTCGAGGTCGGCGGCCAGCCGCCAGCGCCCATCAGCGACCGGAAAGGCGCGCAACAACTCGCCATCACGATCGCGGACGAGCTGCGAGCGAGCGCCGGCCTGTTCGAGCGGCGGCGGGAATATCTCGTCGAGCGCCAGTAGCAGGACAAGCCCGGCCACGACGCCAACGAGGCCCCAGTATATCCGGCCCAGACCCAGCATAACCTAGTCGCGCGGCCGAATGACAACCTGCCCCGTCACGCTACGGGCAAACACGTCCGGCCGGTACATGTCTTCCACCGCCACACCCGGCAGCGTGTACTGCCCGGGCGTCACCGCGCGAACGATATAGGCCAGCCGCGCCGGACGTCCCGAGCGCAGGTCAATCGCTGCGACGAACCGGTCATCGCGGGCTTCCGCGATCCGCGGATCATCAATCGTGCCCAGCCAGGCATGAACGCCGTTCGGACCGGCATCCTCGGGGCGCAGGATGGCTTCGATTTCCAGACCGGCCGGCAGGAGATCAACCAGAATGGCCGGAATGGTGCGCTGTTCGCTCGGCGCCAGTTCAATATCGATGATCAACCGGTCGCCCTGGACCAGTTTCGTCAGATCCACCGACGTGCCATCCATGGCCCGAATTCGTTTGGCGACAACAAGTTGCTCGGCGACCGCCGCCGGGGCTTCGAGGGTTTCGCCATGGGCAATCTGGGTCACCCAGACCGGGTTGATGCCGCGATTCACGAAGCCCGTGGTGGCGGTCAACTCGCCCGGCGTCAGGAGGAATTCCCGCTGCCCCGGCACGGCATCGCCGACAGCGCTTTCGATGGCCAGCGCTTCTGTACCGGCTGACAATGCCTGGGCCGCCAGGAGAAGGAAGGCCTTCTCCTGGGTCGTCAGACGGCCGGGCTCGGGCAGTTCGATGGCGACCCGCTCGGCGAGACGGCCAACCAGATCGCTCTCATCCGTCTCGGCGGCCAGCGCCAGAACACCCGCCAGATCGCGCCGCGACGTCTGATACCAGTCGCCCGGATTGGAGTAACCCAGAGCGGCTTCGGCGTGCAGGAAGGCATTATGCGAACGCGCGCGGTCGCCGATCATGAACAGCGCCGCACCAATCTGGGCGCGGGCCAGCGGGCTTGAAATCGCGTCGAGCCGTTCGTCATGCATATAGCGCAGACGCGAGCGGTCGGCGCGACCAGCGCGTGCCAGCACATAGAGTGCATAAGCGGCGCTCCGGTCAGACAGGCGTTGCGCAGTATCGGTC
Organism: Maricaulis salignorans; assembly: GCF_900103475.1. Classification (GTDB taxonomy): domain Bacteria; phylum Pseudomonadota; class Alphaproteobacteria; order Caulobacterales; family Maricaulaceae; genus Maricaulis; species Maricaulis salignorans. The sequence goes on from NZ_FNHG01000025.1 coordinate 18,259, forward strand.
TGACCGACCCAGCGATGAACCGTGGATTCATAGCCCGAGGCGCGCCACAATTCCTGCGCTGCGACATGTTCGAGCGCGGCATAGGCGCGCTCCATTGCCGCGTCCGGAACCGTGTAACCGGCCATCTTGGCGCGTGCGAGGAAATCAACGACATAAGCGCCAAGCCATGGGCTCGCGCTCCGATCACCGACCCGCCACAAGCCGATCGTGCCATCTGCGGCCTCGCGGCTCAGCAGCGTCGAAATCGCTTCCTGGATCTGCACGCGGGTCTGATCGAAGCCGTCCGCACCGGACAGAGCGGCCAGCCCCTGGGCGTAGAGCAAGGGCAAGGCCCGGCTGGTGATCTGTTCAGTACAGCCATAGGGGTAGCGGCTCAGAGAGCGCAGCAAGGCATTTTCGTCCAGCGGCGTCGCCGAAAAACTGACCGACACCTCGCTCGAGCCCGGCAGGAAGGCCGCCAGTGTCGAGCTGTCGAGTGACCAGCTTTCACCAGGTTCGACACGGCCCCGCACCACCACGGATGACGGCAACCAGGCCGAACGCACTTCGATCGGATAACTACGCGACACGGCAAAACCGGCCGGCCCGTCGACACTCAATCCCACCTCACCGATACCGGCATCGGCACCATTGACGGGGTAGCGCCGGTCGATGCGGGCACCGCTGGCCAGTTCGATCTCATCTTCGCTGTCAGCATTGACGGCCCCGGATGCGTTGATCGCGGCGACATAAACGCCGGCAGCGCCTTCGACATTGTCGATGGTCAGCGTCGTCATGCTGGAATCGCCGGGCGCCAGGAAGCGTGGCAGGATCAGCTCGGCCGGAACTTCATCGCGCACGGTCAGCGGCTGTGAAGCCTGGCCCAGTCCGGTGCCCGACCAGGCCACAGCCATCAGGCGAAGCTCGCCGTTGAAGTCGGGAATGTCCAGCGTCACCGTCGCATTGCCGGCGCGATCGAAGGCGATCGGGCCGGAGAACAGCGCCACGGTGCGGGTCGGCACGACGGTCAGTCCGGCACCGCCGATCTGGTCGCCGCCGGTGCGCACAGGCGCTGCAGCCCCCTGGTTGGGGTCGAGCAGACGGCCGTAATCATCGAGCAGATCGACGGCCAGCGAGGAGCGCCCGAAATACCAGCCAACCGGGTCGGGTGAGGCGAAACGGGTCAAAGCGAGAATGCCCTCATCGACCGCCGCAACGGTCACCCAGGCGCCGGCGCGAACCGGCCCTGTCGCACTGATTCCGATGTCGAGCGGCTGACGCGGACGCGCCACCTCCGGCGCATCGAGGCTGAGTGCGAGCTCGCGATCGCCGGTATCGACGGCGAGATAGGTCACGCCGACAGCCCGGCGCGGCCGTGGCTGCGCCACAGGATCACGCGGGGTGAAGACGGAGACCATCGCATAGGCACCCGCGCCCCATTCCTCGGTGACGCGGAAGCTGACTTCAACGCCCTGCTCGGGCACGGAAATGGACTGCGTCGCCAGCACGCGATCGCTGGCAATCACGATCTCGGCTTCGCCCGCATAGGGCGGCAAGATACTGATCGTCGCCATCTCTCCCGCAGCGACAGGCTGGTCAGGTCCGGCGAGGCGGACACGGTCAGGCGCGTCATCACCGGTCGAGGAGGTGCGCCCCCAGCCAACCCAGAAATGCGTGCTGGCCGAAATACCGGATTCGATGTCGGTCACCACCAGCTGGTAATCGCCCCAGGACAGCGCGGCCGTATCGACCTGCGAAACAGCCTCGGCCGAGAGCGACGCAACACCGTCTTCGACGACGACGGAGTTCTGCGTCCGGCGCCAGCGCCAATTGCCACCCTCTGTGCGGTACCAGTCATAATTCCAGTCGGTGCGGATGACTTGCCACTCGACCCGGGCCGCGCGCATTTCACCGAGCGCATTGAGGCCAACCAGCTCGAAGGTAGCCGCACGGTCATTGCCGAGCCGGCCATCGAACTGGGCATCAAGGCCAAGATAAAGGTCGCGCGGACGGTAGGGAATGCGCACATCATCGGCGACCGGACGGCCGCCCGGCTCGATTGCCGAAATCACCGTGCGAATTCGCAACGGCGCGGTGCTGCCCTCACCCTCGCCTTCGGGATTGATCCGCAGCACGGCATGGCCGGCTCCGTCGGCGACCGTGTCCTGCAAGTCATGGCTGGTCTCGCGGAAGCTCTCATCATAGCGACCGAAGGAGAAACGCGCATGATCCGGGAAAGGATTGGGATCGACCTCGATCCGGATCGTGCCCTCAACCGGCAGACCGGCACCGGGCGCGCCGTAGAGAAAACGGACATCGGCCTCGACATCGCGGACCTCACCGGCCCGCAGCGGCGTTGTGGTATCGGCGCTCAGATCCAGGGCAATGCGCTGCGGGACAAAATCCTCGACCGAAAAGCGCGTCTGGGCGATCAGGCCATAACCGTCGAGCATGGCATCAAGACGCCATTCGCCGCGCGCGGATTCGCGCGCCAGATCATAATCCCAGAACACGGTGCCGCCGATCGGCGCACCTTCAAAACGCTGACGTGCGGCCTCGATACCATTGGGCCCGTACAGCACCAGATCGCCGGAACGATTGGAGATCGACACCGCCTGGGCATCGCGCAGCATGGCGGCGATATGGACCTGCTCGCCGGGCCGGTAAATGCCGCGATCGAGATAGAAATAACCGTCCGCGCCTTCGCTGCGGTCACGGCCGGCAATGTCCTGCCCGCTCAGATCGACAGGATTGCGCTGCAGATCGAGCACGGCGAAATCATTATCCGCGCCATAGGCGGTCAGCAGGCGGGGCGTATTGCCATCCTCACCGCGCATCAGCGGGCCAGCGAAGCGGGCACGCCCGTCCGCATCGGTCGTCGCCGTGCCGAGAATTTCATTGCTGCGCGCCACCAGTTCGACGCGCACACCGGGCACGGGCTGCGCCGTCTGCAGGGATCGCACGACGTAATCAATGCCATCGCGGCCACGATAGGCGGTCAGGGCCAGATCGGTGATGACCAGCCAGCGGCTCGAGCGCGCCGGGACGTGGTAGTCATCCTCGGCCTCGGCAGCATCGCTGACCTGGATGTAATAGGCGCCGGGACGCAGGCGCCCGATCGTTTGCGCCAGCGGGAAAACCGTGGTGACCGGTGCGTTCAGCGTACCGGCCGTGTCCATCTGGCCCTGCCAGAGACGTTCGGCGACCGGGAACGGGCTCTCGTCCTGGGACTGCCAGTCATACTCGTCGAATCCGGCGCTAAAGCCTGATGTGATCGAGCGGAAAGCCAGGGCGCGATCGGTGACGCGCCAGACCGTGACTTCGACCGTATCGACATTGACGGTCTCGATAGCCAGGCCGTCGGCTTCCAGTCGTGGCAGAATGACACCGTCACCGGCGATACCGACATAGGCCGGGCGATCACCGAAATCGATTTCGATCTGTTCGCCGGCGCGCAAGCCGCGGCCATCAGCGGAGGGCAAGCCTGCACGCAAGGTGACCGATTGCCCCTCGCCGAAGGCGAGCCCGCCCAGGCAGAGCGACTGGCCGCTGACAGCCATCGCGACGGGGCGTTCCGGCTCAAGGGCGACATAGGGTTCGTAATCGGCCTGCGGATCGAGTGGCTGGGTAAAGCCGAGGCAGAGGCGGGGCGCATCGCCCTCGACATCAATCTCATAACGCAGGAAGGCAAAATCGGAAGTGGGCTCAGTGACAGCGCGTGCCGCATCGGCCGGGCGTGTCTCGAGCGAAGGCCCCTGCACACTCGTGTCCGGCCCGGAACACCCGATCAGACCTGCAGCCAGAACCAGAGCCGCAGCCCCCTTGCGCCAATTCAACATAGCAACATCTCCCCATTCCCAATCCGATTCATCATAGCGCCAGAGCGGGACTTCCGCACGATATATTCCGGATCCGGCCCCGAAATTCCTGCCAATTCACAAGACGCTAGCCGATCTCGATGCCGCAAAACGCCGCGATCGCGCGCCAGGGAATAGTCGCCGAAGCGACACCGAGCGCGACAATCACCAACCCGACACCGCGGCGCAGGCCCGGCCGTTGTGACAGACGCATCAGAAGCTGGGCGCCAAAGGCCGCGCCGACCACCGCCGGCACGGTGCCAAGCCCGAAACCGGCCATGATCATCGCCCCACCGCCGGCCGAGCCGGACAGCATGGCATAGAACAACGCCGCATAGACCATGCCGCAGGGCAGGAAACCCCAGACAAAGCCGGCCAGCACTGGACTGGCTGTCGCAAGCGCGCCGCCCAGGGGCGCCCGCAATGCTGAGACGACACGCGTGCCGAGACGGTCCATTCCGGCCAGGCTCGGAGCCCAACCCGCCACGGAAAGTCCGATATAGACCAACGTCACCGCGCCGGCCCAGCGCAGGAGAAAATGTGCCTCGGCGCGGTCGAAGGAAAAGTACACGCTCGACCCGATCAGACCGACAATGGCCCCGGCCAGGATATAGGCACTCACCCGGCCGAGCTGTGCGAGAAGAAGGGTGCGGGTCCGCGTCGAGGTTTCGCCGTCCGGCGACAGGGTCAGCATCAGCCCCGACGCAATGCCGCCGCACATGCCGGCGCAGTGCAGGCTGGAGGCAAAACCGGCGAGCAGGCCCCCGGCGAGACTTAATTGCGTAATCGGGTCCATCTAGGCGTCCTGGCAGGCGGTGTTGTGGTCAAAACCACAATAGGCCCAATTAAAGTGTGGCATAATCCCGCGAACCGGGGAAACATGAGACCAGGCATTCTGGAGCGCATGACGTTATGATCACACTGCAAAAAGTCCGGCGCGACGCGCCCTGGAACTGGCTCAAGGCCGGCTGGGCCGACATGATGCGAGCCCGGCGCGTCAGCCTGGCCTATGGTCTGATTTTCGTCGGGATCGGCGCGCTGATCACGGGCGGGCTCTGGGCCCTCAATCTCGGCGCCGTGGCGCCGGTCGCGCTGAGCGGTTTCGCGCTGATTGCTCCAGCCCTGGCGATCGGGATCTACCAGGTCAGCCGCGCGATCGAGCGCGGTGAGGCCCCGCGCTTCCGCGTGATCATTTCGCGTTTTCCCGACCGCATCACACAGATCGCCTTCCTGTCCCTGCTTCTGCTCCTGTTGCTCATGGCCTGGCTTGAGATCGCGCAATTCATGTTCGTCATCATCGCGCCCGGCACCCCGCTTTCGCCAGGACCTTTCCTGGAATTCTCCCTGTCCGAGCCGGCCGGCATGACCCTGCTTGTACTCGGCACTATTGTCGGCTCCTTGCTGGCCGGTATCGCCTTCGCCATTTCGGCGATCGCTTTCCCGATGCTGGTTGACCAGGACGTCGATGCCGTAACCGCGCTGGTTGCCAGCGTCACTGCGGTGCGCCGCCAGCCCTTCGTGATGTTCACCTGGGCCTGGCTGATCGGTTTCATGACCGTCGCCGGCACCGCCTTCTTCCTGGTCGGACTGGCGCTGGTCTTCCCGTGGCTGGCTCATGCCAGCTGGCATGCCTACAAGGACTTTGCCCCGTCACCCTCATCCTCGGCCTCTGCAGGCTGAGGCCGCGGCTGCAGCGGTTTGTCGTCATCGATCAGGATGCGCTCGCCGGCGCCGTCGAGATCCTCGAACTGGCCCGATTTCAGGCTCCACAGGAAACCGACCAGTCCGAGAAATCCCAGACCAAGCGCAATGGGTATCAACCAGATCAGTGCATTCATCGGCGTGCGAGCCTCAAGGCGTTGAGTGTGACCAGAATTGACGACCCGGACATCGCGATCGCGGCGATCAGGGGCGTGACCATCCCCATGACCGCCAGCGGCACGGCGATCATGTTATAGCCCGCCGCGAGGGAGAAGTTCTCCAGCACACGCCGCCGGGCGGAGCGCGAGATATCAAGCGCCGCCAGACAACCGGTCAACTTGTTTCCCTGCAGGACGAAATCCGCGGCCGCCTGGGATATCTCCGCCGCTGCGGCGAGCGAAATCGAGGCGTCGGCGGCGGCCAGGGCGGGCGCGTCATTGATGCCGTCACCAATCATCAGCACCTTGCCGCCTTGCGCCTTGAGCGCTTCAATACGGGCGATCTTGTCCTGCGGTTTCAGCTCGGCGGTCCAGGTGTCAATTCCAAGCTCGCTGGCGATCGCTGCGACCGGCCCGGGGCGGTCGCCGGAGAGGAGTTCGATCCGGCAGCCGCGCCGGCGCAAACCGTCAATCGTCTCGCGGGCATCGCCGCGCAAACTGTCCTGAAAACGGAAACGGACCGGCTCGCCCTCATCGACGATCAACCAGGCTTCCGAGTGCGGATCGTTCGCCGCATCAATCCCGAGCCAGCGTGCCGAGCCAAAGCGCAGGCGCTGGCCGTTCTCGATACCGTCCAGACCGCCGCCGGCGATCTCGCGCACATCCCGGGCTGCAGGGCCCATGCCCGCGGCATCGGCGACAGCGCGCGACAGGGGGTGATGGCTGGTCCGGGCCAATCGCGCGGCAAGCTCCAGCATGCCGGCCGGCAATGCCTCCGGCTCGACGAGGCGCGGACGGCCCTCGGTCAGGGTCCCGGTCTTGTCGACCACGACCGTATCGACCTTCGCCATCCGCTCCAGAGCATCGCCGGACTTGACCAGCACGCCAGCCTTGAACAAGCGTCCGGAGGCGACGACATGAACCGCCGGCACGGCCAGACCCAAGGCGCAGGGGCAGGTGATGATCAAGACGGCAATGGCGTTGATGATCCCGATCCGCAAATCACCGCCCAGCACCGCCCAGCCAATCACAGTTGCCAGCGCCAGCGAATGCACCAGTGGCACATAGAGCCGCGCCGCCTGGTCCGCCAGGCGCACAAAATGTGATCGGCTCTGTTCGCCGGCCTCGACCATCCGGGTGATCTCGGCGAGCAGGGAATTATCGCGGTCGGCACTGGCTCGCACCACCAGCTTGCCGTCCAGGTTGAGCATGCCGGAGAAGACCTGCACGCCGGGCCGGGCCTCGACGGGCGCGGTCTCGCCGCTGACCAGTGAACCATCGAGCGCCCCCTCGCCCTCGATAATCACCGCATCAACCGGGACCCGGTCACCCGCGGCCAGGATCAGGTGGTCGCCGGCACAGACATCACGCGCCGGAATGGCTTCCATCGCTCCGTCACTGCGCAGACGATTGGCGGTCGCGGCCTGCATCGCCGCCAGCCCGCGCGCGGCCTGGCTGGCCTTGGCGCGCAGCCGCATGTCGAGAAACCGCCCGATCAGCAGGAAGAAGAGCAGCATGGCGGCAGCGTCGTAATAGGTCTCGCCATGGCCGATGAAGGTTTCATAGATCGAGAGCCCGCAGGCCAGCAGTACGGCGAGCGAGATCGGCACATCCATATTGACGTGGCGATGCTTGAGCACCGACCAGGCCGAACGGAAAAACGGCTGGCCGGAATAGGCGACCGTGGGCAGCACGATCAGGGCCGAGATGCGGTGCATCAGGGACTGCATCGCCTCGCTCATTTCCAGCCCGCCGGACCAGACCGAGATCGAGAGCAGCATGACATTCGCCATCGCAAAGCCGGCGACGGCCAGCGCGCGCAACAGGCGCCGCTCGTCTTCCTTCTGCGGATCGCTCTCGTTTTCCGGCTCATAGGGCGTGGCCGGATAGCCGATTTCGCCGAGTTTGGTGATAAAGCCGCGCGCCGCCGACGCCTCACCGCGCCAGACCAGGGCCAGACGGCCGGTGGACAGGTTCAACCGCGCCTGCTCGACCCGCTCATCGGCGAGCAGGCCCGCTTCGATGCGGGCGATGCAGCCGGCACAGGTCGCACCACGCACCAGGAGGTCCAGATGCGAGCGGCCGTCACTCCGGCGTACAAAGGCCTGGGGGTCGGCCTGGCCCGCAGTGGAGCCGGGCATCGCAGCGATCAGGGCAGCCACAACTCGTATTCCACCTCGAACGGCGCATCGCCGCTATTATTCACCCGCACCCGCCAGCGGCCGGCCATCTCGCACGCAAGCTCTGCCCGATACAGGCCATCCTGCCCTTCGACGAAGTCCAGCGGGCACGCGGTTGTGGTGTCCGGGTGGACCATTTCGCCGCCCAGCGACAAACCGGGAACCGGACGATCCGCCGCATCGGCCACCGCCAGAACCAGTCGACCATCAACGGCATTGAAACTCGCCGTCCAGCCCAGTTCGACCTGGCGGCGGCGCGCTTCAAGCGTGTCATTGTAATGGATGCCCTGGACGTAGGAGCGCGGCACATCCTCGCCGGGGAAGGTCTGCAGTGCGAGCGTGATGAAAGTCGCATTGACGCCAATCGTGACGCCGAAAAACATCAGGATCATCACCAGCACATGCCAGCCGCGCAGCGGGTTGAGGAAAGATTTCATTCGGCCAGCCCCGTTACCAGAACCGATCGGGTCTGTGCGCTTTCGCCCGTAGCCGGGTCGAGGACACGAAACATGATATCCTCGCGCGGCACATCAACCGCGCCCGGCGGCAAGGTCAGGTAGATGACGAAATCACGGGTCCGGTCGGCCTCGACATTCAGGCGCATCGGTGTTTCGTCGGCAGCGCCCAGAACCCGGACGATCAGGGCCGGATCCCCGTCAACGACCAGTTCGAGGGCGCGCGGCGCATTGGCCTTGTTGACCACTTTGACGGTGTAGCCATTGCGGATCGATCCGTCGGACAGGCGGACATAATTGGGATTGCGATCACGCGCGGCATTGAGGTCCAGCTCGGTCCGGTTGAGCAGACCGGCCAGCATCACCGCGGCGACCAGAACCAGCGCGACGGCATAGACCAGGGTTCGAATGCGCACGAAGCGATAACGCGGTTTCTCCCCGGCCTGGAAACGGTCGATATTGTCATCGGTCTCGTAGGCGATCAGCCCGGTGGGGCGATCAACCTTGAGCATGACATCATCGCAGGCATCAATGCAAAGGGCACACTGAATACATTCCAGTTGCGCCCCGTCGCGAATATCAATCCCCATCGGGCAGACGGCGACGCATTGCATGCAGTCGATGCAATCGCCGCGATCATCCCAGGGGTCGTTTTTCTTGTGGGCGCCGCGCGGCTCGCCGCGATCAATGCGATAGGTGACGTTGAGCGCTTCGCGATCCGTCATCGCCGCCTGGATACGCGGCCAGGGACACATATAGGTGCAGACCTGTTCGCGCATGGTGCCGGCGAGAACATAGGTGGTGAAGGTCAGTCCGGCGAAGAAGAGATAGGCCGAGATTTCGGCCTGACCGGTGAAGAAATTCGCCAGCGTGTCGTAGGCATCGTGGAAATACAGGATCCAGGCGCCGCCCGTGGCCGCCGCGATCACCAGCCAGACGGCGTGTTTGCTGACCTTGCGCCAGGCCTTGTTGAAGCTCCAGGGCGCACGGTCGAGCTTGATTCGCGCATTGCGATCCCCCTCAAAGGCGCGCTCGACCATAATGAACAGATCGGTCCACACCGTCTGCGGACAGGCATAGCCACACCAGACGCGCCCGAACAACGCTGTCACGAGGAAGAGGGCCAGCGCGGCCAGGATCAGAAGGCCGGTGATATAATAGACTTCCTGCGGCCAGATCTCGATGAAGAAGAAATAGAAACGCCGGCCGGCGAAATCGATCAGGACCGCCTGGTCCGGCGCGTCAGCGCCGCGGTCCCAGCGCAGGAAGGGCACGAGATAATACACCGCCAGTGTGGCGGCCATGACCACCCATTTGACGAAGCGGAATTTGCCGTGCGCCAGCTTGGGATAAATCGGCTCGCGCTTCTTGTAGAGCTCGCGCTCCTCGGCCGCATTGACCGCCTTGGCTTTCGATCGGGTGATCCCGGGCGCCGCCATGCTCCGTTTTTGGTTATCAGACATGGCGGCGTTAAATCCGGTTGGTGGGGTTTAGGCGATGCGACTTACTGACCCGTGGGACTGCTTGCCGCAGCCTCACCGCCGCCCAGCAGGTAGACATAGGCTGCGAGAGCATCGATGGTGGTGTCATTGAGGCGGCCTTCCCAGGCTGGCATGACGCCATAGGGGCCACGGTAGATCGTGGCGATGACCTGTTCGCGCGTGCCGCCATAGAGCCAGTCCTGATCGATCAGATTGGGCGCACCCTGGCTGCGATCACCTGTCGCATCGGCCATGTGGCAGCTGACGCACTGGCTGGCATAGGTTGCGCCGCCGCGGGCAATCGCGTCAGCCGGGCGGTCCTGCCCCGACAGGGAGAGGACGTAATCGGCCACATCGCCGATCTCCGAGCGGGTCAGCAAGCCATCGCGGCCATAGGCCGGCATTTGCGAAAAATGCGTATCGAGATGCTCACTGCGGACGCCGTAGCGGATCGTGTTGCGGATCTCGTCATAGCTTCCGCCCCACAGCCAGACATCATCATTGAGATTGGGATAGCCGACGAAACCCTGCGCGCCGGAGCCGTGACAGGTCGAGCAATAATTGCCGAAAGCCGCATCGCCGGCGGCGCGGACGAAACCGAGCAGGTCAGGGTCGTCCTCGATCGCGTCGATCGACGTGCCACGCAGACGTTCGAAACCTTCAGCCCGCGAGGCTTCCAGATCGAGCATGGCGGCGGCGACATTGGCGCGCTCGGAGTTGTTGCTCAGGCCGCGCGTATGGTCGCTGCCACTGCCGGACAGGCCCGGCAAGGCCGGAATGGCCGGCAGGAAGACCATATAGACTACGCCGATCACGACGCAGGCATAGAAGGTGTACAGCCACCAGCGCGGCAGCGGCGTGTCGAGTTCCTTGATCCCGTCCCACTCATGGCCGGTGGTTTCGGTTCCCGAATGCGCGTCGGTTTCGCGGTTTTCCTCGTGATCAGACATGGGCCTGGTCCTCGCTGGCACTTTCGATAATGGGTTCATCGCTGTCATTGAGGGGCAGACGGGCCGCCTCGTCGAAGCGTTGCTGGTTTCTGGGCCACAGCGCATAGGTCAAAGCGCCGGTGAAGAGCGCAACGAACAGCAACATGCCCCAGGTCTGTGCGAAACTCGCGAGTAGAGAATACATGGTGCGCCCCTATCTCAGATTTTGATCGGCTTCGGCCTCATAGGTGGAGAAGTCCACCATAGTGCCGAGCACTTGCAGATAGGCCACCATCGCATCGAGCTCGGAAACCCGACCCGGATTGCCGTCGAAATCGCGCAGGGTCGCCCCGGGATAACGCGCCAGGAAGCCGTCATAATCCGATGCATAGGGATCGAGTTGGGTGGTGATATCCGCCACCGCCATTTCGATCATCTCATCGCTATAGGGCACGCCGACGGCGCGCAGGGCACGCAGATTGGCGGCGACATTGTCATAATCCAGCGTCGAATGTTCCAGGAAGGCATAGGCCGGCATGATCGACTCCGGCACCACCGAGCGTGGATCGCGCATATGGTCGCGATGCCATTCATCGGAATATTTGGCACCGACGCGGGCCAGATCCGGCCCGGTCCGTTTCGAGCCCCACTGGAAGGGGTGGTCATACATGCTCTCGGCCGCCAGCGAGTAGTGGCCATAGCGTTCGACCTCATCGCGCAGCGGGCGGATCATCTGCGAGTGGCAGTTATAGCACCCCTCGCGGACATAGATGTCGCGTCCCAGCTGTTCCAGCGGCGTATAGGGCCGCATGCCGTCGACTTCCTCGATCGTCGAGTCGAGATAGAAGAGCGGCGCAATCTCGACAATGCCGCCGATCGAGACCGTGACGAGGATGCCGACGGTGAGGATGAGCGAGTTCTTTTCGAACAGCTTTTTGTGGAGTTCGCTCCACAGGCTTTTGCCCTTTGACATAGCCATCTCCCCCTAAGCCGGAATTTGCGCGGGTTGAGGCGATACCGACTCATCCGCTTCGGTCACATCGCTCCGGATGGTGCGATAGACATTGTAGATCATGATCAACGCACCGGCGAGATAAAGCAGGCCGCCAACCGCGCGGATGATGTAGGAAATATGCATCGCCTCAACAGTTTCCACGAAGGAGTATTCCAGGAAGCCGAGCGAGTTATAGGCGCGCCACATCAGGCCCTGCATGATGCCGGCAACCCACATCGAGGTGATGTAGAGCAGGATGCCGAAGGTCGCGATCCAGAAGTGCCAGTCGACCAAAGCCTTGGAATACATGCCGGCCTTCTTCCACAGCCATGGCACGAGGCAATACAGCGCCCCGAAAGAGACAAAACCGACCCAGCCGAGCGCACCGGAATGCACGTGGCCAACGGTCCAGTCGGTATAGTGGGACAGCGCATTGACGGCGCGGATCGACATCACCGGACCTTCAAAGGTCGACATGCCGTAAAACGCGACCGAGATCACCAGCATGCGAACGACCGGGTCGGTGCGCAGCTTGTCCCAGGCGCCCGAGAGCGTCATCAAACCATTGATCATCCCGCCCCAGGACGGCATCCACAGCATGATCGAGAAGGCCATGCCCAGCGTCTGCGCCCATTCCGGCAGCGCCGTATAGTGCAGGTGGTGCGGGCCAGCCCAGATGTAGATGAAGATCAGTGACCAGAAGTGGATGATCGACAGCCGGTAGGAATAGACCGGCCGGTTCACCCGTTTCGGGATGAAGTAATACATGATCCCGAGGAAGCCGGCTGTCAGGAAGAAGCCAACGGCATTATGGCCATACCACCACTGGGTCAGCGCGTCCTGGACCCCGGAGAAGAGCGAATAGCTGTGCGAGCCGAAAAAGCTGACCGGCACGGCCAGGTTATTGATGATGTGCAGCATCGCGATGGTGACGATGAAGGCCAGGTAGAACCAGTTGGCGACATAGATGTGCGGTTCCTTGCGCTTCCACAGCGTGCCCAGGAAGACCAGCAGATAAGCGACCCAGACCAGGGTCAGCCAGATATCCGCATACCATTCCGGCTCGGCGTATTCGCGCGACTGGGTGATGCCAACGAGATAGCCGGACGCGGCCATCACGATGAAGAATTGATAACCCCAGAACACGAACCAGGGCCAGATCCCGCCGGCGATGCGCGTGCGGCAAGTGCGTTGGACCACGTAGAAGGAGGTCGCGATCAGGACATTGCCGCCGAAGGCGAAAATCACCGCCGAGGTATGCAGCGGGCGCAGCCGGCCAAAGCTGGTAAAGCCCCAATCCTCGATATTGAGGATCGGAAAGGCGAGCTGGAAGGCGATGATGACGCCGACCAGAAGGCCTGCAGCGGCCCAGAAGAGCGAGGCAATCACCCCGGCCTTGACCAGATTCTCGTTGTATTCGCGCTCGTCGGTCTCAACCCCGCCGCTCGTCACACTGCCAACCAGCAGGAGAAGTCCGGTGAGGAAGCCGCCAAGGATCAGCCAGGACTGTCCCTTCATGGCCGCGTCCGGCGCGAACGCCGCCGCAAACAGAGCCCAGAGGGCCCCCAATACGGTGATCAACAATACGATGACGGTGCTGAAATCCAGCCCGCTGCGAGTCAGTGTCTGCGGCGATTGCATCAATGCCCCCGATGATTTGGCCAGCTCATGGCCTGTTTATCGCGCGATTCCACAAAATCGGTATGGCAATTTGTCGCGTCCGGGTCTGAGGCGTTGAAAACACACGCCTTCACAGGGCTAGAGGGCCCTGCAACGCCCCTGAATAACCGTGCCTAAACAAGCAATTGCCTCACGCAACCTCAATAGTCGGCGAACTCGGCCCGGAACCCATTTTGCCGCAGTGCCGCATGCACCCGGTCCATATGGGCCGCGTCCTGAGCCTCCAGCGAGATGTCGATATAGGTCACCTTGGCCGGCAGATCGGAGAAGGTCTTGTGATAGGCGACATCGGTGACATTGCCGCCGGCCTCCGAGATGATGTGCGATACCGAAGAGAGCTGGCCGGGCACATCGATCAATTCGATCCGGAAACGCGCCAGCCGCCGCGACCGTGCCAGATCACGCAGCAGGAGCGAGGAGAGCAGCCGGGTATCGATATTGCCGCCCGTCAGCACCAGGCCGACGCGCTTGCCGGCAAAGCGTTGCGGATGTGCCAGGACTGCCGCGAGCCCTGCCGCCCCGGCCCCTTCGGGCAGAACCCGCAGCCGCGTCAGAAACAGGTTGAGTGCCCGTTCGATCGCCCGCTCATCGACCAGCAGCACATCATCGAGCATGGCGGTCATGATCCGCCGGGTCAGCGCGCCGGGCTCACGCACAGCGATGCCTTCGGCCAGAGTCATGCCCCCGACCGGCCGATCGCCGCCGTGAAACAGATTATGGAAGGCAGGAAACAAGTCCGCCTGCACCCCGACAATTTCAATGTCCGGCTTGATTCGCTTGGCGCTCAGCGCGACCCCCGAGGCCAGCCCGCCGCCGCCGATCGGTACAATGATCACATCGAGATCGGGTTGGTCGGCGAGCATCTCCATTGCCACCGTCCCCTGCCCCGCCATGACCAGCGCATCATCGAACGGGTGAACAAGGACCGCGCCCTCAGCCGCGCAATAATCCCGCGCCAGCTGGCTGGAAGCATCGAAATCGGCGCCTGCGAGCTGCACCGAGGCGCCAAGGCTGCGCGTTGCATTGACCTTGATCGCCGGCGTCCCGACCGGCATGAAAATCACCGTCTCAATGCCGAGCAATCGCCCGTGCCGGGCCACCCCCTGGGCATGATTGCCGGCCGAGGCCGCGACCACACCGCGAGCGCGCTCGTCTGCGCCCAGGCTCATCAGCTTGGCATAGGCCCCGCGCTCCTTGAAGGATCCGGTCGCCTGCAGATTCTCCAGCTTGACCCGGATATCGCAGCCGGTCAGCTCGCTCAGGGCTTCGGCACTCTGGCAGGGCGTGTGCAGAACGCCCCCCATGCCCCGGGCATGGCAATCGGCGGCAAAATCAAATTCGGCTGTAAATTCATTGGTCATGGCGGGCTCACTTGAAAATGGTCTGGGGAAGACATCAGGGTGAGGCCATAAAAAAACCTCGCCCGGTTGGAGCGAGGTTCGGTCTGCGGCGGCATCTCGGAGATGTCAGGCAGGGGCGAGTGGCGCTCCGGTCAGGCTCTGTCCGATAATAATCGAAATCAGCGCAGCGAGGCCCAAACCGGCAAAGGTCAGCCGGCGGGCGCGAGCCCGGTTATCATCTGCAATCTGAAGCGCGTGTACGCGGGCCATGATCTGCCTCAAGAAGAGTGCGGGTCCAGACTGGCCGCGCGCGGCGAAAAAGTCCAGCGCCGCCCTGCATTTGCAGGCCTGACTGCGATAAATCGACCGATTTCCCGGTTTTGCGCAAAATTCATGCGCCGATTGCCCGCCCTATTCGGCCGCCTCGAGTGCGGCGACGTGCTGAGCGGCATCGCCGACCCGTCCGAATTTCATCGCCCCATCTTCCAGCTTGCCGAAACGGATGGTCAGCATGTCGAGGACATAGTTCTGATAGGTGCGCCAGGGTGATTTGGTCCCCTGTTGAGGCAATTGCGACATCGCCCTTTGCACATAGCTCGAGGAGAAATCGAGCATGGGTACGGTGTCCAGGTCGGCCGGCAATGTCGGAACGCAATAATCATGGCCCTTCGCCGCCATGTGGTTGAGCAGGCGGCAAACCCGCTCGCAGGTCAGGTCGATCTTCAGCGTCCAGGAGGCATTGGTATAGCCGAAGGCAATCGCGAAATTGGGCACACCGCTGAGCATCATGCCGCGATAGGTGACCTTGTCGGCGGCGCGAACCATCGCACCATCGACGCTCAGCGTCATACCGCCCAGCAATTGCATTTCCAGCCCGGTCGCAGGGATGATCAGATCGGCCTCGATTTCCTCACCGGATTCCAGCTTGATCCCCGTTTGGGTGAAGCGCTCGATCCGATCGGTGACGATCGAGGCAGAGCCATCGGCCAGCACGTCAAAGAAATCACCGTCCGGTGCCAGGCAGAAGCGCTGATCCCAGGGATTATAGCTCGGCGAGAAATGCTTTCTGACATCGAAATCACGACCAAGACGGATGCGGATTGCCTTGAGGACCTCGCGCTTGACCAGATCGGGATAGGATTGGGAGAATTGATAGATATAGATGTTCAGCAGCACATTCTTCGCCCGCGTCACCGAATAGGCGATCTTCTCCGGCAGGATCTTGCGCATAAAATCGGCGAAGCCGTCGCGTGAGGGCCGCGCCGCGATATAGGTCGGCGAGCGCTGCAGCATGGTCACATGCGCCGCCGTCTCAGCCATCGCCGGCACCAGCGTCACCGCCGTCGCGCCGGAGCCGATGATCACCACCTTCTTGCCGGCATAATCGACATCCTCGGGCCAGAGCTGGGGATGGATGATGGCGCCCGGGAAGTCCTCCATGCCCGGGAAATCGGGCATATAGCCATGCTCGTAGCGGTAATAGCCCGAGCACATCATCAGGAAATTACAGGTAAAGCTCGTGCGTTCCCCGTTTTCGCCGCGCTCGGTGCGGACCGTCCAGCGTGCCGTCTCGCTATCCCAGTTGGCGTGCGCCACGCGAGTCCCGAAACGGATTTTTTCCTCAATCCCGTTGCGCTGCGCCGTATCCGATACGTATTCGCGGATCGCGGGGCCATCGGCAAACACCTTGCCATCCGTCCATGGCCTGAAGGCAAATCCAAACGTGTACATGTCGCTGTCGGAGCGAATACCCGGATAGCGGAACAGATCCCAGGTCCCACCGATCGCATCACGCGCTTCCAGGATCGCGTAGCTGCTGTCCGGGGATTTCGTCTGCAGGTGATAGGCCGCAGCAATGCCGGAGATCCCGGCCCCCACGATCAGGACATCAAAGTGTTCGTCGGACATGAATGCGCTCCCGCGACGCTGATCGCCGCCTTGTCGAAAAAAGTGAACACTGTTCGCTGTGGCAACGCAAGAGGCACGCGGGACAGGACCATGACGTTTTGATGCGAAATTCCACCAGGCACCGGGGCTCAGAATCCTGACCGGAACGATTGGTTTTCTGTTGCAACGCCCGCTTTGGTCATATATCTAGGCGATGCAACCTTAGCTAAAACAAGGGAGACGATCATGGTAGAGTCAGTTTCAAATCGACGCGCCGAACCGACCGGAATCAAGCTCGATGACCTCGAAGTGTCCGTGACCCCGCCGGTGGCGGATCTCGATGTGCTTGAGCCCAACATTACACTGGTGATCGCCACCGTAGTGCTGGTGCTTTGCCTCTAGTTCATTCCATCAGACGAGGAATTCCCATGACCAGCAAAAGCCAACTTCTCTCGGGCAATGATCAGGCGACCCTGCGCGAGCTTATCCAGGTCGATAGTGTCAAACAGGCGATGGGTGGTTTCCTGCGCCAGCGACAGCAATTGATCTCTGCCCTCACCCAGGCTGCGACAGCCGCCGGCAAGACCCTGACCTTTCCTGAAGGCGACACCACCGCGCTGATCCAGACGGTCGTTGCGGCCACGACATCTGCCGGCGACCCGGTCGATGCCAGCAAAGCCAATCAATGGCTGCAAAAAGAATATGGCATGACCCACCACACATTGAGTTGAGCGGCGGCGGCCAGCCCCGCGCTGGCCAAGCCATCATCAATCGCCCACGCCATCCCGCCCCGGGAGAAGGCGTGGGCGCAAGTGGGGAGGTTTGCATCATGCCCATGCGCAAGAAAGACGAGAAGCGACTTCAAGCGATCCCGGCACTGGCGCGCTTCAATGAGGCGATCGCAGCACTTGTGGAGACCGGGAAGCCGGACACATTCTGGAAACTGCGTCCCGCCTATGACGCCCTGCTTCAATCGACATTCCTGACCGAATTGCTGCAACACGAGCTCACCGCGCTCAATGAGGACCCGGCCTACATCCCGATCGGCGGATTGACCGAGTTCGACCTGGCTGTTCTGGAAGACCCGCGAGCCACTCTGGCGGTTCGCGTCGTCGAGCCCGAGGCGGCGCTCTCGCAACGGCTCTTCAGTCGCGCCGAACACTGCCTCATGAGTGTGGCACCAATAGCCAGCGCCGGCCCCGTGCATTATCAGGCCTATCTTCAGCCGGAGCCCTTCCCCAGCCACACGCTGGACCCGGCCAAGCGATTGCAGGACCTCGGAGACGCCTATCTGCGGCCGGGCGAGACGCTCGCATTCCGCGCGGGATATGACATCTGCCGGCTCCTGCCCTTCGAGGCTCCGTCAATACTGGTTTTCCTGGTTTCCGAGAAATCCCAGGGCCTGCAATGGCAATACGATACCGACACGCTTTGCCCTGACCGGGCGATCGCCGCATCGCCCGTGGCATCGCGCCTTCAATTCACTGCCCGCATGTTGTCCGAGATGGGCAATGACGACTCGGTCACCGCTCTCAAAAGCCTGATCGCGCACGGCGATCACTATGTGCGCTGGGAGGCCGTGCGCGCCATTATGAGGCTGAGCTATCGTGACGGCCTTGCCGCACTCGATGCTGTCCGGTCCGACCCCCATCCCCATGTTCGCAATGCCGCGCGCAAGGCCCTCGCCAGTCTGGCGGCGCAATATGGCGAGCTGGCCTGATCGCGAACGCACAACCGCCCCAACCCGGAAAGCCGAACTGCCATGGCCATCACCCTCCAATCCGACCGCACCGATACGATCGAGCTCGACGAATATGTCGATTATGTCACCCGCCATGTCGACCCGACCGACACCGATCAGGTCCTGGCATCGGCGCCCATGCTCAAGGCATTGGCGAATAACCGGTCTTTCCTCGTCGACAAGTTCAATCGCGAGCTACAGGACTGGGACACCTTCCAGAGCAGCAATGGTTACTCGTCCCAGACCCTGACACTGGGTTCGGGCAACAAGTTCTTCATTCGCGCCAATATGTGGGCGCCGCCAACCAATCCCGGCGAGGTCTGGGACTGGGAGAGCAAGCTGTTTGCCTACGCCAAGGCCCATGACCACAATTTCTCCTTCATCACCGTCGGCTATCTCGGATCCGGTTACGGGACGTCAATCCACGAATATGATCCCGAGAGCATACGCGGCGAGGTCGGTGAACATGTCGATCTGCGCTTCCTGGAGGATACCAGCCTGCCGCAGGGGAAAATGATGTTCTACCGTGCGTCCCGAGACATCCACAGCCAGACGCCGCCAGAGGAGTTTTCGATTTCGCTCAACTTCATGTGCGTGTCCCGCGAGGTTTCGACCCGCGAGCAATACTGGTTCGACCTCGAGCAGAGCATCATCACGGGGCGGGTCCAGAATCCCGGCTCAACGCGCGTCATGTTCTGTCACCTGGCCAAGCATATTGGCGACGGGCGGACCGTAAACCTGCTGGAATCGATCGCGTCCGGTCATGCCTTTCCGCAAGTACGTGTTTCGGCCTATGACGCCCTTGCCGCCCTCGAATCCGGACACAGGGCGCGGATTTGGACCCGGGCGTTGACCGATTCGAGTGACCTCGTGGCCATCCACGCCCGCCGCGAGCTTGCCCAGCTTGAGGTCGCCGGCTAGAAGCCGGGCGGCAATCGGCCCGCGCGTTTCAGACCGACCCTCGATCGGAGTCCCATGCCCCTGCAAAACCGCGTCACGCCGTTTGGCGAGATTCTGGCTCATCCGGCGCGCGGCACGCTGATGGGCAATCGCGGCTGCCTGCATGATGCACATCGCCAACTCGGTACCCGGCGCTGGGCGCACCAGGCCTGGGTGATTTGCCGCCTCAACTTCAAGCACTGGCATCGCACCATCATGAAGCCGGGTGTCTATACCGAGCTCTTCTTCACCGATGAGGCCGTCGCCCTGGCCGCGGGTCACCGCCCCTGCGGCATGTGCCGCCATGATGATTACATCGCCTTCCAGCAGGCCTTTGGCCGCGCCCGACCGGAACTCGGTGAACGGCCCTCGCCGGTGGCCATGAATCGCCTCCTGCACGCCGACCGTGTCGAACCACGCAGCCGGAAGCAGCTCACGCACCGATCCCTCTTCGAATCCCTGCCCGATGGCGTGTTCTTCACGTTACCCGACAGCGACGAAGCCCTCGTTCGACAGCGAGACCGTGTTTTCGCCTGGAGTTTTGAAGGCTATCAATCCCGGCTGATCGAGCTTTCCGGTGAAGTCTGTGTGCTGACACCCCGGATCATCGTCGATGTCCTCAGGGCCGGTTATAGGGCGGCAGAGATCGCCCCTCAGCTCCGGGCACCAGTGTCTGCATTCATGGCCGCCCGAAAGCCGGCCTCGACATAGTCGTCCACATCCTCGGGCACCGCCTGACCGGGTAAATAGAGCCGCACTGCGCCAAGGGGAAATGCAACCATGCCCATGCGGCAGGCCGCAAGTGAATGGCCCGATTTGCCGGCATGCGCCTGCAAGGCGGCCGCGACCTTGTCATTGATGGTCCGCACAGTTTGCAAGTTCGCCGGCGGCGTCGCCGGAGCGATGAAGTCGACCTGCCGGCAGCAACACAGAATAATGGCGCGGTCGCGCTGCTCGCGACAGAAGCGGGGCGTCGCCAGGGCGGCTTGCAGGCCAGCCTCCTCATCTCCTGCCGCCAGGGCCGCGAGAAACCGGTCCTGAAAGGTCGAAACAGCATCGATCCAGGCCTGCGCCAACAAACCCTCCCTTGAGCCATACCGGTGATAAAGCGAGCCGATCGAGATTCCGGTTGCGGCGACCAGGCCCTGCAGCGTGACAGCGCCTTCGCTCGCCAATTGAGCACCGGCGGCAGCGAACACGGTCTCGTCGCGAATGGTTGACAGGCGTCCCATTCGGGAAACATATAATAGAATGCAAATTCTAGTAAAGCGCTAATCGCCGCGCCGGAGCCGACGCCACCATGACATTTATTCTGATCGCCGCCACCGCTGCCGCCCTGGTGACCTTTGCCGTCCATACATTTGTTGGAGGGGTTTTCGTGGCCCGGCCACTACTCGCAGACACCGGCCTGCCGCCTGTCTCGAAATGGCTGAATTACTATTGCTGGCACATCACCAGCGTATTGATCATCTTCATCGCTGCGGGCTTTCTCTGGCTCTCCCTCCACCCCGGAGAGCGCACGCTCCTGTTCGGGCTGTCTGCCCTGAGCGCGACGCTCTCCGGCCTCAGCATTGCCGTCGGCCTGAAAGCCGCGATCAACCCGCTCCGCTTCCCCTCTACCTCCCTCTTCGCGCTGATCGCAGCGCTGGGTTGGGGCGCGTTCCTGCTGCACTGAACAAGGACATTCCCGATGCTGCTCATCGCCGCCACTCTCCTGCTTGCCGTCAGTGCAATGCACTCAATTGTCGGAGAAATTCGCTTGCTCCGACCGCTCCTGCGACTTGACCGACTGCCGGTCATTCTCGGCAGTCCCGAGATGACCCGGACAACAATTCGCGTCGCCTGGCACCTCACCTCCCTCATCTGGCTCGGCATGGCTGCACTCCTGGTCCGCCTGCAACAGACCCCGATGGATTTCGCCGCCTGTTTTCTCTGGGTCATGACGGCCATTTTCACCGCCTCCGGCCTCGTTGCGCTTGTCGCCTCGCACGGCCGGCACTTGTCGTGGGTGTTTTTCCTGCCCGTCGCCGCGCTCTGCGCACGCTTCGCCTCGGGCCTGTGAGCGGCAGGGCCGCGGGTCCAGCCTGAAAACTGGAACCGCGCAACCGATGTGCTAGGAAAGTACAGGAATGCAGATTTCAAGCGGCGGTCCATCCGTCCACACACAAGGGTCTTTCATGTCAGACGCATCGCTCGCCGCACTCGGCTGGTCAGACTATTTCGCGACCCAGCTTGAACCGGGCGAGATCGAGGCGACGCCGCCGGCACGGCTGTGCGATGTCCATCGCGACCGGGTTCAGGCGATGACGCCGGACGGTGAAATCACCCTGACCCTGCCCGGCGACATGCAGGTCGGCAATCTGGCCGTCGGTGACTGGGTATTGGTCGACCCGTCCGAGAACCGGATCGTGCGGGCGCTGGAACCGCGCTCGGTCCTGCGCCGCCGCGCCGCCGGCACGGTGCTGATGCACCAGCTGATCGCAGCCAATGTCGACACGCTGATCATCGTCACCTCCTGCAATGCCGATTTCAATCCGGCCCGGCTCGAGCGCTATCTCACCCTGGCCGCCAGTAGCGATACCGAGCCATTGATCATCCTGACCAAGGGCGATCTGGTCGACAATGCGGATGATTATGTCCGCCAGGCCGAAGCCCTGTCACCGCATGTCAGCGCGATCACACTCGATGCCCGCGACCCGGCAGCCCTCGATCGGCTGTCCCCCTGGCTCAAGCCCGGCGCCACCGCGGCCCTGGTCGGCTCGTCCGGGGTTGGCAAATCGACCATTCTCAACGGGCTGACCGATGAGACCAGCGAGACGCAAGGCAATCGCAAGGGTGACAATAAGGGCCGCCATACGACGACGGCGCGCAGCCTGCGCCCGACCCGTTCCGGTGCCTGGCTGATCGATACGCCGGGCATGCGCTCACTCGGCATGAGCGAGAGCGGTGACGGGATCGACCGGGTTTTCTCCGATCTGACCGAGCTGGCCACGACCTGCAAATTCTCCGATTGCGCCCATCAATCCGAGCCCGGCTGTGCCATCCAGGCGGCGATCAAGGCCGGTGAGATCGACGCCGACCGTTTCCAGCGCTGGGAAAAACTCCTCGCCGAAGACCGTTACAATTCGGAAACGCCATCGGAGGCACGAGCCCGCAAACGCGGCTTCACCAAGAAGGTCAAGGCGAGCGTCCAGGGCAAGCGCGGACGGCCCGGCTAAAATGACCGGCTATGTCCCGGCCGCAGAAATGCGCTAGAGTGACCACTGGAGCTTGATTTCCGGGGGGCATGTCATGCGCAATATTCTTATCATTCTGGGCCTGATCATTCTGGCCGCACTGGCGCGGATGGCGATTGTCATCATTCCCGCCTCGGGCATGATGGCCGAGCTGACACCGGTGACACCGGGCCAGTGCACGGCGCTGGACATCGGGCCGGGCACGGAGGACATCACCGTCAATCCGGCCTCCGGTCTTGTCTTCGTATCCAGCGACGACCGGCGCACCGGCGAGCGCGGCGGGATCTACGCCTTCGACCTCAATCAGGGCGACAGCGTCTGGGAGGTCTCCGGTGATGCGCCGGCCGATTTCCACCCCCATGGCATCAGCCTGTGGACCGGCGCCGATGGCAGCCAGCGCCTCTTCGTCATCAATCACCGCGCCGGATTCGATACGGCTGACGGTGCCCACGCGGTCGAGATTTTCGATGTCGGCGAGAATGGCATGCTGAGCCATGTCGAGAGCATCAGCCATGAGGCGCTGCTGTCGCCCAATGACGTGCTCGCCGTCGGCCCACGCAGCTTCTACGCCACCAATGACCGCGCCTATCATTCCGGCATCATGGCCAGTCTGGAGGCCTATTTCGGCCTGCCGCTCTCGAGCGTCTCCTATTTTGACGGCACGGATGGCGACATGGTCGCCCACGGCATTGCCTATGCCAATGGCATCAATATCTCCGCCGACGGCAGTGAGGTCTATGTCTCCGAATTGCTGGCCCGCCGGGTTCGGGTCTATGACCGCGATGTGGAGAGCGGCCAGCTGACCGCCAATCGCGCTTTTGCGGTACCCACCGCGCCGGACAATATCGAGGTCGATGAGCGTGGCGATCTGTGGATTGGCGGCCATCCACGCATCTTCGACTTCGTCGCCCATGCTGCCGATGCCAGCGCCATGGCGCCCGCCCATGCCATTCGGCTTAACCCGCTCACCGGCGAAACCGAGACGGCCCTGCTGGCGATGGATGGCAGCCTCAACGCCTCCAGCGTCGCCGCGATGCGCGACGGCGTGCTGCTGGTCGGCGCGGTGTTTGACGGCCATGTCCTGGTGTGCGGTACCGATTAACCTTGGCCGGTCCGCCCGCCTGCCAGCGCCGGCCATCGTTCGCAGGCCATGCCGTCATGATCGGCATCAAGCCATGACCAATAGCCCGGCTCACCGCGCCGCGCCGGCGCCAATTCCATGGCGCGGGCGGTGTCGCAATCCTTGCTGGCCGCGAGATGACGCAATGTCGTCGGCACTGGCCACGGGCTCAGGCTCGCGACCGTAAACCAGGCCAGCCCCAGCACGGCGCCGATGACCACGAGCCGCAGGCCCCAGACACGGATGATGTGATCCACGCGCTGCCGGCGCATCGCGCGGGTCGAGACGGCGCGAAGCCGGTTCCTGAGACGTGTGGCGTGGCGATCCCGATCCGGGCGCAAGTCAGCCTCCTGTTTCACCCTCGGCCAGGCGGGATGCACAGCCGCCGCAGCCTGCCGGGACCGCAATGGTGGCGCGGTCCCGTTAACAAAATCCTGTGCCCTCACCGGCTGCACGAAAATCTCCACGCGGCTCGCCGCTGGAGGGATAAGGGACCTCCCTGGGATGGGAGGGTGCGGGACGCCGGCGAATGCCGGTAACCGGTAATGTAAGTAGCGTGACATTCGAGACGTCCCGCACGTGCAGTTTTCCCGTGGCGTCTCCACCGCCGTTTCCAATCCAGAAAGGTA
>NZ_FNHG01000034.1 GCF_900103475.1 Maricaulis salignorans
ACTCAACTTTCGGGGTTGCGGCTTGCTGAGCAACTATTTACGATCTTTGACATAATTCCTGGTTCAAGCCGAAGAACTCGATAGCTGCCCCGAATACTTCGGAAATCATGGCGGTGAATATCTGCTCTGCGTATTGTCCCGCTCTGCGCAGCTTGTCTACTGCGAGCTCAAGAATACGTTTCAGTGCGGCCATGAAGTCCAGATCCCTCATTTCCTCGCAACAAGCTCTGAACAATGAGCCAAAGGTTCTGGGGTCATCCTGGCGTCTTTGTTCCAGGGACAGGAACATGTACCTGGCCATCACGATGGAAGTGTGAGCGACCTGACTGTCAAAGTCCCTCGATTGTATGCCCTTTTCCAGACCAAGGTGCTGCTTGCACATCTTGAAGAAGACCTCGATGTCCCAACGCTTTCCGTAGATGCGAACAACTTCCTCGTCCGGCAAATCGATATCCGTGGTCAAAATGGCCAACCAGTCTTTATTATGTCGATCTCTGACAAAAACAATTTTGGCTTGTCCACCATATTTCATTTCGACCCGGGCACTGGCTAATATTTTGGCCCTGCCTGGGCGTTTTTTAATCTGGCGATAGATATCATCCACCGAACATTGTCTACCACGAAATGTGTAATGTATATTGGGTGTTCTTTTGATCATGCATATAACATGGATGTGCTGGCGTAGGCTCTTGATTATGCTTGGCATTGCGAACCAACTATCCATAAGCACATATTCTGCTTTAATTCCAAAGTTCAGGATTCTCTTGACCATGGGCTCTAAAAGTTCAGTAGACTTGCCTACAGCTTCCAAGCGTCTTTTGTATCCCGAAGATCTTTTGTCCACTTCCTTTTTTATGCCCTGTATCTGGTTATTTGGATTTGCAGAGGACATTATGGCAAAATCCAATGGCAAGGTGCTTGCTCCGTCAGACCAACATACGGAAAGGAATCTGAATCCTTTAAAGTATCTTTTTTCGCTGTGATCATAGATCCTTGCCAGGAGTTCAACAGCTTTTGATCTTGGCCGCTTCAGGCTTGAGTCGTCTATGATCAGGACTTTTTCTCTATTTTTGTTGGTCAGTTCTTCATAAAGTGATGTAATCTTTGCAGCCAAAAGCAAACAAAATTTTCTCCAGTTGAATTTTTCTGATTTCAGAAAATCATATACGACGTCTTTACCGTATGGAGTTTGATTGTTGTTTACTACACCATGAAAGATGTCAAGCCCAAGAAATGGTAATGAAAACAAAGTAAAAAATATATTTTTTGCGGAAATTCCTTTTTCTTTGCGTATTCCAGATCTATTAAGAATTGTTGCCAAATTGAATTCAGAGCAAAACTTTTTGAGCCGATTTGAATACTGTGTTTCGTCTTGACCGTCGAATTGAAAATAGTTAATTTGCATTTGATCCTTTCTCCTGTTTTGTATTGTTACCGTGAAGAAGTTACATTCTAAACAGTGAGAAAGGATCTTTCAAGCAAAAACCCTCTTAATTTTCAACATATTGACATTTAGTCAGACTGTAACAGCAACCCCGAAAGTTGAGTATAAGCGCTGTTATGCTGAATACATCTCGAAAAATTGGGAAATCCAAAATAGCTCATTCCACAAAGCAAGGTGACAGTCATGCAAAACAGATTACTTGCCTCTCAAAAG
>NZ_FNHG01000009.1 GCF_900103475.1 Maricaulis salignorans
ACCATCGACGAAGCCCAGGGCGCGACCGATGACTTCAAGATCACGCTGTGTGGTTTCAGCCGCGACGGGCGCCGTCAGGAGCGCGCCCGCGAGGATTGTCAGTAGAAATTTCTGCATTGTGGAACCCTGCCCTTTTACGATCGCACCCGGGGGGAGAGTGCGTGTCGGGAGAGCGTGTAGTTTCCGGGCGTTAACCACAGACTTATTCCGGATCATACGTTATTACCT
This sequence comes from Maricaulis salignorans, assembly GCF_900103475.1. Classification (GTDB taxonomy): domain Bacteria; phylum Pseudomonadota; class Alphaproteobacteria; order Caulobacterales; family Maricaulaceae; genus Maricaulis; species Maricaulis salignorans. The sequence continues at coordinate 229 of NZ_FNHG01000009.1, forward strand.
GCCGGGATTGCGTCGGCGCCGGTTCGGTCTGTTGTCAGACCTGCCGTCCTTTTGCCTGTATTGGACTTCAGCATTGGCGACCCCGGGGGAAGGCGAGATCATGACGAAGCCGCGAGCATTGGCCGATCAGGGCGCCGGGCAGACGACGACCGCCCTGCTGGTGTTAAGCTCATGCCTCTTGCCTCTGGGCCTCACCCTGCCAGCCCTGCGGACCACACAGTTCGGACTGTGGACGGGTGAACACTCGATTCTGGGCTTCGGTTGGGCCCTGTTGCATGATGGTGAATTCCTGCTCGCCACTATCGTGTTAGGCTTTTCGGTGGTGTTTCCAGGCTTCAAACTCCTCTGGATGTGGCGGCTGCAATTTTCCCGCGCGCCCGGCACCGGTGCCGGCCAGCTACGTTTTCTCGAGATGCTGGGCAAATGGTCGATGGCCGATGTGCTGGTCCTGGCCTTGGTAATTTTCAGCGTGCGCGACAATCTCGTCTTCGCCGCATCCACGCTGCCCGGCGTCTATATTTTCGCCGCCGCGACCGTGCTGGCCATGTTCGCCTCGGGCCGCATCGTTACCCAGCTGGGCGAGCGGACACGGGTCGCCGCGCCCTAACCGCCCCTGAGATCGCGGGCGCGATCGCGCAGCCGGTCGAGCAGGGTCGAGAGCAGCGCGACTTCGTCCGGCGTGAGCCCCGCGAGAAGCGCAGCTTCGGCTTCCAGCGCGACCGGCGCAATTTCCGCATAGATAGCCCGTCCCGCCGGCGTCAGTGCCAGCAGATGTGAGCGCCGGTCCGCCCGGTTGCTCGAGCGCTCGATCACACCGCGATCGGCCAGCGACCGCACGGCGCGGCTGACCGAAACCTTGTCCATCGCCGTCACATCGCACAGGCCCTGCGCCGTCACGGGGTGGCCCTCGCCGAGAATGGCGATCACGCGCCATTCCCAGATCGTGATCCCGAACCGGCTCTGATAGGCGCGCGCCACCATTGAGGAGACCTGGTTGGAGGCGATCGCCAGGCGGTAGGGCAGATAGTCGCCCAGCCGCAGGGCCGGCATGCCCGGCGTGCTGTTTCGTTTGGCTTCGTCCATATCCGGTCTGGTGCCGCAAACGGGTTGCAGCGGCAAGCCAAAACTCGCTCGACGACGACCCGTTTGTCGCGCTATCCCAGCATCATGACCGATATCATCCCGACTCCCGACCTGCCGAGCCTGCCCATCGAAGACGATGCGCGCCGCTTCCCCGTCCGCCGCATTTTCTGCATCGGCCGCAATTATGCCGACCATGCCAAGGAAATGGGGGCCGCCGCCGAGGCGATCTTCTTCATGAAGCCGAGCGATGCGGTCACCACCGCGTCGCGAGTGCCTTACCCGCAAGCCAGTTCGGACCTGCACCATGAGGTCGAGCTGGTCCTCGCCCTCGGCGATGGCGGCGCGATCATGGGCTGCGCGGTCGGAGTTGATCTGACCCGGCGCGATCTGCAGGGCGCGATGAAAGCCAAGGGCGGTCCGTGGGAAATCGGCAAGTCGTTCGAGAATTCCGCACCGGTTGGCCTGTTGCGTTTCGGCCCCGTGCCCGAGCGCGGCGCCATATCGCTCAAGGTCAATGGCGTGCGCCGCCAGTCCGGCGATCTGTCGGAGATGATCCTGCCACCGCGCCGCGTCCTGTCGGAACTGGCGCGCTATTTCACGCTCAAGCCCGGCGACCTGGTGTTCACCGGCACGCCCGCCGGCGTCGGCCCCTTGCAGCGCGATGACCAGGTCAAGGCCGAGATTGCCGGCCTGCCGCCGCTGGAATTCACCATCAGCTGACGCCACCCCGGCACGGAGATCGCCATGAAACCTGTCCTCTACGGCTATTGGCGCTCCGGCGCCGCCTACCGGCTTCGCATTGCGCTCAATCTCAAGGGTATTGAATACGACCAGGTCGCGATCAATCTGAAAACCGGCGAGCAGAAGAGCGATGCCTGGCTGGCCATGCAGCCCCAGGGACTGGTTCCCGTCCTTAAATACGGCGATGCGATGCTGATGCAGTCGCCGGCCATTCTGGAATGGATCGAGGAGCGCTGGCCGCAGCCCGCCCTGCTGCCATCCGATCCGCTGGAACGGTGCCGCGTGCGCGCCTGGGCCGCGATTATTGGCTGCGACACCCACCCGGTGCAGAATTTGCGCATTCTCAAGGCCGTCGGCGATGATCTCGGTCAGGGCCCGGCGGGGATGAAGGCCTGGGCCCATCGCTGGACCCGCGACGGGCTGGCCGCGCTGGAGACCCTCGTCGCAGTCCACCCACGCTCAACGCCCTTCCTGCACGGTGACGCCCCCGGCCTGGCGGAGGTCTATCTCCTGCCGCAACTGGTCAATGCCCGGCGCTGGGAGGTCGATCTGTCGGCCTTTCCGACGCTGATGGCGGCTGAAGCCGCCTGCCTCGCCCTGCCCGCCGTCCAGCGCGCCACCCCGGAAAACCAGCCCGACGCCGAATAGAGATCAGCGCAGCCACGCCTGTGGCCGCCCGGCGGTGAGTGAACGCCACACCCATTCGACGGGGCCGTAGGAATAGCGTTGCAGCCAGAAGATCGAGCCGAAGATCTGAGCCACCCAGACCGAGACCAGGATCAGCGCGAGCCCCGTACGATCAATCTGACCAAATTGTCCCAGGCCCGGAAAGCCGACAAAGAGCAGGGTCATCAGAAGGGTTTGCAGGACGTAATTGCTGATCGGCATGCGCCCGACCGCTGCCAGTGCCGCACGCGCCGCGCGTGCCAGATCCAGTTTCGCCGCCAGCATGAAGGCAGCCGCATAGCCCAGGGCCAGCGCCAGGCTGCCGAAATACTGGGCGACACGGTTTTGCAGCACGGCCGCGGGAGAGAAGCCGGAGGCCATGGCATTCACGGCCCCGGCCAGGCACACCGCCACACCGAGCACCAGGGCGATCGCGGCAATCCAGCCATATTGACGAGCCGACCAGGTCCCGGTCAGGAAACCGCTTCGCAGCCCGGCCATGCCGAGCAGAAGACAGCCGGCGATGCGACCGCTCATGAAGACGATCTGCATCATCTCCGATTGCAGGGCGATGCTCATATTATAGCCGAGCCGCGCCAGGAAGCCGGTCCGGTAGAGCGCTTCAATGTCGGCAATCGCCTCGGGATTGAACCCCATCGCACCGGCCGCGGTGATGCTGTCGCCGATCAGCGCACCGATCGCACTGCCGGCCAGCAGCATCAGCCCGGTAAATCCGATCAGGCCAAGCCCCAGCCCCCACAGACCGCGCACCGTCATGCCATTGGCGGCCACGACGATCATCGCGACCAGGGCGAGCGGCACCAGAATATCGCCATACCAGAATAAATGGGCATGCAGCAGTCCGAGCAGGAGCAACCAGCTCAAGCGCGGCCATTGCCGGGTCGGGTTCTGGCGCGCGGCCCCCACGCTCAAGACCAGCGCAGCGCCGAACAGTGCGATGAAAAGCGCCGTGCCCGACTGCGAGACCAGGGTCTGGATTACGAGCCAGACCGCGCGATCGCCCCAGCTGTCGAAATCACCCTGCAGGCCGGGAATATCGGCGGCGATCCAGACCAGGGCGAAGAGCTGGATATTGACCGCAAACATCGCCAGCACGGCAAAACCCCGCATTTCATCGAGGACGTCATGACGTTGCGATGGCGCATAATCCGGCATTTTTGCTCCCTTGAGGCGAATTCGCCCGGTTTCCGCCATATTCTTACGAAAGTTTCACCCCCGCAGCATGTTTCGGGAATTGTATCGAGTCTCAATAAATTTCATAACTCAATCACGCATGCGGATACGCCTTGGGGTGCGAAAACGTCATGATCCAGATTCTGGTCTCCCTGATTGAATGGTTTGCCGTGACGGGCTTGTCCGTCCTGGGCATCACCTATTCCCCGCCTTCAGCCTGCCACACTCCGGAGCCAACCGAATACCGGCAGGTGATCGCCTGGAACCCTGGCGGTGCCTTGAACGCACATGGTGGCACACAGGTTTCGAGCCGGGATTGCATCGCCGGGGCCGAGGTCAAGATTTACGGTTCGACACCGGTCTTCGTGACGCCGTCCGACCGGTACGACAGCTAGCTGGCCGGTTCAGGCAACCCGTTCCGACAGGCAAACTCCCATATTGCATAGATTATCTGTGTCGGCGGCGCGCTTCTGTGCCTATCATCTGTCACAATGGCTCAATTGAGCCCTTCTGTCCGCAGACCCCGTCCGGGAGCACCCCTGCTCCACGGCCCGATCGAGCGCAATATGACCGAGAAAACGCTAGATAAATCAATCCACCTCGCCGAAATCGACCTGGCTGAATCCGCCACCGACCAGACTGTGTCGGCGGCAGGGTCCCAGGTCCCGGTGTCCGAATCGCCACAGGCTGAACCACACCAGCCGGGCCAGACGGAGGAACGCCCCGGTGGGGCCTGGCTCATCTGGCTAGCCAATAGTTTCGCCCTGCTGTGGGTCGGCGGCGCCACCGCCTTCATCTGGGGCGCCCTCGGGGTCCAGTCGCTCGAACGTCTCGGCCAATACGGTTTCGGACAATTGACCGGGCTGGCGGTTTTCGCGATCGCCCCGGCCTTGCTCTTCATCATGAGCGGGCTGATGGCGCGCGAAGTGGTCCGCAATGCCCATAATACGCGACGCGTCGAGCGCGCCATCCGCCGCCTGTCCGAGCCGGCCCAGTATGCGCGCCACGAGGTCCAGTCCCTGTCCCAGGCCGTGACCGGCGAAGTCGATCGCATCAATTCCGCGCTTGAGAGCGCTCTCGCCCGTCTGGCGGCGATGGAAGAAGTCATCAGTCATCACGCGGAATCGCTTGAACTCTCGGCGACCGATGCGCGTGACCGCACCGAGGAATTGCTCAAGGGGCTGCGCAAGGAGCGGCTGCGTCTCGGCGAGGTCTCTGAATCCTTCGATGACAAGGCCGCCCTGATTGCCGCTGCCATTTCCGACCAGTCCAAAATGGTCGCCGCGGCAGCCGAGCTGGCCGCCAACCAGGCCAGCGATAGCGGGCGCCGCATCCTCGCCAGCGTCGAGAGCCTGCAGGACGCCGGCGATTCCGTCACCGAGCGCAGCAATATCGCAGCCACGAAACTGTCGGAACGCACCGCGCATCTGCACGAGCTCGCCGACACGCTCAAGGAAAGAACCGACAATCTCGACGCCGCCTATGTCAAACATCGCGGCCGCCTGAGCGAGGCCGGCGAAGCCTTGCGCAAGGAGCAGGAGAAGATCGCGGCCGCCCTCGATTTCCATCGTGCCGAACTCGATGTGATGGCGACCACGGCGCGCGACGGGGCCGACGCCCTGACCTCCGCCTCGACCGATGGCGCGGCGGCCTTCAAGAAATCTGTCGATGAAGCGCTCGAGCGGGCCCACAGCCTGGCCGGCCGTGTCCGGTCGGAATCCGAGTATGCGGCACGCGAGCATGAAGCCGCCCTGGCGCGCCTGATCGCCTCCGCCCAGGAAGCGAAATCAATCTCCCAGGCCGCCATCGAAGCGATCGAGGCCCAGGCCGATGCGGTGACGCAGAAAGTCGAACACTCCAACGAGATCGCTTTCAATGCCGCCCAGCGCTCCGACGATGCCTTCCAGCAACGCCTGGCCGAGGCCGACAAGCTCACCGCACGCGCGTCACAAGTGGCCGACGAAGCGGCCGAGTCCGTCCGCCGGCGGCTTGAGGCCGTGCTGGCATCGGCCCGCGTCGAGACCCAGACCGTCGAACGTCATATCGACTCGATGACCGACCGGCTTGCCGAGCTGCCCGTCATGGCCCGCGAACGCGCCCAGGAGGCCGCCGACGCCCTGCGCCGCGGCCTGGAGGGGCTGAATGCGGCCGCCATGGTTGCCGCCGAGGAATCCCAGGAAATTGACGCCGCATTCCAGGCACGCATCCGGCAGAATTACGAATTGCTCAGCGACTTCATGTTGCGCATGGGCTCGGTGGCCGGTGGCCGCCGCGTACCGGATCTCGGTACGAATGAACTGCCAGACCCGCTGCTCGGCCGCAAACGCAAGTCCGCGGACAGCGAAGACGCGAAAGCCGAGAGCGCCGAAGTCAGTGACGAGATGCATACACCGCTGACCGGGCCACAGCCGCGCCGGGCCGCACCCCGCGGCGCCGAGAACAGTGTCGGTTTCCCGGAACGTGGCGCACGTCAAACCGGTGAGCCGGGCTGGCGCTGGAAGGATTTGCTCTCGAGCATGCCGGCCGAAGGCGAGGCCGACAGCGCTGACGGCGATACGGCTGCAGCCAAACGCCCGGCCAAGCGTGACAAGGGCGACAGCTAGCCTGCCATCATTCGGTGAAACGGCCGGAACCGGTGCGCAACCGGGGCCGGCCCGTTGTGCCTCCGGCGCAAGTCACGGGCATGTCAGCTCACGGGCATGTCAATTCACGGGCACGTCAATTCACCGGGCGGTCTGCACCGCGGTCCAGTCAGCCAATTCCTGGCTCACCTGCGTCGCGGCCTGATCGAAAGCTGCGACGATCGCCCCGACACGATTGCTTGAGGCCCGCGCCTCGCCAATGAAAACACTCGAGCCCACGATCTGCCGGCCGCGGCTTGCGATCAACCGCGTCGCCAGCCGCACGCGGACGAGCGGTGCATTGGAATCGCCGCGATCATAGACCGCCTCGAATTCACGCAGATCGAGCCGCAATTCATAGGCCGCGCGCACACCATCCTCCGGCAGGGTTGGCGCAAGATGGGACTCGCTGCCATTGAAGGTGTCGACGATCAGAGTCTGCATGATGCGGGGTGTCGGCGCGATCCAGCGGGCGGCAGCCATATAGGCGATGCGACCATCGGCCATCTGGATGGCGATCTCGTCACCGGCGAGGCCGCGCGGCGCTTGTGGCGCCACCACCTCGACCACGGTCCAGTCCTCACCCGTCCATGTCCGCGCCTCGGGCGACGACAATCGGTAGACCGATGACGGGGTGGATTCCGGTAGCAGGGACACGCAGGCGGAGAGAGACAAGGCGCTCAGCGCCATCACAGCCAGCTTGATCGAAATGACGGGTTTCATTGCGGCACCTCTACCGTTTGACGGGGCGAACCGGCGATGAAGCCGCCGGGATTGTTTTCAAAGTCCGACGCACTGCGCTCCATCGATTCAACCAGCCGGTTCAGCTCGCCAGCCGCCCGGGTCATGTCTTCCAGACCGTCCTGGGCAAAGGATTCCAGGGCGGGCTGGATCGCCTCGATCAGCCCGGTCGTGTCGGTCGCGGCCCGGTTGACGGCGATTGCCGCAGCCGTGGTCTCATTGACGGCGGTCGCCATCTCATTGGTCAGGAAGGCATCGGCGGTTACACCGAATTGCTGCAATGTGACGGCCGCGTCGGAGATGTCCGAAGCCGCCGTGTCGATACGACCGATGGCGGCGCGCATTTCCTCGACCAGGACCTGTTCGGCATTCACCCGGTCCGTGATTTCACGCAGATTCTGCAGCGTCGCGGAAAACTCCTCGACATTCTGGTCGCTGAGGAGTTCAGACAGGCGGAACAGGGTCAGCTGTGCCGCGTCGAGCACATCCTCGGAGCCTTCGACGAGTCCCTCAAGCTGGGCGCGCCGCGCGAAGATACGCGGCGGCTGCCGGCTGGCCGGGCTCAGCAGACGCTGGGCATCCGGGGCGCCACCGGAAATCAGGATATAAGACAGACCGGTCAGGCCCTGCGGCTCGAGCTGGGCAAAGGAATCGACGCGAACCGGTGTCTGCGCCAGCACACGGACCCGCGCGATGACGCGGCTCTGGCCGTCCAGCCCGAGCGAGGTGACTTCGCCGACCTGGATGCCGTTAAAGCGCACTTCGGCAGACTCGCGCAGACCGCGCACCGGTCCCTCGAATACGACATCGTAGAACGCATAATCCTCATCGAAGGAGACCTTGCCGAGCCAGACCGCGAAAACACCGCCGCCGGCGATCAAGATCAGCGCGAACAAACCGACCAGAACATGATGTGCCTTGGTTTCCATCGTCTAATTCTCCTTTCCGGCGGTCGCAGTGCGGCCGCGCGGACCGTGGAAATATTCCTGGATCCACGGATGAGGGTTTCGCATCAACGCCTCCAGGGGCGCAACTGCTGCGACACGTTTATCCGCCAGGACGGCAATTCGGTCACAGATGGCATAGAGGCTGTCGAGATCATGCGTGATCATCAACACGGTCAGATCCAGCGCCCGCGACAACTCCAGGATAAGCGCATCAAAGGCCGCGGCACCGATCGGATCGAGACCGGCTGTGGGTTCGTCGAGGAACAGGATATCGGGGTCGAGTGCCAGCGCCCGCGCCAGGGCGACGCGCTTGCGCATCCCGCCCGATAGCTCTGACGGAAAGCGGTCGAATACGCTGGAGTCGAGCCCGGCCAGGCCAAGCTTCATGCCGGCAATCTCTTCCATCAGGGGGATGGACATATCGACATGCTCACGCAGCGGCGCCATCACATTTTCGAGCACGGTCAATGAGGTAAACAGGGCGCCGTTCTGGAACAGAACGCCCCAGCGGCTATCGACCTTGCGCCGTTCGGCCGCACTCAGTTCGGAGAAGTGTCGGCCATTGAACAGGATATCGCCCGCGGCATAGTTCTGAAGTCCGAGAATGGCGTTCATCAGCACGGTCTTGCCTGTGCCGGAACCGCCCACCAGCCCGAGAATCTCGCCGCGCCGGATATCGAGATCGAGATTGTCGTGCACGACATGGCGACCAAAGGCGGTCCGCAGGCCTCGGATGGAAATCAGGATGTCGGCGCTCATATGCCCAACTCCAGATACATCATCGCGAACAGCGCTTCGATAACGATGACGATGAAGATCGACTGCACCACCGACGCGGTAACCCGCCGCCCGAGGGATTCAACATCGCCCCCGACCTTCATGCCCTGCCGGCAACCGACAATCGCCACCACCAGGCCGAATACGGGCGCCTTCGACATCCCCACCCAGAAATGGCTCCAGTCGAGCTCCGAATGAATCCGCGCCACGAAAACCGCCGGCGAAATGTCCTGGGCGGTCCAGGCCACGAGCATGCCGCCGAAAATACCGGTGATCATGGCCGCGAAGGTCAGCAGCGGCGCCATCAGCACACAGGCGACCACGCGGGGCAGGACCAGGACCTCGAACGGGTTGAGTCCGAGTACCCGCATGGCGTCGATTTCCTGCTGCATCTTCATCGCGCCGATCGAGGCGGTGAAGGCGGAATCCGAGCGCCCGGCCAGCATGATTGCGGTGATCAGAACCCCGAATTCGCGCAGCACGGAAATGCCGATCAGCTCGACACTGAAGATCGCAAAGCCCAGATCGGCCAGAAGATTGGCGCCCATATAGGCCACCACTGCACCGATGAAGAAGGAGAGCACGGCGATGATCGGCATCGCATTGACGCCGACTTCTTCCATGGCCCACACCGTCGCCGTCAGGCGGAAACGCGATGGCCGCACCAGGGTGTGCAACCCCGTCGTCAGCGTTTGTCCAAAAAACCCGATCGTCTCGATCGCCTCGCGGGCCGCCGCCTCCAGCCCGGCACCGATCCGGGCCAGGGCACCGTCAAAGCCGAGGCCGCGGGGCGCATCGGGCGGGCAGACCTGGGTCCGGCGCCGAACCTCCTCGATCAGCCGGCGCGCCGTGGGGTGGCTGCCGAGAAAATGGAAATCACCGTCGGGGACACCGCAGCGGCGTGTCGCGCGCCCGAGCAGATAGGCACCGGACGTGTCGACACGTCCAAGGTGACCCAGATCGAGGACGATCTTGTCGGGCTCGATACTGGTTTCCACCTTGCGGATCGCGTCATCGACCCGGCCGATCGTATCAACCGTCCAGTCGCCATGCGCCTCGATAATCGTCTTGCCCGCATCTTCGCGCAAAACGACCGCAGCACTGGTCTGAGAACTCGCTGGATTTCCCCTCATATCTGGCACCCTAGTCGATATCGGCGGTCCGAGGGAGTACAGAATTGCGGTGAAGCAGTAATGCGACAGCCAGGCCGGCGGCGGCAGGCAAAATCATGATCGCAAAGCCGGTGGTTCCCAGCCGCGCGAAGAAATATCCCGAGACCGCCGAAGCGATGGCCATCACCACCCCGCCGGACAGTGCCGAATTGATCGCCTGGCCGGTCGCCGCGAAACGGTCGGGCACGGCGGTCGCCGCATAACGCAGAAAGCCGAGATAGGTCGCCGCAAAGCTCAAGGCGTGCAGGCATTGCAGCGCGAACAAGGCCCAGAGCGGCGGCGCCAATGCCGTCAGTCCCCAGCGCAGAATGGAGCCGGCACCGCCCAGGATCAGCAGGGCCGCCGGGCTGAGCCGTCCGAGCCAGCCGCGGCCGGACAGCCACAGAAACACGATCTCCACCGCCACGCCGCTCGCCCACAACGCCCCGATGATCACATCGGAATAGCCTTGCGCCGACCAGGCGACCGCCGAAAAGGCGTAATAGAAGCCATGTCCGCCCTGGATCAGGGCCGAAGCCGCCAGCGCCAGCCCGAAGGGGCCGGCCACCAAGCGGCGCAGCGCTGAGAATTCGGCTTCCTCGGCTGGCGGATGCGGTATCCGCTCCCCCGCCGGCAGACGCGCCGCCGCGACGGAAATCGCGACCGAGCCGGCCACGATGCAGAACAGGATTGTCTCGCTGCCGCGCCAGTCGATCAGCGCACCGGCGGCGAAATTGCTGATGATGAACATCACCGATCCGATCGCCCGGACCGGACCGAAAACGAACAGCCCGTCGCGCGCCTGGCGCAGGGCGAAGGCGTCAATTACCGGGATCTGACCAAAGAGTACCGCACCGGAGAGGAAGGACAGGATTACCAGTATCCAGGGCGAGTGCACCGGGTAGTGAACAGCAAACACAAGGGTAGCCGCCAGGGCAAACAGGAGAATCGGGTCGCGATTGCGCCGCGCATTGTCAGCCCAGCGTGCACCGAGCGGCGAAACCAGTGTGCGGCCCGCCAGGCCGGCGGCGACAATCCAGCCAATCCACTCCGCACTCAGATCGCGCCCTTCCAGCCATTTAGGGAAATACGGCAGGAAAGCCCCCAGGGTGAGGTAGAACGCCCCGTAATAGGTGGCAAAACGGAATCCGGGCGATCTGATCATTTCAATCCTCTAATGCGCGATGCCCATAACCCGTGCCACTGTTCCTGCATAGGCATGATGCGCTTGGCGAACAGTGTTCACCGCTATAGGTTCGCCGCCGACAAGAAGCCGAGGAATGATCATTCATGGATGCGGATACCGCAGTACAGGATTATGCGGAAGCCAGTGTTCGCGAAGACCGGATCCGACCGTTGCGGGTTCTGGTCACCGGCTATCGCTCCAACCCGCATGTCGGTGGACAGGGCGTCTATATCCGTGAATTAACGCGCAGTCTGCGCGATCTGGGGCATAACGTATCGGTCGCGTCCGGCCCGCCCTACCCCGAACTTGATGATGGGATCGAATTGATCAAACTGCCCTCGCTCGACCTGTTCGCCGAGGATAATGCCTTCATGGCCTTGCGCTTGCGGCACCTGACCTCCTGGGCCGACCTGTCGGAATGGCTTTCCCATAATAGCGGCGCCTTCGGCGAGCTCTACGCCTTCTCCCGCCGCCTCGAGCGCTTCCTGGCCCGGGAAGGTGACCGGTTCGACGTCATCCATGACAACCAGACCCTGGCGACGCCCTTCCTGCGCATCAATCGCCGCGTGCCGGTCATCACCACCGTGCACCATCCGATCGCCATCGACCGCGAATACGCCCTCGCTGCCGGTGGCAAATGGTGGGAGCGCGCCCTGACGCGCCGCTGGTATCATTTCATCGGCATGCAGGCGCGCACGGCGCGGCAATTACCGCGTCTGCTCGCCGTGTCCCAGGCCGCCAGCGACAGCCATGCGGACCATTACGGCATTGATACTGACCGCGTCCGCGTCGCCTTCAACGGCATCGACCATGATATCTTCCATCCCGACGCAGCGGCGAAACCCGAGCCGGGACTGATCGTCACGACCGCCAGCGCCGATGCCCCGATCAAGGGGCTGGACGTGTTGATCGACGCCCTTGCGCGCGTCGCCGCAGCTCGCCCGCTGGCCCGGCTGCACATTATCGGCACACTGCGCGACGGCCCGGCCAAACAGGCGCTCGCCGCCCACGGGCTCAGCAACCGCGTCACGACAAGCTCCGGCCTGACCCGTGAAGCCATCGCCCAGCTTTATCGCCGCGCCCATATCGTCGCCTGCCCGGCGCGCTTTGAGGGCTTCGGCTTTCCGGCTGCCGAGGCGATGGCTTGCGGTGCCGCGGTTGCGGCGAGCAATGGCGGCGCCCTGCCGGAAGTGGTTGGCGATGCCGGCCTGATCTCCACCGCCGGCGATGCCGCCAGCCTCGCCAATGACCTCGCCCGCCTGCTCGACAATCCGGAGGAGGCGCAACGCCTGGGCGCCCGTGCGGCGATCCGGGCCCGCGAGGAATTCAACTGGTCACGTCACGCCCTGGCCGCCTCCCGGCTCTATGCCGAAGCCCTCGCCGAGCGGAGCCCGAACGCCTGATGTTGACGATGCGACTGGAAGACATGGCGCTGGAGCCCGGCATGCGTGTGCTCGATCTCGGCTGCGGCCGCGGCCGGCATCTGCACGCCCTCTACTGGAACGAGATCCCGCTGGATGTGGTCGGCGTCGATCTCTCCCATGGCGAGGTGAAGGCGGCCTTCGACGGCTTCTTCCAGCTGCCGCCACCGGAACCGCACTCCCCCTTGCGCAGCGCCGTGCTCAGCGCCGGCGATGCCGGGCGTTTGCCATTCCCGGACAATAGTTTCGACCGGGTCTTGTGTTCGGAAGTGCTTGAGCATGTCCCCGATCCCGACGCTGTGCTGGCCGAGATCGCGCGCATCCTGAAGCCCGACGGGATTTTCGCCGCCTCGGTGCCGCGCTACTGGCCCGAGGCGATCTGCTGGAAACTCTCGACCGCCTATCACAATACGCCCGGCGGCCATGTCCGCATCTTCAAGACCAAGGCCCTGCGCGACCAGGTCCGCAAACAGGGCTTCACCTGCTTCAAACGGCATTGGGCACACGGACTGCACAGCCCCTATTGGTGGCTGCAATGCGCGCTGTGGGAGCAGCGTGAAACCAGTGCCTCGGTGCGACTCTATCGCAAATTCCTTGAATGGGATCTGATGGAGAAACCCTGGCTGACACAGTCACTGGAATGGCTTCTGGCACCGGTCATGGGCAAGTCCGTCGTGATGTATTTCCGGAAGGTCGGCTGATGCCCAGACAGATCGATATTGCTGCCTGCGCCAACCATATCGAGCGACTGCAACGCCCGGACGGCTCCATACCCTGGGTCGAGGCGGGCATCTGGGACGCCTGGAATCACGGCGAGAGCGTGATGGCCCTGGCCATTGCCGGCCGCGGCGCCGCCGCCCGCAAGGCGCTGGATGCGCTGTTCGAACGCCAGGACGAAGATGGTGGCTGGCGCGGCGATCTCGGGGCCTCCGTGCCGCTCGATGACGCCAATCGCCGCCTGGTGCCCGGCACACCGGAAACCGCTCGCGACACGAATTTCTCCGGCTATGCCGCCGTCACCCTGCTGCGCTCCATACTGGCGCTCGACACGCCGGCAGATCTGTCACGCTATTGGCCGCAATTGCGCCGGGCGATCAACTGGGTCCTGAGCCATCAGACACGCCATGGCGATATCGTCTGGCGCGCCCCCGATGCGGGCGAGACGATGGAAGCGCTGGATTCCCTGCGCGCCGGCAATGCCAGCCTCTACAAGGCGCTGGAATGCGCGATCCAGATCGCACGCCTGCTCGGCCATGATGATCGCGAGTGGATGGCCGCCCGCCAGCGGCTTGGCGCCGCCTTGCGCGAGAATGATGCCCGCTTCGACCGCACCGGGATTGATCGCCGCCGCTATGCGATGGACTGGTACTACCCCGTCCTAGCCGGAGTCCTGCCGATCGAGACCGGGCGCGCACGCCTCTATGCCCGCTGGACCGATTTTGTCGAGCCGGGACTGGGTTGCCGCTGCGTCGCCGACGAACCCTGGGTGACGGCCGCCGAGACCGCCGAGCTGGCGCTGGCCTGTATGGCGGTCGGCAAGACAAGCCAGGCGACATCCCTGCTCGCAGACCTCGCGCCACTGGCGGCCAAGGATGGCGGCTACTGGATGGGATGGCAGTTCGAGGAAGGGGTCATCTGGCCCTATGAACGCCCGTCCTGGACCGCAGGGGCCATGGTTCTGGCTGCCGACGCGATTCAGGGTTTGAGCAAGGGCTCGACGCTATTGATCAGGAATTCCGTGCCGGAATTCGCGCTCAAGCGCGGCGCCGCAGGACTTCCAGCGTCCCGACGCGATTGACGGTGTCGTAAAGACCCGACGCGACCGCCAGTTTCCAGATCTCATAGGGCGGACGCCCGCCATCGGCCGGATCCGGGAAAACATCATGGATGGCCAGAATGCCGCCGGCGACAATCCGGCCGGTCCAGCCCTCATAATCGGCCAGGGCTGCGTCCATGGAATGCCCGCCATCGATGAAGACCATGCCAAGCGGTGTGGTCCAGTGCGCCGCGACAATGGCTGAGCGTCCGACGACCGGAATCACACAATCCTCGAGCCCACCGCGAAACAAGGTCTCGCGCAGGGCTGGCAATGTTTCGACAGCGCCCAGCTCGGCATTGAAGAGTTCGGGATCGTGATACTCCTCGCCGGCCTGGTGTTCTTCGGAGCCGCGATGATGGTCGAGCGTGTAGAGCACGCTGCCAGCCTCACGCGCCGCCGGGCCGAGATAAAGTGCCGACTTGCCGCAATAGGAGCCGATTTCAAGCACCGGACCGAGACGGCCGGCTTCGCGCGCAAGCGCGGCCAGTGCCTCACCCTCGACCGGGTCGAGGAAGCCTTTGACGGTGGCCGGATCAAGCATCAGGAAAAGGGCTGCACATCGCGGATTTCGCGGCGCAAACGCGCCAGCGCGTCAGCACGGTCGCGCAGGCTTTCCGACAGAAAGGCCAGCTGGTCGCGTTCGATATTCACGCGCGCGCGCTGATCCTCGTCAAACCGGTCAGACATTACAACGACAACCGCGTCGAACGTCGTAACCGCCTCGCGTGTCAGGCTGATCGCGGTTTCGACCTCGCCCAGATCACGGGTCAGGGTTGAACGGGTAAAGCCGGCCGGCTGGATGATGATGGCACGCGCCGCCTGGTCAACCTGGCGGGCCTGGGCTGTGGCGAGCGTGACGTCTGTGACGACAAGCTCGGCGGCGTCAGCGGCATTCAAAGTCAGCAGCTGGCGCAATTCGATATAGGCCTGTCCTGGCTGTGCAACAGGCTCGGCCTCGTTGCCGGCCTGGCCGGTCAGCCGGTCCATCCAGCCACGCGCCGTCTGCATGGCTCCGTCCGTGCGGACCCAGGCGTTGTCACGATAGCTGGTCTGGAGTGTCTGCGCGGCATTGAGCAAGCGGGCCTGTGCCGGGTTCGAGCGCAGCTCGGTGTCCGACACGCCGGATCCAACAAGTGAAATTGGGTCGCTGGCACAGGCCGTGATCAAGCCGCAGGCGCAGATCGCCGCAAGAACACCCTGGTATCCACGCATCAAACGATATTTCCCAACACGAAAGCCTGCCCCAATTCGCTAGAGGATATAGTGAGTAGCTCTGATAAGCTACGCAATATTATATTGCTGATGCGCTAACGATAGATGGACGCGATGGACACCGCCTATACACGCCGCCCGCTCTACCCGCCGATCCGGCCCAGCAAGGCGTCGCGCCTGTCGGTCGGGGACGGGCATGAGCTCTATATCGAGGATTGCGGCCGGCCCGACGGATTGCCCGTCATTGCCCTGCATGGCGGCCCCGGCGGCGGTATCTCTCCGGCATTGCGTCGCTTTTTCGATCCCGAGCGGTATCGCATCATCCTGTTCGATCAACGCGGCTGCGGCCGCTCGACACCGCATGGCGCCCTGAACGCCAATACGACCGCCCACCTTGTCGGCGATATGGAACGCATTCGCGCTGCGCTCGGGATCGACAAATGGGTCGTTTTCGGCGGCTCCTGGGGGGCAACGCTCGCGCTGGCCTATGCCCGCGAACATGCCAGCCAGTGTCTCGGCCTGATCCTGCGCGGGGTCTTTACCTGCCGCCAGGTCGAACTCGACTGGTTCTACCGGAGCGGCGCCAACATGCTGTTCCCGGACAGCTGGGAGCGTCTGACCGGTTCGCTGAGCGCGGCGGAATCCGGGGATGTGCTCAAAGCCTATTATGAGCGCATGCAAGAGCCGGACATCGTACGGCGGCGCCCGGACGCGCTTGCCTGGGCCCGTTGGGAGAGCGCGCTGATCAGCCTGGCTGGCCAGCCCGATGCCCCGCTGGCCGATCCGATGCGCGCCGATGCCCTGGCCCGGATGGAGACGCACTACTTCTTCCACAAGGGCTTTCTGGAACATGATGGCGCCCTGATCGACAGCGCCCCGCGCTTCAAACACCTGCCGGGCATCATCGTCCAGGGGCGCTATGACGTGGTGACCCCGCCACAGACGGCCTGGAGTCTGGCCCGCGAATGGCCGCGCGCGCGGCTGCGCATCATTCACGATGCCGGACATGCCGCCGGCGAGCCGGGAATCGTCGACGGGCTGGTCCGCGCCACCGATGCCTTCGCCGATCAATTCAGCTAGCCACCGGCCCGCCGGCCTGCGCACGGCCCCGACCCTGACCCTGAACAAAGCCCTGACCCTGAACAAAAAAAGCCCCGCCTGCGATCTGCGCCGGCGGGGCCTTCCTGTTGCATGCTGTTACCCGCAACGCGGGACCGGTTAGCCCAGGCCAACCATGGCGCCGAGGCGGCCAGCATTGAAGCGATCATCCAGGCCGAGCACCAGAATGGAGCCGATGGCCACCGGTACGATATAGCGCACCGCAAAGTGGAAGAAGGCGAACAGGCCCGGTGAAGCGTGGCTCAATTCAGTCCGCATCAGGCTCTTCGGGATCACCCAACCGGCGAAGACTGCGACCAGGAAGCCGCCAAGCGGCAGCAGGATCTGACCGGAGAGCACGTCGACGAAACCGCCGGCGAAAGCTTCCGAATACACAGCCCCTGCACCGATCATGAAGGCGAAACCACCCAGCAGCCAGGCCGTCATCGAACGACCGAAGCTCGCATTCTCCTCGACGAAGGCAACGGTCGCCTCAAGCAGGGAGATGGACGAGGTCAGGGCGGCAATGAAGGCCAGGGCAAAGAAGGCGCCACCGATGAAATTACCGGCCGGCATGGTCGAGAAGACCTGCGGCAGGGCGGTGAAGATGAGGCCGAGCCCGGCAGCCGGGTCCATCCCGACCATGAAGACGATCGGGAAAATCATCAGGCCGGCGATCAGCGCGACCAGTGTATCGGCCGAAACAATCAGGACTGACGAGGAACCGATATTGGAGTCGCGCGGCAGATAGGAGCCGTAGGTGATCATGATGGCCGAGGCGACGCTGACCGAGAAAAAGGCCTGGCCGAGTGCGGCGATAAAGGTCTGGCCCGTCACCGCGCTGAAATCGGGCGCAAACAGATAGGTCAGGGCAGCGCCAGCCGCACCATTGATCAAGGAATAGACCGTCAGCCCAATCAGCACGAGGAAGAAGAGCGGCATCAAGATTGTGGCAACGCGTTCAATCCCGCCCTTGAGGCCCCGCGAGACAACCAGAATGGTCAGGACCATGAAGCCGAAATGCCAGAGCATTTTGACGCCGTCCGTGCCGTAAAACATCGTGGCGCCATCAGGCTGGGCGAAGCCGCCCGCAAAGCCGGCCGCCGAGAACGCCATGACCTGGCCCGCAATGACGCTATAGGTCGTCAGAACGAGGAAACCGGCAGCGGTACACACCCAGCCGACGATCGACCATTTGCCGGACTTGCCGGCCTCGATCGCCATCTTGCGGGTCGAGGTGATCGCGGATTGTTGCGCGTGACGCCCGATCGCCAGTTCGGCCATCAGGACCGGGAGGGCAAACAGCAAGACGCAACCGATATAGATCAGCACGAAGGCCGAACCACCATTCTGGCCCGTCATGAACGGGAAGCGCCAGAGATTGCCGAGACCGACGGCCGAGCCGACGGCGGCCATGATGAATGCAAAACGCGACGACCAGTGGGCGTGCGTGCTCGCGAGCGCTGCTGCCATGAAACTCTCCCCTCATGTCCGGCGGTCTATGCGCCTGGACGGTTATTAATTGGAGCGCACATTTCCCCAACCCTCCTGCCGGGTCAAGCACGAGATTGCGGCGAACAGCCGATCAGCCGAACAGGCCAACACCGCGCGGCGGCTCGGCATTGCGGTGAATATGCGCGCCGAGGATGAGTCCGAAGCCGGCGAGCACCGCCAGCATCACGGTGCCGCCATAGGAAATCATCGGCAGCGGCACACCAACGACCGGCAGAACCCCCATCACCATGCCGACATTGATGAAGACATAGAGCCCGAATGTGGTGGCAACGCCCATTGTCGTCAGGCGCAGGAAGGTCGATTTGCAGCTGGTGGCGATGGCGACCGTATTGGCCAGGATCAGGGCATAGACCGTCAGGATGACCAGACCGCCGACGAACCCGAATTCCTCGCCGAGGATGGTGAAGATAAAGTCGGTCTGTTTTTCGGGCAGATAGTCGAGCTGTGACTGCGTGCCTTCCATGAAACCCTTGCCGGTGAAACCACCCGACCCCAGGGCGATCTTGGACTGCAGGATTTGGTAGCCGGCACCGAGGGGATCGGAATCCGGGTTGAACATCGTCATGATGCGCTGGCGTTGATAGTCTTCCAGACCATAGCTGAAGAAGCCTATGCCACCAGCGAGGCCGGCAACGGCGCCGGGCAGGATGACTTTCCAGCTCAGGCCCGCAAGGAAGACCACCGCGCCGCCGGTCGCGACCAGAAGCAGGGTCGTACCCAGATCAGGCTGTTTCAGGATCAGCATGGCCGGCACGCCGATCAGGGCTGCCGGCACCAGCAGGCCGCCGAGCCGGGAGACGCGCTCGGTTGGCAGGTCGTGATAGAAACGCGCCAGTGCGAAGACCAGGGCGATTTTCATGAGTTCCGAGGGCTGCAGGCGGATCGGGCCAATATCGAGCCAGCGCTGCGAACCATTGACCGTGGCACCGAACAATTCCGCGCCGATCAGCAGGATCAGCGCGACGGTGTAGACCGGATAGGCCACGCCCATCCAGAAGCGGGGCGGGAACATGGCGATGACCAGCATGGCGACGAAGCCAACCGCGAAACGGATTGCATGCTGCACCGCCCAGGGCTCCCATGACCCGTCTCCAACCGAATACAACATGCCCACACCGGCCGCTCCGACCAGAACGAGCAGGAGAACCAGCGACCAGTTGAGTTCCATCATCTTGCCCGGCAGATCGCGAGGCACGCTTTCGCGGAAGACCGCCATCAGAGACCGCTCCGCGCAATATTACCGAAATTAGCAAAAACCCCCGGCCGGCTCGACGGGTCGCGGGCCACAACCCGGCGCAGGATGTCGCGCGCAGGGCGTGTCGCCGCACTGGAACCGCCGCCATGTTCGACCACGACGACAACCGCATATTTGGGATTATCGGCCGGCGCGTAGCAGACAAACAGACCGTGATCGCGCAGCCGCCAGGGCAGGTCGAGCTGGGTGCGCACACCGGATTCGCGCTCTGCCGCGGTGATCGAATAGACCTGAGCCGTTCCGGTCTTGCCGGCCATTTCAACGCCGTCAATGCCAAGACCGCCAAGCCCGAAGGACGTGCCACCTGGCTCCTCGGCCGCCGCGCGCAGGGCATCGCGCACACGCACCAGCGATTCATCACGCAGGCCCATATGCGGGGCCGGCGGCGCCATGGCATTGCGATACAGCGTCGGCTCGACCGCCCGGCCAGAGGCGACACGCGCCGTCATCACCGCCAGCTGCAGCGGTGAGGCCAGCATGGCGCCCTGCCCGATCACGGTGTTGTAGCTATCGCCCGTCGACCAGCCCTGATTGCGCTGGGCGCGTTTCCAGAGCGGGTCCGGCATGATGCCTCGGGCAACCCCGGCAATGCCGATATCGAAGGGCTGGCCGATCCCGAAACGTTGCCCCATGGCGTGCAGCCGCTCGATGCCGAGACGTTGCGCCGCTTCGTAGAAGAAGATGTCGCACGACGTCTTCACCGCCGTGCGCAGATTGACGGCACCGTGACCCTGACGGCGCCAGCAATGGAATTCGCGTTCGCCCAGCCGCACCGAGCCGGAACAGTGCACGGTCTCATTGGGCCGGAAGACATTGTGCTCGATCGCCGCCGCCGCCGAGACAGCCTTGAAGGTCGAACCGGGCGGATAGGTGCCCTGGATCGATTTCTGGAAGAGCGGCCGGTGGTCATTATCGCGCAGCCCCGAGAAATCAGCGCTCGAGATCCCGCCCACAAAGAGATTGGGATCGAAGCTGGGCGCTGAAACCAGGGCGATCAATTCGCCACTATTGACGTCGATCACCACCGCGGCGGCACTGTCCTGGCCGAGCCGCTCATAGGCGTATTGCTGAATATCGGCATCCAGCGTCATGACGACATCCTGGCCCTGCTGCGGGGCGTTGGATTGTTCGGGCAGTTCGCGGATCACACGGCCCACCGAATTGACCTCGATTTTCAGGGCTCCGGCGGACCCGCGCAAATCCTGCTCGCGGGCAACCTCGACGCCGGTCTTGCCAACCTTGAAGCCGGGATGGCGCAGCAGCCGCTCGGCCTCGCGCGACTCGTTGGCGAGATCATCTTCATTGGGCGTTTGCACATAGCCGACCACATGCGCGAAGGCCGCAGCATAGGGATAGGATCGCACCTCGCCGACATCCGGCGCCATGCCTGCCAGCTCCGGAGCGTTGAGGTTGATGGCCGAGAAGGTCTGCCAGTCGAGGTCCTCGGCCACGGTGATGGCATTGAAGCGCTGACCGCGGCTGGCGGCGCGCAAGACGCGTTCACGCTCATAATCACTCAAGGGCATGAAGCGCGCGAGGCGGTCGAGTGCGGCAGCGATATCGCCGGCCTGCTCGGGTACAATGAGGACGCGGAAACTATCGCGATTATCCGCGAGCAGAGCGCCAAAGCGGTCGAGAATACGTCCGCGCGATGGCGGCACGAGCCGGAAATTGAACTGATTGTCTTCCGACAGGAGACGGTATCGCTCACCCTCGAGCACCTGCAATGAATACAGCCGTGCGCTCAGCCCGGTAAAGGCCAGGGCCCCGCCACCCGCCATCAGCAGGGCGCGGCGGGTGAATTTCATATCCTGTTCCTGGCGATCAGCGCGCATCGGGTTTCGCGATCATCCTCCGATAAAGCCGGTCCGGCTGCTGCGCCGGCGGCGCAGCGCGAAATGGGCGATCAGCGGGAACATCAGCATGGTCGCCGTTGCTTCGATCATCAAGGGGCGAAGATCGGCCAGCTGGCCCAGCGCCAGACTGCCGGCGGCGTAGGCGATCGCATGGGCCAGCACCAGCGTGCCCGCAAAGCGCGCCAGGATTGGCGGGAGATCGCGCGGCATGCCGTCCTCGCCGCGGAACCGCAGGGCCGAGATCGAGACCAGATAGGCCAATGCCCACACGCCCATCGGCGCCCCGGTCAACAGGTCCTGGAAAAGCCCGATCGAGAAGACGAGAATTGGCGGCATGAAGTAGGGCCGCAATCCCGCCCACAGGAAAATGGCGATCAGCGGCCAGGTCGGCATGATGTTGACGCCATCGACCAATTGCGTTGGCGCGGCCTGGACGACCAGTGCGAGGAAGACTGACAGGGCACAGGCGGCGGCGGCCCAATAGGGTGTCTGGCGTTCAGAGGATTTTCTCATTGCTCGTCTCCCTCCGGCAGGGCTTCGCTGTCCGGTATCGCGGCGGCACTGCCTTCAGCATCAGGGCCCGGTGCATCCAGGGCGGCCTCGACCTCGGCGGCCTCCGGCTCGTCGACCGGCGGCTCGATGCGCTGATACGGCCAGACCCAGACGAAATCGACCGGAGCCTGGTCGGAATAGAGGCGGACGCGCCAGCTGCCATCGCGGGCCTCGACGGCTTCGCCGACCGGCAGGCCGCGCGGCAGGATACCGTCATCACCGGAACTGACGATGCGGTCACCGGGCTGGATATCGGCATCGCGGCCGACATAGTCCAGCCGCGGGTAGGCTGTATTGTCACCGATCAGGATGGCGCGCGCATTGGAGCGGTCGGCCATCACCGGGATGCGGCTGTTGAGATCGGTCAGCAGGAGAATACGGGCCGAGCGGCGGCCGCTCTCGAAGACGCGTCCGACCAGGCCGTACAGATTGATCACCGGATAGCCATCATCAATCCCGGCATCGCGGCCGCGACCGATCAGGCGGGCGCGAACGAAGGGCCCCTCCGGGTCTGCCACTGTCCAGGCGCCGATCCGTTCCTGTGTCGCAGGCGTGTTGATGTCGAGCGCCGCTTCATAGACCTCGATCCGGTCGCGTTGACGATAGGCGAGATCTTCCCAATAGCGCGCTTCAACCAATTGCTGTCGCAGCTCGGCGTTTTCGTCGGCCAGGGCGCCCTGGCGCCGGAAATAGGGGCCAATACCCTTCAGCCCGCGGACCGGCTGGGCTGCCAGTTCCAAAACCGGCGCAGCGATGTCGGTGAAGCCTGCGCGGAAGCTGGCAAAGCCGGACGAGCGCGTTTCAGGACGATCAAATGCGATCAGGGCACCGGAGAGGACAAGCAGGGCGATAAACAGGGTTCGAGAAAATCGAACCCCTCCCTCACCTTCATGCCGTCCTGAACGACGAGACGCCACGACTCACTCCTGCCCTTGCGTGAACCGGCAGATTAGACCGCTTCAGACAGAATGGGGCGCCAAAGCTTAAGATCTTCAACCGCTTTGCCACAGCCCAGCACAACGCAGGACAGTGGGTCATCGGCGAGACAGACCGGCAGACCGGTCCGTTCGCGCAGCTCGGTATCGAGATTGCGCAGCAATGCGCCGCCGCCGGTGAGCACAATGCCCTTGTCGACGATGTCTGCAGCCAATTCGGGCGGTGTCGCCTCGAGCGCCTGTTTCACGGCTTCGACGATCTGCTCGACCGGCTCGGAGAGCGCATCGGCAATCATCGCCTCGGTGATCGAGATTTCGCGCGGCACGCCATTCATCAGGTCGCGACCCTTGATATCCAGGGTCAGGCCTTCGCCCTTGACCGGCGGCATGGCCGAGCCGATTTCCTTCTTGATCCGCTCAGCGCTGGTTTCACCAATCAGGAGATTGGCCGAACGGCGGATGTAATTGATGATGGATTCATCCATCTTGTCGCCGCCCACGCGGACCGAGCGCGAATAGACAATCCCCGACAGCGACATCACGGCGACTTCCGTCGTACCGCCACCGATATCGACAATCATCGAGCCGGTGGGCTCATCGATCGGCAGACCGGCGCCGACCGCAGCGGCCATGGGCTCGTCGATCAGATAGACTTTGCGGGCACCGGCGCCGAGTGCGGATTCATGGATCGCGCGGCGTTCAACGGCGGTTGCGCCAGAGGGCACGCAGATCACGACCTGCGGACTGACCATGGAGCGGCGATTGTGCACTTTCTGGATGAAATGCTTGATCATTTCCTCGGCGACGTCGAAATCGGCGATGACGCCATCGCGCATCGGCCGGATCGCTTCGACATTGCCCGGCGTCTTGCCCAGCATCAGCTTGGCTTCCGCCCCGACCGCCTGGACGTATTTACGCCCTTTCTCGACCTTGTAGGCGACCACCGACGGCTCATTGAGCACGACACCGCGTCCCTTGACGTAGACGAGCGTGTTGGCAGTACCAAGATCGATGGCGATATCTGCAGAAAGTAAGCCGAAAAGATAGTTGAACATTGAGCGCGCTGGTTTCGAGGGGTGTGGCGGCAATGCCGCGGGAAAGCTTTTTTTGTTGTGCGATGACCCGCGCCATATTGCAAGGGGTACGCAAGTGCAAACGCATACTGCCTCGCTTGAAGGGCTAAGGCTCTGCCTCATGTTTCGCCGGCGGCTCGGCTCCTTCGACCGGCCGGTTTCGCCGCAACCAGCGGCGGGCGACGAGCATCATGCCGATCCAGCCCGCCACGGCGAGTGCCAGGGTCAGGCCCAGCAATAACTGGCCCTCGCTCATCATGGCCAGGATGCTTTGCCCTGCCAGGGCAACAACCAGGAGCTTCGGGCCGGTTCCGAGCAGCGTGCCCAGACCGAAGGCCCAATAGGGCGTGCGCGCGATGCCAAAGCCCATATTGACGACGATGAAGGGGCCCGATGGAACCCAGCGCACGATCATGCTCGCCAACAGGCCATTGCGGCCGATGAAGTCGGAAATCCGGTTGGCCCAGTCACCGCCGAACCGGGCCAGCAGACCCGCCCCGAACCAGCGTCCCAGGAAATAGTTGACCGTTGCCGCCGCCAGGGTCGCGATCCAGGCGTAAATGAAACCGGTCTGCGGGCCGAAGGCGACGATGGCGGCCGCCATCAGGCCAAATTGCGGTGCCCCGAGAAAGGACAGGGCAATGAAGACGAGAATGGTGAGCGGCAGCGCATACCAGCGGCTGGCTGCAGAATCGAACCATTCATCAATCGCGCCCGGCCCGATATCGAGCACAAACCGCCCGATGACGAACACGGCCGCAACGCCCGCGAACAGGGCGATGGAAACGCCGATCGCGCGCGCGGCCCGCGCATCAAGGCGCAACATGAATTGAATCAGAGCGTTCATTCTCTCCGGTACCCAAGGGCAAGATGCGAGCTAACTAAACACGGATCCGCGTGCCTGCAACGCAGATCATCCGTCAGCCTGGCCCGTTTCGTCCGGCACCTCGCCCGCAGCGATCGCTGTCAGCTTGGCGCGCTGCAAGGCCAGGACACCCAGCTGCTCGTCCAGCAATTTGAGAATTTCGCGCGCTTCCTGCTGGTCGACAACGCCCGGAGAGCGTTCGGTCTCACCCAGGGAATCCATCAGGGCTGCGATATTGCGCGCATTGCCGCGGCTGGCATCACCGGCCAGCGAGAGCCAGTTGGCGTCGGCAGCCTTGTCGACCGGCACGAAGATCCCGCCGGCCAGCGCCGCGAGATGCTGGGCCGCTGCGGTGGCGCCGGATTCGGTCAGCCGCGCGATACGGGCATAGGAAATCTCATTGCTGGAATCAGGATCGGCGAGCGCATAGACGCGGGTCCGGCTGAGCTCGAGCAGGTTCATCACCTCGGGAATGCCCCCGACTTCCTCGAACACACGCGCCACGACTTCTTTCGGTTCGCCGTAGCGGCGCTCCTTGACCGGATTGAATGCCATCTTTGTCCCCAGCATTGGTTATCTGTCCCTGTACCCGACAGAGATGAACAGATTTATTGTCTATTTCGTGGCGGTGCCAAGCCTTGAGCGCAATTCGGCGCCGGCCGCCTCGATCGGCAAGGCGCGATCACGCGCCCGTTCGGCCTGCAGACGGTCGCCCGATTCATAGCGCTCGACCCATTTGCGCGCGAAGCTGCCGGACTCGATAGCCTCCATCGCACCGTCGAACACCGTGAGCAGTTCGGGCCCGGCAATTGCGTCCTCAATCTCGCGGGCACCGAATTCAGCGGTGTCGGAAATCGCTTCATACATGCCGGCGATACCGCGCTCCTGGATCAGGTCGGCGAGGTATTTCAACTCATGCACGCAATCGATATAGGCCATGCGCTCACTGACCCCGGCCGCGGTCAGCCGCGTGAAACTTGCCTTGGCCAGCGCGACCATTCCGCCCACCAGCACGACCTGTTCGCCGAACAGGTCCGAGACGGTTTCCTCGCGGAATGTGGTCGGGAATATCCCGACATTGCCCGACCCGATCGCAGCGAGATAGGCCAGTGCGAGCGCGCGCGCCTGGCCGCTGGCATCCTGGTGAACGGCCCAGAAGCCGATCAGACCGCGACCCTTGAGGAATTCCTGCCGCACTGCGCCGCCAGGCCCCTTGGCCGCGGCGAGAATGATATCGGCATCGGCCGGCGCCTCGATCATCCCGTAATGCACCGAGAAACCATGGCAGACGATCAGCGCCTGGCCGGGCTTGCGATGAGGCAGGATGTCCTGCGTCCAGATCTGGCGATGGGCCTCATCGGCAGCCAGCAGGGCGATGACATCAGCCCAGGCGGCGGCCTCGGCGACGGTGACGACCTCAAACCCGTCCGCCTCGGCCTTGGCCCGCGAGGCGGAGCCGGCGCGCAGGGCGATCCGGATCTGCGACACGCCACTATCGCGCAGGCAGAGCGCGTGCGAGCGCCCGTGATTGCCATAACCGACCAGCGCCACCCGGCGGCTGGTGATCGGGCCAGGATCGATATCGCGCGTGTAGAGCGGCTCAGTGGTGTCCGGTGTCATGGGCAGAATCATCCTCCTCGGCCATCAGCGGATAGGACGCAGGCTCGCCCCCCAAGTCCAGCACAGCGCGCCATTCACCTGCACCCTAGGCGTCCGCACCCTGTCTGGCGAGACAGAGAGCGCCAGTTTCCCGGGCGATCAACCCGCAAGAATGGCCGCCAGCTCGTCCCGCGCCGCTGCGGCGTCGAGTGCGTGGATGCGGGGCCAGTCTGCCTGTTGATTGCGCAGCCAAGTCAATTGGCGCTTGGCGTAACGGCGCGAATCCCGCTGCGCCAGACTCACCGCCGCGTCGAGCTCGATCTCGCCGCGCAAATGCGCCAGCAGGGGCGGCAGGCCCAACGCCTTGCTGGCCGGCAGAAGCGGATCCAGTTCCAGGCGGGCGAAGGCGCGCGCCTCGTCGAGCGCCCCTGCCTCCAGCATCAGCTCGAAACGCCGGTCGATCCGGTCATACAGGGCCTGGCGCTCGGGTTCGATGGCGATGCCGCGCCAGTCCGCCGCGGCCAGCAGGGGCCGGGTTTCGGCATGGAAAGCTGTCAGGGGTTCGCCGGTCGCATAGCCGACTTCGACAATCCGGCCCAGCCGCTGCAGATCGGCCGGCTTGATACGCGCCGCAGCAACCGGGTCCAGCCGCTCGGCTTCGCGCCGCAGACCGTCCGGCCCCGAGGCGGCGATCAGCTCTGCCACCTGGCGGCGGGTATCGGGATCAATCTCGGGCACCGGGGCCAGGCCCTTGGTCAGGGCCAGAAAGTAGAGACCGGTGCCGCCGACCAGGATCGGCGTGCGGCCGCGTGAGCGGATTGCGCGGATCAGGGCCAGCGCGGCCTCGGTCCAATGCCCGACCGACCAGCGTTCGCCCGGGTCAACATTGCCAAAGAGATGATGCGGTGCGCGCGCGAAATCGGCCGCCTCGGGCTGCGCGGTAATCAGCGGCAGACCGGCATAGATCTGCATGGAGTCGGCATTGATGATCTCGCCATCCAGCGCCTCGGCCGCCGCCAGGGCCAGGGCGGTCTTGCCCGCCGCCGTCGGTCCCGCAATCAGCAGGCAGCGCGTCACGGCCGGATGGATTGCAGCACGTATTGCCCGCCGCGATTGAGCTGGAAGCGTACCGGGCCGGTCGGAATACCGTCAACAATACGGCGGATATCCTCGATCGAGCTGACCCGCGTGAACTCGACTTCTTCGATGACATCGCCCGGACGCACCTTGCCCGCAGCATCGCTGCTCGCCGCGACTTCGGTGACCAGCACGCCGGTCGCATCCGGGTGGACCCGGAAGCGGCGGCGCGAGGCGGCGTCGAGCGCTGCCAGCGTCATGCCACGCACGCTATTGCCCTGGCCCTGATCGGGGGTGATGACGGGCGAATTGGCGGTCGCCGGCGCCGCCTGCCCCGCCGCGCTTGCCAGTTCACCAACGGTCACTCGCAAGGTCATCGGCCGATCCCGGCGGATAATGCCGATCTCGGCGACCAGACCGATTTCGGTCTCGGCCACAAGGCGCGGAAAGCTGCGGCTGTCGCGGACGCGGCGGCCATCAAAGCTGACGACCAGATCACCGGTGCGCAGATCAGCGGCTGCCGCCGGGCCGCCCGGCTCGACGCGCGAAATGATCGCGCCATACGGTGAGTCGAGCTCGAAGCTCTCGGCCAGTTCCGGCGTCACCGGCTGGACGCTGACGCCGAGCCAGCCGCGACGGGTTTCGCCAAACTCGATGAGCTGGGCCACGACGCGGGTTGCGATATTGGACGGGATGGAGAGCGAAATGCCGACACTGGCGCCAGTCGGCGACAGGATCAGCGTGTTCACGCCGATGACATCTCCATCCATATTGAAAAGCGGGCCGCCGGAATTGCCGGTATTGATGGCGACATCGGTCTGGATGTAATCATCATAGCGTCCGCCGGCTTCACGGCCACGCGCCGAGACAACGCCGGCGGTCAAGGTGCCGCCCAGCCCGAACGGATTGCCGATCGCGATCACCCAGTCGCCGACGCGCGCGCGGTCACTGTCGCCGAAGCTGACATGTGGCAGCGCCTCATGAACATTCATCATCCGCAAGACAGCGAGATCCGTCACCGGATCGATACCGATCACCTCGGCCGGGAAGACGCGGCCATCGGGCAAGGCGACCTCGACGTCGTCGGCCCCGTCAATGACATGATTATTGGTCACGACCAGACCGGTCGCATCGACGATGAAGCCGGAGCCCAGCGAATTGGCGATACGCGGAGCGTCGCCGAAGATTTCATTGAAACGCTCGAGCGGCGAGCCCTCGGGGAAGGACGGCAAACCTTCGCCGGCATTGAGCCGCTGCGCCGCCGCGATATTGACGACGGCCGGGGAGAGCCCCTCGGCCAGATCGGCAAAGCCGCCCGATCCCGGATGCGCCAGGGCGGTCGCGGGCAGGACAAACAGCAAGACGAGGGCAAACAGACGACGCATGAACTCAACCGATCCGAAAAAGAAATACCAGTCTCTAGACATTGATTGATAGCGCTTCGCGGCCCTGTGCCGCAACCGCTGTGACGCGATTGTCATTGCGATGACAAAGCCGTCACGCCTCGGTCAGGATGGAAATGCGCGGGATCAGGGGCCGAGAAAGGCCACCAGCGCCACCCCGGATACCAGGGCGACCAGCCCCGCAATGCGCAGCTGGTCGCCCGGCATATCCATGATCTGGGTCAGAAATCGCTTCATCGCCTCGGGAGCCAGGGCATAGGCAGCTCCCTCAAGCGCCAGAGCGACGCCCACACCGACAAGCAATGCCGTCAACACAGCCTAGTTCCTGCCCGTCTCGCTCCGGAAATAGTCGAAGAACTCCGAGTCCGGTGCGACCACGATGGGCGTGCCGGCGCCGATCGCTTCCTGATACGCGATCATCGAGCGATAGAAGGCGTAGAATTCGGGATCACGACCGTAGGCAGCCGCATAGATAGCAGCCCGCTGGGCATCGCCCTCACCGCGGGTCCGTTCCGACTCCGCGCGCGCCTCAGCCCGGATAATCAGGCCCTGACGATCGGCATCAGCCTGGATTTCCTGGGCTTCCTGGGCACCGACAGCGCGGATTTGCGCGGCGCGCTGTTCACGCTCCGAGCGCATGCGCTGGAAGACGCGTTCGGCGATCTGTTGCGGCAGGTCGGCGCGAAGGATGCGGACATCGATCACTTCGATCCCGAGATCCTGACGGGCCACCTGGTCTTCCACGGCCGTCTGGACGCGGTCCATCAGTTCGGCACGCTGGCCGGAGACGACTTCCTGGGACGGGATCGAGGCGATCACACCGCGCAGGCTGTCATCCATGATCGAGCGCAGGCGAGACTGGGCCCCGCGCTCATCACCGACCGTCTGATAGAAACGCAGCGGATTGACGATGCGGTATCGCAGGAAAGCGTCAACAACGAGACGGACCTGGTCCGACGCCTGGATTTCCTCAGGCTGCATGTCGAATTCCAGGTTGCGCTTGTCGAACATCAGCACATCCATGATGAAGGGCAGCTTGAAGTGCAGGCCGGGATCTTCATCGCCGACCTCATTGACAGCATCGACCGGCTCGCCAACCCGCAGGATCAGGGCCTGCTGGAGTTCATTCACCGTGTAGACGCTTTGCAGCCCGACGAAGACGACGCCGAACAGGAGGATTATTCCGAGGGTGCGGATCATTGGTTATTCCCCTGACTGCGAGTGCGGTTCTGACCAAGCTGGTCAAGCGGGAGATAAGGCACGGCGCCGGACTGACTATCGAGAATGGTCAGATCGGAATCGCGCAACACGCCCTCCATGGTTTCCAGGTACATGCGGTGACGCGTCACTTCCGGCGCCTGGGCATATTCCTCATAGATAGAGAGGAAGCGATCAGCCTGGCCCTGTGCTTCGGCAATCACCGAGTCGCGATAACCTTGGGCCGCCTGGGTAAGACGGGCCGCATCACCGCGTGCCTCCGGGATGACCCGGTTGGAATAGGAGGTGGCTTCCAGACGCAGGCGCTCGGCATCCTGCTCGGCGACATCCACATCGCGGAAGGCGTCGATCACGCTGGCCGGCGGCTGGGCCGTCCGCAGATTGACTTCGAGGACCTCGATCCCCGCCGTGTATTCGTTCAGTGTCGCCTGCAGCAACTCCTTGGTCCGGCGCGAAACCTCGCCACGGCCTTCGGTGATGATGTATTGCAGATCAGAGGTGCCGATGACTTCGCGCATGGCACTTTCGGCCACGGCGCGAACCGTGTTCTCGGGACTACGCACATTGAACAGGAAATCGCGGACACCATCCGGATAGCCGTAATTGACGCGCCATTGCACAGCGAATTCGATATCAACGATATTCTGGTCGCGCGTCAGCATCTGGCCCTCAGGACCCGCGCCGATGGTCAAGGTGTTGGTCGTGGTCACCTCGGGCAGGAAGACGGTCTCGATTGGTGTCGGGAATTTGACATGCAGACCCGGCCGGGTGGTGCGATCATATTCGCCGAAGCGCAGCACGACACCATTCTGGTTGGGTCCGACCTGATACCAGCCACTGCCCGGCAGGGCGAACCAGACACCGATCAGGATCGCCAGCACGAGAACGACGCCGAAAACACCGCCGCTCTTGCCGCCATCCTTGCCGCCGGATTTACCGCCGCCACCGAACATGCCCCGGAAGCTGCGCTGCAACTGGCGCACAACCTCGTCGAGATCGGGCGGCTCCTGGCCGCCACCACCGCCACCCTCGGGCTTGCGGCCCCAGGGATTTTGTCCGTTTCCGTTATTGCCGCCGCCGGAACCCCAAGGGCCTCCGCCGCCGCCGCTACCACCGGTATTATCGTTCCAGGGCATGGATGCTTCATTCCTCTCGATACATTGCTTCAATAGATGAACGTTTGCGCGCAAAGGTTCAAGGTTAATCGGGGGGGACATGCAGGCTGCCAATCCCGCCCTCCGGGATCAGACCCGTTCCAGCACGCGGCAAACGAAATTGTGCTCATCGCCGGGCCCGGCCTCGTGGACCTCGCGGGAGATCTCCGACCATTGCCCGGCCTCGAGGGTCGGGAAAACGGCATCGCCGGCCGGGTCGGCCTCGACCTCGGTGATATAGAGCCGGTGGGCATGCCCCAGCGCTGCGGCATAGATCTGGGCGCCGCCAATCACGAACACCTCGCCGACCGAATCGGCCTGCGCCTGCGTGATCGCAATCACCAATGCCGTATCGAGATCGCCCGCCACTTCGCCGCCCTCGGCGGTGAAACCGGCCTGCCGGCTGACCACGATATTCAATCGCCCGGGCAAGGGCCGCCTTGGCAGGCTGTCCCAGGTCTTGCGGCCCATGACGATCGGCTTGCCGCTGGTGACGGCCTTGAAATGCTTGAGATCGGAGCTCAGCCGCCAGGGCAGATCACCTTGCGTACCGATCACGCCATTGCGGCCACGCGCCACGATGAGGCAGATCGCTGGCAGGCCGATGGCCGGTTCGTCCGCGCTCATGATGCGTCCTCGCGCTCCAGCCAGCTGAGCCATTTCTCCTGCACGGCGGCATCGAGATCGATGCCCTCATCGCGGGCCATCAACAACAGCATCCCCAGCGCATCGGCCATTTCACGCGCCAGATTTTCGCGCGCGCCCTCATCGGCCGGCTTGCGGCTGCGGCCGGTGGTGGTGAGATAGGCCTGGGTCAGCTCGCCGAGCTCTTCCTGCAGTTTGAGCAGATACCAGTCGCCGGAACGGTCAATCTGATAGCGCTCGGCGTAGATATCGGACACCTGCGCGATGCGGGCCCCCAGGGCGTTGAGGCAGGATGGGCTCGCCTCGCTCATACCGCGACCGGCGCCTTGATGCCGGGATGGGGATCATAATCTTCCAGCATGATGTCCTCATACTCGAAGCCGAACAGGTCATTGGCATCGGGATTGAGGCGCAGGCGCGGCAGTTTGCGCGGCTGGCGCGACAATTGTTCGGCGACCTGGTCCATATGGTTGGAATAGATATGGGCGTCGCCAAATGTGTGGATGTATTCGCCCGGCTCCAGACCGCACACCTTGGCGACCATGGTCGTCAAAAGCGCGTAGGACGCGATATTGAAGGGCACGCCGAGGAACATGTCGGCCGAGCGCTGATAGAGCTGGCAGCTCAGTTTTCCGTCGGCGACATTGAATTGATACAGCGTGTGGCAGGGTGGCAGCGCCATGGAGGGCACATCGACCGGGTTCCAGCCTGACACGATCAGGCGGCGCGAGGCCGGATTGCTCTTGATCTGTTCGAGCAGGTTGGAGAGCTGGTCGATCTCGGTGCCGTCCGGGCCGGCCCAGCGGCGCCACTGCTTGCCATAGACCGGGCCGAGCTCGCCATCGGCATCGGCCCATTCATCCCAGATCTTGACGCCACGCTCCTGCAGCCAGCGAACATTGGTCTCGCCGCGCAGGAACCAGAGCAATTCGATCGCGATCGACTTGAAATGCACCTTCTTGGTCGTCAGCAGCGGGAAGCCTTCGGACAGGTCGCAGCGGATCTGCCGGCCGAACACCGAGCGCGTGCCAACTCCGGTGCGATCATCCTGCTGCGTCCCGTGTTCGAGAATATCGCGCAGCAGATCGAGATAGGCCGCCTCCGCCGCCGAACCGGTCGCAGCCATGCGTCCGGTTTCGCTACCGGGCTCCAGAACGGCCATGTCTGCCATCGCGATCTCCACTGCGTCTCGTGATCGCGCACTCTACATCCGATTCGCCCCGCTTGCAGGTTTGCCGTCAGAATGATCCACACGTTTCGTGCCGCCGTGCAGCCGGCCTGGTGATCGGCAGGCGCAGAGATTCCGCTTGCCATGAGCGCGTCCGCTGTTAATTTCACCAAATTGGAACATATACGGAACACATAAATCTCTGAGGGAGAAATACGATGCTGGGCTATGTCACTTTGGGAACCAATGACTTGCAACGCGCCGCGGCGTTTTACGACAAGATCTGCGCCGAATTCGGCGTCGGCCGGATGATGGATTTCGACACATTCATCGCCTGGGGAAAGCCTGGCGGCGGCGCCGGCATCGGCCTGACCCAACCCTTTGACGGCAAGCCCGCCACGGTCGGCAATGGCGTCATGGCCGCCTTCCAGGCCGAAAACCCGGCCCAGGTCGACAAGGTCTATGCCCTCGCTATCGAGTTGGGCGCCAAGGATGAAGGCCCAGCCGGCCCACGCGGCGATAGCGGCTTCTATGCCGGTTATTTCAGGGATCCGGACGGCAATAAGCTCAATGTGTTCTGCATGTAGCCAGGCCGCCAGGTCCGGAGGGACAGGGCAGGACTATCCTGACAGG
Organism: Maricaulis salignorans; assembly: GCF_900103475.1. Classification (GTDB taxonomy): domain Bacteria; phylum Pseudomonadota; class Alphaproteobacteria; order Caulobacterales; family Maricaulaceae; genus Maricaulis; species Maricaulis salignorans. The sequence continues at coordinate 33,834 of NZ_FNHG01000009.1, forward strand.
ACCCACGCCCCGGGACACGGACCGGCTTCGCCGGTGCGTGTCCCGTTTTGCGTGGGGAAAAGTGCGCGGGAAGAAGAGCGGGACATGCGCCTGCTTCACCGAAACGGGTGTTTGTCCCGCCTCACCTGGCCAAAAGCCGAATGCCGCAGCTATCTGGCACCCGGCGCGGAGAGGGCTCCAGGGAGGGATGCGCCCGCTGCGGGTGGGGCTGAAACTAAAACAAGCAATCAAGTTAACGCATTAGGACCGAAATAATTGCGTGTGCCCCGATTTGCAGAGCCGAAAAGTCTATGACGAGATGACGGCAATCACGAACCCTCACGCTGCGGGGCTCCAGGGCGATGTTTGCATCAGCCGGCCCAATGGACCCAACTGGGAGCGCGAGTTTGCGTGAGTGTGTCCGATTGGGTGTATCGCTGGCCGGCACGTATCCATCAGCCGCCGGGGGCACACACGGTCGCCCGCAAATATCCCATTCCGTGCGCTTGATCCGGTGCGATTCCGTTCAGACACCGGGGCTGCAACACCCTGTCCCGATCATCCCTGCCACGCAAACAGCCAGCCGCCCTTTAAACATCGTGCGCCATACCCTATATTGGCCTTGTCAGCTTGCTGACTATGGCGATAAACGCGCTCGTAATAACCAGACCGGACCCGGGGGCAGTACCCGGCGGCTCCACCATTACCTTCAGCTTGTATTGGCAAGCGATTATGGGGCCGAAACAGGATTGACGGATGGGTAAAGGGGAATGCTTTTGCCCGGGTGAGGCCCGATACAGGCTCATTCTTAAAGTTGCCAATGACAACTTTGCTGAAGAAGTTCGTCTCGCTGCCTAGTCAGCGCGTATAACTTCGCATTAACTCCTGGGTGTTCGCACGCTCAGGCGGGGTCCGGAGGCACCTGGCAACAGAAGCCTCCACTTTATCCTGCCATCTGAGCGCATGAATGACCGGCGGGCCCGCTCCACGCGACCGGCCCGAGCTTGACGCACGCCCCCTGTGACGCGCTAGATAGGGCTTGCCCGCGCGGCGCAGGAGCCTCAATGACCTCGACCCAGCCGCCAGCCGATCCCCGAGACACCGTCTGCGCCAATTGCAGCGCCCCGCTGGAAGGGCCCTATTGCGCCAGCTGTGGCCAGTCGGAAGCCGATTTACGCCGTCCCATCCTGTCGCTGGCTACAGACTTTCTCGATGGCGCCCTGGCCTGGGATGGCCGCTTCCTGACAACGCTGCGCGGCCTCTACACACGCCCCGGCAAGGTTGCGCGCGACTATGTCGACGGCAAGCGCATGCAGTTTTCGCCGCCCGTACGCATCTATCTGATCATGACGCTGGTCTTCTTCGCCGTGACTGCTGCAGCCGGCACACGCCCGGTCTCGATTGCCTTCACCCCCGATGCCGCCACGATCCGCAGCCAGAGCGCCAGCGATATCGAGGCCAGGCAGCAGGCCTGGGCGGACCGGGAAGCGAGAGCCCGCGAGGCGGGCAGCGGCCCGCGCTTCAGCTGCGGCGTGATGCCCGGCCCCGACGAATTTGCCGCCGATGGCAGTCTCGCCTTCGCCCGCGATACCAGCATTGATGTCACCCTGTTCCAGCGCGGCAGCGCGCCGGAAGGCCGCGGACTCGATCTGGAGGGCGAAGCCTGCTTCCGCGCCGCCCTGCGCGCCCAGGATGCCGACTGGATTGTCCCGGTTGTCCTCGAAGCCATCCGCCATCCGGGCGCCTATGAGGCGCGCGCCGGGGCGATCGCCAGCCAGGCCTTCCTGTTCATGGTCGCCGCCTTTGCCCTGTTGAACATGGCGCTGCACCCGCGGCGCCGGATGATCGAACATGTCGTCTATTCGCTCTACTGGAATGCCAGCATGGTCCCGGGGGTGATGCTGACCATCCTCGTCATCAATCTCGGCGGCACCCGTATACCAAGCCTTGTGGCGCTGGCCGTCATCGGCATCGCCACCCAGATTTTTGCGGCGCTGCAGGAGCGTGGCTTTTACGGATCGAGCTGGCTGGGCACGGCGCTGCGATTGCCGGTTCTGATGGCCGGATATGGTGCCGGAATGACCATGGTCTCGATCGGCCTGATCTGGCTGGGCGCGCGCTGAACCGGCCTGCCGCGTTTTCCCGCATTGCGGGCAAATCCTGAGCCCGGCTCAACCGGGGCGCCTTCTTGTGCAGTGAAACGACCAGAATGCGTTGACCTGCTCACGGCGTGAGTTACCCTTGAGGCAAGGGAAAAACGGGGATGTTCATGGCCAAGGATCTGATGCGCTACGACTTGATGGCGCAAGAGGCGCTGCGCGGCGTTGTCCGTCAGGCTCTGCTCAGAGCGGCCATGCCGCAAGGCCTGCCCGGCCCACACCATTTCTACATCACCTTCCGCACGCGCGCGCCCGGTGTCGATATCGACCCGTCCCTGCTCGAGAAATATCCCGACGAGATGACCATTGTCCTGGAGCATCAATTCTGGGACCTCGAAGTGACCGATATCGGTTTCGAAGTGACGCTGAAATTTGGCGGCGTACCGAAATATATCAAAATGCCCTATTCGGCCGTGTCACGTTTCCACGATCCCAGCGTCGGCTTTCACCTGCAATTCGACCAGGCTGTCACCGGCGATGATCCGGCCGCCGATAGCGGGCCCGGCTCGAAACCCGCCTCCCGGGGCGCGCCCGCCGAGGGCGAGGCCGGCCAGGTCGTCAGCCTCGACAGTTTCCGCAAGAAGTGATGTCGGGCCAGCGACCGGTTGCCCCTGATCTGAGCGATGGCCCGGTCCACCGGCTCAATGCGGAGCAGATTCGCGCCCGTCTCACGACGATGACCAATCTGGAGCATGCCGCGACCCTGCTGGGTTTTCGCCTGCTCGATTTCTCGATTGAAGAAGGTTGGCTCGAAGCCGAATTCAACCCCTCACCCCAGGTCTCCAATTTGCGCGGCGGCGTCCAGGGCGGCATGATGTGCGCCATGCTCGACGAGGTGATGTCCCTCGCGGTTCTGGTCGAACAGGGTTTCACGGTTGGCGTGCCGACGCTGGAAATGAAGACCAGTTTTCTCGCACCGCTGCCGCTGGCCCGGTGCAAGGCGCGCGGCCAGGCATTACGGGTCGGGCGCAATGTCGCTTTCATGGAAGGCACGATCTGGACCGGGGACGGCATTATCGCCGCCAAGGGTACGGCGACCTGCCAGGTCCGGCGGCCCCGCGCATTGCGCGACAAGGCCTAGCTGCGGATATTCAGCCTCAGGCGTCTTCGAGAACGCGCTGCCGCCGCACGGCGAGTGGCGGGGCGATAACCGGCGGCGCGCTGATTGGCCGCGCCACGATACTGACCCGCGCCTGTTCGCCGTCATGCCGGGTCACCGACAGGGCATTGACGGGGCTGTTATCGTGAAACAGCACGCCGGTCAGCGCATCAAACACCGATCGGGCGACATGATCGACATCCGGGTCGGCGCTGGTGCCTGGACGCTCGATACGGATACAGACTTCATAGACACGGCCCGGCAAGCGGTCGCGCTTGAATTCCAGACGCAGGAATTCACCGATCAGCGACCGGAAACGGCGCGTCTGACTGGTCAGCGCGTCGACGCGCATATTGAGTTCGTCACCCGACATTTTGCGAAATATCGCCCCTGCTACCAAGCTGACCGAATGCTGTGCCCCCGCGGCGATGCGCATCATCATCTTGATCCGTCATCTGTGAGTGATACACGTCCGACCTGTTCTTCACCATCTTCGTCCGGCGCCAGGCGCGCTGCAAGGAGCTTCCCCTCATGCGCGAGACCCGCACCGAAACCGACAGCTTTGGCCCACTCGAAGTTCCCAGTGAAAAGCTCTGGGGGGCACAGACCGCCCGCTCCCTGATCAATTTCCCGATCGGCACCGAGACGATGCCGAAACCGCTGATCCGCGCGCTGGGCGTCGTCAAATACAGCGCGGCGCGCGCCAATCATCGCCTCGACAATCTGGACGCCAATCTGGCCGACGCCATCGCCCAGGCAGCGCTGGAAGTCGCCGAAGGCAAGCTCGACGATCACTTCCCGCTCTCCGTCTGGCAGACCGGTTCGGGCACCCAGTCGAACATGAATACCAATGAGGTTGTCTCCAACCGCGCGATCCAGATCCTGGGCGGCGAGGTCGGATCGAAGGATCCGGTCCACCCCAATGATCACGTCAATCGCTCGCAATCCTCCAACGACACTTTCCCGACCGCGATGCATATCGCAGCCGCCGAAGAGATTACGCACCGCCTGATCCCGGCACTGCAGACGCTGCATAATGCGCTCAACGACAAGTCGCAGGCCTTCAAATCCATCATCAAGATCGGCCGCACCCATTTGCAGGATGCAACACCGCTGACGCTGGGCCAGGAATTCTCCGGCTATACGGCGATGGTCGCCAATTCGATTCGCCGCGTCGAATCGGCCCTGCCGGCCTTATGCGAACTGGCCCAGGGCGGCACCGCTGTCGGGACCGGGCTGAACACCAGGATCGGCTTTGCCGAAGCCTTCGCCGAGGAAGCCGCGGCGCTGACCAAAATCCCCTTCATCACCGCACCGAACAAGTTTGAGGCGCTGGCGACCAAGGATGGTCTGGTCGAGGCCCATGGCACGCTCAATTCCGTCGCCGTCTCCCTGTTCAAGATCGCCAATGATATCCGCCTGCTCGGCTCGGGCCCGCGGTCCGGTCTCGGCGAGCTCGCCCTGCCTGAGAATGAGCCGGGCTCCTCGATCATGCCGGGCAAGGTCAATCCGACCCAGTGCGAGGCGCTGACCATGGTCTGCACCCAGGTGATGGGCAATAATACGACGGTCTCGATGGCCGGCAGCCAGGGCCATTTCGAACTCAATGTCTACAAGCCGGTGATTATCTTCAACGTGTTGCAGTCGATCCGCCTGCTGGCCGATGCCGCGACAAGCTTCACGGAACGCTGCATCGTCGGCATCACCGCGCGCGAGGACAATATCGCCCTGCTGATGAACCGCTCGCTGATGCTGGTCACCGCCCTCAATTCCACCATTGGCTATGACAAGGCCACCATCGTCGCCAAGACAGCCCACAAGAATGGCACCACATTGCGCGAGGAAGCCGTCAAGCTCGGCTTCGTCACCGCTGAACAGTTCGACGCCATCGTGAAGCCTGAGAATATGTTGGGGCCGAAGGACTAGGCGATGAGCCGACCGGTCAATCTCAAACAGGCTCGAAAACGCAAGGCGCGGGCTGAAAAGGCCGTGAAGGCCGAAACCAACCGGCTGCGGCACGGGCAGCCCAAGGCGGTGACGGAGCTGGCGAAGGCACGTGCGGCCAAGGCGGCTCGGGAGCTCGACGGCAAGAAGCTGGAGACACCGGAGGGCTGAATTAAGTGACCTCCCTCTCCTCGCGGAGAAGGACGGGCGTATGATCTGCCCCGATCCGCCGGCTACTAGAACCCGGAATTATACATCGGGCGCTGACCGCGCCGGTCGCGGAATTCGGCGAGGAAGCGGGTGGCCTCTTCCGATTCGCTCAGGCTCTCGAAATACAGGAAACCGGTCGGCCGGACCGGCCAATTGCCCGCCGGCTCGAGCCGGATCTGGCTGAAGGCACCGCGCAGGGATCGCGAGGAAGCGATCTTGAGCACGGAGGAGGGATCGGTCTCGTCCCGCAGCAGGACGTAAACGCCTGGACGGTTCGGGACACGCCGCTCACTCATCGCCGTAAACGGCAGGGGGGAACTCCATTTGCGCATGCCGTCAGATTGCACGAGAAAAGCTGCCGATTGGTAACCATGCGCCGGCGTCGAGCAGTTGCGGCTGCGCATCGCCGGCTTGCCTGCACGCCCGGCCTGGGAGATTGTGGCCCATGCCCCTGATCAAACGCTCCGTCTCCCTCGCCGGCCACCGCACCTCGCTCTCGCTGGAGCCGGAATTCTGGGCCGTCATCGACACGGCTATCCGTGCCGACGGGATGTCGCTGGCCGGACTGATCGCCCGGATCGACGAAGCCCGCGGCCTGGAACCGCTGGCCTCCTCGATGCGCGTCTGGGCCCTGAAACGCGCGCAGGGCTTGCCGGACGACTAGTGCCCGGGCCGGCGCTGGGCAGCGATTGTCAGCACGTCCATCTGTGAATCGAGATCAAACACGATCGGTGCCTCGGTGCCGCACTGCCAGTCCGGCGCCAGATAATCGGCCACGTCGCGCGCGATCTGATTGGCACCCGGCTGCTGCGCCGCCTCGACATAGGCGACATGGCAGGCGCCGACTTCCCCGTCCGGGCGCAGGGCCGAAACGGTGAGATACTGCCCGCCCTCGCCGGGTTCAAAGCCGGTGAAGATCGAGCGATAAATCGTCGCGAAGGGCACGCCGGACGCGTCGAGACGCCATTCCATCACCTGGCCGAGATCCTGGAAGACTGCGACGCGTGGCGGGTTCTCGCCCCATTGCGTTTCCTTGCCGCGCCGGGAATAGGCCACCGCCGCACCATGTTCGCCGGCGACAATATGGACCGTCCAATCGCCATAGCCGGCACAATCGGAGAAATGGACCGGCTCATCCTCGGCCTGGTAGCTTGTGCAATTGTCGAAGACGCGCACATAGGCGCTGTCATGGCCGGCGCCCGATTGGGCGTGGGCCGGGATGGCCAGCGCGAGACTGGCGATCAGGCTTGCAGGAACAACGTGTAGCATGGGGCCTCCCTTTTCCGCGTCACTCTAGGGCGCGATGGCAGGCCTGTGCCAGAAAAAACCGCCGGACGGCTCACAGCCTTGCCCCTTGCCCTTGACCCTGGTCGCCGGAGCACGGCAAATCGCCGGGTGTCAAATCCGAAGCCCAAAGCCTCCACCGGGGAATTTCTCGTCCGCTCCATTCGCAATGGCCGCGGGCCGGTGCTGTGGGTGCTGGGGATATTCGTCGGCCTGATCGCGGGCTATGCGACGATCGGATTGCGGCTGGGCATCAGCTTTTTCGAACAGACCGCCTTTGGCGTCACCGAAGAGAATCTGGCCAGCCAGGCGGCGACCCTGCCCTATCTGCGCCTGGTGCTGATCCCGCTGGCGACCGGCGTCGTGATCGCCTCGCTCTATTATCTCGGCATGCGCTTTGGACTGGTCACCGAACCGGCCGGCAAGGCGGTCGCCGATGTACTCGAGGCGCGCGCCGTCAAGGGCGGCAAGGTCGATCTGAAATCGGGCCTGTATTCGGCCCTGCTCTCGGCGATCTCGCTCGGCGGCGGGGCCAGCGCCGGGCGCGAGGGCCCGGCCGTGCATCTGGGCGGCACAATGGGATCGGCGCTCGCCGCCTGGCTGCAAATGCCCGCCCGCGCCAGCCGCATCCTGCTCGCCTGCGGCGCCGCAGCGGCAGTCTCGGCCAGTTTCAACGCCCCGGTCGCCGGCGCCCTGTTCGCCTTCGAGGTCGTGCTGGGTCATTACGCGCTGCGCTCGATCGCCCCGGTCGCGGTCGCCAGCGTCGTCGGCGCGCTGATCCTGCGCCTGCATCTGGGCGAGGATCCGGTGTTCGGACATTTGCCGGTCGCCCCGGTCGGACTGTGGGATTATCCGGCCGCCGCCGTGCTCGGCATTGCCGCGGCGGGCCTCGCCATCCTGTTTGATCGCGGCGTGCTGCACGGCCCCGTCATCGTCACCGGCTGGGCCGACCGGATCGGCTTCCCGCACTGGATGCTGCCCATCCCCGGCGGTCTGCTGGTCGGCCTGATCGCGCTGATCGCCCCGGAAATCCTCGGCGTCGGCTATGAGGCGACATCCAATGCGCTGAATGTCGCCTATCCGCTGCAATTCCTGCTGCTCTTTATCGCCCTCAAGGTGATCGCCACCACCATCACCCTCTCCTTCCGCTTTGCCGGCGGCGTGTTTTCACCCTCGATCTATCTGGGCGCCATGCTCGGCTCGGCCTTTGGGCTGGTGATGGTCACCCTGTTCGGCGATGCCACGGCCGGGGCCGGCTTCTTCGCCGTGATCGGCATGGGGGCGGTCGCCGGAGCTGTGCTCGGCGCGCCGCTCTCCACCACGCTGATCGTGTTCGAACTGACCTCCAGCTATGAAGCCTCGGTCGCCGTGCTGGTCTCGGTCTCGCTGGCCACGATCCTGACCCAGTCAGCGCTGGGCGGTTCGCTCTTCCAGCGCCAGGTCATGCGCCATGGCTATGATATCTCCGGCGGTTCGAGCCGGCTGGTCCTGCAAACGGTGCGGGTGCGCGACTTCATGATTGCGCTCGATGAATGGGGCAAGGCCGAGCTGGCCACCGGCGTCTGCCTGTATGAGGATGACACGCTGAGCCGCGCCATGGGCCTGCTCGACGCCGAACAGATTGACGGCGCCCCGGTCCGCAGCCGCTCCGATGATCAATCGGTCGTCGGCTGGGTCACCAAGGCCGATGCCCAGGCCGCCTATGCCCGGCGGCTGGCGGAAATCAGCGAAGAGGAACATCGCTGATCGCACCACACTTCATTTCCCGCGCGGCGATTATCCGTCTGGAAAGAATGTCGGCTTATATGTGTGACACATGACCGCAGAGCAGCACGACATGACGGGGCCAACCCCGCTTCTGGGAGAGGGTGTTTTGAGCCCCGAGGCCCTGCGTGCCGCGAATATCAATCCGGTGACCGGACTGGCGACCGACTATCTCAATCACTTCAATGAAGTGATGATGTTGATGGAAATGCTCCCCGACATGCCTGATTGCGCCGAAGACGTGCTCGACTGGGCCCCGGCCGACTATACCGAACACTTCACCAATTCCGGCTTCAAGGACAAGGAGCTCGCCGTGCTGGCCTACCGGGCGGCACCGCGCCATGTGCGGGCGGATCTGGTTACCGTGGTCTTGCAGATCGAGGCCGAGGTCGAACGGGCCCAGGATATGCTGCGCGGCGAAGCCGATGCCAGCGCCTGCCACGCGGTGGCCGGGCTCGCGACCGAGTGTATCAAGCCGCTGATCGCCGCGGCATCCGGCGCCATTCACGGCCAGGTCGAGAGCGTGGATGATTTCGACGACGAGAATGTCCAGGCCGGTGTCGACGCCCTCTTCGACTAGTTGCGCCACAAGACCCTGCACGCAGTTTCATATTGTATGAGTAGGGTTAACCGGGAAAATCGCGAATAAGCGGGCCGCTATTCATTGTTCCAATTACGAGAATCCCACCATGCCCCGCCTGACACTGGTCCCGCACACGCCCCGCAATCCCGCTCCATGCCCGACACAGGAATTGCAGGAGATCATCGATGATCTGCATGCAGCGCGCGATGGCATGACCGATGGCCCTGAAGTGCTGTGGCTGGTGAATGATCTGATGTCCTGGTGCGACAGCCGCATCGAGGATGGCGACATGCAGGCGACCGGCAATGCCCAGCTCACCCTGTCCCGCCAGAATTTCATGGCCCGCCTGACCGGCTATGCTGAAAATATCCGGCGCTCGAATGGCGAAATCACCGATGATTTCCTCGCCTTCCTCGCCACCGTGCAGACGGCAATGGACGCCCCCACGACCAATTAGGCCCGCACCGGCCCGCCGTATGAATGGGCCCTGCGCCGGATGCGAACAAAAAACGAACAATTGCACATCACCGGCTTGGGATTGCGCGTTTTTCGGTCCAGACTAGCGGATTGAACGACTCGTTATTCGCAGGCTGGCATGACTTCGCTCTCGATTTCCGACATGGCGCGCCCGGCGCCGCCCTCGCCTTATCTTGAAGGGCTCAATGCCGAGCAGCGCCAGGCTGTCGAGGCGCTTGATGGTGCCGTGCTGGTGCTCGCCGGTGCCGGCACCGGCAAGACGCGCGTGCTGACCACCCGCCTCGCCCACATCCTCGCCACCGGCCGTGCGCGCCCCTGGGAAATCCTCGCTGTCACCTTCACCAACAAGGCGGCACGCGAGATGAAGGAACGGGTCGGCAAGATTATCGGCGAAGCCGTTGAGGGCGTGCCGTGGATGGGAACCTTCCACTCGGTCTCGGCCCAGATCCTGCGCCGCCATGCCGAACTGGTGGGGCTGAAATCCGCCTTCACCATTATCGATACCGATGACCAGCTGCGCCTGATGAAACAGATCATCCAGGCCGAGGGCATTGATGAAAAGCGCTGGACACCGCGCCATCTCGCCTCGGTGATTGATGGCTGGAAGAATCGCGGCCTGATGCCCGAACAGCTCGGCGAGGAAGACAAATACGCCTTCGCCGAAGGCCGTGGCAAAGATCTCTACGCGATGTATCAGGCGCGCCTGAAAGTGCTCAATTGCTGCGATTTCGGCGATCTCCTGCTGCACACGCTCCACATCCTGAAAGACAATCCGGACGTGCTGGCCGAGTATCACCGCAAATTCCGCTATCTGCTGGTCGATGAGTATCAGGATACCAATGTCGCCCAATATATGTGGCTGCGCCTGCTGGCGAAAGGCACCGGAAATCTGTGCTGCGTCGGCGATGACGACCAGTCCATCTATGGCTGGCGCGGGGCCGAGGTCGACAATATCCTGCGCTTCGACAAGGATTTCCCCGGCGCCACCGTGGTGCGGCTGGAGCGCAATTACCGCTCGACCGAACATATTCTGGGCGCCGCCTCCGGCCTGATCTCCGCCAATCGCGACCGGCTCGGCAAGACGCTGTGGACCGATGAGGAGGGCGGCGAGAAAGTCCAGGTTCGCGGCCTGTGGGATGGCGAGGCGGAAGCGCGCTTTGTCGCCGAGGAATGCGAGAACTGGGTCTCCGCCGGCCGTTCCTATGCCGATATTGCCATACTGGTACGCGCCTCCTGGCAGATGCGCGCCTTTGAAGAACGCTTCATCATGCTCGGCCTGCCCTATAAGGTGATCGGCGGCCCGCGCTTCTTCGAACGCGCCGAAGTGCGCGATGCCCATGCCTATCTGCGTCTGGTGCGCTCACCGGAGGATGATCTCGCCTTCGAGCGTATCGTCAACACGCCCAAGCGCGGCATTGGCGAGACCAGCGTCCAGAAGATCGCCATGCTGGCGCGCGAAATGGGCGTGCCGATGACCGAGGCGACCCGCATCATGGTCGGCACCGACGAGATCCGCGGCAAGGCGCGCACCAGCCTTCAGGTCTTTCTGCGCGATCTGGCGCGCTGGCGCGACCTCTCCGAAACCAGCCCGCTCAACGAGATGGCCGAAATCATCCTCGATGAAAGCGGCTATACCGCCATGTGGCGCGAGGACAAGACGCCCCAGGCCGCCGGCCGGCTGGAAAACCTCAAGGAGCTCGTCAGCTCCATGGCCGAATGGGACACGCTGGAAGCCTATCTCGAACATGTCGCCCTGGTCACCGATGCTGACCGTGCCGTCAGCGAAGACGAGGTCTCCCTGATGACGCTGCACGGCGCCAAGGGTCTGGAATTCCCCCACGTCTTCCTGCCCGGCTGGGAAGAAACGGTCTTCCCCTCGCAGCGCTCACTCGATGAAGGCGGCACCAAATCCCTCGAGGAAGAACGCCGCCTCGCCTATGTCGGCATCACGCGCGCCCGCGAACGCGCCACCATCACCTTCACCGCCAACCGCATGATCTATGGCCGCTGGCAATCCGTCCTGCCGTCCAGATTCATCGATGAACTCCCCCACGACCATGTCGAGGCGCGCTCCGAGACCGGCTATTATGAAGGCGGCGGCCCCGGTTTCGAAAATGTCCGCCAGACCGCCGACCCGATGGCATCGAGCTATTCCAGCCCCGGCTGGAAACGCTACCAGGCCTCAGCCCAGGAAAACCGCCGCACAACCCCGCTCACCATCGACGCCAAGGCCAATCTGATCGAAAGCGGCCCCGTCGGCGGCGGCAGCGGCAAATGGAAAACCGGCGACCGGGTATTCCATGACAAGTTCGGCTATGGACGCATCAAGACGGCTGACGGCTCGAAACTCACCGTGGCGTTCGACAAGGCCGGGGTGAAGAAGGTGGTGGAGAGCTTTGTGCGGGAGCTGCCGTAAGGGGGGCTCTATTTTTTTCCAAAAACCAAACCCTTGGCATCCCTGACGGATGAGGGGTAGATGTTTTTTGGGGGTGTAGGAGCGGCCCTCCAAGACGCCTATCCCCGCCCGACTTCTCAAAATCCCATGCCACAACAACGCCTTTCCCCTCCCCTTATCCCCACCCCCGAGAGCGGCGCCCATAATACCCCCACATTCCGCCCCGACCGGTGCACAGGAAAGGGCGGACGGGTGGCGCCGGGCTGGTCTTGATCAGGCCGCCCTTAATTGCCCCCCAAAGGGCCGGGCTTCGCCGGGTTGTGGACGGTCCCCCGGGACACATTCACCGACACATCAATGCAGACCTCCCGAAGGATCGTCCGCAATGCCCCGGGGCGCATCGCCGCGGGCTAGATGACAAGTCAGTTGAAAGGCGCTCAACAAACGTCCAAACCACCCCTGAACCATCAGGGAATAACCGCATGAGCACGATCTGGCGCCTCACCGCTTTTGCCGATTTCAAACCGCTGGCCGATGCCGTCGAGCGGCTGGACGAGGTCTATCCACCGATTGCCCTGTCCTGGCTGTTGTTCGAGGACGGCGCGGCAGCGCGGATGGATGTCCTGTTTGAAGCACGCCCCGATGAGGCGGCCTTCCGGGAGGCTTCAGGCCTGACCGGTGATATCGCGATCAGCGTCGAGGCGATGCCCGATGAGGACTGGGTGCGGATCTCGCTGGAAGGGTTGAAGCCGGTCGATGCCGGGCGGTTCGTCCTGTACGGCGCGCATGATCGCGACGCCATCACGGCCGGGCAGATCGGGATCGAGATCGAGGCCGGACCGGCTTTCGGCACCGGTCATCACGGCACCACGCGCGGCTGCCTGATCGCCTTTGACGACATGCTCAATGCCGGCTTTGAGCCGAACACCGTGTTTGATCTGGGCTGCGGCACGGCCGCGCTGGCGATCGCCGCCGCCAAGGTCCTGCCCGACGCCGAAGTGATGGCCTCGGACATCGATCCGGAAGCGGTCGAGGAGAGCGCCGAGAATTGCACCAAGAATGGTACGCCGGGAATTGATTGCTTCGTCGCCGAAGGGCTCGATCATGGCAAGCTGGCGGGCCGCGAATTCGAGCTGATCTTCGCCAATATTCTCGCCGGCCCGCTGGTCGATCTCGCGCCGGGCATTGCCAACGCCCTGGCGCCGGGCGGACGGGTCATCCTGTCCGGTCTGTTGACCGAACAGGAAGCCTGGGTGCGCGCCGCCTATGAATCGGCCGGGCTCGACGTCCACCGCCAGCCGCCGCTTGAGGGCTGGGAGTGTCTGGTAGCAAGCAAGCGGTAGGCTTGCGCCATATTGGCAGCAGGCCGACAGGCTATTTGCGCCTGGCTTTCAGACCACAGGCCGACAGGAAGCTGTTGACGTCATGACCACCGCCGCGCAGCCGCACGCCGGCGCGTTCGCGCGAGCGATCCAGGGTCCGGGTGAAACTGTCCGAGCCATTGAGGTGCAGGAATTCATCCATCGAGTACATGTCGAAATCTTTCGTCTGTGCGGTGTGGCCGCAATCGGGGTTCGCCCTGCCTTTGCAATGCTTTGCTCCGGGTGTGGAGGCCCTTTGCTGCAGGTCCGGCCTGCGCAAATGCATGCAGGAGCCGACAGGCATTGAAACCCGGCCCGCAGGGGCATAACTTCCCGCCATGACCCAAATGATCTCCCAGACTTTCGACGTAAAAGGCGGCTTTCACTTTGGCCGCGACAATGTCCCCAAGCTGCGCGCAGAGCTGGAAAAGCTCGGCCTCGATGGCTTTCTCGTCCCGCATGAGGATGAGTATGATAATGAGTATCTGCCTGATTGTAATGAGCGTTTGCTGTGGATCGCCGGCTTCTCCGGTTCCGCTGGCGCCGCCATTGTGATGAGCGACCGCGCCGCGATTTTCGTCGACGGACGCTATACCGCCCAGGTCAAGCACCAGGCCGCGCCGGAAATCTTCGATTATTGCGACCTGGTCAATCAGGGCATGTATGGCTGGATCGAGGAATACGGCAAGCCCGGCGAGAAGATCGGCTATGATGCCCGTCTGCACAGCCCGGCCGCCCTCGACTTGCTCCAGACCGCCGCGATGCGGGCCAAGGTCGAACTGGTCGCGGTCGAGACCAATCCGATCGATCTGGCCTGGACCGACCGTCCGGCGGCGCCAATGGCGCAGATCAACCCTCAACCGATTGAATTTGCGGGCGAAGACCATAGCTCCAAACGCCAGCGCATCGGCATTGCCGTCGAGCGCGGCGGCGCGGATGCCGCCGTCATCACGGCGCCGCCCTCGATCGCCTGGCTGTTCAATATCCGTGGCGGCGATGTCTCGCGCTCGCCCCTGCCGCTCTCCTCCGCGATCATCAACAAGGACGGCACCGCCACCCTTTTCGTCGCTCCGGAAAAGATCACCGACGAAACCCGCAGCCATCTGGGAAACCAGATCGCCCTGCGTCCGGAAAGCGAATTCGAGGCCGGCCTGTCCGAGCTCGAGGGCAAGACCGTCCGCGTCGATCCGGCCACGGCCTCGGCCTGGGTGCTCGAACGCCTCGGTGCCGGCGGTGCACGCGTGCAGAAACTGGAAGATCCGGTGATGCGCCCGAAGGCGGTCAAGAACGCCGCCGAGATCGAAGGCTCACGCCAGGCGCATATCCGAGATGGCGGCGCCATCGTCAAATTCCTGCACTGGCTCGACACAATCGCCCAGACCGGCGAAGTCGATGAAATCATCGCCGCACGCAAGCTGGAATCGATCCGCAAGACCTTGCCCGAACTCAGAGATCTGTCCTTCGACACCATCTCCGGTGCCCAGGCCAATGGCGCCTTCGCGCATTACCGCGTCTCCGAGGCGAGCAATCTGAAACTCGTGCCCGGTTCGCTCTATCTGGTTGATAGTGGCGGCCAATATCCCGATGGCACCACAGACATCACCCGCACCGTGCCGATCGGCCAGCCGACGGCGGAAATGCGCACCCAGTTCACCCGCGTCCTCAAGGGCCATATCGCCCTGTCGCGCGTGCGCTTTCCCAAGGGCACGACCGGCACCCAGCTCGACATCCTGGCCCGCCTGCCCCTGTGGGAAGCCGGCTTCGATTATGATCACGGCACCGGCCACGGCGTCGGCGCCTTCCTTGGCGTGCATGAAGGCCCGCAACGCATCGCCAAATCGCCCAATGCCGTCGCGCTGGAGCCGGGCATGATCCTGTCCAATGAGCCGGGCTATTACAAGGAAGGCGGCTATGGCATCCGGATCGAGAACCTTCAGGTCGTCACCGAGGCCGAACTGATCGATGGCGGCGACCGGCCGATGCTCGGCTTTGAAAGCCTGACCATGGCGCCGATCCATCGCGAGCTGATCGATGTCCCCTCACTGACCCCGGCCGAGCTTGAATGGCTTGACGCCTACCACGCCGAAGTGCGCCAACGCATCGCTCCGCTGGTCGATGGCGAGGTCGCAGCCTGGCTGTACAGCGCGACCGAGCCGCTCGCAGGCGCCACCCCCTAGTGGCGCGCTTTGGTATCGTCCTTGCGGCACTGATCCTGAGCGGCTGTTTCTATTCGGAACGGCCGCTGATCACCCGCCGCGCGGCCGAGTTTCCGATCGCTGACGGGTTTTACACCCACACGCCCTATCTGACCGACGGCACCCCGTTCGACCAGCCGATGTGGCGCGGTGAGATTCGCCGGCGCGGCGTCAGCTATTATTCGGAAGTGGTGGATTTCCCGCACGAAAATGTCCGCCTGCGCGAACTCTCGCGCGGGATATATGTGGCGATGAAGCCCGATGACGACAACTGGGTCTATGGACTGGCCTGGGTCTATCCCAACGGCATCATCACCTATCACCAACCGTCCTGCGCGGAGCTGGCGCAGTCCGTCCTCGATGATTACGACGTCACCCAGACCGAGGGCGAAGCGGGCTATTGCCGCGTCAATGACTGGGACCGGCTCAGCGGGATCATGCTGAGCTATCTCGAGGCCGTGGGTGAGCCACGCATTGACGGCGTTTACCGGCTGGTCGAGGCGGATTGAGCCTGCTGCGTCAAAGGGGTGTTGGGGTCTGCGAAGCATGAGCTTCGATTTCCGCCCTCACCGTCGAACAGCACTGCTACAGCAGTGCCCGTAAGGTCTGGACATGTTTCCGTCCGACCGGAATTTGCCTGCCAACGGTCAGGCTAAGCTCATAACGGCTGCCCTCATAGGTGTGGAGCGCGTCCACAACATCCAGATTGACCGCCCAGGATCGGTGCACACGCTGAAAGGTTTCGGGCAAATGGTTCAAAACCTGGCTGAGGCCACGCCCGTCCAGGGTCACGGCATTATTGAGAGAGTGAATTTCGGTATAATTGCCCGCGGCTTTCAAAAACAGGATCGCCTCGATCGGCAAAAAGCGCGTCCGCCCGGTTTCCGTCACGGCGAGGGTTTTGGGCTTTGCGACCTCCACCGGCAGAGGGACAAGCACAAAATCATGTCGCAGAAGAGCGTGACCAAACAGGATGGTCGCCAGCAAATAGGCGCCCCGGTCGAGCAAATCCCCTGGCGCTACCTGGCTGTAGACCGCGATGGCCACAAGCGGGATTGCGAGCAAGACCGCTGACTGGTCCGTGCGAAAACCTGTCCAGACTGACCAGAGCCCGGCTGCTCCGGCCAAAAGGCCAATGGCTATGGCGGAGCGTGCATCGTACCCGCTGGACGCCAACACCCCTGTGGCGGCCAACAGGACGGCGCCCCAGAAAACAAGGCGCAGCCATCGCGGTGGAGCCGACCATCGCAAAAGCCCATAGCGCAACAGGCTGGCGCCAAAGACAAAGAAACCTGTGAGCTGGATGGCCTGTCGTGGCTGATGCCAGTCATAGGGATAGTTGATGAGCGCGCGGGATATTTCTGCGCCACCCGCGATCAACAACCCCGTCAATGCTATGATCAACCATTGGCCCGGCGGGTATTTTCGGGCGCGGGAGAGATGAGCCGCCAACAAGGTCAGGCCGGCCAAGGCGCCCGCCACAAGGATGATGGGTCCATAGTATCGCAGAGGGCGCCGCGCATCGTCGCGATACGGCAAAATGGAGAGCGTCTGGAAGAGTATCGCGGGCTGGTACCCCGCGTGATGACTCGAATAGTGCAGCATGACCCGATTGCCCTCATCGCCAATCAAGCCGGACGGAATCGCAAACAGGCCGTCAATTTGCCCGGCCTGCTCGTCGTGCGGCGCGTATCCCGGGACACCTTTCGAACCGATCAGCACGCCGTTGAAATAGACATCGGCCGAAAATGGGCCGCCCATCTGGATCGCCAATGGACGATCACGCGGGAGCTCTCGGGCCGGCGACCACCGCAGCCAGGCATCTGTTTGCGGATCTGGCAGATCGGCAAAATCGAGGGTTTCGGCCTCTCCCCAAGCAGAATCTGAATCCAGCGGAGCCGTCGCGCGGAACTCAACTGTCTCGGCGGAGTCGATGACGCGCGGGGTGACGGACTGTCCGGTCAGGGCGAGAATCCCGATCGCAACCAGCAGAACGATGCAAACCTCAACGAGTCTCTCAAAGAGCTTTTTCGCAATGAGTTGTTCATCATCCATGCGAGCAGTTCGTCATTTTTTGCTATCGCTGGCAAGGCGGCAGGGGCATTAGCGGCGCACCAACCAGCCAGAATCAGGAGTGAAACCCATGCTGCCTGCAACGATAGGTGCCTTCCCGCGTCATGTCACAGGAAGCCCGATGTTGGCGTCAGAGATCTGAAGGCGGCGCGTCGACCGGGTGCTTGCCTGGTCGCATGGGCAATGGCATCTGGACGAGGTTTTGTGACCATGAATGGCATCACTTGCTCTGTGTGGCGTGGCGTCCACACATCGCACCACCACCGCGAGAACGAACATCCACCGACCCGATCCCACCTGTGCTCGGGGCTCTACAGGAACTGTGCCTATGCGTAGCTATCTTTTGCTTGTTGTGTCCGCCCTCGCCGCAATTGCGGCCTGGGCTGCACTCATTTTCACCGGGACCGTGAATGGCTGGACCCGCACCGCCCTCGCCGAGCCGGGCGATGTGAGCGGCTTTCTGCAGGCCGCCACCGAAATGATCGACACCGACCATCATGGCAATCTTGGATTTGCTATGCTGGAAAATGGTGAAATCGCCGGAGAATATTATGTCTCCGTTGGCGCGCCGATTGACCGCGACACCAGTTTTCAGGTGGCATCCTTGAGCAAATGGATTTCGGCGGTCGGCATCATGGCGCTGGTCGAGGACGGGACCATTGATCTGGACACACCAATCTCATCCTATCTGCACAGCTGGCAATTGCCCCAAGGCGAGTTCGACAATGACGGCGTCACAGTGCGCCGCCTGCTCAGCCATACCGCTGGTTTGACTGACGGTCTGGGTTATGGCGGGTTTGCGCCGGGGCAGGACATTCAGCCGCTGACCGAGTCGCTGACACATGCTTCTGACGCCTCTCCTGGCGCTGATGGCCGGGTCCGCGTCGGTCTCGAGCCCGGCACACAGTTCGAATATTCCGGCGGTGGCTATTCCCTGCTGCAATTACTGATCGAGGACGTTACTGGCGAGCCGTTCGAAACCTATATGCAGCGCACAGTCTTCCAGCCCCTGGGCATGGAGAACTCGACCTATATCGATGAGGTCAGCGATAACGGCAATCGGGCGGCCCTCTACGATGTCGATGGTACGGAGGCGATCCGCTACCGCTTCGCCGGGCTGGCCCCGACCGCACTCAACAGCTCGACCGCCGATATGGTGCGTTTCCTCCAGTCAAATTTGGCAAACACGGCCGGCGGCATGGCCCGGCCCCACATTCTGCAACCCCAGACCCTTGCCCTGATGCGCCAACCGGAAGCCTCGCAATTCGGACTCGAAATCTGGGGTCTCGGCACCATTCTCTACGCACCAAACGGCCAGGGGGATTTCATCGCCGGACATGACGGCAGCAATGACCCCGCGATCAATTCCGCCGTTCGTTACGATCCGGCAAGTGGCGACGGTATTGTCGTGCTGGAAAGCGGAAACCGTTCTCTCGCCACCCGGATCGCCGGAGAGTGGGTGTTTTGGCAAAGCCACGAGCTCGATGTCCTGAGCTTCACGGGTATCGCTGAAAACATGATTCTGACGATCCTGGCCGGTGCCCTCGTTATAGTCCTCATCACGATCATCTTTGCCGCAAGCCTGGCGTGGCGCCGCCGACGGCGACGCCGCCGCGCTGCTGCGGCGTAACGCCGGGCTGGCGCGAAGCGGCGGGGGTAAAGGACAGGATCGCTCACCCCTCCCCGATCAGGGTGAACCACTCGTCTTCGCTGATCATCTCCAAGCCCAGCTCCGCCGCCTTCTTCGCCTTGGAGCCGGCACCGGGACCGGCGACCACCAGATCCGTCTTGGCCGAGACGCTTCCCGCCACCTTGGCGCCGAGCGATTGTGCCTTGGCTTTCGCTTCGTCGCGGGTCATGCGTTCGAGCGCGCCGGTGAAGACCACGGTCTTGCCGGCCACGGGGCTGTCACTGGCGACGGCCGCGGCATCCTCAATGGTGAGCTGCGCGACCAGGCGGGCGAGCAGATGGCGATTATGCGGCTCGGAGAAGTACTGGTCGAGCGCCTCGACGACGGTTTCCCCGATGCCATCAATACCGAGCATTTCCGCGCGGACGGTCTCGTCGGACAGGTTCTGCGCAGCAGCGCTGAAAGCATCCCAGCTGCCATAGGTCCGTGCTAGCAGGGTCGAGGTATTCTCACCGACATGCCGGATGCCAAGCGCATTCAGGAGACGGGACAGGGCGATCTTGCGGCGGCTCTCTATAGCCGCGAAGAGATTATTGGCGCTGGTCTCGCCCCAGCCTTCGCGCTCCTGGATCGGCGGGACAATCTCGCCGGCCGCATTGCGCGCCCTGAGCGTGAAGATATGCGACGGCTCGGTGATCAGGCCCTCTTCGTGGAAGGCCTCGATCTGCCTGGCGCCCAGCCCCTCGATATCGAAGGCCTTGCGGCTGACGAAGTGGCGCAGACGCTCCTTGATCTGGGCGCCGCAGATCAGCCCGCCGGTACAACGACGCACGACATCAAGCTTGCCGGTCTTCTCGTCATGCTCGCGCACGGCCTGGCTGCCGCAGACCGGGCATTCATGCGGGAAATCGAAGGGCTCACCGCGCTCGGGCCGATCGGCATCAACGGCGCGCACGATCTGGGGGATGACGTCACCGGCGCGCTGGATCACGACGGTATCGCCGATGCGGACATCCTTGCGCGCGATCTCGTCCTCATTGTGCAGGGTCGCATTGGAGACGACGACACCGCCAACCGTGACCGGTTTCAGCCGTGCCACCGGGGTGAGCGAGCCGGTGCGGCCAACCTGGATATCGATACCCTCAAGCACCGTGGTCGCCTGTTCGGCGGGGAATTTATGGGCGATGGCCCAGCGCGGTGCGCGCGCGACCTGGCCGAGGCGGGCCTGCCAGTCGAGCCGGTCGACCTTGTAGACGACGCCGTCGATATCATAGCCCAGGCTGGCGCGTTTGGCCTCGATATCGCGATAGACGGCGATCATCGCCTCAACGCTGTCACAGCGCTGCATCAGCTCATTGATGGTGAAGCCCAAGCCCCTGAAGCGTTGCACGGCCTCCATCTGGGTCGATGCCAGGGGCTCACTGAGCTCGCCCCAGGCATAGGCGAAGAATTTGAGCGGCCGCTGCGCCGTCATCATCGGATCGATCTGACGCAGGGAACCGGCAGCCGCATTGCGCGGATTTTTGTAGGCGGGCTTGCCGGCCGCTTCCTGGCGCTCGTTGAGCGCCGCGAAATCAGCATGGCTCATATAGACCTCGCCGCGCACCTCGACGATTTCGGGCCAATCAGACCCGGACAGGCTCTGCGGGATGTCCTTGAGGGTACGGATATTGGCGGTGACGTCCTCGCCGGTCGTGCCATCGCCGCGCGTCGCGGCGGAGACCAGCTCGCCCTTTACATAGCGCAGGCTGGCTGAGAGCCCGTCAATCTTGGGCTCGGCGGTGATGGCGACCGGCTCGACTTCGGTGAGGCCGAGAAAACGGCGCACGCGGCCGACGAAATCGGCGACATCTTCATCATTGAAGGCATTGCCCAGCGAGAGCATCGGCACCGCATGGGTGATCTCGCCAAACTTGCCCGAGGGTGCCGCACCAACGCGCTGAGTCGGGCTGAACAGATCAACCAGTTGCGGAAAGCGCGCCTCGATGGCCTCGAGCCGCTGGCGCAGGGCGTCATAGACCGCGTCGGAGACCTTGGGCGCATCATTTTGGTAATAGGCCTTGTCATGGCGGCTGATTTCGCGGGCCAGCCGCGCATGCTCGGCGCGCGCCTCGGCCTCGCTCAACATGCCGACATCTTTCAAAGCGCTCATGATTTGCTCGCGTGCTGGGCTATCGGGCCGAATCTAGCCGGTTCCGGGCGCATTGTGGAGCGTTTGTCCGCGAGGTCGAGCGCGCGCTCACACCGCTTTGCAGTCAGCCCCTCAGGCCTCGACCGCCATCAGCTGGTCCGCCTGGGCCCGGGCCGCATCGGTGACTTCGGCACCGGAGAGCATGCGGGCGATCTCCTCGCGGCGGGCATCGCCATCGAGCTGGATCAGGACGGTGCGGACACCGTTCTTGCCATCATCTTCCTTGACGATCTTCCAGTGATGATCAGCCAGGGCAGCAACTTGCGGACTGTGGGTGACCACGAGGGTCTGGCCGGTTTTTGCCAGGCGTTTCAGCCGCCGGCCGACTGCATCGGCGACGGCGCCGCCGACACCCTGATCAACCTCGTCGAACACCAGGACACGGCCATCATCATCGCCGGCGAGCGCCACTTTCAGCGCCAGGCCAAAGCGCGACAGCTCACCGCCAGAGGCGATCTTGTCGAGGGCCCCGAAGGGCGCACCCGGATTGGTCGAGACCTCGAAGCGGACGCTGTCGCAACCTTCCGGCCCGCCATGCTCGGCGTCGGTGACCAAAGCGACGCGAAACTGGGCCTTGTCCATTTTCAACGGCGGCAATTCGGACGCCACAGCCGCAGCAAGCTTTTGCGCCGCGCCATCGCGTGAGCGTGTCAGGGCACCGGCGGCATCGCGATAGAGAGCCTCGGCCGCCTGCACGCTCTTTTCGGCCTCGGCGATACGCTCACCGGCATTCTCGATCGCATCGAGCTGTTCGGCGAAACGGGTCTGCAGGGCGGGCAATTCCTCAATCGCGACTTCATGCTTGCGGGCCAGGGCGCGCAGGGCGAATAATCGCTCCTCGACGCTTTCCAGCCGGCCCGGCTCAACCTCGAAGGCACGCGCCGCGTCGGAGAGCGCATCGCCGGCTTCGGAAAACTCGATCAGCGCCCGCTCGATCGCCGCCGACGCCCGGTCGAGGGCCGAACCGGCATCACCGCCCGCGCTGCCGATCTGGTCACGCACGCGTTCCAGGCCGCGCACAGCGGTGTTGAGCCGGCCCTCAAGCCCGCCACCATCTCCGGCCAGCGCGTCCTGGGCTTCCTGCAGATCGCCGAGCGCCCGCTCGGCCGCCATCAGAAACTGGCGCTCCTCGGCCAGCGCTTCTTCCTCGCCGGGACGCGGCTGCATCTTGTCGATCTCGGCGAGCGCATGGCGCAGGAAATCCTGCTCCTCGGTCGAGGCGGAATGTGCCCGCACCAGTTCATCGAGGCTGTTGCGTGCGGTCGACACTGTCGCCCAGGCCTTGCGACAGGCGTCGCGCAGCTGTGCATTGCCGGCATAGATATCGAGTTGACCGCGATGGGTTTTCGGGTCGAGCAGACCGCGGCCATCATGCTGGCCGTGCACTTCAACGAGGACATCGCCGAGGGAGCGCAGCAGGCCAATACTGGCGGGCTGGTCATTGATATGGGCGCGGCTGCGGCCATCCTCGGCGAGGCGGCGGCGCAGGATCAAGGCTTCACCAGGCTCGACCACCAGGCCGGCCTCTTCGAGCACAGCCCAGGCGGCATGCCCCGGGGCGAGATCAAATTCAGCGGTGGCCGAGGCTTCATCCGTGCCGGCGCGAACCAGGCCACGCTCGGCGCGTTCGCCTGCGGCCAGGCCGAGGGCGCCCAGAAGAATGGACTTACCGGCACCGGTTTCGCCCGTCAGCGCACACAGACCCCGGTCAAAGCCGGCATCGAGGCTGTCGATGAGCACAACATTCCGGATCGAGAGCGATTGCAGCATTCAGGGCGATCGCACCTCCTGCCCGACCTAGCCGAAGATGCGCTGCATGGCGCGTTCAATGAAGGATGGATCACGCTGATTGACAGCATCTTCGATCGCAATGCCTTCGCGCGTCAGCAGGTTATAGCTGTTTTGATACCAGTCGCTGCCCGGGAAGTTATACCCCAGAACCGACGCGACCTGGGTCGCCTCGCTATCGAGGCCAAGGGCCACATAAGCCTCGACCAGGCGGTGCAGCGCCTCGGGAACATGTGATGTTGTGCCGTAGTCGCGCACGACATTCTGGAAGCGATTGACCGCAGCGAGATGATAATTGCGGCGCAGATACCAGCGGCCGATATCCATTTCCTTGCCGGCGAGGTGATCGCGCGTCATGTCGATTTTCAGGCGCGCATCCGTCGCGTAACGGCTTTCGGGATAGCGGCGGACCACCTGCTGCAGCGCATCGAGCGCCTGTTGCGTGATCTGCTGGTCGCGGCCCACATCGACGATCTGCTCGAAATAGCTGATCGCGATGAGATAATAGGCATAGGGCGCGCTGCGATTGCCGGGATGTAGCGAGATGAAGCGGCGGGCGTCGGAGACGGCCTCGTCATATTTGTTGGCCTGGTAATTGGCGAAGGCCGCCATCAGCATCGAGCGCCGGGCCCACTCGGAATAGGGATGCTGACGCTCGACTTCGTCGAACTGGGCGGCGGCAAGCTGATACTGGCCACGCTCCATCGTCGCAAAGGCGTCGGCATAGATCAGCTCAGCCGGCCGCTCGACATAAGCTACCGAAGTATCCGGTCCATTTGCGCAGGCCGCGACAAGAACGGACAGGAAAAGTGTCGGCAACAAACGCGGCAAGAAGGTCATATTGAACACGGCTCAGCAGCTAGGGCGGTCGAATGACCGCCGGTCCAGAAAAGCTTGTAGCGGATCATGCGCCGCGACAAAAGTGCCGCGTCAGGTCAACCGCCGCAATATCAGGAGTTGGCCATCGCCACGTCGTGCTGGCAAGCGTCACGCACTGTAACCATTTTCCAGGCGGACTTGTCGGCCAGCAATGCACGCAGTGCCAGATTATTGATCGCATGACCGGGACGCTGGGCGTGGTAGCGGCCGATAATCGGCGCACCGGCCAGGTAGAGATCGCCCAGCGCATCAAGCGCCTTGTGCCGTGCAAACTCATCGTCGAAGCGCAGCCCTTCAGGGTTTGCGACACCGTCATCATCGAGCACGACAGCATTTTCCATCGACCCGCCCCGCGCCAGACCGGCGGCCAGCAGCGCATCGAGATCCTTGCGGAAACCGAAGGTACGGGCTGCGGCAATATCGGCGGAGAAGATTTCCGGAGTGACTTCGAACACGCAGGTCTGATTGCCGACCGCGCTGTGCTCAAAATTGATTTCGACTTCGATCATCGAGCTCAGGGCCGGCAGAAAACTGGCCCGGCGGCCTTCCGATTCGACGACGACCGGCTTGAGAACCTGGATCGCCCGGCGCGGCGCGGCGAGTTGTTTCAGACCGACGCGATTGACCAGATCGACGAAAGGCGCCGAGGAGCCATCCATCACCGGCAATTCGGGACCATCGATCTCGACAACGGCGTCATCGACACCGAGCCCGGCCAGGGCTGCCATCAAATGCTCAACCGTCGCAACCGAGGCCCCTGCCTCATTGGCGATGGTTGTGCCCAGGCGGACTGTGGTGACATTATCGGCCAGCGCCGCGATCCGGTTGTCACGATCGGTGATGTCGGAACGTACAAAGCTGATACCGGCGCCGGTAGAGGCCGGTTTCAGGACCAGGCGGACACGCTCGCCGGTGTGGAGACCAATGCCTGCGCACACTACAGGTGCCGCCAATGTTTGCCGGTAAATCACAACACAACGCCGTCTGTTCTGGGTCAATAATCAGCGACTTGCGTCGCCCCTCGCCTGCACAGAACGACATGCCGGGTCATCATTCAACTAAAGCTTTGTTGCGATTTGTTACGCGCCCGCCCGACTAGTTCGCCTGACGACGCAGGAAGGCCGGGATTTCGAGATCGCCTTCGTCCACGCTCTCACCGAACAAATCGCCGCTCGCCATGCGAGTGGTTGATTGCACAGGGGTGTTGCGTGTGGTCGGCGCCGCCTTCGGCGCAGGCTCGGCCGGCTTGCGACGGCGTCCGAACAGGGAGAACCCGCCACGCTTCGGCTCGTCTGCAGCCGGTTGGGCGGAATGGCCTGGCGCTTCGCCGGCACGGCGTTGCTCGTAACGGGCATTCAGCGTCGCGGCCTCTTCGGCCAGGCGCGCCTGATCAACGCGAACCTGCGGTGTCTGGGCGCTGACATGATGGGAGTCGTCGGCTTCGGCGACATAGGGATCGCGTGAATTGTCTTCAGGCGCCTGGGCGACGGCATCGCTCAACTCTTCGGCACCAACGGCCATCGGCAGGGCTTCGGCCTGGGCCTCACGGGGCGTCTCGTGACGCTCGCCGGTTTCGGCCCTCTGTTCAGCGGCGACACGGCCGGGACGGTCAGAATTGGTCCGCTTCCACGGCAGGATGGCATCATTGGGTGCGCGTTCCGGGGCCGCTGTACCGCGCAGACGCGAGCGGGGGTCGACGACGGCAACTTCAGCATCGATACCGGTAGCGACCACGGAGACGCGCATGGAGCCTTCCATCGTCTCGTCAAAGGTCGAGCCGACAATGATATTGGCCTCAGGATCGACTTCGGAGCGGATCTCATTGGCCGCTTCGTCGACTTCATACAGCGTCATGTCATAGCCGCCGGTGATATTGATCAGCACGCCGGTCGCGCCGCGCATCGAGACATCGTCGAGCAGCGGGTTGGAAATGGCGGCCTGGGCGGCTTCGATCGCGCGCTTCTCGCCGGAGGCTTCTCCGGTTCCCATCATCGCCTTGCCCATCTCGTTCATAACAGAGCGGACATCGGCAAAATCGAGATTGATCAGGCCGGGCATCACCATCAGATCGGTAATGCCGCGAACGCCGGAATGCAGGACCTGGTCAGCCATGGAGAAGGCTTCGGAGAACGTGGTTTTCTCGGTCGCGATCCGGAACAGATTCTGGTTGGGGATCACGATCAGCGTATCGACATGATCCTGCAGCTGGCCGATGCCGGCCTCCGCCAGTTTCATGCGGCGCGTGCCCTCGAAATGGAACGGCTTGGTGATCACACCCACGGTCAGGATACCCATTTCCCGAGCCGCGCGCGCCACGACAGGCGCTGCGCCAGTCCCGGTACCGCCACCCATGCCGGCAGTGATGAAGACCATGTGTGCACCACCGAGGTGCTCGCGAATTTCGTCGATCGAATCCTCGGCCGATTGCTCGCCCACTTCCGGACGGGCGCCTGCGCCGAGCCCTTCGGTGATCGCCGCCCCCATCTGGATGCGCTTTTCCGCCTGTGAACGGGTCAGGGCCTGGGCATCGGTATTGGCGACAACGAAGTCGACCCCTTCGAGCTTGGACTCGATCATGTTGTTGACGGCATTGCCGCCAGCACCACCGACACCAAACACCACAATGCGAGGGCGCAATTCAGTCGTTTCGGGAAGGGAAAGATTCAACGTCATGCGAGACCTCGTGGCCGAATGGGTTCGGGTAATAATCGATTCACCATGAAGTTTCCGCCTGCGACGCTTAAGCGAGCGTTAAACGTCGTGGAATTTTTCAAGCGGGTGCTGCTGGTCGTGTGAGAAATGCCGGCCGTCTGGCCGGACTCAACTGGCGCGGCGGAGCCCGGTTGCAGGCGTGCCTATCCAGGCCACCACATCAGCCGCAGCCTCAAGGCACACGACTTCATGACCCTGGGCGAGCATGTTGTTGGCGAAGGCATTGATCGTCGCACAGGCACGCAGATCACCAGCCTGGATTATGCCGATACTCATCTTCTGGTAGGCAAATTTGTGAAAGAATTCCGCCACGTGGGGCGCTTCGGAGACGGCAATGCGCATATCGACCAGCCTGAAATCGAGCAGCACACGCTGCACGTCAAGCTGCTCGACGGCAGCGACGATCAACTCGATCGTGTCGACCGCCGACAGCCAGTCCTCGTGGCCGTCGAAGACGACCTCGATATAGCCCGCTGCGCGGTGTGGAATAATGCGACTGAATGACATGAACGCGACCTGTGTGTTTCACAGGCGGTATAACGCGTCTGATGCCGGATAGTCTTACCGCCAGGCTCATTGATTATGAGCTGGGCAGCCCTGTGCAGCGGGTCAGAAGCTCTCGGCGAACCAGCGCCAGACGGCACCCCCGCGCTCGGTTTCACGGGTCGGGTCACGCCGGATCCTCGCGCCTGACATCACGCCAAGCCGTGGCGGTCCGGCAATGGCTTCCGCCGCACCGCGGGTCTCGCGGCGGACGACGCCGGCAACCGCGCTGAAGGCCGGACCGGACACCGCATCACCCAGACCGGTAATGCCGCTTGGTTCTGCAATGCGGACCTGTTTGCCAAACACGCGTGCGGCCAGTTCACCGGTCCCGGGAAGCTGTGACGCCCCGCCCGTCAGGACCAGCCGGCGACCGGAGGTCTTGCTGACGCCGGCAGCATCAAGCCGGTCGCGGATCAGTTCGAATGTCTCTTCCAGCCGGGGCCGGATAATGGAATTGAGCAGGGAGCGCGGCGCCGATCCGTAAATCCGGTCACCGGTCACGGATGGCACTTCAATCATTTGCTGGTCATCGTCCGGACTGTCGAGCGCGGAGCCGTACAGCGTCTTCAGGCGCTCGGCGGCAGCCAGCGGCGTCGACAGGCCGCGCGCGACATCGGAGGTCACATGCGAACCGCCGACAGGCACGGTGTCGATGTGCAGCAGGGCGCCTTCCGCGAAAACGGCGGCCGTGGTGGCACCCGCCCCCATATCGATCAGGGTAGCGCCGAGTTGAACTTCATCATCACCCAGGGCTGAAAGACCAGAGGCATAGGGTGTCGCAACGACGCCCTTGAGGTCGAAATGGCAGCGTTCGACACAGGTCATCAGATTGCGCAATGGCCCGATCGCGGCCGTAATGACATGCACCTCGACGCCCAGCGTGCGCCCGAACATGCCGCGCGGGTCGCGGATGCCGCGATGATCATCGACCGACCAGGCGAGCGGAATGGCGTGCAGCACGACGCGGTCAGCGACGGCGAATTCGGACAGGGCCCCGTCGAGCAGACGGCGCAGATCGCGCTCGGTCACTTCGCGCTGTGGCAGATCGATTTCGGCACCGATACGCGTACTGGTCGGCTGACCGGCCGACAGGGTCAGCGTGACTGAATTGACCGCCTGCCCGGCCATGCGCTCGGCCTGCTCGACCGCGGCACGAATAGCTTCGGCGGCCTCATCCATATCGACGATGGCGCCGGCGCGGACACCGCGGCTCGACTGATGCCCGACACCGACCACGCGCGGACGTGGCCCGGCGATCGTCTGGTCGGTCTTGGCGATGAAACAGGCGATCTTGGACGAGCCAACATCGAGCGCTGCGCACACACCGGGGGTCTTTCCATTTGAACCATTGCGGGCCGTCTGGGGACGTAAAAACTCGAACACACTCATGCTTCATGCTCCCGCATGCCCGCCGCGGCTGCCCGGTCGGGCAGCGCTCTGACAATCAAATCACCCTGCCCGCGCAGGTCGAAACTCTCGGCCGCCAGCCGCAAGACGCCGCGCTCGGCCTGCAAGCGCGCCAGGATGGCAATCGACGCCTGCACATCGCCGGCCGGCAATTTCACATCGGCGCCGGTATCAAGGCGCAGATTCCAGCGTCGTTCACCGACGCGAACCGCGCCGACGACATGGGCACGTATGGCGGGGTGGCGGGCGAGTGCCTCGACAATCTCGACGACGCTGTCATTGGCGCCATCGGCAACCACCAGCGGCAAGGCGGGCGGGTTCATGACATCCGCTTCGGCCAGAACGACACCGTCGCGGTCGATAATATTGAGCACACCCTCAACCTGCCACAGGGCGAAGGCCTCGCGGGTTTCAACCACGATGGAAATCCGGTCCGGCCACAATCGCGCGACCGTCGCCGAACGCACCATGGGCAGCGCTTCGACCCGCGCACGCACAGCGCCGGGGTCGACAGAGAAAAGCGACTGGCCGTCATAGACTTCGGTCGCGAGCACGATGGAGTGGGCAATTTCGTCGCCGGCACCGGTGACATCGACCGAGCGGACCGCAAAGCCCATATCGGCCAGGCGGACCGTGATCTTCTCGCCGCCCAGACGCAACACGTCATCGAGCTGCCCGAACAGAGCCAGGCCGGCGACCGTCGCCAGCAAGAGTGCGGCAGCCGCCATCGCGCCCATACGGGCTGCATTTGCCACTCGGTAACGCGCACTTCTAAATTGGGCTTCCGCCCAGTTACGCAAACGCCGCGGTGCAGACACCGCGGCGGACCGGTGGTTAGACTTGCGACGGGGTGCTTTTCGCGACCCGCCACGTGCTACCTTCGACACGACGCATTCTCCGCCATCCACTCAACGAGATCATTAAACGCGATCCCGCAGAAGAGCGCCTGTTCTGGCGCCAATGAGGTAGGAGTCATGCCCGGTTGGGTGTTAATTTCGAGTAACCATAGCGGTGGATTTGCTGATTCGTCGTAGCGGAAATCGGTGCGTGTCAAGCCACGGCAACCCAGCACCGCGTGTGCCTGCAAGGCCAATTCGCGTGCAAGTTCCGCAATCTCCTCAGGAACATCAGCGGGTAAAATATGAGTCGAACCGCCCGCGGCGTATTTCGCCTCATAATCATAGAACGTCGTGTTGGGGATAATCTCGGTCACGGCAAGCGCCCGATCCTCCATGACCGCGACGGTCAGTTCGCGTCCGGGGATATAGCGTTCGATCAACACCTCCTCGCCCAGCGCCCAGGCGTTCGAGCCGAGCTCGGCCGGCGGCCGGTTGGCGCCTTCCAGCACGATATGCACCCCGACCGATGAGCCTTGTGCGTTGGGTTTGGCGACATAGGGCGGCTTCATCGCGTGGGCCTTGGCAGCCTCGAAACGACTGACGATCAGGCCTTCCGGACAGGGAATGCCCGAGGCGCGCAGCACGGCCTTGGCTTTTTGCTTGTCCATCGCCAGTGCCGAGGCAAGCACGCCGGAATGGGTGTAGGGCTTGCCGAAATGCTCCAGCACGCCCTGCACCATGCCGTCCTCGCCCCATTCGCCATGCAGGGCGTTGAAGACGATATCGGGATTGGCGTCCTTGAGCTGCTGTGCCAGATCGCGGCTGGCATCGACCTCGACAACGTCATAGCCCTTCTCGCGCAAAGCCTTGGCGCAGGCCCGGCCAGAGACCAGCGAGACATCACGCTCCGGCGAGAGCCCGCCGAGCAGGACAGCAATACGTTTGGTCATTTGGATTCCCCTTTGCCCCGCACCCCGATGCGTTTGACTTCCCAGCGTAAATCAACGCCGGACTTGTGTTTCACGCGCGCGCGAACTTCTTCCCCGAGATCCTCCAGATCGGCCGCCGTCGCCGTGCCGTCATTGATCAGGAAATTGCAGTGCTGCTCGGAAAAATGCGCGCCGCCGACGCGCAGGCCGCGGCCGCCGGCCTGGTCGATCAATTGCCAGGTCTTGCGCGCATTCGGCGTGCCGGGTGCATCGGGATTGGCAAAGGTCGAGCCGGAGGTCTTCTCGCGGATCGGCTGGGTCGTCTCGCGCCGCGCGGTGATCGCGTCCATGCGCTCGGTAATGGCCGATGGTTCATCGGCCGTGCCCTGCAGCACCGCCTCGACAAAGATCCAGTCCGCGGGAGCACCGCTATGGCGATAGCCATAGGCGAGCTCGTCCGGCTTGGCGATGATACGCCGTCCGGCACGATCCAGCGCCACCACTTCGACCACCACATCACGGGTTTCCTGCTCATAACAGCCGGCATTCATCCGCAGCGCGCCGCCGATCGTGCCCGGCACGCCGACGAGATATTCCATGCCGGCAATGCCCGCTTTCGCGGCAGCCTTGGCGACCATTTTGTCGAGCGCCCCGGCCCCGGCGCGCAGCCGGTTCTCGCCAAGCGCTTCGGTCCTGGCGAAAGCCCCCGTCAGCCGGATTACCACGCCGGGGACACCGCCATCGCGCACCAGCGTATTGGAGCCGGCGCCGAGCACATGTACGGGAATGTCGTCCGGCGTTTCGCCGAGAAAGCGCGCCAGATCGGTTTCGTCGGCTGGCAGGTAAAGCACCTCGGCCGGACCACCCACACGCAGCCAGGTCACATCGGCAAGCGGTGCAGCCTCGATATATTTTCCGCGGACGAGAGGAAGGCGATTGACCAGGCTCAACCCAGCGCCTCCAGCTCTCCCGGCAGGGCATAGGCCCATTGCGTGATATCGCCGGCGCCGAGACAGACCACGACATCGCCGGCGGCCGCACGGCTGGCGACTTCGGCGGCGACGCTGGAGCGCTCGACCGGATTGGCGTCACGATGGCCGTGGGCGCGCAGGCTCTCAACGAGATGATCGCGATCAATGCCCTCGATCGGGTCTTCGCCGGCAGTATAGACATCGGCGACGAGCACGCTGTCGGCATCATTGAAACAGGTCGAGAAATCGTCGAACAAATCGTGCAGGCGGCTGAAGCGGTGCGGCTGCATCACGGCGATAACCTTGCCGGTGGACGCCTGTCGGGCTGCCTTCAGCACAGCGGTGATCTCGACGGGATGATGGCCGTAATCATCGATAATGCTGGCGCCCTTCCACTCTCCGGTCTTGGTGAAGCGCCGCTTGACGCCGCCAAACTCGGCCAGCGCCTTCTTGCCGGCCGCTTCGGTGAGACCCAGCTCGCGCGCGGTCGCCAGGGCGGCCAGCGTGTTGAGCACATTATGCTCGCCCATCATCGGCAGGAAGACATCGCTCCAGCGCTCCGGCTCCTGGCCGCGAATGCGGAAGCAGACGTCGAAAACACCACCCCTGGCATCGGAGCGCAGATTTTCAATCCGCACATCGGCCTGGGGGTTGAAGCCATAGGTGATCACGCGGCGATCCTGGATGCGGCTGGCCAGGCTCTGGACCTCGGGATGATCGGTGCACAGCACGGCGAAACCGTAAAAGGGCAGGTTCTCGACGAACTGGAAGAAGGCTTCGCGCAGCGTGTCGAAATCGCCGTAATGCTCGAGATGTTCCGGATCGATATTGGTGACAATGGCGACCGTGCCGCGCAGCTTCAGGAATGAGCCATCGGACTCATCCGCCTCGACCGCCATCCAGTCGCCCAGGCCGACCTTGGCGTTGGAACCATAGGCGGAGATGATGCCGCCATTGATCACGGTTGGATCGACACCGGCCGCATCCATCAGCACCGAGACCAGCGAGGTCGTCGTCGTCTTGCCATGCGTGCCGCCAACGGCGACGGCGAATTTCAGCCGCATCAGCTCGGCCAGCATTTCAGCGCGGCGCACGACCGGGATCTTGGCCGCGCGGGCAGCGAGGAGTTCGGGATTATTCGGCCGGATCGCCGAGGAGACGACGATGGCGCCGGCACCGGTGACATTCTCGCCCGCATGACCAATCGCCACCTTGGCGCCTAGCGTGCGCAGACGCTCGACATTGGGATTGGCCTTGATGTCGGAGCCCTGCACCGCATAGCCCAGATTGAGCATCACCTCGGCGATACCGCTCATGCCAATGCCGCCTATGCCGACGAAATGGACCGGGCCGACCGGGAAAGGCAAAGCGGCAAACTTCATGTGAGTGCTCCTCGAACCAGACCGTCGACCGCCTTGGCCAGGGCCTCGGCAGCATCGGGGCGACCCAGCGAACGCGCCGCGGCGGCGCGCTCGGCCAGATCGGCTGGATTGGATAAACGGGTTTGCAAAAGGCCGGCCAGACGCTCGGCCGTGAAATCGGCTTCCGGAATGACATCAGCGGCGAGAGCGGCGACCAGCCCCTCGACATTGGCGCTTTGATGATCATCGGCGGCGATGGCCAGCGGGCAGAAGATCGCCGGACGCCCGACGCCCGCCACTTCGGACACGGTCGAGGCACCGGCGCGCCCGATCACCAGGTGCGCGGCGGCATAGAGCGCACCCACATCCTCGAAGAAAGGCTCGCAGCGGGCATTCACGCCGGCCGACTGGTAGGTTTCACGCGCCATCACCAGAGATTCTTCGCGGGTTTGTTGGACGATATCAAGGCGAGAACGAAGCGATTCCGGGAGTTGGGCGACGGCGACTGGAATGGTTTCCGACAAGAGCCGCGCGCCCAGACTGCCACCGAGGATGAGCAGATTGATCCAGCCATCCGCTGTCAGCGGTGGATAGCCGGCGGCGCGCGCATCCAGGATCGGCTGACGTAGCGGATTGCCGGTCAGCAAATGGTGTTTGCGGCCCGTGACGGACAGCTTGTCAAGCCGCTCGAAACCCGAGGCAATAAAACCGGCCCGGCTCGCGAAGACACGATTGACCCGGCCGAGTACGGCATTCTGTTCGTGGATGGCATAGGCAATGCCCATGGTCTGCGCGGCAGCCAGGGCCGGAAAGGCCGGATAGCCGCCAAAGCCGGCGACGACATCGGGTTTCCAGCGCTTGATGATCGCGCGCGTCTCGCTCAGCCCCTTGGCGAGCTCGACGCCGGCCCGGGCCAGTTTGATCGGGTTCTTCGTCGACGGGCTGGCGGCATGGATCTCGTCAATCGCCACGGCGGGAAAACCGGCCGTGTGCTTGAGACCACGCGCATCGGTGACCAGGCGGATCTGCCAGCCGCGCGCAATCAGCGCCTCGGCGGCAGCGCGAGCGGGAAACATATGCCCGCCGGTTCCACCGGCAGCAATCAGGCAGCGACGCGGCGTCATCCGCCGTACTGCATCGAATAGGCACCGGGACGGCGGCGCGTGAATGCCAGCATCAGGCCAGCCGCAAACGTCAGGGCGAGCATGGACGACCCTCCATTGGAAACGAATGGCAATGTCATGCCCTTCGGCGGGATCAGGTTCAAGTTCACAGAGATGTTGATCAGCGCCTGCAGCCCGAATTGCAGCGCCAGACCGGCCACTGCCAGCTGTGCAAAATGATCATTCAGCCGCATCGCCTGGTTCCAGGCGCGGGTCACCAGAATGGCGAACAGGCCGATAATGGAGAGCGAGGCCAGAAGCCCGAATTCCTCGGTCGCGACGGAAAAGATGAAGTCGGTATTGGCGTCCGGCAGGAGGTGTTTCACCTCGCCCTCGCCCGGCCCCACCCCGGTCAGGCCGCCGCGCGAGATCGCCTCGATCGCGCGATCGATCTGATAGGTTTCATTGCCTTCCGGATTGATGAAGCTCTGCACCCGCGCCGCCACGTGCGGCAGCGTCATATAGGCCAGGCCCGAGCCGGTCACCGCCAGCCCACCGAGAACGGAAACCCACAGCCAGGACAAGCCGGACGCGAAGAAGACACCGCCAAAGCACAGGGTCAGCAGCACCGACTGGCCGAAGTCCGGCTGCACCATCAGCAGGCCGATCGCGGCAACAAACAGGATGAAGGCAATCAGCCGTCCCGGGATCGGTGCGCCGCGTTTCTCTTCGGCAAACAGCCAGGCGACGGTGACCAGCAGGGCCGGTTTGAGAAATTCCGAAGGCTGCAGCGAGAAGGAGCCAAGGCGCAGCCAGCGGGTCGCGCCCTTGACCTCATGGCCGATGAACAGGATCGCGACCATCAGCACGAACGACCCGACCAGAACCAGCGCTGCCAGCCGGCGCGCACCTTTCGGGCTGAGGCTGGAAATGGCCAGCATGCCGATAATGCCCAGCACAGCGAACACGCCCTGCCGGTAGAGAAAATGGAAGGGGTCATCGAGACCAAGCCGGGCCGCGGCAGCCGGGCTTGACGCCATCGACAGCACAATCCCGGTCGTGATCAGGGCCAGGATGACGAAAAGCAGGGTGCGATCAATGCCGCGCCACCAGGAAGCGACGGCCCGGGGCAGCGTCTGGATCATTGGTCTGGCCCCGCGGGAGATGCCGGCCATTCAAGCGCCGCGACCAGCGCGCGGAAGGCATCGCCGCGCGCTTCGAAATGGGCGAACTGGTCGAAGGATGCGGCCGCCGGCGACAGCAGCACCACAGCGCCGGGCCGGCCATCGGCGATCGCATCGCGACAGGCCGCCGCCGTCGCGGTCGCCAGATCACCGCAACGCTCATAGGCCAGCTTTCCGTCGAGATCCTTGGCAAAGCGGGCCTCGGCCTCGCCGATCAGATAGGCCTTGGCGATGCGCGGATAGAGATGCGCCAGGGCTGCCAGCCCACCCGATTTCGGGCGGCCGCCGGCGATCCAGTAGATCGGGTCATAACAGGCCAGCGCCTGCATGGCGGCCTCGGCATTGGTCGCCTTGCTGTCATTGATGAAGCGCACACCGCCCAGCTGGCCGACCTCTTCCTGGCGATGCGCCAGGCCACCAAAGCTCTCAATGGCCTCGGCAGCGACGCGCGAGCCGATGCCGAGCACACGCACGGCGGCCAGGGCCGCGGCAATATTCTGGGCGTTGTGCCGGCCCGGCAGCGCCCGGGCGCGGCTGAGCTGCAGCACGGGGCGCGGCGCGATATCGAGCGCCTCATAGACCTGGTCACCCAGCGCATAGACACCGCGCGACACCACGCGCCCGGCCGAAATCGGCAGGACCTGCGCATCGGGGCGTTTCATCCGCAGGCGCGAATAATAATCGCGGGTCGGATCATCATCGACGCCGATCACCGCAATGCCCGCCTCCCCCTGCATCGCGAACAGGCGTTGCTTGGCGCTAAAATAGCCGGCGAAATCGCCATGGCGGTCGATGTGATCCGGCGTCATGTTGAGCAGGATGGCGACATCGCATTCCAGGCTCCGGGTCAGATCAATCTGGTAGGAGGAGAGCTCCAGCACGAAATAGGAGCCCGGACGCGGCGGTTCCTGGGCCAGAACGGCATCGCCGATATTGCCCGCCACGGTCACATTACGGCCCGCCTCGCGCAGGATATGGCCGATCAGGGCCGTGGTGGTGGATTTGCCGTTCGTACCGGTAATGCCGATGATTTTCGGGCGCCGCTTGGCCGGCATCGCCAGGACTTCCAGCGCGAAAAGTTCGATATCGCCGATCACCGGCGCCCCGACGGCATGCGCCAGTTCGACCATACGATGCGGCTTGGGGTGGGTCAGCGGCACACCCGGCGACAACACCAGCGCGGCGATATCGCCCCAGTCACGCCGGTTGAGATCGTCGAGCACAAGGCCCTCGGCCTCGGCAGCGGCCCGCGAGGCGTCGGAATCATCCCAGGCCGAGACCTCGGCCCCGCCTGCCAGCAAGGCGCGGACCGTCGCCAGACCGGTACGTCCCAGTCCAAAAACGGCGACGCGGCGCCCCTTGAAGGCATGGACCGGTATCATCGCCTATCTCAGCTTGAGCGTGGCAAGGCCGACCAGCGCGAGCACCACGGCGATGATCCAGAAGCGGATCACGATGGTCGCTTCGGCCCAGCCCTTTTTCTCGTAATGGTGATGGATGGGGGCCATGCGGAAGACGCGCTTGCCGGTCAGTTTGAAACTGGCGACCTGGACCATGACCGAAACCATTTCCAGCACGAACAGCCCGCCGACAATCGCCAGCACGATCTCATGCTTGACCGCGACCGCGATCACGCCAAGCGCACCGCCCAGCGAGAGCGAACCGGTATCGCCCATGAAGATCATGGCCGGCGGCGCATTCCACCACAAGAACCCGAGACCGGCGCCCAGCAAGGCGCCGCAGAAGACGAGGATTTCCCCCGTCCCCGGCGTGTAGAGGACCTGCAGATACTCGGCGAAATCGACCCGGCCCACGACATAGGCGATGACGCCGAAGGTCGCGGCAGCGATCATCACCGGCACGATGGCAAGCCCGTCGAGCCCGTCCGTCATATTGACCGCATTGCCCGATCCGACAATCACCAGGCAGCCAAACACCAGGAAGAGCGGGCCGAGATTGAACAGGAAATCCTTGAAGAAGGGGAAGGTGATCGAGGTCGTCACCGCCGGGTCCATGCCATTGGCCGTCGCTGTCGCCGTGGCCCACCAGACCGCGATCAGCGCGATGGTGAATTCGCCAGCGAGTTTGAGCTTGCCGCCCAGCCCGTCCGTCGTCTGTTTGGTGACTTTCTGATAGTCGTCGATGAAACCGATCAGGCCGAAGCCGGCGGTGACGAAAATCACAATCCAGACATAGGCATTGCTCAGATCAGCCCATAACAGCGTCCCGACCATCACCCCGAGCAGGATCAGGAAACCGCCCATGGTCGGCGTGCCCGCCTTTTCGATCACATGACGCTCGATACCTTCGGCGCGGATCGGCTGACCCCGGCCCTGCTTGCGGCGCAACCAGCCAATCATCGGCTGACCGAAGACGAAAGCGATCAGCATCGCCGTCATCAGGGCGCCGCCTGAGCGGAAGGTGATATAGCGAAACAGGTTGGCGATCTGGAAGTCGTCCGCCATCGGCGCAAACAGCAAATACAGCATGGGCGGATCAGGCCTCCGTCAGGTTGAAAGCCGAGCCGTCGGCCAGGACAGCGGCGATTTTATGAAGACCGGAGCCATTCGACCCCTTGATCAGAACGACATCACCGGCACGAATGGCCGAAGCCACCATCTCCCGGCCCTCGCCGGCATTGGCCGCATAACCGGCGCGCAAGCGATCAGGCAAGTGATCGTGCAGCTCGCGCATCAGTGCTCCACAGCTAAACACAGCGTCGACATTCGCCTCGACCAGGGCCGGCGCCAGGCCGCGATGCAGTTGCGGGGACTGCGGGCCGAGTTCCAGCATGTCGCCAAGCACGGCGATGCGGCGCCCGCCTGCGCCCGGTGTGGCACTACCCAGCGAGGCAATCGCGGCGGCCATCGAGACGGGATTGGCGTTATAGGCGTCGTCGAGCAGGGTGAAATGCCCGCCTTTTGGCAGAGCGACCTCAATGGCGCGGCCACGGCCTGCCTCGGCATCGACGGTGCGC
The DNA here is from genome assembly GCF_900103475.1 of Maricaulis salignorans. Classification (GTDB taxonomy): domain Bacteria; phylum Pseudomonadota; class Alphaproteobacteria; order Caulobacterales; family Maricaulaceae; genus Maricaulis; species Maricaulis salignorans. The sequence continues at coordinate 71,874 of NZ_FNHG01000009.1, forward strand.
AAGGTCTCGGCGACCTGGCGCGGATCGAGCCCTGAAGCGGCAGCGGCGGCAAACACCGCGCCGGCATTCCAGGCCCAGTGCTCGCCGGTGGCAGCGAGATGGAAAGGGACACGCACGCCCATCACATTGACGACGCCATCGCTGCCACCCAGCCCGGTCTCAAAGGATTCCATCCGGATCGCGGCTTTGGCACTGCGTCCGAAATCGAGCATGAAGGCGGCACTCGAACGTTTGGCATGGCTGGCCAGCCGCTCGGCCAGGGGATCATCGGCGGGATAGATGGCCACACCGTCCGGCTCGAGACCTTCATAGATTTCGGCCTTGGCATCGGCGATCGCCTCGATCGTGCCGAGATGCTCCAGATGCGCCGGCGCGATGCGGGTGATCAGGGCGATATGCGGGCGCACCAGATTGGCGAGATCGTGGATTTCGCCGGCATGGTTCATGCCCAGCTCGAAGACGGCGCGCTGCGTCTCGGCCGGCATGCGCGCGAGGGTCAGGGGCACGCCCCAGTGATTATTGTAGGATTTGACGCTCCAGTGCGCCGGTCCGGCTGCGCGCAGGACAGCGGCCAGGGCTTCCTTGACGCTGGTCTTGCCGACACTGCCGGTCACCGCGATACGCACCGCACTGCTGCGGTCACGCGCCGCCGCACCGAGCGCGCGCAGGGCGCGCAGCGTGTCCTTCACCTGCAATGCCGGGCCCGGGCAGTTGGACGTGTCGGTGACGAGGCAGGCGGCGGCACCGCGCGCCATCGCGTCAGTGATGAATTCATGCCCGTCGCGCACATCCTTGAGCGCCACGAAAAGATCGCCCGGCATGATGGATCGCGTATCAATCGACAGGCCCGAACAGGTCCAGTCGAGATCGCCGGTGAGCATGCCGCCGGTTGCGGCCATCGCCTGCCTGGCGGTCCACAGGGGTTTAAGCATCTTCACCCTCCTGTCTCAGATACGCCTTGCGGCCGAGCAGCGCCTTGCGGCCCTCCTCGCGGTCGTCGAATGGATGCACAATGCCGGCGATGGTCTGACCGGTCTCATGGCCCTTGCCTGCCAGCAGAAGGCAGTCGCCCGGCTGCAACAGGGCAACGCCGCGCGCGATGGCGGCGGCGCGGTCGGCTATCTCTTCTGCGTCCGGACACCCGTCCAGGATCGCCGCGCGGATCAGCGCCGCATCCTCGGAGCGCGGATTGTCGTCGGTGACGATGACATGATCGGCCTGGCGGGCGGCGATCTCGCCCATCTTGACCCGTTTGGTCGCATCGCGATCGCCGCCGCAGCCGAACACCAGAATGATGCGGCCACGCGTATGGGGACGCGCCGAGCGCAGTAATTTGTCCAGTCCGTCAGGCGTATGCGCATAATCGACCAGTACCGGGGCCGCCGCCTCGGTCTCGCCGACCTTCTCCAGCCGTCCGGGCACGCCGCCCAGCTGGCCCAGCGTTTTGAGCACGATATTGAGGGCGACACCCTCGACCAGGGCGATGGCGGCGGCGCCGAGCGCATTGAGAATCTGGAATTCGCCGACCAGCGGCACTTCAACCTGATGCTCGACACCGCGCCAGGCGAAGACAACATCCTGGCTCGCTGGACGCGGAGTAATCTCGCGGATCTGGAGATCGCTGCCGCGCCAGCCAATCGTCGTCAGTTTCAATCCGCGCGCGCGGGCGAGCCCGGCCATGCGCTCCCCCCACTCGGAATCGACATTGATAACCGCCAGGGCGCCGTCTGGCAGGCGCTCGGTGAAGAGCAAAGCCTTGGATGCGAAATAGTCGTCGAAATCGGGGTGATAATCGAGATGATCCTGGGTCAGATTCGTGAAGGCACCGATCGTCAGGCGCGCCCCGTCCATCCGTCTCTGCTTCAGACCATGGCTGGAGGCCTCCATCGCCAGATGGGTGACACCATCGGCGGCGAGCGCATCGAGCGCATGGTGCAGGGCGACCGCGTCAGGCGTCGTGTAACCGGTGGTTTCGAGCGAGGCACCGCGCGCAACGCCGAGCGTTCCCAGGCTGGCGCCATCAATCCCGGCTGCCGCCCAGATCTGGCGCAGGAATTCAACCGTCGAGCTTTTGCCATTGGTACCGGTGATGGCGACGATATGTTCAGGCTGGCGCGGATAGAAGCGCGCCGCCATCGCGGCCAGTTCGGCCGCCGCGTCATCGACAATGATCACAGGCACATCGAGCCCGGCAATCGCCTGGTCGGACAGGATCGCGACGGCGCCCTGCGCCACGGCCTGCGGCGCGAAGGCACTGCCATGCAGCTTCACCCCCGGCAGGGCAGCAAACAGAAAGCCGGGCTTCACGGCCCGGCTGTCCAGCGTCAGGCCGGCGATCTCGATCTGGTCGATCGCAGGCGTCGCGTGTCCTGGTGTGAGCAGCTCGGACAGGGTCAAGGGATGGCCTCCGGCATCAGGGCCGCCCGCACCAGCGCCGCGCGCTCATTATGATCGGCATCGGAGCGGTCGACGCCGAGAATGGGCGCGATGCGGGACACGATCTGGCCCACGGCAGGTGCTGCGGTCCAGCCACCGGTGGAATAGCCATGGGTCGATTCATTGCCATGCGGCTCGTCGAGCAGGACCAGGATGGCATATTGCGGGTCATCATAGGGAAACACCGCCGAGAAGGAGGAGATCAGCCGGTTGCGGTCATAGCCGCCGCGCGAGGGTTTTTCCGCCGTCCCGGTCTTGCCCGCGACGAGATAGCCGGGTGCCTCGGCGCGCCCGCCCGTACCATCGGTGACATTCTCGCGCATCAGCGCCATCACGTCGCGCGCCGCGCTCGCTTCCATCACCCGCTCGCCGACAATCGTTTCGTCGGCAGCGACAGGTTGCAGGGTCGGGGCGACATAAATACCGTCATTGGCGATGGCGGCAAAGGCGGCGATTGTGGCGATCGGGCTGACGGCGAGACCGTGACCATAGGAAATTGTCGCCGTTTCCGTCGGGCCCCAATTGCGCGGCAGCAGCGGATCAGCGCTTTCGGCCAGCTCGATCGGCGCGCGCTCAAGCAGGCGCATCCGGCCGAGAAATTCTCTCTGCCCCTCGGATCCGACTTCCAGCGCAATGCGCGAGGAGCCGATATTGGAGGAATGGATGAAGATTTCCGACAGGGTCAGCCAGCGGTTCTCGCCATGAAAATCATGGATGGTGTGACCGCCGATCTGCAGCGGCTCGGTCGCGTCAAACCCGCTTTCCAGCGTTGCCGCACCGGATTCCAGCGCCATCGCGACGGTGAAGGCCTTAAAGGTCGAACCCATTTCATAGACGGACTGGGCGCTGCGATTGAGACGTTCATCATTGGAGGCATCATTGGGCCGGTTGGGATCATAATCGGGCAGCGACACCATGCCGACGATCTCGCCGGTGCGCACATTCATCACAATACCCGAGGCCGCGAGCGCACTGAACTCGTCCATCGTCGTGCGCAGGACTTCATCAAGATGGAATTGCACGCCCATATCGATCGACAGCGCCACCGGACGTCCATCGCTCGAGGACAGGGCTGCATCGAAGGAGCGCTCGGCACCGGCCAGCCCGTGCAGATCGCGATCCGTATAGCCGACGATATGCGCCGCCAGCCGGCCGCGCGGATAGACCCGGCGCGGCTCGAGCCGAAAATCCAGCCCCGGCAGTCCAAGCGAGAAGACCGCCTGGCGTTGGCGCGGGGTGAGGTTTCTGCGCACCCAGACGAAACGGCGGTGCGAGGACAGGTCACGCGTGACCGCCTCGACATCGAGATCGGGCAGGACGCCGGCGAGGGCCTCGGCGGTTTCGGCGGCATCCCAGACCAGGCTCGGATCGGCAAACAGGGAATGGGTCTGCAGGGTCGTCGCCAGCACCTGGCCGGTGCGGTCAAACAGATCGCCGCGCGTCGTCTCGGCCAGCACCGGGCGGGTCGCAGCGGCATGGGCCGGACTGGTCACGGCCAGTTCGATGGCGCGCAGGCCGAGCACGCCGAAACAGAGTGCCAGGCTCAGCCCGACAATCTTCAGCCGCCCGCGCGCAGCATCGAGCGCCTTGATTTCCGTACTTTCGATCCGCAGCAGGCGTGACATGTCGGCCGGCGCGGCCTCGGCCATGGGTGGCGGGCCGACGCTGCGGGATTCGGCTGAGACTTGACGGCGAAAAGGCCACCAGCGCATCAGTTTGGCCCCCCAACCTCATGCGGCTCGGCCAGTGCCAGCGCCTGGTCGGACTGGTTGACCAACAAGCCCTCGCGGCGCGGCTGCTCAACCCCGGGAGCGGGTTCAGCCAACAGGGGCAGATCGCCCAGCGCGACTTCACGGCTCGGATCGAGCGGCTCAAAGCCGAGATAGCGGCGCGCCAGCGCGCGCAGGCGCTCGGGATCTTCGAGATGCGCGATCTCGACATTGAGAACATTGATCTGGCGCCGCTCCTCGACCAGCTGCGACTGGATATCCTCGAGACGTTCCTGGGAGTTCTTGGCTTCGGTCTTGGCGACATAGAGGGCGCCGGCCAGGGCGACTGCAACGACAAGGGCAATCGCGTTAAACGTACGGATCATAACACGGCCTCCAGACGCTCAAGCGACACAACATTCCTGCCGGACTCCGACAGATCCTCAGCCCAGGCCGGGGCCTCGGTACGAATAGCAACACGCATTTTGGCGGAACGTGACCGCGGATTGGCGGCGATCTCGGCCTCACTGGCAGCGCTCGCCTTGCGATGCAGCAAGGAAAAACTCGGACTGGTGACAGGACCGGTTTCCACTGCGGGCGCATGGCGCGAGCCACCCCCTCCTGCCTGCCCGGACCGGGCCCGCAAGAAGTCCTTCACCATGCGGTCTTCCAGTGAATGGAAGGTAACCACGACGAGGCGTCCGCGCGGCGCCAGAATCGCCTCGGCGGCCTCGAGCGCACGGGCCAGTTCGCCCAGTTCGTCGTTCACATAAATCCGCAGCGCCTGGAAAACTTTGGTGGCGGGGTGGATTTTTGAATGTTTCCCGCCAGTTGCGCGCGTGACAATGGCGGCAAGCCGATCCGTTGTCTCGATCGGTGCCTCGGCACGAGCCTCGACAATCTGTTTGGCGATGCGGCGCGAGCGGCGCTCATCGCCATAAACATAAAATATGTCTGCCAGCTCTTCCTCGCCGAGCAGATTGACCGCATCGGCAGCGCTGGCGCCGGAACGCGCCATGCGCATGTCGAGCGGACCGGCGCGCATGAAGGAAAAACCGCGCTCGGCCTGGTCGATCTGCATCGAGGAGACGCCGATATCGAGCACGATACCGTCTACCGTCTCGCCGCCATTGGCGGTGATGACTTCGGCCATTTTCGAGAAAGGCGCCTGGACGAAGACAAAACGTCCACCCGACGCCTTGCCCAATTGCTCGGCAGCCAGGACGACGCTTGGGTCGCGATCAATCCCGATCAGGCGGCAATCGGCGGCGGACAATATGGCGCGCGAATAACCGCCGGCGCCGAATGTGCCGTCGATATAGAGACCGCCATCCTGGGGGTCGAGGGCGCGCACGACCTCATCAAGCATGACCGGGAGATGGCTCATGACGCACCCCCATTGCGCGGAACCAGACGCAGGGAACGCTTGTTCTCGCGGGCAAAGGCGCGGGCCGAGGCCTGGTGCTCGGCATAGGCATCCGGAGACCAGAGCTCGAAACGTGAACCGAGACCGACAAAGGTCGCCTTGCCGTCAAGCCCGGCGTGATCGATCAATTCCCTGGGCAGGGTGACGCGGCCGGTCGCATCGAAGGCCAGCGGCCGGGCGGCACCGAAAATGGCGCGCTCGAAAGCGATCCGCGCATCATCATACGGGTCCATATCCTCGATCAGGCGCTGATAGCTGTCGAGCAGGGCCTGGCCGCCACCTTCCAGATAGGGGCCGTCAAAAGAGGGCCAGACGATAATACCGTCGAACGGACCACCGCGCACCACGGAACGGAAATCGGCTGGCACCGATACCCGTCCCTTGGCGTCAACGCCATTAATGGTGGTCGATAAAAACACGTTCGATTTGCTCCCCGGCCATACCGATCAGTCCCCGTATGGTTAACTATGGGATAACATGGGATCAGATGGGAAACAACGCCGAAAGCATCGAATTCTATGGATTGAAGCGCCTTTTGAAGTAATCAAATATGGCTAAATTGAGAACAACAAGGGAACATTAAGTTAATATCCACAGGGCCGCGGATGGATGAATGGAGGAAATAGGGATCAGGTGGCCTATAAGCCGGGTTCTGTGTCGCTTGTTCCGGAACGGAACAAGCGCGACGACCATTCATCTGCGACATGCCTTGCGACATGCCTGGTGCGACCTACCCGGATGGCATGCGGAGACGCATGTGTGGCAAAAGCCACGGCCCATCCCTATTCGGTCTTGCTCCAGGTGGGGCTTGCCTAGCCCCCTTCCTTGCGGTCGGGGCGGTGCGCTCTTACCGCACCGTTTCACCCTTACCGGACGCGCACGTCCGGCGGTCTTTCTCTGCTGCGCTTTCCCTGGGGTCACCCCCGCCGGGAATTACCCGGCACCTTGTCTCCGTGGAGCCCGGACTTTCCTCGGTGCCGCCTTTTCAAGCCTGACACCGCGGCCGCCCAGCCACCTGATCGGGGATGTATGTGGTTGAAGTGGGAGGGACGGTCAAGCGGCGGGGGTGGTGGGGGCGTTATGATCAGCTCTGCCGCGTCTTCCCGGTCAGTCAAATCTCTGAATCAGACTCCAGACTATCCACACCATCACGCCCGCGATCGGCAGGAGCACAATCCCGTACTCGCGACGGACCTTCGTGAACCAATGCATCGAAACTCCGGCGAGCCATCGCTCGAAAGCAGCCTGACCCTCATCTGTGGCTTCAAAAACCAATTCGCAGTCGCCGCGCCGCCGGATGACCACAGGCCCCATCGCAGACACCGAAGCGTGCCCAAACTTCGGATGATACAGATCGCAGATGTCGGCAAATCGTATCTCCGGAAACTTCATGAGGAAGCCGCGTTCGCGCAACGCGTTCAATCGAACCAGAGTCGAGTGTTTTGCAGTCCCTTCGTCACAAATTTGATCGCCCAAATATTCCATGATCTCCCCGAAGAGCTAGCGGACACGCTCCGCTCCTGCGGCGCTACTCTATCGAGCCCCCGGCCTCTGCTCAAAACTTGCCCAGCCCCGCCGAGCAGAGCCATCCTTGAAATCCTTGCCAAGCAGGGCGCCAGACTGGAATTGTCTAGTCAAGGGTCCTGACCGCGAAGCGGCGCTGCGCGCCCTTGACTAGACAATTCCAGTCTGGCCGGATCCCGGCATGGGTTTCAGGGAGGGGTGTGGCCCGCCGAGGGCCATGTCTTCCAATAAATCAGAACGCATTTTTCCCCGGACTTGTTCCGGGGCCTGCCGGAGTGGGGTTTAGCTAACACCGCCACCGAGGGGCAGGCCCCGGAATTCGCTGCGCTCCTCCGGGGGAAGATGGTGTGATTGGTATTGGAGGAATGCCCCCTCACCCCCAGACCGCCTCATACAGTCCCGCCAGCTCCGCCGCCGTCGGCACGCGTGGATTATTCCCCGGCGACCCAGACGCCAACGCCTGCTCCACCATCACCGGGATCATCTCGAAATAGCGCCCCCGATCGATCCCGAAACCGGCCAGCGTTGGCACTTCCAGCGCCGCAACGATCCGGTTGAGCCCGGCCATCAGCTTGGCATGCGCAGCCCCCACATCATCACCGGCATCGGCAAAGCCAATCGCATGGCTACAGGCGGCATAGCGCTCCGGCGCCGCCGCCAGCGAGAACTCCGTGACCTTCGACAGCAGCATCGCATTCGACAGCCCGTGCGGCACATGGAAGTGCGCGCCGATCGGACGGCTCATCCCGTGCACCAGGGCGACGGAGGCGCCGGAGAAGGCGATGCCGGCCAGGGTCGCGCCGAGCATCACGGCTTCGCGGGCCGGGCGGTTTTGCGGGTCGGTGTAGACGGTTTCCAGATTGGGGCCGATCAGGCGCATCGCGGCGAGCGCCTGCTGGTCGCAGAAGGGATTGGCCCTGGCGCTGACATGGGCCTCGATGGCATGGGTCAGCGCATCCAGCCCGGTATCGGCGGTGGTGCGCGGCGGCAGGCCGAGGGTGAGCTCAAAGTCGATGATGGCGGCGGCGGAGACCAGGCCCGGTCCCATGCACAGGAGCTTCTCATCATTGGCCGCCTCGGTGATCACGGCGACGCGCGTCACTTCCGAGCCCGTGCCCGCCGTCGTCGGGATGGCGATCACCGGCAGGCCGACGGGGGCCACCACGGCCGGCACCGCGATCTCGCGAATGGTTTTGCCGCTCGCGGCCAGCACCGCCATCACCTTGGCCGTATCGATCACACTGCCGCCGCCCATCGCGATCACCGCATCGAAGGCCCCGCGCGGCGAGCCGGCGCGCAAGGCCTGCACGCCCGCCATGACACAGGCATCGGAGGGCTCCGGCTCGGTGCCGTCGAACAGGGCGTGGGCAAGGCCGGCCGTATCGAGCAAGGCGGTGAGCTGGCCGGTCAGGCCGATCTTGCCCAGCACCGTATCGCTGACGATCAGCGGATTGCTGCAGCCCAGCCGCGCCAGGATCGGCGCGATCTCACCGAGCGCCCCGGCGCCGATCTGCAATATGGGCGGGATGGAGATATTGGCGGACATGGCGGCGGACTCCTAACCTAAACAGCGACAGGTATCACTCACGCACAACCCGCGCGCAGCCCGCCGCCGCCAAACGCTCCCAGGGGAATTTCTCGCCCGGATCCTGTTTGCGGCCCGGTGCGATATCGGAATGACCGACCACGCCCTCGGGGCCAATCCCATGACGTCCCATAATATCCTTGACCAGTTCGATCACTGCAGCGATCTGCACAGCCGGGAAATCGGGCAGGCCGAAATCATGCCCGCCATTGACGATCTCGACCCCGATGGAACTGGAATTGATGTCGGTCTCGCCGCGCCAGCAACTGACCCCGGCATGCCAGGCGCGCTTGTCCTCATCGACAAGCTGGAAGATGCGGCCATCCTCCTCGACCATATAATGCGCACTGACCTCGGCCGCCGGATCGCGCATCCGCTCCAGCGCCACCGCACCATTTTCCATGCCGGTATAATGCAGCACGATCAGGGAGATCGGCAATTTGCGCTCGTTGAAATTGGGCGACGGGGCGGCAATCGGATCGGGCATCACAGGGTCTTCTCCCGCGCCAGCCCCGCTTCCGGCAGGGCCCGATTGGGCCGCAGCGCGATAATACCGACACCCAGCAATGCCAGCCCGCCACCGACAAACAGGCGCCAACCGGCCTCATCGCCGGTGATGACGATACCGGAAATGACGCCGATGAGCGGCGCCAGCAAGGTGATCGGCGCAATCATGGTCGCATCATAACGCTGCAACATTTTGTAGAACACACCATGGCCGAACACATTGACCAGCAAGACGGTGAAGATGACGGTCAGCATAAAGGGCCAGCCGCCGGCCATGACCGAGCTGATCTGGTCGCGCTCGAACACCAGCGACAGCACCAGAAGGGGTGGCCAGGAGATCAGCCCGATCCAGGACTGCATCCGCATTGAATCCAGCGGCATGCGCTTGACGAGAATCATCCCCAGCGCGCCCGAGAAGGCGGCGCCGATCCCGAGCAGGAGGCCGAAGGAAAGCCCGCCAATGCCGGGCCGTGCGACGACCAGGATAATGCCGGCAAAAGCGATGACAATGCCGGTGATGCGCGGCAGGCCGAGCCTTTCCTTCAGCATCACCACCGAGAGCAGGGTCGCAAACGGCACCCCCATCTGCAGCGTGATCGCCATGCCCGAAGGCGTCGCCCATTGCAGGCCCAGAAACATCAGCGCGTATTGCAGCGCGCCCATCGTCAGGGCGATGCCAAACATCGCCTTCATATCGCCCGGCCGCGGCATCAGCCAGGGCGAGAGGATGATGAAGAGGAGCGCAAAGCGCAGGAAGGCGAAGAAGAGCGGCGGCGAGCCCTCGAATCCGGGCACCCATCCCGGTGAGCCCGTGATCGAAAATTTCGCAACAACAAAATTGACGCCCCAGACCGCACAAACCGCGATCAGGGCGAGGAGATCACGAATACGCATATCGCTTCATGGACCGGCCCGGCCAGTCGCACAAGCGGCCACGCGTATAGGCGACATGCACGCTTGATGTCAGTACGTTACGAAATCTGCGGCGGATAATGCAGAGCCGTGGCTCGGCTCAGGAACCGAGCCCGTCCACCGTCCAGCCATCGGGGCCGCGGGTCGCGACCAGGATTTCCGGACCCTTGCGCTCACGGCGGCCGCGAACCTTGGTCCACAGCCAGTAAACACCAAAGGTGACGAGGCCTGCGCCGGCGATGATCAGGAAGACCGCCGTCAGCATGACGGCCATGAAGACCACCGCACCGATGAAGGCCAGGGCGATCATGGCCGCCAGAACATCGCGTGCAATCCGGCCAGCGCCGGTCGCGAAGAATGCCGATTGGGTGTGAGGTTTCTCTGTCATAATCCTCGATCCATATCTGCCCCTCATCCCAATGTTGGCATTTCAACCGCCAAGGTCAATTGGCAGCACCGACATTAAGCCCGCGCTCTGCAAGGATCTGACCATAAGCAGCATTAATAACTGCCATTTTTTCATTGGCGAAACGCTGGGTTTCCAGCGGCGCACCGCGCGCCATCATGCGATCCGGATGGTTTTGCGACGCGATTCGGCGATAGGCGCGCTTGAGATCGGCGTCGGAAATGTCGGCCTCGATGCCGAGAATGATATAGGGATCATCATCGGAAGCGCCCAGATGCGCCGTACTGATACGGCGAAATTCGAGCGGCGAAAAACCGAATATCTCCGCCACCTGGTTGAGATAGTCCAGCTCGTCACTGGTCACCGCCCCGTCCGCCTTGGCGATGTGGAACAGGCCGTCGAGCACGTCTTCCAGGATCGCCGGATTGGCCCGGAAGCGCCGCGCCAGGCGCCGGGCATAACCGTCAAAGCCGAGCGTCGTCTGCATCGCCAGCTCGAAAGCCCGGTCGAGCGCCGCGCGCCCCTCGGGCGGCGGCCGGAAGACTTCGTAGAAGGCCTTGATCTCGCTACGAGTCACAAAGCCGTCAGCCTTGGCCATTTTGGCCCCCAGCCCGATCAGCGCCATGGCAAATTCAGCATCCCCGACCCGGCGCTCCGGCTCGGCATTGGCCAGGCCAGAGCCCGCATCGCAACCGTCACAGTCGAGGAAGCTGTCCCGTCCCTGCAGGCGGGCTGCCAATTTGTGCCAAAAACGCATGCGTGAATGTCCCTTGCACGGCCATATAGGTGTTCAATCCGGGATACGTCAGGGATGGGCAATCGGATTGACCGTATTTTGTCAGCTTTACCCGCTCACGCCGGCGCAGACCATGATAAACCTCGCTGCAGGCAGAGATATGCGGCAGCGCTTCGACGGGAGTTTTCATGTCTGACTGGGAGTTCTGGATTGATCGCGGCGGCACCTTCACCGATGTGATCGGACGCGGCCCTGATGGCCGCCTGCATCCGCTCAAACTCCTGTCGGAGAGCCCTGACTATCCCGACGCCGCCAGCGAGGGCGTGCGCCGTCTCGCCGCCGGCGCTGCGGTCGGTTCGGTCAAGATGGGCACCACGGTCGCCACCAATGCCCTGCTCGAACGCAAGGGCGCGAAAACCCTCTTCCTGGTGACGCGCGGCTTTGCCGACCTCCTGATCATCGGCGACCAGACCCGTCCCGACATCTTCGCCCTCGACATCCAGCGCCCGGCACCACTGCACGACCGGGTGATCGAGATCGATGAACGCATCGATGCCGCCGGCCATGTCCTGACGCCGCTCGATGAGACACCGGTCCGCGATACGCTCGCCCTAGCGCGGCGCGATGGCTTCACCTCCGTCGCGATCACGCTGATGCATGCCTATGGGAATGACGTCCACGAGACCCGGCTGGAAGCCCTCGCCCGCGAGGCCGGTTTCAAGACCGTGATCCGCTCCAGTATTGCCAGCCCGCTGGTCAAGATCGTGCCGCGCGCCTCGACCACCGTTCTGGATGCCTATCTCACCCCGGTCCTGCGCGATTATGTCGACCGCGTCGATGCCGGGCTGGAGGGCACGCCGCTCTACTTCATGCAGTCATCGGGCGGGCTCGCGCCGGCGGCCGGTTTCCACGCCCGCGACGCGGTGTTGTCCGGCCCGGCCGGCGGTGTCGTCGGCATGGCCAAGACGGCCCTCGCCGCCGGGCATCCCAAGGTGATCGGTTTCGACATGGGTGGCACCTCGACCGATGTCTCCCGCTTTGATGGCGAGACCTTCGAGCGCGTCCAGGAAACCCTGGTCGCCGGACATCGCCTGCGCGCACCGATGATGGCTGTGCACACCGTCGCCGCCGGTGGCGGCTCCCTGCTCACCTTCGACGGCGAACGCGCCCGCGTCGGCCCGGAGAGCGCTGGCGCCATGCCCGGCCCCGCCGGCTATGGCCGCGGCGGACCGGCCGCCGTGACCGATGCCAATATCGTGCTCGGCCGGGTGCAGGCCGAATGGTTCCCGCTCGTCTTCGGCGAGGACGGTGCCTCACCGCTCGATGTCGAGGCCAGCCGCGCCGCGCTGCAGACACTGGCCGATGCCATGCAGCTCGACAGCCCGGAAGCGGCCGCCGAGGGCTTCCTCGCCGTCGCCGTGGAGAGCATGGCCCAGGCGATCAAGCAGATCTCCATCGGTCAGGGCGTCAACCCGTCCGCCTATGCACTGGCCGCCTTTGGCGGCGCCGGGGCGCAGCACGCCTGCAAGGTCGCCGATGCGCTGGGCATGACCTCTGTCCTGATCCACCCCTATGCCGGATTGCTCTCGGCGCTGGGCATCGGTCTCGCCGAGATCCGCCAGACCAAGCTGGCCGCCGTCGAGCAGGATTTCGCGACCGGGATCGAGACGGCCCGCGCCCTCGCCGCCGATCTGGCCAAAGATGTCACTGCCCGCCTGACCGCCGAAGGCTTCGCCAGCGATCAGATCCGCACCCGCACCGAATGGCGCCTGCGCGTGCAGGGCTCCGACACCAGCCTGCCGGTGCCCGTCGACGAGCCCGCAGCGATGCAGGCCAATTTCGCCGCGGCCCATAAACGCCTGTTCGGCTTTGCGCCCGATGCGGCGCTGATGATTGAATCCGTGATGGTCGAGGCCGAAGCCGATCCGCCCGGCGCACGCGGCTGGTCGATTGCGATGAGTGAAGAGACGTCGGCGCCGCAGGCCATCGCTTCCGTGCAGGTGTTCGATCGCGGCCAATGGCGCGAGACGCCGCTCTACCGGCTCGACCAGTTTGGTGCTGGCGCGGAGGCCGCCGGACCGGCCCTGGTGATGGATCCCAATTCCACCATCGTGATCGATGCCGGCTGGTCGGCGAGCCGCCTGCCTGAGGGCACGCTGAAACTCACCCGCACCGAAGCCCTCGCCGCCGAGACTGCGGACACCGCGCTCGACCCGATCCGTCTGGAACTCTTCAACAAGCGCTTCATGAGCGTCGCCGAGCAAATGGGGCTGGCGCTGGAGCGCACGGCGCATTCGGTCAATATCAAGGAGCGGCTGGATTTCTCCTGCGCCGTGTTCGACGCGGAAGGCGGCCTCGTCGCCAACGCCCCGCACATGCCGGTGCATCTCGGCTCCATGTCGGCCAGCGTGCGCGCCGCCGCCGAGGCCCATCCGGACCTTGCGGCCGGTGATGCGGTCGCGGTGAATGCCCCCTATGATGGCGGCACCCATCTGCCCGACATCACCCTCGTCACGCCCGTCCATGACGAGACCACCGGCGAGCGCATCTTCTACGTCGCCTCGCGCGGACACCATGCCGATGTCGGCGGTATCGCGCCGGGCTCCATGCCGCCCTTCTCGACCTCAATCGAGGAAGAGGGCGTGCAATTTCGCAATATCAAGATCATGGCCGGCGGAAAATTCCTCGAGGCCGAGACCCGCGCCGTGCTCGCCTCCAAGCCCTGGCCGGCGCGCAATCCGGACCAGAATATCGCCGACCTCAAGGCCCAGCTCGCCGCCTGCACCAAGGGTGCTGACGAGCTGCGCCGCCTGGTCGATGATAACGGGCTCGATGTGGTCAAGGCCTATATGTGCCATGTCCAGGACAATGCCGAACGCGCCGTGCGCCGGGTGATCGATGCGCTGAGCGATGGCGAGCACAGCGTCAAGCTCGATGACGGGGCCGAGATCCGCGTCGCCATCCGCGTCAATCGGGCGGAACGCTCGGCGATAGTCGATTTCACCGGCACCTCGCCGCAGCGGCCGAGCAATTTCAACGCGCCTTCATCGGTCGCCCGCGCCGCAGTGCTCTATGTCTTCCGCTGTCTGGTCGGCGATGCCATTCCGCTCAATGAGGGCTGTCTGAAACCGCTCGAACTCATCATCCCGGAAGGCAGCCTGCTCAACCCGAAACCGCCCGCCGCCGTGGTCGCCGGCAATGTCGAGACCAGCCAACTGATCGTCGACGCCCTGTTCGGCGCCACCGGCCGGCTCGCCGCCAGCCAGGGCTCGATGAACAACCTCACCTTCGGCAATGCGCGCCACCAGTATTACGAGACCATTTGCGGCGGCGCCGGTGCCGGCATCAATAATGAGGGCCACGGCTTTGCCGGCCTCTCGGCCGTCCACACCCACATGACCAATTCACGCATGACCGACCCGGAAGTGCTCGAACGGCGCTTTCCGGTGCGGCTCGAACATCACAGGATCCGCCCCGGATCCGGCGGCGCGGGCCAATTCCCCGGCGGCGATGGCAGTGACCGCAAACTCACCTTCCTGGAAGCGATGGAAGTCGCCCTCCTCTCCTCACGCCGCAAGGAAGCACCGTTTGGACTGGCGGGCGGCGGCGATGCCGCGCGCGGCGAGCAGAGTGTGACGCGGGCGGGCGGGGAGACGGAAGCCCTGCCTGGTCTGTTCCGGATCGATGTTGAGCCGGGGGATAGTGTTGAGGTCAGGACGCCGGGCGGTGGCGGGTATGGGAAGGGCTAAGCCAAGCCCCAACGGGACATGGTCCTGCTTCAAGGAAGCAGGTGCGTGTCCCGACTTGGGTAGTCATCGCGTGACCCGTTCCGCATTGCCTCTCACCAAGTCGGGACACGCACCGGCGAAGCCGGACCATGTCCCGGGCAACCCAAAAAAACGGGGTCACGCCCCGCGCCGGGCGGAGCCATCCCTGAAATCCTTGCCAGTCTGGCCGGATCCCGGCATGGTTTTCAGGGCGGGGTCTGGCCGCTCGGGGCATTTCTTGAATAAAACCCAAGAACTATTCCCCCGGAATTCGCTTCGCTCCTCCGGGGGAGGGTGATGTGCGGTTTGGACTGTGTATCCGCGACTTATCCATCACCAAACGCACAAATAATCGTCATTCCAGCGCAGGCTGGAACCCAGATTCACACGCCATCGTGAATCCCATAAGCGTCAATCCATCAAAGCTTTGCGCTCCATGAACTGGGTTCCAGCCTGCGCTGGAATGACGCTTTGTGGCGGTTTGTCGGGGAAAATTGGCCACCTCCGAAAATATGGTGCCTGGCGCCTTTGTCTCAGAACAGGCTTATCCCCCCAGGGCCCGGCGGGTTATGATCACAGGGATTTCGCGCTCTCTGTGACATTGTCGGCCCCATCCCAATTTTCCGCCCTCACCCGGCCCGCCGCCCCTGGCCGTGCGTGAACGCGTCCTGGCAGGCGCTGCAGGCATGACAGTCAGTGACAGGCGACGGGCTGGCCGGCGTCGTGGACGGCTTGAGTGCCCGGCCGGCCCGCAACATTAAACATCCGACAGAAACTCATCCGTTCGTGCGGCGCTGGCGTAACCCCGTCTGTCACATGCATGAGACCCAGTCATCAAAACCGCCGGTGGCCACCGGCGGTCCCCTTTGTCTCAAGAACGGGAGCGCAACCATGCGTCTCATTGCCCTGGCTGCCGTCGCAGCCGCCGCCTTCTCTGCCCCGGCTTTCGCCGGCACTCCGGCCTCGGCCAAGATGGACCATCATGGCCATGCCGCCATGACCCAGACCGATATCGTCGACACGGCTGTTGCCGCCGGCCAGTTCGGCACGCTGGTCGCTGCCGTCCAGGCCGCCGGTCTTGTCGACACGCTCAAGGGCGAGGGTCCGTTCACGGTCTTCGCACCGCTGGACTCAGCCTTCGCTGCCCTGCCCGCGGGCGAAGTTGAACGCCTTCTCCTGCCGGAAAACCAGGCCGAGCTTGCCAGCCTCCTGACCTATCATGTCGTCCCCGGCCGCGTGACCTCGGACCAGCTGGCCGGCCAGACCCTTTCGGTTGAGACCGTGCAAGGCTCGATGCTCGCCATCGATGCAACAGATGGTGTCCGGGTCGGCAATGCCAATGTGGTGCAGGCCGATATCTTGACCTCGAATGGTGTCATCCACGTCGTCGACCAGGTCATTATTCCGGCCGGTTGATGAAAACGGGCAGGTCCGCCGCTCTCCCCCAGGGGCGGGCCTGCCCGGATTTCAGCCCTGATATAGCGGGCCCGCTCCCCCCGGCCGGTCCGCCATCAGCCGATCAGGACGCAGTGTCCGCCGCAGCCTTCGCCGCTACCGCCTTCTTGCGCCGCACCGTCTTGCGGGCAATCGGGCGCACATGGTCCTCGATATATTCCACGATCATGCCGGCGACATCCTTGCCCGAGGTGCGTTCGACGCCCTCCAGACCGGGCGAGGAATTCACTTCCAGGATTTTCGGCCCCACCGAGGATCGCAGCAGATCCACACCGGCGACAGACAGCCCCAGCGCCTTGGCGGCGCGCAGCGCGGAGAGGCGTTCGTCCTTGCTCACCTTGACCTTGGTCGCCGAGCCGCCGCGATGCAGATTGGAGCGGAACTCGCCCGCCTCGCCCTGGCGCATCATGGTCGCGACCACCTTGCCGCCGACGATGAAGCAGCGAATATCGGCGCCGCCGGCTTCCTTGACGAATTCCTGGACGATGAAATTGGCCTCGAGGCCGCGGAAGGCATCGATCACCGATTCCGCCGCCTTCTTGGTCTCGGCCAGCACGACACCGCGACCCTGCGTGCTCTGCAACAGTTTCACCACCAGCGGCGCACCGCCGACATGGGCGATGAGATTATTCGTGTCTTTCGGCGAATGGGCAAAGGCCGTCACCGGCATGGCAATGCCCTCGCGCGCCAGCACCTGGTGGGCATAGAGCTTGTCGCGCGAGGCCCCGATCGCCTCGGCCGAATTGAGGCAATAGGCCCCCATCATGGTGAATTGCCGCAGCACCGCCATGCCATAGCCGGTCATGCTAGCCCCGATGCGCGGAATGATGGCGTCATAGGCCGGCAGCGGCTTGCCGTCATAGAATACCCGCGGATCAGCGGCATCGAGCGCCAGGGTGCAGCGCGCCGTATTGATCATCTCGACGACATGGCCGCGCGTCTCGGCGGCGTCCTTCAGGCGCTGGGAGGAGTAGTTATTCGGCTCCCGCGTCAGGATGGCGACACGCAGCGGCCGCTTGACCGGCCGGCGACGCGGGAAATCCTTGTAGAGTTCGTAGGATAGCGCGCCCTGGGCGCAGGACTGGCCCGGGCTGACCATCATGTCCTCGCCAATCGCCTGGCGTCCGAGCAGCATGCGATAGGTCATGGATTCGCGATTGGTCAGGGTCAGCTCGACCGGCCAGGTGCGCTCGCCAATCTTCATCGGCGTCTCGATCACCCAGCGCAATTCACGCTCGCCATTCGAGGAGGTCACTTCACGGCGATCGACCGCAGGCGCCGAACAGACAACCTCGATCTCCGGCTTGTCCGGCACCGGGTGCATGATGAAACGAACCTGCGGCTTGTCGAGCGGCCCGAAAGGCTCGACCGAGACCGCATGCAGCGCCGAAGTCCGCGCCCCGGTATCAACCTTGGCCCGCACCGCCGGCAGCCCCAGCTTGGGAAATGCCGCCCACTCTTCCCAACCGAGCTGGAATGTCTTGTCCATTTGTCTCTCTCAAGCGTCGCGATCAAACACGGATCGGTCTTAGCAGAAAGATGCGGGGAGCCAAGCGGAGAACGGGACATGGTCCTGTCCCGCAGGGCAGGTGCGTGTCCCGACTTGGGGAATCATCGCGTGTCCCGCTGTGCATTGCCTGTCACCGAGTCGGGACACGCACCGGCGAAGCCGGAGCATGTCCCGGTGACGCGGCATCCATCATTGGCTGGCCACTCTGAGTGAAATAGCCCAGTTGCGCTTCCTGCGCTGCCGTCAAACCGGTGTCGAGATAGGCTTGCCAATCCCGAATCCCGCGCAGTATTGGCGGCCTGCACAGCAAGCGATTTTCGAGGCCAAAGACGCGCGAGGCCGCACTCGACCACTGCCACTCCTGCGCCCGCCGACGCAGCCCGGCACGAACCGGATTGAGCTCGACATAGCGTACCGCTACCAGCGCATGCGTCTCATCCATCGCGCAGGAGGAAAACCGACCCTGCCACAGGGACCCAGTCCAGCCTTCGCGGCGATTGATGGCGCGGCAATAGGCCTGATGCGCCCAGCCCACCGTTGCCGCCAATGCCCCCTCCTCGGGTGGTTCCAGCACGAGGTGGACGTGATTGGGCATCAGGCAATAAGCCCAGCACAACACCCCACGCGCCGAGCAGGCTTGCTGCATCAGCTCAAGGTAGAGCCGGTAATCGGAGTCTTGGAAAAAGGTAGGCTGGCGCCGATTGCCGCGCTGGGTCACGTGGTGGGGATAATGCGGCAGGACATGGCGGGCCTTGCGGGGCATAGCGCATTTTAACGCGAAAGTGAAAAATTACAACCTGAGGATTAATCCCCGGACGTGGTCCTGTTTCAAAGAAACAGGTGCATGTCCCGACTTGGGTGGTGCGCGCACTCAGTCGGGACACGCACCGGCTGGACGCCGGACCGTGTCCCGGCGCTATTCGCTCGGCACAGCCACCCAGATCTTCATCGTCAGCAGGCCGCTGGGCTCATCGGGGTGCAGCGAGGTCTGATGCGCCAGCTTCAGGCCGGCGCCTTCGATCCAGGTTTGCATTTCCTCGTCGGAGAAGCCGAGACGGCGGTGATAATGATCCTCGCGCAGGGTTTCCAGCTGGTGCGGCGCGAAGTCGACGATCAGGAGATGGCCGCCGGGTTTGAGCAGACGGCCGCATTCGGCGACGGCGCCGGCGGGATCGTCGAGATAGTGCAGGACCTGGTGCACGGTGACGAGGTCGGCGGCCGCGTTCTCGAAAGGTAGTGCGCCGACATCGGCATGGCGGACCGAGCAATTATTCAGGCCGGCATTGGCCAGATTAAGCCGGGCGACATTGAGCATGGAGTGATTGATGTCGACGCCAATGCCGCGTTTGACCCGATCCGCGAACAGCTCGAGCACGCGGCCCGTGCCAACGCCGACATCGATCATCAGATCGAAGGGGCCGGGCCCGGCCAGCTTGCGCATGGCTTTTTCGACTTCAGCATCGGCCAGGTGCAGACGCCGGATCTGGTCCCAGTCATCCGCCACGCTCTCGAAATAGGTCTGGGCAGCGAGCGCGCGGGCCTGTTTGATCGATTCAAGCCGGGCAATATCGCGCGTCAGGACCGGATCACTCTCGGGCAAGAGCTCGCCAAGAATCTCCGCCAGGCGCCGGCCGCCACCCGTCTCGGTCAGGCGATAGAAAACATAGGCGCCTTCGGGCAGGCGTTCGGCGAGGCGCGCATCAGTCAAAAGCTTGAGATGCCGGCTGACACGTGGCTGGCTCTGCCCGAGCACATGCACAAGTTCGGAAACGGTCAATTCACCGCGCGACAGCAGCGAAACCACACGCAAACGCGTCGGTTCGGCGATTGCCTTGAGCTGTGTGACCAGTGCATCCATGAATTTCTTGCCCGTAAGTGCGGAATGTCCCTTGCTTTTATCCGCATCGCGCCGAAGTTCAAAGGCAGCATGTAGCCCGCGCCCTGGAGAGCGATGTGAGACGCCGCGAGATCATCATTGTCGGAGCCGGACTGGCCGGGGTCAGCGCCGCCTGGACACTTGCCCGGCATGGTCATTCGGTGACCGTCCTCGATGCCCTGGTCGGGCCCGGCCTGGAGACCAGTTTTGCCAATGCCGGCGCACTGACGCCCTCGGAGCCGGAGCCGTGGAACCAGCCCGGCGTCGCCTGGCAATTGCTCGCCTCGCTGTTCGATCCGCACGCCGCGATGAAATTGCGGCTGGCGCCCCTGCCCGGTCTGATTGGTTGGGGCCTGCGCTTCCTGCGCAATTCCACCCGTGCGCGCCATATCGCCGCCAGCGAGGCCAATTTCGGCCTCGCCCGCTATAGTCTTGCCGAGACCCAGGCCGTCCGCGATGAGCTGGGACTGGAATTCGACAATCTCAAATCCGGAACGCTGAAGCTTTGCCGCAACCAGGCTGGCATCAATGCCGCGGTCCTTGCGGCCGACCGACTCGTGCCCCTGGGTCTGAATTACCGCGTTCTCGACCGCGCCGGGACGCTGGCACTGGAACCGCGCCTGACCGCGATCGCCGATGAGATCGCCGGCTCCATCCACTATCCCGACGATGAATCCGGGGATGCCCACCGATTTACCAAGGGCCTGGCCGCCGCCGCAGAGGCTGCCGGGGTGAGTTTCGAATGGGGGACCCGCGTCATCGAATTGATGGATCGCGGCGGCCAGGTCGTGGGCGTGCGCACCGAGACCGAGGAGATCGAGGCCGACACCATCATTATCGCCGCCGGTCACACGGCCTGGTCGCTGCTAAAGCCGCTCGGCCTGCATCTGCCGGTACGGCCGGTGAAGGGCTACTCACTCACCCTTGATATGTCCGACCTCCAGACCCGGCCCGCCATTCCCGTCTGCGACGAGGCATTGCACGCTATCGTCACGCCGATGGGTGACCGCTTACGGGTTGCAGGCACGGCTGAGATTGCCGGCAATGACAGGCGCTTGCGGCCGGAACGGGTGGAAAACCTCAAATCCCTGGTGCGCGCCATCTATCCACAATTTGCCGATCGCCTGCTGACCGGCGAGATCAACGCCTGGGCCGGCTTCCGGCCGATGAGCGCCGATGGCCGCCCCTTTATCGGCGAGACCCGCGCCAGGGGCCTGTGGCTGACAACCGGACACGGCCATCTGGGCTGGACGCAGGCGATGGGATCGGCCGGATTGCTGGCCGCCCTGATTGATGGCGAGGAGCCGCCGGTCGATCCGGCACCGTTTGCGGCGAGCCGGATCTAGCGTGTTTCCGCATCCGGCAAATTGAAGCGAGCGGCAAAACTCTTGCGTTTGAGCGCTTGCTCCATGCGAGTCATGCCTTCGAACATATCGATCCCGATCTCGTCAAACAGAGCCTGGTAGACGTTTGCCGCCTCGCGCATGAAGCGCGCCACGGCTGCGGCCCGTTCGACACCCGCCGCCGTCAAATGCAGGGGTTTGCGCCGGTCATCGTGTTCGTCCTCGCCGCGTTCGGCCAAGCCCAGCTCGAGCAGCTTTCTGACATTCTTGATCACAGCCGCATGGGTCATGCCCACCTGCTGCGCGATTTCGGTCACGCTCAGCGGGCCATCGGCCAGCAGCAACAAGGCTGAGACAGACCGCGGCGGAACGGCGAGGCCCAATCGACGCATCAAAATGCCACCATCGGCCTCAATGTCACCGACGACCCGTAGCGCGAGCAAACCGAAAAAGCCCGGTGCATATTTCCCGTGGGCGATATCCTGGAAGTCTTTCATAGCCGGCCCCGATCAGAACAACGTTACTGGTAACGTGAATAATATTGCGCTATAACCGATACCAGTAACGTACCAGTGAAAGGAATGCACCCATGAATCTACCCCGCGCATCGCAGATACTGATTCGCGCCCTGGGCGCGGCGTTCGCAATCGGCCTGGCAGGCTGTGCCGTCGCGCAACCGGCACCGGGCCGGGAGCCGAGTTTCACCGCTGATCAATTGCGCATTGATCTGACTGCCTGGCAGGACTGGCTTCGGTCGACCCACCCCGATCTGGCCCACTCGGCGGATACCGCCGAGCTCGACCGGCAAGTCGAGGCGTTGGGCAATAGCCTGACCGGTCAATACAGTCCGCTGGAGGCGTGGATGGCGCTCTCGAGGCTCAATCCGGTCTATGCCGATGCCCATACCGGTCTGGCAATTCCGTCCTTCCCGGACGCAGACTTCCCGCCGGTTGAAATCCGGGACGGTCACGCCTGGATCGGCGCGGCAATCGCACCGGAGAGCGGGCTCCGGCCCGGCGAACGGGTCGTCACTGTCGATGGCATCGATATCGACGCCATGATCGCGAACGTCCTGCCCCACATCCGCGGCGAAACGGACAGCTTGCGCGAACGCATACTCCAATTGCGGTTTGCCGAATATCTCGCCTTCTGGTCGGGCCGGACCCGCTTCAACCAGATCGAGCTTCAGGGTATCGCGGGAAACAGGTTTAGCCATTCCTATACCCCCCAGACCGACCGCCCGGGGGAAGATGGTGCGGCATTCTCGGTCGAGTTCCGGAACCACAGCGCTATCCTCTCGGTACGGACATTCGATCTCGCCCGATTTGAAACATTCAACACGTTTCTGACTGACGCCTTTGCACGCATCGCTGCCCGGGATAGCGAGCGATTGATCATCGACATCCGGGAAAACGGCGGCGGTGCCCGGGAGCTCTCGGACCGGCTGCTCGCCTATCTGACGGAGGATCGCTACACGCCGACCTCGGCGATTACAGCGCGGATCGCACCGGAAAATATCGCCCGCATCCCCGGTGCCGAACTGGGCCAGGTGGTGCATCTGCCCTTCCCGCAATGGGTCGAGCCGCCGGCCGGTCTCGAATATCGGTTTTCCGGGGAGATCATCGTCCTGATCGGTCCAGACACCTATTCGCAAGGCATTGTCTTTGCGAACATAGTACAGGACTTTCAAATCGGCCGGATCGCCGGACTGCCCACCGAAGGCGCCGCCAACCAAACGGGTCAGGTCCAGCGATTCACCTTGCCGCAAACCGGTTTCGAAGCACGATCACCGCTCTACATCTTCTGGCGCGCTTCGGGCGAGGCGTCCTCCAGCCCTGTGCAACCGGACATCCTGCTGCCACATGCCGGCGAGGAGCAGCTGACCGCCCTCCTCAATATGCTGGGCGAAGACTGAATCGACGGCTGGTTTGGCTCGAGGCTCGCCGGTCGACCCGGCATCGTTTGAGACGGACCGGACCTGATACAAAAAAGGCCCGGCATTAGTGCCGGGCCTCGATTGATTGCGATTGGTTCGGCGCAGCCTAGCGACCAAATTTCTGGAATTTGATCCGGTGCGGAATATCCGCATCGGCGCCGAGGCGGCGCTTCTTGTCTTCGAGATAATCGGAGAAGGAACCTTCAAACCATTCCACATGGCTATCGCCTTCAAAGGCGAGAATGTGGGTGGCGATACGGTCGAGGAAGAAGCGGTCGTGGGAAATGACCACGGCGCAGCCGGGATAGATTTCCAGCGCTTCTTCAAGGGCCGAGAGGGTTTCGACGTCGAGATCATTGGTTGGCTCATCGAGCAGGAGCAGATTGCCGCCCTCTTTGAGCATTTTGGCGAGATGGACGCGATTGCGTTCACCGCCTGAGAGCAGGCCGACTTTTTTCTGCTGGTCGCCGCCCTTGAAGTTGAAAGCCCCGACATAGGCCCGGCTCGGCACTTCGCGATTGCCGAGATTGAGCATGTCATTGCCCTCGGAAATCTCTTCCCAGACGGTCTTCTTCGGGTCGAGCTTGTCGCGCGACTGGTCGACATAGCCCAGCTTGACGGTCTCGCCGAGGCGGATCGAGCCTTCATCCGGGGTTTCCTGGCCGATAATCATGCGGAACAGGGTCGATTTACCGGCACCATTGGGGCCGATCACGCCGACGACGCCGCCCGGCGGCAGCTTGAATTCCAGCCCATCGATCAGAAGCTTGTCGCCATAACCCTTTTTCAGGCCCTCGACCTCGACCACAACTCCGCCAAGGCGTGGGCCAGGCGGGATATTGATTGTGGCGTGCGAGACATCGGCGCGTTCGGCCTTTTCGCGCAGCTCCTCATAGGAGCGGATACGGGCCTTGGACTTGGCCTGACGGGCTTTCGGCGAGGAGCGGATCCAGTCCAGCTCGCGGGCCAGGGCGCGCTCCTTGGCCGATTTCTCCCGGCCTTCCTGGGCCATGCGCTTGGTCTTCTGTTCCAGCCAGGACGAATAGCCGCCCTCATAGGGCACGCCGCGGCCGCGATCGAGCTCGAGCGTCCAGGTGGTGATCGAGTCGAGGAAGTAACGGTCGTGGGTCACGACCAGAACGGCGCCGGCGAATTTCTCGAGATAGTTTTGCAGCCAGGCCACCGACTCGGCATCGAGGTGGTTGGTCGGCTCATCGAGCAGCAGCATGTGTGGTTCGGACAGCAGAAGGCGGCACAGCGCGACGCGGCGGCGTTCACCACCGGAGAGATCCTTGACACCCCAGTCGGCGGGCGCACAACGCAGCGCGTCCATCGCCATTTCGATCTTGGAATCAATGTCCCAGGCATCGGCAGCGTCGATCTTTTCCTGCAGCGTGTTCATTTCTTCCATCAGCTCGTCGGAATAATCCTCGGCGAGTTTCATGGAGATGGCGTTGAAATCATCGATCAGCTTCTTGGCCGCCGAACCTTCAATGACGTTTTCCCAGACGGTCTTGTTGTCGTCGAGATGCGGCTCCTGCGCCAGATAGCCAACGCGCACGCCCTTTTCGGCCCAGGCTTCGCCACCGAATTCGGTATCCATACCGGCCATGATCTTCAGCAGGGTGGATTTGCCCGAACCATTGACGCCGACGACACCGATCTTGGCGTCGGGCAGGAAATGGAGCGAGATGTTTTCGAACACCGGCTTGGAGGCACCGGGATAGGTCTTGGACAGCTTGTCCATATGGAAGACATATTGATAGGCGGACATGGGCGGACGGTCTCTTCGGTAAAGGGGGTAAAAGCTGGGCTCCCTTTAACCGACCGGCGCGCATTGGGCAACGCGGCTGCAGCGCACGAGGTCAGATCGGGGAGGATCGGGCAGATTGGATCTTGGTGTGTAGATGGGGCCGATGGTCCGCGATTGCCATGGGGGCGAGGCAAATAGCCCCCCGCTTGCCAGCTAGCCCTCCAGGCTCTGCCTCACCCAGCTGACGATCTGGTCGGCATTAATGGCGCCGGCATGCCGGGCGACTTCCCTGCCCTTGCTAAACAGGATCATCAGCGGAATGCCGCGGATCTGGAAGCGGCTGCCAACACTCTGGTTCTGCTCGGTATCGAGCTTGGCAAAGCGTAGCGCTGGTGACATCTGCCGCGAAGCATCCGCGAACATCGGCCCCATCGTCCTGCAGGGGCCGCACCAGGGCGCCCAGAAATCCACCAGCAGCGGCACTTCGTCATGCTTCAGATGTTTGTTGAGCCTGGCTTCATCGAGCTCGAACGGTGCATCCGGAAACAGTGGTGCCTTGCACGCGCCGCAGGTGGGGCTGGCGGAGCGCCTTACCGTCGGAATGCGGTTCTTCGCCTGGCAGGCCGGGCAGATGATGTGAAATGTGTCAGTCATGGCAAGTCACCGGGAATAGACGGGTATCGAGCGCGAACCGCGCGGGTGGTGTATCCTGGGTTTGATATGGGTGTGGTGCGGCGCAAATGCCATGATCGCCGCCCGGGGAAACGCCCGCGGCTAGCCGGCTGATCCCAGACTGTCATTCGGCTGCCCCGCGCCGCCGGCGGGCGGCAAGGCGCGCGGGACGAGCTGGGTTTCAAGCCAGGCCAGGGCCATGTCCGAAGTTTCGAAAGCGCGGCTGGGACGGCCCGTCTCTTCCAGCCGGCGGGTCATGTAGATGGCGCGCCCGACCTGGCTTTCCTTATAGACGAATGCGACCGGAAACCGGTCGGGGAATTCCGTGCAGTAGACGTCGGCAACTTTCGAGAAATCATCCATCTCGAAGGTCAGTTCATACTTGTTGTAATCCATCAACAAGCCTTCGATCGGGTTATTTGACAAGGTCTCCGCAAGCGTACGCAGCGAGACCAGCGTCGCCTCGAGATGGCAACCGCCATGAAGCTGTATCGATAACACCCTCTCATTAGAGACCATGCTGAGTGTGTATGCGAAATCATCCGACATTGGCCTATCCCCCTGCAGCCAGTGTAGTTTCCTTAGCTAACCAGTTGGTTAACAAATATGAACAGCGATTTCAACGCAAGGGCGAGGCCGCTTCTGCCTTATACCCAGGTCCACAGATCCGCCGCGCGGCGCATTTCATCACGGTGAATCCGCCAGTCCGGCATGATGCGTTCAACGGTCTTCCAGAAGGCCGGCGAGTGATTGTGCTCGACCAGATGCGCCGCCTCATGGGCGCAGACATAGTCCACAAGGTTCTCGGGAAAGCCCATCAGGCGCCAGTTGAGGCGGATGGTGCCGTCCGGCGCGCACGAACCCCAGCGGCGCTTCTGATCGCGGATCACCACTTTGCGTACCGGCCGCTCGAGTCGGGTTGCAAAGGCCTCGACTCGCGGCCGCATGAAGTGCTCACCTTCGCGCTTGTAGTGCCGCATCAAGGCGCTGGCGATCGCGCGCCGACGCAGTTCGCCGCTCGCTTCCGGGTCGACGGTGACCAGGACCCGGTCACCATCGCGGCGCAAAGTCGTACGGATGCCGCGCGGCTCGACCTGGAGTTTGAGCTCACCGCCCAGCCAGGGCAGGGTTTCACCGGTCACATAGGCGAGTTCACGCTGGTGCGGCCGCTCGGCCCAAGCGGCGAGCTTGCCCAGGATCCAGTGCGACTTTTCCTGCAGTGCCGCCTCGATATCGCGGACGCTGACGCGCTGCGGCGCCGTCACACTCAAGCCATCACGGTTGATGACGAAGCCGATCGTGCGGCGTGTGCTGCGGCGCAGCGCATAGGGAATATCCTTGTCACCAAGGCGAATACGGCCGGTCTGTGTCATGATGCCATGCTGCCCGCAGCCGGGGACGGCGGCAAGTTGCCCCCGTCAGTGAGCGCTCCGGCCCCCTCAACGCCAAACCGCCGGACAATGCAAAGCTGGTCGACAATTTGTTCAGCCGTGTACAGGTCCGGATTATCAATCCACCAGTCGAGCAGGTGAAACACGGCCCCGACTTCGCAGCGCGCTGCGGCTCTCGGGTCGAGATCACGGCGGATCCAGCCCTCGGCCTGTCCCTCCTCCAGTTCAGGCACACGCAAGTCAGCGATCGCATCAACCACTTCGCGCTGCATCGGGTCGCCGGCGCCACGAGAGAGCAGAAGCCGGAAGAACGGCCCATAGACCTGGGCGAAAGCAACCACGCCCTCCATCGCGGCGCGATCGCGCCCGGCGCGTGTGGGGGAGGACTGGCGGGCCAGGACCAGCCCTTCGATCACCATCACCTTGCCGGCGCGAATCAACTCACGGAACAGCGCGTCCTTGTCAGGAAAATGGGTGTAGAGCGTGCCCATCGCGACTTCGGCTTCGCGGGCAATGTCGGCGATGCGTGCCCCCTGCACACCATCGGCGGCAAACACCTTGGCACCGGCGCTGAGCAGCCTTTGCCGCGTCGCATCCTTCATTTCCTTGCGCGTCACGGCCAAGCCCGGATCTCACTTCATGCACAACCAGCGTCTGAAAATATTTTCATTGAATTAATTTTCAACGAACTTATTCTCACCGCATCCGGACCGTCCGGCACGGCGCAACACAATCCCGCTCCCCAAAAGCGGGCCGGGTGGCGGCCTCCTTGCCCCAAGCAGATCGGGCCGCCACCCATATTTTCCGAAAATGGATACGGCACAGCGCGCCGTCAGGCTTCGCCTGGTCGCCTGCCGTCCTGTCGCGCGGACATTGATGAAACTAGGCGGTCAGGAGATCGCCGCAAATCGCTTCGAGCCCGGCCTTGTCCTCAAGGTCAAAGGCACCGAACTCCGTCGAATCGATATCGAGCACCGCCACCAGCGCGCCAGCGCGGTCGAACACCGGCACGACAATTTCCGAATTCGAGCGGCTGTCACAGGCGATGTGGCCGGGAAAGGCGTGGACATCGGTGACGAGCTGGGTTTCGCCGGTCGCGGCGGCCGCGCCGCACACGCCCCGTCCAAACGGAATGCGCAGACAACCCAGCGTGCCTTGATAGGGACCGACCACCAGTTCGGTCGGCTTGAGCGGGTCGACGACATAAAACCCGGTCCAGAAAAACCGCGCCCCGAAGGCCTCGCGCAGCAGACAGGCTGCGGTCGCATAGCGCGCCGTCACGCTGGTCTCGCCGGCGATCACCGAGGCGATCTGCTTGCGGACATCTGCGTAGATTTCGGACTTTTCACTCATCTGGGGCATCCCTAGCTGACACCGGATAAGTCAGGTGCGCAGCGTGCCGGTTCAAGTCCCAATAACAGCCAACGGCCCGGATCAGAGGCGGACCCCGCCACGCAGGCTTTCGCGGATCGCCCGCTCGATCGCCTTGTCGGCCTCCTCGCCCTCACCGGACGAGTTATCGCCCGAGGCGCTGCGGCGCTCTTCATATTCCAGCCGTGTGTGGATCATCCGGATGCGGGCATCGACCAGCCCGTAAATGTCGGACGGGATCTTGGTTACGACATTCATCCCGAGCTTGCGCGCCGCATCCGGCGAAATCGCCTCGCTATGCGACAGTTTTCCGGACGAGAGGTAATCGGCCAGGAAATCGGGATCCTTGTCCTCGGCCTTGTGATTGGCATGGACGATTTCGCGGGCAATACGATCGGAATAGCGATCATATTTCTCCGCCTCATGGGCCAGCATGACCAGGACGTCCTGGGTCGCCAGCGGCCCTTTTTGTTCAAGCAGGTCGCGATAGGCCTCGGTCGGGAAGCCGCCATAAATTGTGTCGATTGGCCCGAGCGAGGCCGTCGGGTCCATCGCCACCTTTTCCGCCGCCAGCGCGATCATCGCGCCGCCGGACATGGCGACATAGGGCACATAGGCAATGACGTGCGGATCGCGCCTGGAATTGTGTTTGGCCTTGCGCAAATGCTCCTTGATCGCCAGCGCGATCATGTGTGCGGGACGCGCATAACCGCCCAGCGTATGCAGGACGATTACGATTTTCGAGCGCGGATTGGCCTGGCGGATCAGGGCGATCGCCTCAAAGGCCTCGTCGAATACGATTTGCTGTGGCGCGCTGTCGCGACCGATAAAACCGTCGCCAAGGTCATGGATGAGTTCGATCAGCAGGGTGTTGGACTTTTCGAATTTCGCGCGATAGCGGCGATAATCCTCCTTGGCCTCCTGGTAAGCGGCAGCCCGCTTGCGGCGCAGCTTGGCGAGTTGATCCTCGTCGGACGCCAGCTGGCGCCGCGATGTGAGCATTCTCACGATCACGATCAGCAAGACCACAATCAGTGCCGCCATACCGGCGCCAATCACCGTGGTCTGGTCCGCGAAATCCAACACATCTCCCCCCGGAGGCTGCAATGCCCGCTAACGGGGCTCGCCGGGAAGCATGTTAACCATTGTGAACAGGATGCGACAAGCGACAAGACGGCGATCACCGGCAGAATTTGCGCCAGCCCCGGTCCTTCTAGTCGTCCAGCGCTGCCGCGACCGGTGCACCGCCCAATGCGGCGAGCTGACGTTCGGCAACCAGGTCGTTGAGCAGGCCGGCCAGACGGACACCGCCCTGTTTCAATTCCTGCCGGCTGATGCGCAGACCGCGCTCATAATAGGCATCGCCTGGCGCGATCATCTGGCCGGCGCGAGCCCAGTAATAGGCGAAATCGCGCGAGCGGACGATGTCATGGCTTTCCTGTGCCCAGGCGATCGGGTCGAGCGGGGTGATGACCTCCACCCCGTTGAGCGGGATTTCCGAAGCCAGTTCGTCGGCAAAATAGGACCAGCGCGTCGCTTCCGGCGCCCAGCCCCATTGTTCGCCCATATAGTCGAGAATGATTTCGCTATCCCAGACCCGGTGCAGATTGGTGTGGCGTTCGCCGCGCCAGAGCACATCGATATCATTGCCGCCGCGATCGCCTTCGATCGAGACATGCATGGGCTGATGGATATCGCCGAGCCAGTGGGCGAGGAATTTGAGCGCTTCAAGCCGCTCATCATCACTGCGGGCGCGGTCGAGGAAGACGCCGGCATGCAGGCTGATCGCTTCGGTGATGCAGCCATCCTCGGCGCAATCCTCGGCATCGACCTGCGGATCATTGCGGTCCTGGTTGATGTAATGCCAGGTCCGGGTGAATTCATGGGTCGTGCCGCGCACCTCGTCGGCCCAGGAACAGATATCGCGGAAATGCCCGAATTCCGGATCGAGCGTGACCAGCCGGTCAACCTCGGTGCGAGCCTCATCGCTGAGATAGCGATAGGCCAGATCGCAGACGATACGGTGGCCATCCGGACCGTAGGCCGCAGCCGGGGAGACGCTGAGCGCTGCAGCCGCAAGGCCGCCCGCCACGAAGACACGCAGGAATGACATGAAATACCGCCCTGGAAATTGCGCGGCCGCCCGCCGCCTGTTGCGCTCATCTCTAGGTCAGTCGGCGGCGCCTCTCCACTATGCCATGCGGGCGTTGCCGGTGATTGAAACCGGTGATTTCAATTCGGGTTGGGTATCGCGCCCCGTCATCCCTGCGGACGGCTGCTCTGCGGCATCGCGTCGCTTGACCGCGCGCGCCGTGAAGGCAAGGCTCGATCCATGACCGGTCTCCACTCCGTCCACAATATCGATGACCTGCGCGCGCTCGCGAAAAAGCGCCTGCCGCGCATGGTGTTCGACTATATTGATGGCGGTGCTGATGACGAGGTGACGCTGCGGGCCAATTGCTCGCGCTATGACGCCTATGCGCTGAACTGGAAGGCGCTGGTCGATATTTCAAAGATCGACATGACGACCACGGTGATGGGCTCGCCCTGCGCCGCCCCGATCATCGTCACACCGACTGCCGCCCAGCGCCTCTTCCATCCGCGCGGCGGCGAGACGGCCGTGGCTCGCGCCGCAGACGCCAGCGGGCTGATCTATTCCCTTTCGACCCTGGGTTCGACCTCGATCGAGGCCATTGCGGCGGAAACCGACGGGCCGAAATGGTTCCAGGTCTATGTCTGGAAGGATCGCGCCGTCGTCGAAACGATGCTCGAACGCGCCAGGGCCGCCGGCTTTACCGGCCTGATCCTGACCGTCGATGTGCCGGTCGCCGGCAATCGCGAACGCGATCTGCGCAATGCCTTCACCGTACCGCCAAAAATCAGTGCCAAGACCGTCTCGCAAATCCTGGCGAGTCCACGCTATCTATTCGACATGCTGACCACGCCGAAGATCACACCGGCCAATTTCGCCGATGCCGATCCGGAGGGCGATGGCATTATGGGCTATATCAATCGTCAGTTTGATCGCACCGTCACCTGGGAAGATGCCCGCTGGATGAAACAGGTCTGGGGCGGTCCGTTTGCGATCAAGGGCATTGTTCGCCCCGATGATGCGCGCCGCTGTATCGATATCGGCGCCGATGCGGTCTGGGTCTCCAATCATGGCGGCCGCCAGCTCGACGGTTCGACCGCGACGATTGACGCCCTGCCCGACATCGTCCACGCGGTTGATGGCCAGGCCGAGGTAATCCTCGATGGCGGCATCCGGCGCGGCACCGATATTATCAAGGCGCTGGCGCTCGGTGCGCGCGCCGTCGCAATCGGTCGTCCCTATCTCTACGGCCTCGGTGCCGCTGGCGAAGCCGGTGTTGGCCGCGCCCTGGAATTCCTTACAACCAGCCTTGAGCGCGATCTGGCCCTGACCGGGGTGACGCGCCTGAGCGAGCTGGGCCCCGATTTCGTCCGCCGCCCGCCCCTCTGATCCCTCACACGCGAAAGATCCCGCCATGTTTGCTGCCGAAAGCCTGGTCCGCACCCTGATCAACCAGGGCGTCGAAGTCTGCTTCACCAATCCGGGGACTTCGGAAATGCACATGGTCGCGGCCCTCGACCGCGTCGAGGGCATGAAGTCCGTGCTCTGTCTGTTCGAAGGCGTCGCAACCGGGGCCGCCGATGGTTATGCGCGGATGGCCGGCAAGCCGGCCTGCACCCTGTTGCATCTCGGGCCCGGCGTCGGCAATGGCCTCGCCAATCTGCATAATGCGCGCCGCGCCTTCGCGCCGGTCGTCAATATTGTCGGCGATCACGCCGTGGCGCATGCGGCGCTCGATGCGCCATTGACCAGCGATGTCGCCGGCGTGTGTGCGCCGATGTCGCGCTGGGTCGGAACGGTGAGAACCGCATCGGAGGTCTCGACCCTGGCGGTCGAGGCCGTGCGTCAGTCCTATGGCCCCGAGCGCGGCGTCGCCAGCCTGATCCTGCCCGCCGACTGCGCCTGGTCAGACCAGGAGCCCGATGTCATCGAAACTGTCGACCTCCCGCCACTGCGCCCGGTGAGCGATGCCAGCATCGAGGCGGCCGTGAAGGCCCTGAGCGCCGCGAAATCGCCCATCCTGTTTCTCGGCAATGATGCCTGCCTTGAGGAGGGTCTCGAGGCCGCAGCCCGGATCGCCGCCGCCAGCGGCGCCCGGCTTTTCATGGACACATTCGTGCCGCGCATTGCCCGCGGTCATGGCCGCGTCTCGCCGAAACGGCTGAGCTATCTGGGCAGCGAGGCAATCCAGGAACTGGCCGGTTGCGATCTCCTGCTGATCGCCGGGACCAAGGCGCCGGTCGCCTTCTTTGCCTATCCCGGAGAGCGCGGCGAGTTCACGCCCGACGGCGCGCAAACCCTCACCCTGGGCGGCCCGGCCGACGATATTATTGGCGCGATGAATGCGCTGGCCGAGCGTCTCGGACCCGCCGAACCGGTGCCGGCGCCGGAACGCTCGCAAATGCCGAAAATCTTCCCCGACGAGCCGCTCAATCCGGGATATGTCGGGATCTCCATGTCGCGCCACATGCCGGAGAATTCAGTGCTGTGCGACGACGCCACCACGTCGGGCATGGGCGTCTTCCCATGGACCGGGGCGGGCCCCAAACATGACTGGCTCTGCCTGACCGGCGGCGCAATCGGCGCCGGCATGCCGCAAGCCGTCGGCGCCGCCCTGGCCTGCCCCGACCGCCAGGTCTTCGCCCTGTGCGGCGACGGGGCGGCGGCCTATACGTTGCAGGCCTTGTGGACCCAGGCCCGGGAAAACCTGAACATCATCAATATCGTCTTTGCCAATCACTCCTATCTTGTGCTCAATTTCGAGCTGGCCCGCGTCGGTGCCGGCGAACCCGGGCCGGCCGCCCAGCAAATGCTCTCGCTCGACAATCCGAAGATGGACTGGGTCAAACTCGCTGAAGGTTTCGGGGTTCCGGCCCGCTGCGCTCGCACCGCCGGCGAATTCGATGCCGCACTGCACGCCGCGGTGAAGGCTGGAGGCCCCCAGGTCATCGTCGCCGAGATCTGATCGATCGGCGCTGGCCCTTAACGCCCGCCCCTGGCGAGACGCTGACCTGCTGCGGGCTGGGCCGATGGCAGCTGGCGGGCCAGGGCCTGGCGCAGCGCAGAAACCTCGAACGGCTTGCAGAGATAGTCACAGAATCCGGCTTCGGTCAGCTTGCGGCGATCCAGCTCGGAGGTCAGTGCCGTGACGGCAATGACCGGCACCGCCGCGGTCGCGGGCGCCTCGCGCAGCCGCCGGATCGCCATATAGCCATCCATTTCGGGCATCTGGATGTCCATCAGGATGACATCATAACTGGTCACACTCGCCGCCGCGATCGCCTCGACGCCGCTGCTGGCGCAATCGATCGTGATCGCGTCGCCGAGCACGGACTGGCCGAGCATCGCCGCCAGGACGAGTTGATTGGTGCGCACATCATCGACGGCGAGGATCGAGACCGGCCGGCCCGGCCGCAATGGCGGCACAATTGCCTCGGCCTCGACAGGCAGCATGCCCGTACCGGGGTGTGAGCGCAGCGCGAAGGTGAAACGCGAACCGACCCCTGTCTCGCTTTCAACGCTGATCCGCCCGCCCATGCGATCGGCCAGCTTGCGGCAAATCGCCAGACCCAGCCCGGTACCGCCAAATTTGCGGGTGGTCGAACTATCAGCCTGGCTGAATGCGTTGAAAATGGTCGCGAGCTTGTCGGCCGCAATGCCATTGCCGCTATCGATGACCGTCAAGACGGTCTCGACACAGCCATCGGCATCGGGCGCCGCCTGCGACAATTCCACGGTAATCTGCCCGGCACTGGTGAATTTGACGGCATTGCCGAGCAGGTTGTTGAGAATCTGCCGGATCCGCAGCGGGTCGCCCAGTAAAGCGGGATAAGCGATATCGTGATCGGCAAAGTTCAGGCTGAGCCCCTTGGCTTCGCTCTGCAATTGCCAGTGCCGCGTGACACTCGCGGCCAGCGCCACGATATCCAGTTCGATTTCCTCGATCGCGATCGCGTCGGCCTCGATCTTCGACAGGTCGAGAATATCATTGAGCAATTCGAGCAGGTTTTCGCCGGACTCATTGATCACGGCGAGGCTGTGCGCCTGTCGCTCTGTCAGTTCGCCATCGCCCTGCAAGACCCGGGTCATGCCAAGAACGCCATTGAGCGGCGTGCGGATTTCATGGCTCATCATGGCGAGAAATTCGGACTTTGAGTGATTGGCGGCTTCGGCGGCCTGCAGCGCACTGTGCAGGCGCTCATTGGCCGTTTCAAGATCGGCATTGGCCGCATGCATGGCCGAACGGAAAGTCGAGCCCAGAAAGACCACCCAGAGCGTGGCAAATCCCGTGACAATGGCCAGCACGGCCACCAGCTCCGGCGGCAGCACCTCCAGCGGCGTGCCGGCCAGGCGCTGGCTGGCGAACACGACCGCGGCCAGCAGCACGACAAAAACTGCGCCCGCCGCCGCCACTGCCCGAAACCCCCAGGCCACATAGACACCCAGAGCGATGCCCGGCAGGTAGATCATGGCTGGTGGAAATCCGCCCCGATTGCCCCAGACAGCGCCCAGCAGGGTCAGGATCGTGACGGCCAGGACGAGTGCGATGGTCAGGTTGGGCTTGCGCAGCTTCAAGCCGACCAGGCCTGTTGCCGCAAACACAAGACCAGAGGTCAGCCCGAGCGCGGCCATGCCGGGACGGCCCTCGCCCGAGAGAACGAGAACGGCAACATTGATCAGCGCTGTGGCGACCATGATGGCGGTAAACGCCAGGGCGACGCGATACCGTATCGTGCGATCGAAACCGGTTTCGGCATCGACACCGATCATCCTGTCGAGGCGTTTCCAAAGAATGGCGCATTCTCCCATGTCGTGGGTCGATAAAGCCCGAACAGCCGTTAAATTTCGATGAGTTGAATTATTCATGACTGGCATACGCGCAAAGCCCGGCTGACCCGTCGCCGGGAGAGGCAATCTCACGCCTGCGATTGTGGTCTGCCCCCGGATCGTGCCAAACGGGACTGATTGCCCGGCCCGGCCCCGAAGGCCTGTGCCCCCGAGCGACCCGCGCAAGGAGCCTAATGCGATGACTGCACCCGGCGATGACGGAAACCTGATCGACGAATACCGCAATATCGCAGCGATTGTTGCGGCGCTGGCGCTCTTGCAGGCGGCCACAGGTGCCATCTCGGTGGTCGGTCCGCTGACCCTCATTGCCCAGGGCGCCTCGACCTGGACGATCGGCGCCATCGCCTCCAGCTACGCCCTCGGCTTCGTCGTCGGCGCCCGGCTGGCACCGGCGGAGATCCGCCAGATCGGCCATATCCGGGCCTTCGCGGCCTTTGCGGCAGGTGGCTCGCTGGCGGCGGCCGGCCTGTATATCAGTGCCCACCCGGCCTGGTGGATGCTGATGCAGGCTCTGATCGGCTTGAGTGCGGCCGGCCTGCTCGCCTCTGGCGAGAGCTGGATTGCCGGCGCTGCGCCAGCCGCGCGCCGCGGTGCGGTGCTGGGCTTCTATCTGGTGACCTCGAAGCTGGGCTTCATGGCCGGCCCCTTCCTCGCCGCTCTCGCCACCCCTGGCAGCGCCGCTGCTTTCCTGATCGTCAGCGCCCTGTTCACGGCCAGCCTGATCCCGGTTTCGGCGACACGCCGGGCCGAACCGGCACCGCCCAGCGCCGAGCCCTTCGGGCCCATGCGGCTCTGGGACACGGCGCCATCGGCCGTGATCGCGGCTTTCATCGCCGGCATCGTCAACGGGGCCGTATTGCAGCTTTACGCCATTTTCGTCACCGATCTGGCACCGGATTCGGTGACCGGAATGGCGGCCATGTTCAACGCCGCAATGATTGGCGGCGCCGTCCTGTCGCAATGGCCCGCCGGTATGGTCTCCGACAAGATGGACCGGCGCATCGTCATCGCCGTGCTCGCAGCCGCCAGCGGGCTCGCAGCCGCCCTGCTCGCACTGTTCGGCATGCAATTGCCGCTGCCCGTCGTCTTCACACTGGCCGCCGTCTGGGGCGCCGGTTCGCTCTCCTTCTATGGCGTCGCTGTCGCCCATGCGGCCGACCGGGCGGAACCGGGCCAGGCCGCCAATATGATGTCAGGGATATTGATCCTGTGGGCGACCGGCTCAATGCTCGGGCCTGCACTGGCGGGCGGCGTGATGAGCGTCATCGGCGTCGGCGGCCTGTTCATGTTTGCCGCTGCCGGACTCTTCATCCTCGCGCTGGCCATGCTCTATCGGCGCGCCGAAGCGCGCCAGGTGCCCGATATCGACAAGGGTGATTTCGCGCCGAGTGCCGCAACGAGTATGTCAGCCGCCGATCTCAACCCGATGATCGACGAGAATGACGATCCGGATTTCCCGCGCGACGCTTGACCGCCGCCGCAATGGGGCCCCGCAACCGGCCGTAGTCGCGGAGATACGGCTGCGCGCGGTGAGACGTTATGCTGCCGCCTGCTCGAAGCAATTGAAAACATACCCTCAAGGTCGACTAAAAAACGCCGAAGCAGGACAAATCGAGATTGGCGAGCACCCGCTGAATTCATGAAGCGAATTTGAATAACCTCCGGTATTATTTCCTGACTTTCCGGCGAAGATTATTTTAAACGCACCTGCATCTCTTGCTTTTTCTGGCAATTTCTTTATTTGATCGCCTTGATTTTCCACTCATTCCGCCCACCGGACTCAACCGTCACGAGGAGATTGTTCCACTTATGAATCATGGCCAACGCCCCAACCGCATCGCCGCTTTCGCCGCCGAAAAAGTCAATATCCAGCAATTGCAGGACGCTTCCGAGACCTTCGGCCGCCACAATCGGCGCCTGACCCTTGTCTCCGACCAGCAGGCCGCATTGCGTGGCTATAATGGCCCGTCCGAACTGAATTTCGCCATCACCGAAACAACGGCTGAGCTGGACGCGGGCGAATATGAAGCGCTGGTCCTGCTCGAAGGCGCCATGCTGCTCGATGCCAGTGCTCATGCGCTGATCAAGCTTTTCCTGGCCGCCGACAAACCGGTTATTGCCCTGGCCGGCAGCGCCAGCCTGCTGTCCGATCACACCACGACCGCGATCGACGCGCCGGAATCGGCGGCAGCCATCCTGGGCGGCAATCTCTACGTCAATAGCGACGAGGATTGCGATCTCAAGATCGTCGAAGCCATTGCCAAGCATTTGCTGGCGACCAATGGCGGTGCCGCACCGGAAACCAAGCGCCGCGCCGGCGGCCGCTACTAGCACACGCCGTCAATTTCGTTTCGACCGGAGGCCCGCCCGCCCCTCATAGCTGAGGATGGGGGCGGGCCTCCGGCGTTTCAGCCCCGCATTTCCCCCGGAGCTCCCGATGCCAAAAACCGGCCGCGCCAGCCGCGCCGCAAAACACAACGTGCCGCCTGGCCGTGGCCGACGCGGCCAAATGCAGTTCTGCCCGGCAGGCTTGCGACCGAATCTGGATCGCTGCACGTATAGACTCCGATAGCCGCATCGCCCGGAGCCGAGCTTGTCCTTTCGCCGCATCATTTTCTGGTCCCATCTCGGCGTCGGCGTCACCGCCGGCCTGATCATCGTCCTGCTGTCGATCACCGGCGTGTTGCTGACCTATGAGCGGCAAATACTGGGCATGTCCGAAGCCAGGCTGAGCCCCGCCGCGATGAGCGGCGATCAGATGACGGCGGACGAGCTGGCCCTGATGGCAGGCGAAATGGCCGGTCAGGCGAGGCTGTCCCTGGTCTATCACCGTGATCCGGCCCGCCCGGTCGAGCTCAATGCCGGCCGCGGACGGACCACACTGATCAATCCCTATAGCGGCGAGACGATTGAAAGCGCCGCCGGTCCGACGCGCGACTTCTTCCGCGCCGTCACCAGCCTGCATCGTTATCTGGCGATGAGTGGCGAGTCCCGGGCGACCGGCAAGGCGATCACCGGCGCAGCCAACCTCGCCTTCCTCTTCATCCTGATCAGCGGGTTTTATCTGTGGTGGCCGAGGGCGTGGCGCTGGTCCTTCGTCAAACTCAATCTGTTCTTTCGCGACAATCTGCCCAGCGCCAAGGCGCGCGATTACAACTGGCACCATGTCTTCGGGATCTGGGCCCTGGTCCCGCTGCTGGCCGTGGTGATTTCCGGCGTCGTGATTTCCTATCCCTGGGCGGCGAGCCTGGTTGAACGTGCCTATGGCGACGGTCCGGCGGCGCTGGCTGGCCCGGCCGTTAGCGGCGATGCCGACGCGGCCGGTCAGGCAATGCCGGAGACGGTCGCAAACCTGCAGGGCATGCTGGATGCCGCCCGCGCGGTCGACGCCAATTGGCGGACCATCGCCATCGCCCTGCCCGCAACGCCACAGACGCCACTGGTCGAGCTGACCATCGATACCGGCAATGGTGCGCAATATGACCGCAAACGCCTGCTCACCTTCGATCACCGCGATGGCAGCCTGCTGACCGATGTCATGACGGCACAGACCCAGACCCCCGCCCGCCGGGCCCGGATCTATCTGCGCTTCCTGCATACCGGCGAAGTCTATGGCTGGTGGGGACAGACCCTCGCCGGCCTGGGTTCCCTCGCCGCGCTCTTCCTGGCCTGGACCGGGCTTGCCCTGGCCTGGCGGCGGCTGGTCTTACCCGCGTGGCGCAGGCGCAGCCAGTAAGCGGGCGAATTTTCGCCTCGTTTCGGTTCCATAGTCCGCGCCATCCAACCCAATCGGAGTTTCCATGGACGTCATACGTGTCATTCTCTCAATCCTCCTGCCGCCACTCGGCGTCTTCCTGCAGGTCGGGATTGGTCTGCAATTCTGGATCAATATCCTGCTCACCCTGCTCGGCTATATTCCCGGCGTCGTGCACGCCGTATGGATTATTGCCAGACGCTAGAACGCGGACGCTGACTGATGTCTGATGACCGGAATGAACGTCCAGGCCAGCCCATGGACCGGGATGGTGACAATGAGGATGGCGCGCGCGAGCTGGCACGTCTGGAATCGCTCGCCGACTGGCTCGATACCCGTTTTCGCATTCCCGGCACTTCGATCCGCTTCGGGATTGATGGCCTGGTCGGCCTCGTTCCCGGCCTCGGGGATCTGGCGATGCTGGCGCCCGCCTTCTATCTCATCGCCCGCGCCGCCGCGCTGGGAGCGCCGCTGCATGTCCTCGCCCGCATGCTGATCAACACCTCACTCGACTTGGTGATTGGCGCCATCCCCGTCGTCGGCGATATTTTCGACGTCGCCTTCAAGGCCAATCGCCGCAACACGGCATTGCTGGCGCGCTTTCTGGACCGCAAGAAAGCCAAGCGGCTGCGCTAGCGGGGCGGGTTCCGCGAACGAAATCGCGAGCCCCCTAACCTCTTTCTTGTTGGCAGACGTGGCCGCGAAGCGGTCGAAACCGGTGAGGATGACGGGCGCGACGGTACGGGCTTCGCGACCTATCCCCGACATCTCACCATGATCCCACGTCATCCTGACGCAAGTCAGGACCCAGGCGGGACAAGCACGGAGCCCGGTCGATCGATCTCCCGGCTTTCGTCCGGATGACGATAAATCATCAAACTTATCCCCACCCCACCAACCTGCGCGCATACTTCAGCCGTTCCGGTTGCACGGGAGGCGTGAGCTCAGTCATTCGCGGCGATCGGGAGCGTGGAGCTCGTCCGGGCAGAGGGGTGACATCCCGCGCTCTGGTGAGGCCATGA
>NZ_FNHG01000008.1 GCF_900103475.1 Maricaulis salignorans
CTCAGGTCCCTCGCGGGCCCTGCCTCGAAATGACCGTGGACGAACAGTCGAGCATTCATGCTGCCCTTCCCCGATCATGGCCTCACCAGAGCTTGAGGATGTCACCCCTCTGCCCGGACGAGCTCCACGCTCCCGATCGCCGCGAATGACTGAGCTCACGCCTCCCGTGCGACCGGAACGGCTGAAGTATGCGCGCACGTTGGAGGGGTGGGGATAAGTTGCACCATAAATCGTCATTCCAGCGCAGGCTGGAACCCAGACTCGCCGAGCGGGTCAGGCGAAAACTGGCGCTTAATCAAAGAGATGTTGGAGCGTGAATCTGGGTCCCGGTCTGCGCTGGAATAACGATGATTGGAGCGCAAATGCTGGATAAGTGGGTGGCGGGAGGGGCAGGTACCTCTGGTACCTGTCCTCAGGGAAGACTCCCCTTTTCCCCGGGGACGCGTACCAGAGGTACACGTCCCTCAACGTTGCTGTTTTTTGAAGAGGCAGGCCCGCCGGGCCGCACCCCACCCCACCCTGAAATCCATGCCAGCATCCGGCCGACGCGTGTTTGAATAGTCAAGGGCGCGAAGCGCCGTTACGCGGTTGAAACCCTTGACTATTCAAACACGCGTCGGCGCCCTCTCGGCAAGACTTTCAGGGCAGCTCCCCCGGCGAGGCCGGCACATCTATCAGTCGGACGCGGGCCGCCAGAGCTTGACGCCGCCGGCCGCCACAGGCTCCATCGCGCCCAAGGAGACCCGCCATGTATGAAAGCCTCTATTTCGCCCTTCACCTGATCATCTTCCCGGCCTGGGCCCTGCTTTTGCTCGCGCCGCGCTGGACATGGACACAGCGCCTCGTCCACACCGCCTTTCTCCCGCTATTGCTTGGCGCGATCTATGCCAGCTTCCTGTCCGCCGGGGTCTTCTTCGGCCAGGCCAGCGAGGGCGCCGGCTTTTCCACCCTGGCCGGCGTGATGGCACTGTTCGCCCACCCGGTCGGCGCCCTGACCGGCTGGACCCATTACCTCGTCTTCGACCTCTTCATCGGCGCCTGGATCGCCCGCGACGCGGTGCGCCGCGACGTACCCTACTGGCTGATGGCCCCGAGCCTCTTCTTCACCCTGATGTTCGGCCCGGTCGGGCTGGCAATCTATCTCATCGGCCGCAAGCTGACCGGCAAGGGCGGCTGGGGGCTGGCGGAGGACGAGTCCCAAGCCCGCGCCGCTTGACGCCCAATCCCGCAGGGCCTACCTCGGCGGCTTACCGCCAACACACTGAAAGCCACTGCCATGACCGCCCAACTCGCCCTGAATGCCAAAGCCTGGCCGTTCGAACAGGCGCGCCTGCTCCTGAAGCGGATCGAGCAGCATGGGCTGGGCGATAAACCGGTCGTGTTCGAGACCGGTTACGGGCCGTCGGGGCTGCCGCATATGGGCACGTTTGGCGAGGTGGTGCGGACCACCATGGTGCGTCAGGCCTTTATTGCGTTGACCGAGGGCCGTTACGAGACGCGGATGATCTGTGTCTCGGACGATATGGACGGGATGCGCAAGATTCCGGACAATCTGCCCAATCAGGACATGCTCGCGAACTATCTGCAGATGCCGCTGACCGTGGTGCCCGACCCGTTCGGCACGCATGACAGCTATGGCGCCCACATGAATGCGCGCCTGCGCGCCTTCCTCGACAGTTTCGGCTTCCATTACGAGTTTGAATCGGCGACCGCGCTGTACAAGTCCGGCGCCTATGACGCGATGCTGGTGCGGGCGCTGGAGCGCTATGACGACATCATGAAGGTGATGCTGCCCACGCTGGGTGCCGAGCGCCAGGCGACCTATTCGCCGTTTTTGCCGATCTCGCCGAAATCCGGCCGCGTGCTCTATGTGCCGATGAAGTCGATCGATGCGAAGGCCGGCACCATTACCTTTGATGATGAGGACGGGACCGAGACGACGCTGTCCGTCAAGGGCGGCGCGGTGAAGCTGCAATGGAAGCCCGATTTCGGCATGCGCTGGGCCGCGCTCGGCGTTGACTTCGAGATGTTTGGCAAGGACCACCAGACCAATGCGCCGGTCTATTCGCGCATCTGCCGCATCCTCGGCGCGGAGCCGCCGACGCAATTTGTCTATGAGCTCTTCCTCGACCAGCAGGGCGAGAAGATTTCCAAGTCGAAGGGCAATGGGCTTTCTGTCGAGGACTGGCTGAAATATGCGCCGCCCGAGAGCCTGACCTATTATAATTTCGTCAAGCCGAAGACGGCCAAGCGCCTGTTTTTTGACGTCATTCCCAAGGCGGTCGACGAGTATATGCAGCATCTGGCCGCCTTCCCGAACCAGACGCCGGCGCAGCAGCTGGAAAACCCGGTCTGGCATATCCATAACGGCAATCCGCCGGCCGATACGCTGCCGATCAGCTTCGCCCTGATGCTCAATCTCGCCTCGGCGGCGAGTGCGCATAATACCGATGTGATGTGGGGCTTTATCGGCCGCTATTGCGAGGGTGCCTCGCCGGAAAGCCATCCCATGCTCGACCAGCTGGCCGGGTTTGCGGTGAAGTATTTCCAGGACTTCGTCGAACCGACCAAATCCTTCCGCGCTGCCGACGAACGCGAGTGCGCGGCGATGCAGGATCTGATCGACCGGCTCGAGGCCCTGGGGCCGGATTGCCGCGATGGGGAAATGATCCAGAACGAGGTCTATGCCGCAGGCAAGGCTGCCGAGTACGAGAATCTGCGGGACTGGTTCAAGGCCCTGTACGAGGTATTGCTCGGCCAGTCGCAAGGGCCGCGCTTTGGCTCCTTCGTGGCGATCTATGGCATTCCCGAAACGGTGGCCCTGATCGAAAAGGGTCTGGCCGGGGATTTGCTCGAGACTAAATAAGTGTTCAAATACAAGGCGGTCCGTTGAGCGGGCCGTCTTTTTTGCTTTGCGGTGTAAAAAATACTCGACATGGTGTTGCCTCTGCCATACATCTTGCCATGTCAAAAATTACAGACATAAAGTTATGGAGAGTAGACATGTCATTTCGTGAAAAGAGCAATGCCCTGATGCTGGGCGCCATGGTTTTGATCTTCGGCAGTTATTTCGGTGATCTGGCGATGCAGGCGCAGGCCGGCCCGGTTGAGCTGAATATCGGCATGCTGGCTGCGGCCGCCTTCGCGCTGGTGTTTGTCGGTATTGCCGGACATATCGCCATGGCGGCCTTCGCGCCGGCTGAAGCCGGTGAGGGCAGCGATGAACGCGACCGCAATATCGAGACGCGTGGCAGCGCTTTTGGCGGCCGGGTCCTGGCCCTCTTCGCCCTCGCCGCCCTGACGCTGGCCGTCCTGGGTTACCCCGTGGTCTGGGTCGCCAATGCGGTGCTGGCCGGTCTGGTGGCCGGCGAGATTGCCAAGGGTGTTTCGGTGCTCATCGCCTACCGGCAGGGCTAGGCGATGAGCAAAGCCACCGCCATCACCAATACGATCCGCTCGCTGCGCTTCCACGCCAATGAGATGACCCAGGCCGATCTGGCCAAGGCCGTCGGCGTGACGCGGCAGACCATACTCGCCATCGAGCAGGGCAAGTATTCACCCTCGCTCGAGGTCGCCTTCAAGATTGCTGCAGTTTTCAAGGTGCCGCTTGACCAGGTGTTTCAGTATCCCGACGCCTGACGCCGTCTCACCCGCATCGGGACTTCAGTGTCCGGCTGCAGGGTAATGCGCATCACCGGGACCGGGTGACGTGTGCCGGCGAATTCGAAGCGCAGCTTGCGCAAGAGACAGGCGAGCACGATCACCATTTCCATCATCGCGAAACGGGCACCGATACACACGCGCGGGCCCAGCCCGAAGGGCAGCCAGGCATGGCGCGGAATGGCGTCGGCGGCCTCGCCAAAGAAGCGCTCCGGCAGGAAGGCATCGGGCTGCGGCCAGAAATCGCGCTGGCGATGCAGCAGCCAGGTCGAGACCAGCACATCGGTATCGGGCGCCACCGCCAGACCGGCCACCGTATCGGCATCGATCGAGGTGCGCGACAGGATTGGCGCGGACGGGTAGAGGCGCAGGCTTTCCTTGATGATGGCCGTCGTCCACGGCAGGGCGTCCATCCAATTGGCCGGATCGGTATCGTCGAGCGGCGCGTCGTCGATCTCGGCCTCGAGGCGTTCGAGCACGTCGGGTGATTGGGAGAGGAGATAGAGCGTCCAGCTCAGCGAGCGCGCCGTCGTCTCGTGGCCCGCTGCGAGGAAGGTGAGGAGATTGTCGACGACCGCGGTCTCATCGAGCCCGGCGCCGAGCAGAAGGTCG
Source organism: Maricaulis salignorans (assembly GCF_900103475.1). Classification (GTDB taxonomy): domain Bacteria; phylum Pseudomonadota; class Alphaproteobacteria; order Caulobacterales; family Maricaulaceae; genus Maricaulis; species Maricaulis salignorans. The sequence goes on from NZ_FNHG01000008.1 coordinate 4,273, forward strand.
AGAAAGTCAGGCGTGCGGCCCGCCGTTTCGGCATCGGGCTGGGCCCGGCGAGCGGCGGCGACATGGGCGACCTGGCGGCGCAGATCAGCGATCACCTGCCGCGCCGCGCCATGGCCGATGCGCGGGATCCAGCCGGGCAGGTCCATCAGATCAAACATGTGTGGAATGCCCGTGATCTCGATCAGGCGGCAGATCGCGGCGCTGAAACGGGTCTTGTCGAGCGCCTCATCGCCGGAGAACAGGGTTTCGATCAAGACGTCCAGCGTCAGATCGACCATCGCATCGGAGAGCGAGATTGTGCGCCCGTCGACGGCCAGGAAAGACTCGGCCGCCTCGTCGCAGACGGTGCGGATCTTGGGCGCGAAGGCATTGACCCGGCGCGGCGTGAAGACTGGCGCGACGGCGTGGCGCGCGGTTTTCCAGACCTCACCCTCGGCGGTCAGCAGCCCGTCGCGCAGAAAGGGTTTTAACACCGCCTGGCGCACCGGATTCATGCGGTAATTGGCGGCATTGGTGACGAAGCAGTGGTGGATCGCGCCCGGATCATTGATCAACAGGCTGTTGCGCCCGAGAAAGCGGAAGGGGGCGACGAGAAATTCGAAATGATGCTCGCCCCAGATCTCGAGCGGATTGCGGCTCATCGCCCGGAAATAGGTCCAGTAGTCGGACACGGTCAGGCGGCCGGTCTGGCTGTAATTGGCATAGGGCGGTTTGGGCGGCTGAAAGGCTTCGCTGCCGGTCATGTCATCGCTCCGCGCTGGCCAGCTCAAGGAGGAAGCTTGCCCGTCCTTGCGGGCTTCGCCAAGGTGCAAATGGTCGCGGGGCTGGACCGAACGCGTCGATATCGGGGCGCAAAACCTCCGCTTCTTTCCATGCTGCAACTGATCTAGAGTGCGCACATGAGAATCTTCACAGCCCTTGCTATTATCCTGCTCACCGCCTCCACCGCCCGGGCCGATATGGATCAGGCGCGCCAGGCCTATGCCGGCGGTCGCTGGCTGGAGGCTGCCGTGCAGGCAGAATTGTCCGGCGGCGCGGAGGGCTATGCCTATGCTGCGCGCGCCCTGGTGACGCAGCTGGTCCTCGAACCGGAGACACCGGATCGCCAGGCCGTGACACGCCAGGCGGTCAATCTCGCCGAGGCGGCCTATCGCGAGGACAATGACAGTGCCGAAGCGCGATTGAGGCTGGCGATCTCGCTGGGCTATCAGGGCCGCTATACGAGCACGATGCGCGCGCTCTTCCTGCGCGTGCCGCAACGCGGACGGGCCCTGCTGGAATCTGTGGTGATGGACGACCCCGGCAATGTCTGGGCGCTCGGCACGCTGGGGGCGTGGAATCTCGAAGTCGCACGGCGCGGCGGGTCGCGCGGCATGGAGATGCTCGGCGCGTCCGTCGAGGCCGGCACCGGGTTTTACAGCCAGGCCATTGCCCTCGACCCGGACAATCCCGCGCTTCGCTATTTTCTCGCCCTCGGCCTGATCGCACTGGGTGACCGGGACCGCACCGCAATGGCGTGGGAGCAGATCGAGATTGCGCTCGAACTGGAACCGCGCGATGCGTTCGAGGCCGGGCTGCTGGCCAATGCCGCTCAATTGCACGCGCTCCGGGATGACCGCGAGGCGGCAACGGCCTGGGCGGTTGAGCGCATGACGCAATAGAGGCGACGGTCAGGCCTATTGGCTGGCCCAGACAATCCGGGCGATCCAGGCGATCTCGACCAGTTTGACGATGCGGTCCGGACCGGACGGGTTGAGCGGCTTGAGCACCACATCCTGCACGCTGCTGCGGCCCAGCTCCCAGCCACAAATCTCGCCATCGCGGGTTTTCACCATGACGCGGTCGCCCGGGCGCGGCTTGTCGTCGGGGGCGATGATCAAGCGGTCGCCGGGCCGGTAGAGCGGCAGCATGGCCTCGCCCTCCACGGTCAGTGCATAGGCTTCGCTCGACCCGAGATCGGGGAAGGGCACGCGGCTCCAGCTTGCGCCGGTCGGCAGGCCGACCGCGTCGAAGGCGGCGGCGCGGTCGCCATCGGCCAGATCCAGTGCCGGGAGGGATTGCGCCCGGCCTTCGCCGCTGACCAGGGCGGCAAAATCGGCGAAACCCAGATTGGCGGCGCTCAGCGCCTTGGTCAGGCTTTCCGTCGAGGGCCAGCGCAATTTGCTGCCATCAGCCGAGATGCGCTTTGACGGGTTGAACGTCGTCGAATCGAGGCCCGCCCGCCGCGCCAGCCCGGATGGGCTGGTTTGCGCATGGGCGGCGAGACGGTCAATCCCGCGCCAGATCTGGTCGTGCGTGAACATGGTGATGTGTCCTTGGAAGCGCGAAAGTTACAGGAAACTATCCGCATGAACCAGACAGGCTTGCGCAGGTTTGCGGCGCGGGCTAACCCCAGCGCATGAGCGACAAGATTGCATACCGATTGGCGACGCCCGACAGCTGGGCTGCGGTCATGATGGCGGGCGTGTTTCACGGCGAGCCGCACGATATCGCCGATGGATTCATCCATCTGTCCGCGGCCGAACAGGTCGAGGGCACGCTGCTCAAACATTATAATGAACATCCGCGCCTGATCCTGGCCGAGATCGATCTCGAGGCGCTGGGCGACAGCGTCAAATGGGAAAAATCGCGCGGCGGAGCGCTTTTCCCGCACGTCTATGGCGATATCCCGGCCAGCGCCGTGCGTGGTGTGCGTCATGTCCGCCGCAATGAAGAGGGCGACTGGGTCCTGCCGTCCGATCTGGGAGGTCAGTGGTGATTCACGATCTGATCGCACGGGCGCTGCACGTGTTCGAGCCGGAGACGGCGCATCGCTTCGGCGTATTGGGGCTGAAGGCCGGCCTCGGTCCGCGCCAGTTTTCGCGCGACCCGGCCATTCTGGCGACCCGTGTCGCCGGTCTTGATCTGCCCAATCCGCTCGGGCTGGCGGCCGGGTTCGACAAAAATGCCGAGGCGCCGGACGCCTTGCTGGCGGCCGGTTTCGGTTTTGTCGAACTGGGGGCCGTGACGCCGCGCGCGCAGGATGGCAAGCCCCGCCCGCGCATCTTCCGGCTGGCGCCCGACCGCGCCGTGATCAATCGTATGGGCTTCCCCAATCAGGGGCTTGATCCGTTCGAGGCGCGGCTGCGGCGACGTCAGGGTCGCGGCGGGATTGTCGGGGTCAATCTTGGCGCCAATCTCGACAGCGAGGACCGCGTCGCCGATTATGTCACCTGCCTTGAGCGCCTGAAGGATCTGGCGCAATTCTTCACCGTCAATATTTCCTCACCCAATACACCGGGCCTGCGCAGCCTCCAGACCCATGGCGCGCTTGATGAATTGCTGTCAGCGGTGGCGAAGGTGCGCGGTCAGGCCCCGGTCTTCCTCAAGATCGCGCCGGACATTGCCGATGAAGATGTCGCCCCCATTCTTGAGGCCATCGCCCGCCACGGGCTCGACGGCATCATCGTGTCGAATACCACGATCCAGCGGCCTGACAGCCTGACCAGCAAACATATGGGCGAGGGCGGGGGCCTGTCGGGGCCACCGGTTTTTGCACGCTCGACCGAGCTGGTGCGCCAGTTCCGCCGCGCTGCGGGCGCCGATCTGGCGATCATTGGCGTTGGCGGGATTGATAGCGCCGATACGGCCTATGCCAAGATCCGCGCCGGTGCCAATGCGGTCCAGCTCTATACCGGGCTGGTCTATCATGGCCCTGGTCTGGTGCAGCGCATCAAGTCCGGCCTGGTCAAGCGGCTTCAGGCCGATGGTTTCGTTTCGGTCGCCGAAGCGGTCGGGGTTGATTGCAACCGGCGCTCAAGCGACGGGTAGGCGATGACCAGCGTGCCGCCGCGCGCGACATAATAGATCATGAAGGCCATCCAGACGCCGTCATTGCCGAAGGCCGGTGTCAGGATGGCATCGGCGATGAGATAGATCACCACCGTCGCCAGGCCGGCATTGCGCAGGATTTTGCCGCTTGTCGTGCCGATGAAGACCCCGTCCATCAGCCAGGCGCCTGCCCCGAGGAAGGGGACGATAGCGCACCAGGGCAGATAGCGGATCGCCGCCGCGCGCGCCTCGGCATCGTCGATCAGAAAGCCCAGGGCCTGGGCACCGAACAACCAGGTCAGCACGGCGAATATCGCACCGGCGGCGAACATTGGCTCGCCCGTCAGGCGCACGGCCCGGCGCAGACCGTCCAGCGAGCGGCGGCCATAGGCGCGGCCGGCCTCGGTCTCGGCGACGAAGGCAAAGGCATCGAGCACGAAGGCCCAGAGGGTGATCACCTGTAGCAGAACGTGATTGCCCGCCAGTATGGCGGTGCCTTGGCGCGCGCCGGCATTGGCGAACCAGGTAAAGCCGAGCACCAGGCTCCAGGTGCGGATCATGAGGTTGAGATTGACGTTGAACATTTGCCCGATGGCGCCCGGATCGAGCAGGCTGGTCCGGTTGAGCACCGAGCTGGCCCAGCCACCCTGGCGCATCAGCGCATGGCCGACGAAGCCCAGGCCGACGAGAAGGCCGGCCCATTCGGCAATCGCGGTGGCAGCGCCGACTCCGCCGGGTCCATAGCCGAGCCCGAGCACGAACCAGAGATCGAGCCCGATATTGATGGCGCTGAACACGGCATAGATGGCCAGTGTCGCGCTATTGCGGCCCAGCCCGATCAGCCAGCCGGTCAGGGCGAAGGTCGCCAGTGCCGCCGGCGCACCCCAGGCGCGCGCCAGCAGGTAGTCCGCGCCCTTGGCCTCGACGCCGGGCGCGCCCTGCAGCACGGCAAACCCGCCCCAGGCGATCGGATGGCGCAATAGCCAGACCGCAATGCCGAGCAGGGCGGCGATGGCGACGGCACGGATCAGGATGCGCTGGGTCTCGGCCCGGTTATGGGCGCCGTCGGCCTGGGCGGTCAGCCCGGTCGTGCCCATGCGCAGGAAGTAGAAGCTCCAGTAGAAGACCGAGAAGATCGCGCCGCCCAGCGCCACGCCGCCGAGATCGCTCTTGTCGCCCGACAGGCCCAGCACGAATGTATCGACCACCCCGGCCAGCGGCACGGTGGCATTGGCTGCGACCAGTGGCAGGGCGCGCTTGATCACGTCGATACGGGTGAGTTCGGGCCGGAGAGTTTCAGTATCGCTGGACATGATCCGCCACTAGCCCGCTGAGGCACGGCTGGCAAGCCGTCCGCGCGGACTTGCTCACGGGCTCAGTCGGACGGAAATCAAAGGGTCGCTAGACGCCGCACACATCATCGCGGCAGCGATCGCGCGGCCGCATCGGGGCGAGCCAGCGATACAGGGCGTCGAGCGGAATGCGGATCGGCGCCGGGCGTGTCAGCCAGGCGAGCGGGCCCCAGCCGGGCACACGTTCCCAGATTGCGATGAAGGCGGGCCAGCCATCGATCAGTTGACCATCGGGGAGGCGGACATGGAGGGATGCGAGCGCCGCCTCCCGATCGACATCATCGGGCAGGTCACCATTCGCATCGTGCAGGCGAATGATGTGGTCACCATGACGGGCGTAATGGCCCATTTCGCGGCGGCAGATCGGGCACAGCGCGTCATAATAGGCGATCAGGGGGCCGGTGGTGTCCATGGGTTCAATCTGCACCGGGGAGCCGGCCGCGGCCAGCGGTCATCCGGTCGCATGCGACGCGGTGCCGCGGCGGGTCTCAACCGGCCGGGTCGGTGCGCCCCGGTGTGATCAGGAAATGGCCGTGCAGGGTGGCGACAGGGGCGCCGCTGCGGCCTTGCCACGCTTCGGCCCGGACGTTGGCGACGCGGCGTCCGCTGCGATTGACGATGGCGCGGGCGTAGACATCCGCCGCGCGGCCCGGGCGCAGATAGTCAATCGCGACATCAATCGGTCGCGGCAAGCGCTCCAGTGATTGACCGGCCAGCAGGGAGGCCGATGCGACGATTTCGAGAAAGGCGCCGATGGCGCCGCCATGCAGCGCCGGGATGAGAGGGTTGCCGACCAGGATTTCCGAATAGGGCAGTATGCCCGTCAGCTCGTCGCCCTTCTGTTCAAGGCGCACGCCAAAGCGCGCCACATAGGGCGCGGCCAGCAGGGTTTCGATCAGGGCATTGCTCATAGCGGCTGTCCCGAGCGCAGGGCTTCAACCGCGCGTTCCTGCGCCGCCTTCGAAGCGCCGGTCACCATGAAGGCGGCCTGGGCGGTGGCGACGGGATCATTGATATCGCCATCATGTGCGGTGGCGCGAACAAAGGCGACCAGGCCGTGGGATTTGAGGCACACCGCCTCGGCTGTGACATCGAGCCCGGGTTTGGCCGGGCGCATGTAATCGAGACGCAGATCAAGCGTCGCCGGTGTGTCCTGCCCGCCAAAACCGCTGAAAGCCGCAAGGCCGCAGACATGGTCGAGCAAGGCCGTAATGACGCCGCCATGCAGGATGCCGGACTCGGGGTCGCCGACCAGATCGGCCGAATAGGGCGCGCGCATCACGGCAAGGCCGGGTTTCAGCGAGACCAGGGTGAGGCCGAGCGCGACCGCATGGGGTGAGCCATCGACAAGCAGTGGCGCCAGCTCGTCGAGCAGGGTCTGCAGATCGCCGGGAGTATCGGTATCGGACATGCTGAACTTCTATTGCAGCGCGGGCGCCCTCGCCAGATGCAATTCAGCGCTGGCCAAGGCGCTTGTCGACGATCATTTCCAGTCCTGTAACGACCGGATCGCGCAATGGATCGCCATTATCGGCCATGCGGATCAGCTGGGCCAGCGCGGCCCGATGCATTTCAACCACTTCCGCCTCGGCAGCGGCGTAGCTGTCCTGCCGGGAGATGAAGCGTTGCAATGAGCGGCCAACGCGAATGGCGAGCGGATCACCGCTCAGCCGGGTTTCATGCGAGAGCGCGAGGGCGGCGCGACGGGCGGCCTCCATCGGCGTGGTCAGCCCGGCTTCGACATCGGAGCTGCGTTTGAAACTCGGCTTGCGTTCGCGGCGCGGCCGGCGGCGGCGGTCAGGCCCGGCAAAGCGTGATGAATCGACGAACGCCCGCTGGTCTGTTTGCAGGGATTTGAGACGATTGATCAGCGTGATCGGTGCCAGGGGCGTCACGAGGTATTCGCTGGCACCGGCGTCACGCGCGCGCTCGATATCGGCACGCGGTCGCGGCGCGGACATCAGGATGACGGGAGTTTCGCGATAATGTGAGCCTTGGGAGGCGCGAATGCGCTGCAGCAACCGCACGCGATCCTCATCGGGATCGGTCTGTTCGGCCCAGTCAGCGACAATCAGGGCCGGCGAAATTTCGCGCAAGGCATGCATGGCGCGGCTGGCATGTGTCTCGACCACGATGTCGCGCACGCCGGCATCGCGCAGCACATTGATCAGGATATTGCGCATGAAACTGTTGGAATTGAGCACAAGTGTCGGCCTGCGACTCCAGTCGCGAGCGACCGGGGCCGCCGGAGCGCTTTCCGCTTCGGTAAGTCTGAGTGGCTCAATATTCATGCGGGGACGTTAGCGCCCGGAAGTTTCGAACCTGCCAAGAAAAGTGGTTAACAGGTGGGAAATCCGGCGTTTAGCACAAAGTCCCGCGCCCTTAGTCGCGCCGCAACGCCTTCACGACCCGGACCACGATCCAGATCGGCACCACGAGGACGGCACCGAGCAGGAGGTAGTCCACCGCCCACAATGCGCTGTCGCTGATGAAGCCGATAAAGCGGCTCCAGGATTCCGCCAGCGTGCCGAAGAAGTCGACCCAGAGGCGTCGTGGATTGACGTGGAAGGCCGCCAGGAAGAAACCCGCCAGCACACACAGAAAGATCAGCCGGATCAGATCCGACGGCGCAAAGCGCAACAGGCGTTGCACAAAGCTGCGCCGGGGCTGGGCTGTTGTCGTGTCGGGTCGGGTGTCATTGTGTTCGGTCATGCGGTCACTTTAGCGCTAAATGCGGCGCAATCGGGGCCGTAGCCCCGATTGCTGACAGGGTTCAGGATTTGCGGGTGATGTGAACTTCGTGCGGGTAGGGAATGGAGATGCCATCCTTGTCGAAGGCTTCCTTGACGTTTTTCATCGCGTCGAAGAAGACGCCCCAGTAATCGCCGGTCGCACACCAGGCGCGGCAGACAATATCGACCGAGGAGGCGCCATGCGCCTTGACCGCAGTGAACACGGCCGGGTCCTTGAGGACGCGCTTGTCGGCCTCAAGGACTTTGGTGATCGTCGCCATCGCCTTGTCGATATCATCGCCATAATCGATCGAGAAACCCAGATCGACGCGGCGGGTTTCATTGGCGGAATAATTGACGATCACACTGCCCCAGCCTTCGCCATTGGGCACGATCACCTTCTTGTTGTCGCCGGTCGCCAGAATAGTGGTGAAGAGATTGATGTCCTTCACCGTGCCCGACTGTCCGGCCACCTCGACCCAGTCGCCCAGCCCATAGGGGCGGAAGAGCACGATCATCACGCCGGCGGCGAGATTGGACAAGGTCCCCTGCAGCGCCAGGCCGATGGCCAGGGTTGCCGCACCGAGTGTCGCCACAAGGCTGGTGGTCTCGACGCCAAAGCGCGACAGGACCGCGATCAGCACCATGATCATCAGGCCCCAATAGGCCAGCGAGGCAAAGAATGCGCCGAGCGTATTGTCGATCCGCTCGCTCTTGTGCACCGCCTTGACGACCGCTTTGCGGACCGTGCCGGCGACAATCAGGCCGGCAATCAGGATTGCTGAAGCGAGCACAATATTGGTGCCGGCATCGAGCGCGCGCTGGGTCAGTACGGCAATGGTTTCGGGGTTGAGAAAGTCTTCGGGAATCATGGGGCGTGTCCTGTCTGGCGATGATGCCCGGACGGGTAGCAAAGTTTGCGGGCGAGGGGAATGGGGGAGGGCGGACCGCCGGACGCCGTTCACGCCGGCGGCCTGATTGTATCTGACCGGCTATCCCGTAACATGGGCAGACCGCAATTCGAGCCGCCAGGGGATAGCATGTTTGGAAGCCGGTTCTTTTTTGCACTCAAGGCCCTGCGTGAACGTCTCTGGGTGAGACCGCTGACCTATGTCCTGATGGCGGTCGGTCTGATCTTCCTGGCGCAGGCGGCGGACCGCTTGGCCATCCCCATGCCGTTGCCCGATATCAGCGCGGAAACAATCGAAAAACTCCTGACCGTGATCTCCGCCAGCATGCTCGGCGTTGCCACATTCGCTGTTGCCTCAATGGTGTCGGCCTATGCTGCTGCTGGCCGCAGCGCCACGCCGCGCGCCTTCTCCCTGGTGGTCGCCGATCAGGTCTCGCAGACCGCGCTGTCGAGTTTCGTCGGCGCCTTCATTTACTCGATTGTCGGGATCGTCGCGATCCGGGTCGGTCTTTACGAGACTGCCGGGCGCTTCAGCATATTCATCACAACACTGGGTATTTTCAGCTGGGTCGTTCTGACCTTCGTGCGTTGGGTCGACAATATTGCCAGGCTCGGACGGCTGGGGAACACGATCGAGAAGGTCGAGGCGGCGACCCGGGCCGCATTCCGGCCCTGGACCGGCGAGAGCGCCCTGGGCGGCGTGGCTGTCCGTGAGATGAGCGAAAGCGGCATGCCGGTCTGCCCGGCGACGTTTGGCTATATTCAGCATATCGATACGGACGGCTTGCAGAGCTGGGCCGAGGAGCAGGAGGTCGCGCTCGATTTGCGGTCTGTTCCGGGTGCCTTTGTCTCGCCGGCGCGGGCCTTGCTGACGATCGATTGGCAGGGGGCGCCACGTGAGCTTGAGGATGCGCAGCGAGCGTGTCTGGTGCGCGCCTTTGTCATTGGCAGCAAGCGCACGTTCGACGAGGATCCGCGCTTCGGGCTGATTGTCTTGTCGGAGATCGGTTCGCGGGCCCTGTCCCCGGCGACCAATGATCCCGGCACGGCAATCGAGATCATCAACAAGCTGACCCATATCTTGCTGGACCGGGACAGTGCGGCGAAGCGCGATGGGGCGAATCCGCCGCGCTGCAGTCGCATTCGCGTGCCGGCGCTCAGTCCGGATGATTTGCTGGAAGATGCGTTCGCAGCAATCGAGAAGGATGGCGTCAATTCTGTGGAACTGGGAATCCGACTGCAGAAATCCTACAGCCTGCTGGCCCGGGCGCAGGATTGCGGTATGCGCAAGGCGGCGAAACGGCGGTCGGGCCTCGCGCTGGAACGTGCTGAACACGCGCTGACCTTCCCGGACGATCTCGACCGTGTGAGACGCGCGGCCCGTGACGGTGCCGGCAGTCTTGTCGACGGCAAATCGGCGGATGCCGAAGACTGACAGCAGCCGTCGGGCCTCAATGCGCGCCTACCGCCACGGCTCCTGTACTCGCGGTCACGGCAGCGACCATCGCCGCCTGTGCTGCCAGAATGGCGGCGAGATCGCCAGCGGCTGCGATCGGTCTGGCCATGCCGGCCTGTGCCTGGGCAAGGCGCAGGGCGAGGCGGGCGGCGGTCTGGCTTGTCGGTTTGGGTTTGAGCTGGGCGACGGCTTCGAAGGCTTCCACCAGGGCATCGGCCATGACGGGGCCATTGCCGCTGGCCGCAAGGATGGCGAGGCCGGTCTTGCCGGTTCCGTGGCGCAGGGCGGGGCGGCCGCGCACGGCGATATTGAGGCTGGTCCAGGCCCCGGCCAGGCCAGCCGGGTCGGGCTGGCTCAGGGCGACTTCATAGGCGGCGGCCACGGCGTGATGGCGCGGGACACCGGCGGTGATCAGGGCCTGGCGGGCGCGGTTCAGATGATTGACCGCGTCCTCGGGTGTTTCGCCCATGGCGGTAAAGGCGGCGGCGAGGACTTCCTCACGCGGCGCATCGCGCTGCCACCAGGGCGCGGCGATGGCGTCGAGCACATCGAAGAACTGGTCGGCCTGCCACGCATGACCCCCGGCGGTGACCAGGGAGAGGGCGGCACAGGCACCCCCATGCGCGAGACTGCGCGCGCCGCGGGCCTTGCGCTGCAGCGCCAGGGCGCGGCGGGTTTCGAGGAATTGCTGTGCCGTGCGGCCACCCGCGACCAGCGCCGCGGCAAAGACCAGACGCATTGGCCGATTGGGTGAGCGCCAGGGCCCAAGCCCGGCATTGAGTTCATCGCGGGTCTCGAAACAGTTTTCGATAAGGGATTCGAGGTCGATCGGGGCATTGAGCACCGCCAGGGCTGCAAAGCGGGCCTGCAGGCGTTCGCCGCGCGGCGCGCGCGTGTGAAACGCGGCGTCCAGGGCCCGAAAGCGTTGCGTGATCGCATGTCCCATGCCGGAAATTCCCTTAATCAATCAGTTCAAGCCAACTCTATGCCGCAGCGAGCGCGTGCGCGGCAGAGGGACGGTTTTGTGCTTTGTCCCCCCTTCGCTGGCGCGCTAAGTCACAGGCATGAGCCCCGTCGCCGCGCCCCCCTCCCTGCCGCCCGCCTTCCAGGCCTGGTTTGCGGCGCGTGGCTGGAATGTGCGTCCGCACCAGATGGCGATGGTCGAGGCGGCGGCCCGGGGCGAGGATGCGCTGTTGATCGCCCCGACCGGTGGCGGCAAGACGCTGGGTGGTTTCCTGCCCAGCCTGATCGAGCTCGCGGCATTGTCGGAAACCACTCCGAAGCAACGCCCCCACCGGCTGCACACCCTCTATATCTCGCCGCTCAAGGCGCTCTCGGTCGATGTCGCGCGCAATCTCACCACCCCCGTCTCCGAAATGGGGCTGGATCTGCGCATCGAGACGCGCACCGGCGATACCTCGCCCTCCAAACGCCAGCGCCAGCGCGCCTCGCCGCCCGACATCTTGCTGACGACGCCGGAACAACTGGCCCTGTTCTGTGCCTCGCCCAATATCTCCACCTTCTTCGCCGATCTCAGACATATCGTGATCGACGAGATCCACGCCCTCGCACCGCAAAAGCGCGGTGACCTCCTGAGCCTGGCACTGTCGGCGATCTCGCGCTGGGCGCCGTCGGCGCGGCGCGTTGGTCTGTCGGCGACGATCAGGGATGAGGCCGAACTGGCGCGTTGGCTGGCACCACAAAGCCCTGGCGGGCCGGAGCGGCAGGCGGCGATCATTCGCAGTGCGCCAGGGGCGCGGCCGCAGGTCGAGATCCTCGATCCGGCCGAACGCATCCCCTGGGCCGGGCATTCCGCGCGCCATGCGATGGGCGATGTCTATCAGCGCATCAAGGCGGCGCGGCTGGCACTGGTCTTCGTCAATACGCGCTCCCAGGCCGAGTTCACCTTTCAGGAGCTCTGGCGCCTGAACGAGGACAAGCTGGCGATCGCCCTGCATCATGGCTCGCTGGCACCGGAGCAGCGGCGCAAGGTCGAGGCGGCGATGGCGGCGGGCAAGCTCGACGCGGTGGTGTGTACCTCGACGCTCGATCTCGGGATTGACTGGGGTGATGTCGATCTGGTGATCCAGATGGGCGCACCGAAAGGCTCCTCGCGCCTGATCCAGCGGCTCGGCCGCTCCAATCACCAGCTGGATACCCCGTCCCGCGCGCTGCTGGCACCGAGCAATCGCTTCGAGCATCTCGAATGCGAAGCCGCGCGCGAAGCCGTCGCCGCCAATGCGCTCGATGGCGAACCCTTGCATGCCGGCGCGCTCGACGTTTTGGCGCAGCACATTATGGGCCGTGCGTGCGGTGAGCCTTTCATGGCCGATGCCCTCCATGACGAGATCCGCACCGCCACCCCATATGCCGGGCTCGATCGCGACACCTTCGACCGCGTGCTCGATTTCGCCGCCACCGGCGGTTATGCGCTCAATTCCTATGAGCGTTTCCGCCGCATGGTGAAATCGCGCGACGGCCTGTGGAGTGCCCGCACGCCACAGATTGCCCAGCGCCACCGGCTCAATGTCGGCACCATTGTGGAAGCGCCGATGCTGGAGGTGGTGGTGTCCTCGCGTGGCCGCGGCGGGCAGCGGCTGGGCCAGGTGGAAGAGTATTTCATCGAGCAATTGGCGCCCGGCGATACTTTCCTGTTTGCCGGCCAGGTGCTGCGTTTTGAAGCCATCGAGGAGATGACGGCGCGGGTGACGCGCAGCCAGGATACGACGCCGAAAATCCCCAGCTATAATGGCGGTAAATTCCCGCTCTCCACCTATCTTGCTGCCCGGGTGCGCGAGATCGTGCAGGATGCCTCGCTATGGGAAAGCCTGCCGGGGCAGGTCCGGGACTGGCTGGACATCCAGCGGCTGCGGTCGGCCCTGCCACGCGCCGACGGTCTGCTGGTCGAGACCTTCCCGCGCGCGGCCCATTTCTATCTCGTCTGCTATCCCTTCGAAGGTCGTCTGGCACACCAGACGCTGGGCATGCTGCTGACGCGACGGCTCGAACGTTTGCGGATGCGGCCGATGGGCTTTGTTGCCAATGAGTATGCGCTGGCCGTCTGGGGGCTGCGCGATATGTCACGGCTCGATCTTGATGCGCTGTTTGCCCAGGACATGCTCGGCGATGATCTCGATTCCTGGCTGGCCGAAAGTGATCTGATGAAGCGGACCTTCCGCAATTGCGCCATCATCGCCGGCCTGATCGAGCGGCGTTTCCCGGGGCAGGAAAAGAGCGGCCGCCAGATCACTTTCTCGACCGACCTGATCTACAATGTCCTGCGCGAGCACGAACCCGATCACATCCTGCTGCGCGCCGCCTGGACGGATGCCGGCACCGGCCTGCTCGATATTCACCGGCTCGGGCAGGCCTTGACCCGCATCCAGGGCCATATCACCCACCAGGCGCTGAGCCGCATCTCGCCGCTGGCGGTGCCGGTGATGCTGGAAATCGGCCGCGAATCCGTTCGGGGTGAGGGGCAGGAGAGCATTCTGGTGGATGCCGCTGATGAACTGATCGCGGAGGCGACCCGTCTTGACTGACCCTGTCCGCCCGCAGGCCCATGCCTTCCGGCTCAATGGTGTCGAGGCCCTGGCCGATGCCGGCGGGGTCTTGGTCCTGCCCGGCGTCTCGACGCTGATCGTGTCCGATCTTCATTTCGAGAAGGGCTCGGCCTATGCCGCCCGCGGCCAGCTCATTCCGCCCTATGACACACGCTCGACCTTGCGGCGGCTGGCCGAACGCATCGCTCATCACCGCCCGCAGCGCGTGGTCGCTTTGGGTGACAGCTTTCACGATCTCGGGGCTGATGGCCGGATGGATGCGGAGGACGTGGCGGCGCTGCAGGCACTGGTCGGCTCGATTGCCGACTGGGTCTGGATTGAGGGTAATCATGATCCCGCCCCGCCGCCGCGCTTTGGCGGCACCATCCTGCATGAGTTGAGCATTGACGCGCTGACCCTGCGACATCTGCCGGCCGAGGGCGCGGCGCCGGGCGAGATTGCCGGACACCTCCATCCCTGCGCCAGGGTGCGCGGCAAGGGGCGCTCCGTGCGGGCGCGCTGTTTCGCGACCAATGGGGCACGTTTGGTCATGCCGGCTTTCGGGGCTTTTACCGGCGGGCTGAATGTTTGCGATGCCGCGTATGATCGCTGTTTCGGCGCCACGCCGGATGCCCTGATCATGGGCACTGAGACCGTTTACCCGGTCGCGGCGGCGAAACTCATCCCGGACCGGGCTCAGTCGCGGCCGAAAATCAACGCGGCGAGGTAGCCGGCCAGCATCGCCAGGGCGACACAGAACAGGCCGTAAATCATCGGTGCATTATGGGCGAATTCATATACCAGCCGTTCGAAGCCGGCCTTCTCGACGCGCAGGCTGGTGGTGCGGCTGGCGACGGGGCGACCATCGCGGAACAGATAGACCTCGGCGGTATAATTTCCGACCGGTGTGCGCGGCGGCATTTTGAGCACGGCGCGGAACAGGCCACCATCGAGTACGTCGACCCCGCCGGGCGTTTCCGCGTAGAGCGCGTCGCGGCCGCCGGCGCGCAGGACCGCGGCACGGTAGTTTTCCAGCTCCGTTTCATCGGGGTCGTCCTCGTCGGGACTGGTCTGCGGATGCAGCAGGCTCTCAAGCCCGATGCCATTGCGCGTCAGTGATTCCGGTGAGGCGATGACGTCGATCGGCAGCGAGCTGGCCATGGCGTAATAGCTGGGCACGGTGGGGAAATCGACCGGGGCCGTATTGACCCAGATGCCGAAACTGCGGCGCTTGCGCATGACGCGCAAATCCTGATCGGGACCGCGCAACACAACCACAATCTCGTCACGCAAGGTCAGGCCGCGCGTAGCGCCATAGAGCACCAGCGATGTGCCGGCGAAATTCTCGCGGATCTCGACCGTCTCCTGGGTCAGGGCGGCCATGATGCCGGGCGCCTCATTGACCATGGGCTGTTGCACCAGCAGGGCGAGGGCGAGCATCATCATCAGCTGCCCCCTCCGCCATGCGGCAGGACGACGAACATGTCAGCCGGTGTCACGACGAGGTCCAGACCCAGCTTGATGCAGACGCCGACCACCATGATCGCCAGCAGCGCGCGCAATTCCTCGGCCTTGACGTGGCGTCCGGCGCGGGCGCCGAACTGGGCACCGATCACACCGCCGACCGTCAGCATCATCGCCAGCACGACATCGACGGTCTGGTTCTGGGCCGCCTGCAGGAAAGTGGTCAGGGCGGTCACGAACAGGATCTGGAAGAGGGAGGTGCCGACCACGACATTGGTCGGCATGCGCAGGATATAGATCATCGCCGGTACGATCACGAAACCGCCGCCAACGCCCATAATGGCCGAGAGGGCACCGACGAAGAAGCCGATCAGAACAGGCGGGATGACGGAGATATAGAGGCCCGAGCGCGGGAAGCGCATCTTGAAGGGCAGGGTGTCGATCCAGCCGCGCTTGCCACGTTTCACACCGCCCTCGCGGCGTTCCGGGGCCTGATTGCGGCGCAGGATGGAGCGCACGCTTTCGATGAACATCAGCGCGCCGATTGTGCCGAGAAAGCCGACATAGCTGAGCGAAATGATCAGATCGATCTGGCCGAGTTCGCGCATGGCGGTGAAGATCTGGACACCGACAATGGAGCCGGCAAAACCACCCACCAGCAATAGCGTGCCCATTTTGGGATCAAGGGTCTGGCGGCGCCAGTGGACCAGCGCGCCGGAGGCCGAGGAGGCAACGATCTGATTGGCCTGGCTCGAGACGGCGACGGCGGGCGGTATGCCGATGAAGAAGAGCAGGGGGGTCAGAAGGAAGCCGCCGCCGACACCGAACATGCCCGACAGAAAACCCACACCCGTACCCAGTCCCAACAGCAAGAAGATGTTTACCGAGATCTCGGCGATCGGGAGATATATTTGCACCGCCCGCTACCCCGCCGCAGCGCGTTCGAGCCGGTCGAGCAGGCCGGAATCGACACGCCCGGTTTGCGGTAATCCCTGGTCGGCTTCGAACGCCATCACCGCATCATAGGTCTGGCCACCGATCATGCCGTCAATCGGTCCGGGCGAATAGCCCAGGGCGGCCAGGAAGCCCTGGGCGCGGTAGATATCATTGGAGTTGGCAATCGGTGCCTGTTCCCAGGGCAGGTCGCGATAGAGGCCGTTGGCCTGGGCATCGATAGGACGCGGCTGGAAGGAGGTGATGATACGGCGGGCTTCCACGAGGGCGGCCGGCTCCATCATTTCCTCGAGCGCGGCGGCGCGCTGGGAGGCGGTCGGGTCAGACTCGCTGGCGGCGATGGAATACCAGGTGAAGGCATCGGGCACGCTCAACGGCACACCCTGGCCGCTCTCGAACAACAGGGCGAGATTGAACTGGGAGTCGCGCAGGCCGAGCAGGGCGGCCTCCTGGAACCAGCGGGCAGCCTCGTCGAAATTCACGGCTGTGCCGGTGCCGTAGTAATGCATCACGGCCAGATTATGCATCGCCCGGCGGTGGCCGGCATTGGCGGCGCGTTCGGTCCAGCGGCGGGCCGCTTCCAGATCGATGCCGACCCCTTCGCCGGTCTCGAGCAATTTGCCATAGCGGTATTGCGCTGAAGGCACGCCCTGTTCGGCGGCGCGGCGCAGCAGGATGGCGGCGGTGGCGGTGTCACCGGCATCAAGACTGCGCATGCCGAGCATATAGCGCGCCACGGGATTGCCATCAGCTGCGGCGCTTTCGAGCGTGTTCGCGCCACCATTTGTGGTGCTGCGCTGGGGGGCGGTGCGGCTGGGCTCCTGGGGAGCGGGCGCGGTGAGCGGGATGGTGCTGCCCGAAGCGTCGGCGACGGCATTGGCGGGCGCCGGCTGACGCTCGCCTGTATTGTCGCCGGTGTTGGCTGTGACAGGCTCGCTGGAATTAACGGCAGGGCCAGGCGCGGCTTCGGTCGCGGCCGGATCGGTGGAGCCTGCGGGCACGGCTGCACCGGGTGCAGCAGGGTCTGCGGTGGCAAACCCGGCCTCGACCGAGGCAACGAAGCTGCGCTCCTGCACCGCATTCGCGGCCTGGCTGGCAGCGTCGCCGCGAATGGCTTCCCAAACCAGGATGGCGCCGGCACCGCCGAGCATGACGAGCGCGATGACGGGCAGGGCGATGAGCAGGGTGCGGCCAAGCTTGGAGGGGCGGCTGCCGTGATCATAATCGGTTGTTGAGCTCTGGGTGCGGGTGCGTTCGCGCGCCGAGGCGAGGAAGTCGGCATCCGCTGTGGCACCGATGCGCTGTGCGGGCCGGGGTGCGGGTTGAGCTGTCGGCTGTGGTGCCGGGGCCGGTATCGGCTGCGGCGCGGGCCGGGCTGCTGCCTGGCGTGCGGGCTCGGCGGCCGGCCGCACGGGATGGGAATGCGTTGATTGCGTCGCAATGACAGCGGCAACCGGGCGCGGTTCTGGTGCCGGCTGAGCAGCGGGCTCAGCGGCGGCCTGCGGCGCGCGCAAGACCGGTGCCGCCAGCGGTTGAGCGGGCGCTTGTAGCTGCGGTGCCGTCTCGGGCACGAGAAACGGATCGGCTTCGTCGGGCGCGTAGTGACTGCGTGGCGTTTCGGCCTGGGGCGGCGGTGCCAGTGGCATATCGAAATCGATCGCTTCGACCTCTGGCTCCGGCGCGGCCGCCTCGGTGCTTGCCTCAGCGTCTGCTGCCGCGTCGACCTCAGCCGCCATTTCGGCGTCAGCGACGGCTTTCGCCTCGTCGTCCTGCTTGCGCGCCTCGATGGCTTCAAGCCGGTCGGCCAGGGCCGACATGGCGCGCTGTACGGGCGAGAGGACTTCTTCTGTATCGGCACGCACCGTGGCGAGGCGATCCTTGACGCCACTCATCGCATCCTCGATGCGCTGGGCGGTCCGCTCCTCGGACTGGCGCAACCGGTCGGCGAGCGCCTCGTCGGAGGCCGCTTTCTTTTCGTCCAGCCGGGCGATGACCTCGGCCATACGGTCGGTCGCGGCGGCAACCGCGGTGGACGATTGCGCTTCGGCATGGCTGATGCGTTCGGCCAGGGCCTTGCCCATACGAGTGACTTCATCACCCATCCGGCGCAGCGATTCTTTGCCCTCCTGCCGGACATCATCCAGCCGGCGGTCGATATTCTGCTCCGAGCGCGTATCGCGCAGGGCGTCCTGGGTGCGGCGCTCATTCTCGGTCAAGCGGCGCTCGATGGCGCCGGCCAGCTTGGTCAGCTCATTGCCGAGCTTGTGCATGCCATCGCCCTGGCGGCGTTCGGCATCATCAATGCGGCCCAGTGCCTGGGTAAGCGCGTTCTCGAGCCGGTCGACCCGGGGCTCGGCGGCGACATTGCTCAGGGCGCTGGCGAGCTGGGAGCGGGTCTCGGCAATCATGCCGGCGACTTCGCTGGACAGGCGGTCGAAGCGGCGTTCCAGTTCGACATTGTCGCCGGAATTGCGCGATTCCAGTGTTTTCAGCCGGTCTTCGAGACGCGAGACCGTGGTGTCGAGCGCGCGCGCGGCATCATTGGTCTGGCGCTCGGCGCCCTCGACCCGCAGACGCAGGCTGTCGGTTGCCCGGTGCAGACCGTTGAGGACTTCGCCCGAGCGCTCATCGCGGCGCTTGGCCTGGTCGGCCAGGTCGGCGGCGCGGTGTTCGGCCCGCTCGAGCTTCAGCGCCAGCGCTTCGGCAGACTTGCGGGCAGCCTCGCCCTGTTCCTTGACCTGCTGGCCGGTGTCGTGCAGCCGCGCGGCAATGTCGTTTTCATGTTCATAGAGCCGGCGCGCCAGCTTCATGATGGTTGTTTCGATGGCCTTGCCGGTTTCCGGATTGCCCGTCGCCTGGCCGGATTCCATCTGCGCGATCCGGCCGGCCAGATCGTCCTGGCCCTGACGCACCCGGCTGAGATCCTCGCGCGTTTCCTCGAGCTGTTCCGCCTGGCGTTCGCTGCTGCGGCCGACCTTGTCGACAAGCTGGTTGATGGCCTTGTCGAGACTGCCGAGTGTTTGGGAGGACTGGTGTTCGGCCGCTTCGATGCGTTCGGTGAGGCGGTTGACCATGGCGCGCAGCAGACGGTCTTCGCCCGGTTCGGCCGGGCTGGTGCCGCCGCCAAAGCCTGGAAAGCCTTCCAGCGCATCATCCCAGCGCGGATTGGCTGGATCGGAATCGTCGAGAATTACCCGGTTGAGCCACTCGCCCAGGGTAACCCCGTCATGACGCGCAGCCGTCTTGGCACGCGCCCGAGCGCGGGGATCGATTCCCTTGACGCTCCAAGGACCTGCAGACGACATGCGAATCGCTCACCTAATTGCCCAGGCTCAAGCTACCGGGCGGTTAATATTGTGTAAACCAAGGCTGGTAACGCTATATGTAGTGTTTCCACACCCAATGCTGGAAAACGACGCCAAAACGCCGAAATCCTGAGTCTGAACAAGGCTCCGACTCGGTTAACGCGGCGTAAAACCTGTGGGTAAATGGCGTTAATCTGTGTCGGTGGGCGGTTCTGTTTCCGCTTCGGTCCCGGCTGGATCCGTGGCCGGTGTCTCGTCCGATGCCTCGACGGGCTCTTCGACTGGCGCCCCGACTGCGGCGTCAACGGGCACTTCGACCACAGCCTCGACCGGGGCCGGGGGCGGGCGGAAATAATTGGGCGCAATCGCCTGCAATTGCGCATTCATCACCGCGGCTTCGCGAACCGGCGGTGTCGTTGCGGCGGCAGGCACGCTGACGGCGATATCAAACAGCATCCAGGCTGATTCGACATCGGCCTGGCTCGCCGCATATCGGCCCGCATGCCAATAGGTCAGCGCGCAATGCGGGTCGGCCTGGGCGCTGGCGGCGAACAGGCTCAACGGATCGAGTTCCGGGGCGTGGGCGGCGTCAGAGGTGCGCAGCGCTGCCAGGGTCTCGGCGGCGAGCAGGTTGGCGGCTGCACCGGCCAGATCACCACGATCGAGATAGGGGCGCAGGCTCTCGAGCGCGGCGGCGCGGTCACCCTGCAGAGCTGCAAGTGTCGCCATCAATCCCTCGAATTGCTCGTCGCCGAGGCCAGCGGCGACGAGCTGGGAAATCCGCATGCACAAGGGTTCGGTCGAGCGTGCCGGGCAGGCGCCCAGGTGATGGGACGCCTGGTACAGCATCAGCAGCGCGCCGGGCTTGTCGCCAGCGCTGGCGGCGGCCTGTGCTGCATCGAGGAAAACTGCTTCATCGGGGCTGCCGCCAGGGTGGGCCGCTGCGTTGAGGCCGGCATGGGCAAGGGATGCGAGTTCCGGATCAGACCATTCATAATCGGCGGCGGGCGCGGCGGGCAGATTCTCGGGCCAGGGAAAGCGCGCCGTGCTCTCGCCGGCGCTGAGCCGGCTCCAGACTTCGCGCCGGCCGTCCGGGCTGCTCGGGCTGAAGACGATGAAGCCAAACCGCTCCGGAATGCCCGTCAGCGTACTCATGATATTGAGGGCGTCGGGATGGATCGGTGTCGTGTGGCGCAGCCAGCGCCGGAAAAGTTCGACATCGGCCGGGCTGCCGTCCTCGCCAGGCGTGACGCCGAGAATGACGGCGCCGTCGGGATTGCGGCGGATTTCCTGCGCGCCGGCGTCTGTCGTCGTGAGCTGCATGGGGACTTCGGCCAGCCGAACGCCCATCGCGGCTTCAATCCAGAAGCGTTCGAACCGGCTGCCATCGGGGCCGGTCACCTCATCGAGTTCGCCGCCACGCGTATAGAAGGTGAAGGTGTCCATCTGGCGGTGGACATAGCCGATCACCGGGCGGTTGCGCATCACCGGTCCGGTCGGGGTCGCGACCCGGGTCAGGATGCGCTCCTGATTGAAATCGATCACGGCCGCGCCGGGGTCGGTGGCCTCGGTGACATAGCCATCGCCAATGACCACTTCGCGCGTCTCGTCTGATTGCTCCGTGCCGTCGAGGTCGAAGCGTTCGATGCGCCAGCGTGTGCGCAGGACGCGCTCCGCGGTCCCGCCGCGGGCGGCCAGATAGTCCTCGCGGCTCAAAAACGCCCCGGCCGGCGCGTAGACCGGGATCTCAACGATGGTCTCCTCCGGCGCGACCGGGCGCCGCTGGACGACAGAAAACGGGTCGTCGGCGGCTTGCTGGGCAAGCGCCGGCGCGGTGACGGGGGTGGCAGCAAGCGCGAGCAGGGCCAGCAGCCAGGGGCGTGTTGATCGGGTCATGGCCCAACATTGCCGCGCGGCGATCCTCGAGGGAAGGGGGGACGGCAAAAACACCTGCGTCTCGTGGCGGAAAATCAAAATGACGTTGACGTTCGCGTCAACGTGTGCGCATAAGAATGGCATGATTGATCCGGTCGCTCCCGATTCCGAATTCACCATCCGCGAACTCGCGCAGGAATTCGATGTCACGCCCCGCACGCTGCGCTTTTACGAGCAGAAGGGCATGATCCATCCGGTCCGGCGCGGCGCCAGCCGCATCTATTCAGCGATCGACCATGCGCGAATCGAGCTGATCCTGCGCGGCAAGCGCGTTGGTTTCGCGCTCGACGAAATCAAGGAAATTCTCGACCTTGAGCCGATCTACCGGGGTGGCCGCGAGCGGCTTGAGCCTGCGATCGAACGGTTCGAGGCGCGTGTGGCTGTTCTCAAACAACAGCGCGAGGATGTCGATCACGCCATCGCCGAACTGCAGGCCGGCCTCGACTGGATGCGCGACCGGCTCGCCGACCGCGAGCCGTCAGAAGATGTGCGCCGCCGTGCCCGTGCTTTCGAGGCGCTGGCCGCGGCGCGTCTCGATCCCTGGTCGAGCCTGAACGCGGAATAGCCTGAACACTTACAACCCACTTTGCCCTTACGCCCCATCGGAGATCTCACCATGACAACCCCTTATCGCGCCCCGGTTCGTGACCAGCGTTTCATTCTCCATGATGTGCTCAATCTGGCTCAATACGGCGATCTTCCCGGCTTTGCCGATGCCGATGCAGACACCATTGATGCCATCCTCGAAGAGGGCGGGAAATTCTGTGAGGGCGTGCTCGCACCGCTTTCGCATGTCGGCGATGTCGAGGGCTGCGTTCGCGACATGGATGGCAATGTCAAAACCCCGGCCGGTTTCAAGGATGCCTTCAAGCAGATGTCCGAAGGCGGCTGGACAGCGCTGTCCTCCGACCCGGAATATGGTGGCCAGGGCCTGCCGCATGTACTCAATCTGGCGTTCAATGAAATGGTTTCGGCCGCCAATATGGCGTTCGGCATGTATCCGGGCCTGACCCTGGGCGCCGCCGCAGCCCTCCACACCGGTGGCAGCGACGAGCAGAAACGCCTGTATCTGCCGAAGATGATTTCCTGCCAGTGGGGCGGGACGATGAATCTAACCGAACCGCATTGCGGCACCGATCTGGGTCTGCTGCGCACCAAGGCCGTGCCCCAGGCGGACGGTTCCTACAAGATTACCGGCCAGAAGATCTGGATCTCCTCCGGCGAGCACGACATGGCGGAAAATATCATCCACCTCGTCATCGCCCGCATCGAAGGCGCACCGGACGGCGTGAAGGGGATCTCCCTCTTCGTGGTTCCGAAATTCCTGCCCGATAGCGACGGCAATCCCGGCGCCCGCAACACGCTGAAATGCGGCGGGCTGGAAGAGAAAATGGGCATTCACGGCAATGCCACCTGCGTGATGGATTATGACGAGGCCACCGGCTGGCTGGTCGGCGAGGAAAACAAGGGCCTCAAAATCATGTTTATCATGATGAATGAAGCCCGCCTCGGCGTCGGCCTGCAGGGCTATGCCCTCGCCGAAGCCGCCTATCAGCAATCGCTGGGCTTTGCCCGTGACCGCCTCCAGGGCCGCTCCCTGACCGGACCGAAAAATCCGGACGGCCCGGCCGATCCGATCATCGTGCACCCTGATGTGCGCCGCATGCTGATGGACCAGAAGAGCTTCGTTGAAGGTGCGCGCTGTTTCGCGCTCTGGACGGCGCTGCAGGGCGATCTCGAGGAGAAGGCATCCGATCCGAAAGTGCGCGAGAAGGCCGGTGATTACATGGCTCTGCTCACCCCGGTGGTGAAGGGCTATCTGACCGGCAAGGGCTTCGACATGGTCTCCAGCGGGTTGCAGATCCATGGCGGATCGGGCTTCACCGAGGAGTGGGGCGCCTCGCAATTGCTGCGCGATGCCCGCATCACCCTGATCTATGAAGGCACCAACGGCATCCAGGCGCTCGACCTGGTCGGCCGCAAGCTGGCGATGAATGGCATGCGCCCGATCATGAGCTTCTTCGCCGAGCTCGACGCCTTTGTTGCCGCCGGTGGCGGCGAAAGCGAGCAGCCCTTTATCGCCGCGGTTGCCGATTGTAAGGCCAAGCTCGAGGAGGCCACCAACTGGCTGGTCGAGAATGGATTGAAGAATTTCGATCATGCCGGCGCCGCCTCGCATGATTATCTCCAGCTCTTCGGCCTGACCTGCCTGACCTATATGTGGGCCAAGATGGCGAAGGTTTCGGCGGCGAAAATCGCGGCCGGTGACAGCGATCCGATCTATGCCAACAAGATCAAGACCGGCGTCTATTTCATCGAGCGCTGGGTGCCCGAAGGCGCCATGCATCTGGCCAAGGTCAAGACCGGCGCCGATGCGATGATGGCGCTGTCGGCCGAGGAGTTCTGAGGCCACGCCTGAAGGCAGTAGCGAACACGATAAAAACGACACGAGCACCATAACACTGGGGAGTGGGTGATATGCAGGATCCGTTGAACGTACCCAAGCCGGCCTGGCTTGACCGCGAAGACGTCAATATCTTTTCCGAAGCCGTTGCCGGCTTCCTCGAAAAGGAATGCACACCCAATGCCGAGCGCTGGGAAAAGGCGGGTATTGTCGACCGCGAGCTCTGGTACAAGGGCGGCGAGGCTGGTCTGCTCGTGCCGTCCTGCCCGGAAGAATATGGCGGGGCCGGCGGCGACTGGCGGCATGACTATGTCTTCCACATGCAGGCCTCGATGCGCGGCACCGGTGGCTGGGGCGCTTCGCTGCACAACTCCATCATCGGGCCCTATATCTGGCATTACGGCTCGGAAGAGCAAAAACACGCCATCCTGCCGCAAATGGTCTCCGGCGAGCTGGTCGGCGCCATCGCGATGAGCGAGCCGCATGCCGGTTCCGACCTGCAGGCGATCAAGACCACCGCCGTCAAGGATGGCAATGGCTACCGGATCAATGGCGCCAAGACCTTCATCACCAATGGCGGTACCGCCAATCTGATCATCGTCGTCGCCAAGACCGATGCATCAAAAGGCTATGACGGCACCTCGCTCTTCCTCGTCGAGACCGACGGGCTGGACGGTTTTCGCCGCGGCAAGCTGCTCGACAAGGTCGGCCTCAAATCCCAGGACACGGCCGAGCTCTTCTTCGACAATGTCTGGGTTCCGGCCAGTGCCCTGCTTGGTCCGGAAGAGGGCCAGGGCTTCATCCAGCTGATGCAGCAATTGCCCCAGGAACGCTTGCAGATCGCCGTCCAGGGTGTCGGCGTCATGAAGCGCGCCCTGATCGAGACGATCGCCTATGTGAAGGAACGCGAAGCCTTCGGCCGCCCGATCATCAAATTCCAGAACACCCAGTTCAAGCTCGCCGAATGCAAGACCAAGGCGACGCTGGCGGAAGTCTTTGTCCACCATTGCTCCGAACGTCTGCTCAATGGCACGCTCGATGTCTCGACCGCCTCGATGGCGAAATACTGGGTCTCTGACGTCCAGAACGAGGTCGTCGATGAATGCGTCCAGCTGCATGGCGGCTACGGCTTCATGAATGAATATCCGATCGCCAAAATGTGGCGCGACAGCCGCGTCCAGCGTATCTATGGCGGCACGAACGAGATCATGAAACTGCTGATCGCCAGGTCGCTCTAGGGCTTATTGGACGCGAACAATGTACACGCCAAAATACTTCCGCATCGAAGACCAGGCTTCGCTTTCAGCGTTGATGCGGGCCTATGATTTCGCCATCGTGCTGGTGCCCGGTGAGCCGGATCTGGCGGCGACGCATATTCCGCTCAAGCTTGATGATGGCCGCCAGATGCTGATCGGCCATGTCGCCCAGGCCAATCCGATTGCCCAGGCGATCCGCGATGGCAAGGAAGCGGTGGCGATCTTCTCCGGTCCGCATGCCTATGTCTCGCCGACCTGGTATTCGGACCCCAACAATAATGTGCCGACGTGGAATTACATGGCGGTGCATGCGTTCGGGCATTTCATCCCGCTCGAAGGCGAGGCGGCGGAACGCTCGCTCTCGGCACAGATCGCTGATTTCGAGTCCGATTGGCGCATCACCAATATCGAGCTGGGCCAACGCGTCCGGCTCGAGAGCGCCATCCAGGCGTTCGAATTCAAGATTGCCCGCCTCGAGGGCAAGGCCAAGCTGTCGCAGAACAAGCCGGCCAGGGAACGCATGCTGATCGCCAAGGCGCTCGAAGCGCGTGGCGAAAACGCTGTCGCCCACCATATGACTGAAGTGGGGGCGGAAGAATGATGATGTCATCCGCGCAGGCCCCCTCCGCCGGCTGCGCCGGCACCTCCCCCATGAATGGGGGAGGACGAAATGACGATTTCGACTTCGTCTTCCCCCGCCTGCGGGGGAAGTGGTTGAGCGTCAGCGAAACCGAAGGGGGTGCGTTGCGCCCGGGCACCGAGCGCTCCCGAAAGCTGGCGAAGCGATTGCGTCGCGAGATGACAAATGCCGAAGTGAAGCTCTGGGTGCATTTGCGCAAGCGCGATTTGTGCGGGCACCGCTTCCGGCGCCAGCACCCCATCGGGCCTTATGTTGCGGACTTCGCCTGCGTTGCGCTGAAGCTGATCGTTGAAGTCGATGGCGGCACGCACGGAACGCCGGAGGAAATCGCTCACGATCGGCGCCGTACGCGCTTCCTTGAAGCGCAAGGCTGGACAGTCATTCGATGCTTCAATGTCGATGTCTACAGCAATCTCGACGGCGTTCTGACCCAGATCGCCGAGGCGCTCATCAATCTCGACCGCGAAGCGGCGGTGTCTCGTACGAACCTATCCCCGCAGCCTGCGGCTGCGGCCCCATCGGCCCGGACTTCGTCCGCGCCATTTCCCCGTCGGGGCGGGGACGAAAGCGACTTTCAGAAACCAAGAAACCCAGTCGATAGAGCATTCAACCCGAATACGGGAAAGGACGTTACATGACCGAAGCTTATATCTATGACGCCGTTCGTACGCCGCGCGGCAAGAAGAAGAATGGCGCGCTCAACGCCATTACGGCGCTGCAATTGGCGACCCAGCAGTTGCAGGCGATCCGCGACCGCAACGGGCTCGATACGGCGCTGGTCGATGATGTCATCATGGGCTGTGTCTCGCCGGTGGGTGAGCAAGGCGCGGACATCGCGCGCTCGGCCGTGATCAATGCCGGCTATGCTGAAAGCACGGCCGGTTTCCAGGTCAATCGTTTCTGTGCCTCGGGCCTGGAAGCGGTCAATCTGGCGGCTGCCAAGGTGATGTGCGGCGAAGCTGATTTCGCGATCGGCTCCGGCGTTGAATCCATGAGCCGAGTACCAATGGGTTCCGATGGCGGTGCCATGGGCGTCGATCCGGAAATGAGCTTTGATCACTACATCGTGCCGCAGGGCATTTCCGCCGACCTGATTGCCACCAAGCACGGCTTCAGCCGCGACGATGTCGATGCCTATGCGATGGAAAGTCAGCGTCGCTCGGCCCAGGCCTGGAAAGAGGGCCGGTTCAAAAAATCCATCGTGCCGGTCAAGGACCAGCTCGGCCTGACCATTCTCGACCATGACGAACACATGCGTCCTGGCACCGACATGCAGGCGCTCGGCAGCCTGAAATCGGCCTTCAAGGACATGTCTGATTTCGTCGGCTTCGAAGCCGTGGCGCTGCAGCGCTATCCCGATATCGAATATCTCAACTGGGTCCATACCGGCGGCAATTCCTCCGGTATCGTCGATGGTTCATCGGCCGTGTTGATCGGTTCCAAGGAAGCGGGCCTCAAGGCCGGCCTCAAGCCACGGGCGCGTATCCGCTCGATGGCCTCGATTGGTTCCGAACCCACCATCATGCTGACCGGTCCGGTCGCCGTCACCGCCAAGGCTTTGAAGAAAGCCGGCATGTCGTCGAAGGATATCGATCTGTGGGAGCTCAATGAGGCGTTTGCCGCCGTCGTGCTGCGCCTGATGCAGGCCTATGAAATTCCGCACGACATCATGAACGTCAATGGCGGCTCGATCGCCATGGGTCACCCGCTCGGTGCTACCGGCGCGATGATCCTTGGCACGCTGCTCGACGAAATGGAGCGGACCGACAAGGAAACCGGCCTCGCCACGCTCTGCGTCGGCGGCGGCATGGGCACCGCGACCATTATTGAACGCGTCTAATCGGATCGATCAGGAGATATTAGAGATGAAAAACTTCACATTCGAGATCGATAGCGACGGCATTGCTCTCATCACCTTCGACAGCCCCGGCAAGTCGATGAATGTCATTTCCGCCGACGTCATGGCGGATTTCGATACGCTGACAGCCAAGATCAGCTCGGATGACAGCGTCAAGGGCGCGGTCATCACTTCCGGCAAGGATGCGTTTTGCGCCGGTGCCGATCTGTCCGAACTGGGTGGGTCTGCGGCTGAACTGGCCAAGCTTCCCGAAGACGAGATGAAGGCCAAGCTGTTCGAGCAATGCTTCCGTCTCAACAGGACTTTCCGGGCACTGGAAACCTGTGGCAAGCCGGTTGCGGCCGCGATCAATGGCCTCGCCCTGGGCGGTGGCTTCGAGATCGCCCTGGCCTGTCATTACCGCGTCATGCCGTCGGATAATTCCAAGGCCAAGCTGGGCCTGCCCGAAGCCATGGTCGGCGTTCTGCCTGGCGGTGGTGGCACCCAGCGTCTGCCGCGCCTGGTCGGTCTGATGAATGCCGCGCCAATCCTGCTGCAAGGCAAGCAGATCGACGCCAATACGGCTCTGGCCCAGGGCATTGTCCACGCCGTCGTGCCAATGGCCGAGCTGGTCGCCAAGGCCAAGGAATTGGTCAAGGAAAACAAGCTCGAGTCCAAACAGCCCTGGGATGCCGACAAGTTCCGCTTCCCCGGTGGTGGCCCCTACCATCCAGCCGGTGCGCAAATGTTCGGCGCTGCCAGCCCGATGCTGCGCAAGACCACCTACGGTAATTACCCGGCCCAGCGTTACATCCTGTCCTGCGTCTATGAAGGCTCACAGGTCTCCATGGATGAGGCGATCAAGATCGAGAGCCGCTATTTCACCAAGCTGATGCTGCGGCCTGAAAGCCGCAACATGATCCGCTCGATCTTCCTGTCAAAGCAGGCGCTCGACAAGGGTGGCCGTCGTCCGGCCAGCCAGTCCAAGGGCGAGATCAAGAAGGTCGGCGTCATCGGTGCCGGCTTTATGGGTGCGGGCATTGCCACGGTTTCGGTCCAGGCCGGGATCGAGATTGTCCTGATCGACGCCACGCAAGAGGGCGCCGAGAAGGGCAAGCAGCATGCGATGGATCATTTTGCCGGCGGCGTGAAGCGCGGCAAGCTGAGCCAGGAAAAGGCTGACAAACTGGCCGGCATGATCACCCCGACCACCGATTACAACCTGTTGAAGGATGTCGATCTGGTCGTCGAGGCCGTGTTCGAGAATTCCGAACTCAAGCACAAGATCACCAAAATGGCCGAGGATGTCATTCCTGAAGGCGCCGTGTTCGGCTCCAACACTTCCTCGATCCCGATCACATCCCTGGCCACCGCTTCCAAGCGGCCTGACCAGTATATCGGCATCCATTTCTTCTCGCCGGTCGAGAAGATGAACCTGGTCGAGATCATCATGGGCGAGAAGACGGGCGATTATGCCCTGTCACGCGCGATCGATTTCGTCACCAAGATCAAGAAAACCCCGATCGTGGTCGCCGATACGCGTGGCTTCTACGCCAATCGTTGCGTCATGCGCTTCATCGGCGAGGGCATGAATATGCTCGCTGAAGGTATCAAGCCGGCCCTGATCGAGAATGCCACCCGTATGGCCGGCATGCCGGTTGGTCCGCTCTCCCTGCAGGACGAGGTTGCCCTCGATCTTGGCGTGAAGCTGATCAAGCAGACCAAGGCCGATCTCGGGGCTGACTACAAGCCATCCCCGACCGAGCCGATCCTGTTCAAAATGGTCGAGGAATATGAGCGTTTTGGCCGCAAGAACGCCAAGGGCTTCTACGATTATCCGGCCGAAAAGGGCCAGCCCAAGCGTCTCTGGCCTGAGCTGGAGCAATTCGCTCCGGGCGGAAAATACGCTGAAGAGCAGCCATCTGCCGACGAGATCAAGGATCGTATCCTCTACACCCAGGCGCTCGAAGCGGCGCGCTGTATGGAAGAGGGCATTGTCCAGGATCCACGTGAAGCCGATGTCGGCTCCATCCTCGGCTGGGGCTTTGCGCCCTATACCGGCGGCGCGCTGAGCTTCATCGACACGGTGGGGGCCGCGGCCTTCGTCAAGCGTGCCGATGAGCTGGCAAAGGCCTATGGCGACCAGTTCGCCGTGCCGGCCCTGCTGCGCGAAATGGCCAAGAAGGGTGAAACTTTCTACGGCCGTTTCGGCAAGGAATCTGCTGCCGCCTGATTGGCAGCGATGGTTTGACATGAGAACAGGCCGGTCCGGTTTTCCGGGCCGGCCTTTTTCATGACCGCCGTCCAGGCGGCCAACCGTCTGTAAACCTTTCATTAATCAAATATGACATGCGCGGTGTTGCGAAGGGACGAAGATGAGGCGTCTCACTGGAGTGAGTCGCGACATGGAATTGCGCATGACCCGTTTTGGCCGAATGACGTGGCACTCTTCTGCGCGGCTTGTCGCGCTTGCTTCCTGGGCTTTGGCGATTGCCTTGACCGGCAGTATGGGCTGGCAGGCCTGGACAGCGATCCAGGAGACCAATGGGGCGCAGCGCTATGGTGGTTCCCAGGTCGACACTGCCATGATGGCGTCGCAATCGCTGACCGATGCCCAGCTGATTGCCCACAAGAACCGCGTCGCGCGCTAGGGGCGGCGCGCGCCGGGGGCTGACCCCGGCCAGGGTTGGCCTTTCTACAGATTCTCCGGCCTGGAATCAGGCGGTCTTCCCGTTGACAGGATGCCGCTTGCGCTGCGTTCAGCAAGCGTCCAAACTCCTGAAAACATAAGGGAGTCTCGCCATGACCTATACGCTGATCGGCACCGCAGTTTCGCTCTATACCGGCAAGGTGCGCGGCTATCTGCGCTGGAAGAATGTGGCTTTCCGCGAGCAACTCTCGACGGTTGAGGCTTACAAGTCGGTTATCCTGCCGCGCATTGGCTGGCCTGTTGTCCCGGTCCTGCTGCATGACGACGGTAGTGCACGTGGTCGCGCCGTGCAGGACACGACCGAGATCATCGACTATGTCGAGGCGCACGAGCCGGGGCCTTCGGTCTATCCGGACGGACCGGTGCAGAAGCTGGCGGCGCTGATCCTTGAACTGTTCGGCGATGAGTGGCTGGTCATTCCGGCGATGCATTATCGCTGGGCCTATAATCGCGATTTCGCCCAGGCGGAATTTGGCGCGACCTCCTATCCGGACCTGCCGCCGGAGGAGCGTCTTGCGGCGGTCCAGAAATCGGTCGACTTCTTCTCCGGCGCACTCCCGGTGCTGGGTATCGCGCCCGATAGCGTCGCCGCCGTGGAAGCTTCGTTCGAAGCGTTTCTTGCCGCGTTCGAAGCGCATCTGGAGCAGCATGACTTCCTGTTCGGCTCGCGGCCCTCGATCGGTGATTACGGTTTTCTCGGACCGCTCTACGCGCATTTGCTGCGCGATCCGGCCTCCGGCGAAATCATGGAAAGACTGGCGCCGCGCGTTGCCGACTGGGCCCGGCGCACCCATGCACCGCAGCACGCCCTGACGGGTGATTTCCTCGAGGATGACGACATTCCGCCAACCCTGATGCCGATGCTGGAAATGTTCGCGGCGCAGCAATTGCCGGTTCTGCTGGGCACCGCCAGGGCGCTGGCCGAATGGTCCGAAGAAAACCCGGATGCCTCTGAATTGCCGCGCATTTTCGGATTCAACAAAGCCATGATCGGACACGGCGACACTGTCGTCGAGACCGACCGGGCCATCTTCCCCTACCCACTCTGGATGCTGCAACGTGTCACCGATCATCTCGCCGGCCTGGACGGCGAGGCGCGGCAGTCAGCCGAGAAAATGCTGCGCAGCATAGGTGCAGCAAAATTGATCGGTTTTGAACTCCCCATCCGGCTCAAACGCGAGAATTACAAACTCGTCCGGGGCTGATCCGCTCTTGATCGCAACGGGGCAATGCCGCATGAATTCGCTTCGCTTTATCGCTTGAGGAAATAATGGACCGGATCGACGCCTTGCGGCTCTTCTCCTCTGTCGCCGAGCTGGGCAGTTTCACCCAGGCCGCCGAGCGCGAGGGCATCACGCCCGGCGCCGCATCGAAACAGATCACCGCCCTGGAATCCCGGCTGCAGGCCCGCCTGTTCGAGCGCACGACGCGGTCGGTCCGGCTGACCGAGGCGGGCGCCGCCCTGCTCGATCGCGTGCGGCCCTGGCTGGGCGAATATGATGCGCTGGAAGAAGGTGTCGCGGATGCGCGCTCAGCGCCGGCCGGCCTGTTGCGGGTGACGGCTTCGGTCGATTTCGGGGCGCGCCAGCTGATGCACCCCATCGCCAGCTTCATGGCGCAATGGCCCGGGGTCGAGGTGCGGCTCTCGCTGGTCGACCGCATGGTCGATCTGGTCGAGGAGGGCTTCGATGTCGGCGTGCGGATCGGCAATCTTGATGACAGCGCCCTGATCGCCCGCCGCCTGGCGCCGGCCTGTATGAGCCTGGTCGCCTCGCCGGCCTATCTCGACGCACGCGGCACGCCCCGGCATCCTTCCGAACTGGCGACGCACGACATCATCATCGACCGCAACAAGCCGGCGCCGCAACAACTCAAATTCACCCGCGGCAGCGAGGAGACCGATGTGCGCGTCTCCGGCCGTCTGACCCTGAATGGCGCCAGCGCTGCGATCGAGGCCGCCGCCGCCGGTGTCGGCATTGCCTGCTCGCCGCGTTATGCCGCCCAGGCCGCGCTGGACGATGGCCGCGTCGTGCCGCTCCTGCCCGACTGGGAACCGGACCACCGCAATCTGTGGGCTGTGTTCCCGTCGAGCCGCTATCTCACCCACCGGGTCCGCCTGTTTGTGGATCATCTCGCCGAGCACTTCACCAGCAGCATTTGAGGCTGTGGACAAGTCTGTGGAAATCCTGTGTGGAGGTCTGTGGGTAGTCCTGGACGTCGCACAGGGCCGGCCACCTTGCGGGCGGCAGCAGACCGGCGGAGATTCCCGATTCTGCCCTGCACCGCTTCGTGATATAAGCCCCGGCAAGGTAATCGTGAATTCCGGGGGATGTCGATGAAACAGTTATGGGTGGCGGCACTGGTCTGTGCCGGTCTGACGGCGTGCGCGAGCACAGGTGGCGGCGTTGGCGGCAGCGTATCGAACAGCGCCTTTGACTACGCGCCCTCCCGGGCCAATCGCTCGGCCGATACCCGCATTGGCTATCGCCTCACAGGCGAAAGCTGGCAGGGGCGGATGGTGTTTGAAACAGTCGGCGGCGAAGTGCGCGTTGATCTCGGTCTCGACGGACTTGAGAGTGGTGCCGCGCGAGCCGAACTCTTGATCGCCATGCCCTATCTCGACGGCGGAGTGCGCCGCTATGAGGGTCTGGCCGATACCGGCCGGCCTGTCACTGTCGAGCTCCAGGCCGGGCCTTGCCATGCTGGCGATGGTGCGACCCATCCCTATTTCGCCAAAGTGCGCATGGGTATGAGCGAGATCCGCGGCTGTGCCTCGGAGACGGCACCGGTTGATCGCTGGTCCAATTATCTCGCGCAATACCTGCCGGCCATCGATGCCTGCCTGGCGGAAATGTCGGGCAATGCCGATCACATCTCGCTCGCCTACACCCTGTCTGGCGGCGCCACCGGGATCCGCCTGGTTGACCGCGACGGCGCCAGCTGGGAATGCGCCACGCGCGAGGACGGCCACCGCGTCAATTCCCTGCGCCCGATCGACGCCGCCGATGCCGTGCTCGGCGAGGGCGACCCGATCTTCGTCCGTTCCGCCATGCCTGATGCGCAGATGAGCTGTTACGTGTTTGAATCCGTCCGGGAAGCCGATGGCCGGCTGATCGGCGCGCTGGGTCATGATGCCTGCGATGGCGGTTTTGACGGCAGTATTGGCTGAGCCGCGCGCGATGCTGATTGTCCGCTCCCGGCGGGTGCACTTAACGCGGCCTTAACGCGAAGCGGTGGAGGGCATGATGATGCGCGCCCTGATTTTTCTCTGCCTTGCCCTGTCGATGGCCTCTCCCGCCCATGCCGAATTGCGCGATTTGCGCGCCCGGCTGTCCGGGCAGGAAGGTCTGATCTGGATCGCCTTTGATGGCCAGCCAACGCTGCTGCGCCGTCAGGCAACAGCGTCCGGCCTCGAACTTGTCCTAGAAGGCGTCAGCGTCAATTCGCGTGAGATCGTCCCGCGCGATCGCGATCTGGTGACCGCCGTCCAGGTTGAGCCGACCGAGCGCGGCGCCCGTATCGAACTGGTCGCCGGCCAGGCCTGGGCCACCAGCGAAGCCGAGTTGCGCGAAGGCGGCGTGCTGGTCCGGGTCCGCCTTGCCCAATCCGGCGCGTCGGTGATGCCAGTCGCCACGGCCTATCCGGCGACAGCGCCCGACTGGCAGCCGACACCGACGACAAGTCAGGCGCCGGCCGCCATGCACACCGCGCCGCCGGTCGCGCGCGCCCCATCACCGTCCGCCCCGCGCTCGACCGATCCTGCGGTCCAGCCGCAAGCTCCCGCTCCAACTCCAAGGCCAACCCCGGCTCCAGCCCAGGCCCAGGCCCAGGCTCCGGCTGCGAGCCAGCCGCCCCGGGCGAGCTCGATGCCGGCCCAGGCCGCCGCGATGGCTGCTGCCGCTTTGCCAGCCGGGCAGCCGGGTTGTTCCGAAGCGGCCGCCGCCGTCGAGGCCAATCCCTGGGATGATGCGAGCCTGATGCAGCATGCCCGCTGCCTGTCGGGCGGCGGCGATACCGCGTCGGCGATCCGGATCTATGAACAAATGCTCGCCTTCGAGCCGGAAAATGTCACCGCAGCGCTGGCCCTGGCGGATCTGCGTCTGCAACAGGGCGATCGCGCCGCGGCACGGACGCTCTATCTGCGCGCGGCTCGCCATGCCAATAGCGATGCCGAGGCCATGCGCGCGCGCGGTCAGGCCGAGGCGCTGGGCCCGGAATAACAGCGCAGCCATGCCGGAGAGACTGATGGAACACGAACATGCCGGCCGCGTGCTGGTCATCGCCGGATCCGATAGCGGCGGCGGCGCCGGTATCCAGGCCGATATCAAGGCGATTGCGGCCCTGGGCGGCTATGCCACCACTGCGATCACGGCGATCACGGCCCAGAACACGCTCGGCGTAACGGCCGTGCACCCGGTCCCCGTCGACATCGTCATCGCCCAGATGACTGCGGTGCTCGATGATATCGGTACGGACGCGATCAAGACCGGCATGCTGGTCAATGAGGCGATTGTGCTGGCTGTTGCCGATCTGATCGAACAACGCGCGCCGGGCCGGCCCTTCGTGCTCGACCCGGTGATGGTCGCGACCTCGGGCGATGCCTTGCTTGATGCTGGCGCCGAGGCCGCGATCCGCGACCGTCTTCTGCCGCTGGCAACGCTGGTCACACCCAATTTCCCGGAAGCTGAACGCCTGGCGGGCGGCAAGATCGAGGATATTGACGGCCAGATCGGTGCGGCAGAGGCCCTGATGGAAATGGGCGCCCGCGCCGCCTTGATCAAAGGCGGGCATCTGCCCGGCAAGGTCGCGCGCGATGTGCTGGTCTCCTCGCGCGGCATGGAGCTGATCGAGCGGCCGAAGATCGAGACCCGCCATACGCACGGCACCGGTTGCACCCTGGCCTCGGCGATCGCGGCCCTGCTGGCGCGCGGTTATTCACTGCCGGATTCCGTCAAGCATGCCGGCGATTATCTCTATGAAGCGATCTCCCGCGCGCCGGGCTTCGGCGCCGGTCACGGCCCGGTTGACCATATGTGGATGATCCGGGAATAGGCGAACCGGTCAGACCGGCGGCGGCAGGACCGCTTTCTTGCGCGCAATCCAGACCCCGGCGAGGATGATCGCCAGCGCGAGCAGCGCAGTCCAGCCAAGGGTTTCGCCAATCAGCAGGCCGGTCGCGACGGCGGCAATCGGGGTCATGTAATTGACCGTCGCGAGGAAGCTCGGCCCGGCCGTGCGCGCGATCTGCATCAGCAGGACCGAGGCCAGTGCCGTCGGCCCGATCGCCAGCCAGAACACGCTCATCCAGGCCGAAACCGGGGCGGCGGGCATATGGGTCAGATCCCAGATCCCGAAGGGCAGGGAGAGCAGCGCGCCCATGATCAGCATGCCCGCACCCGAGAGCGAGGGCGGCGTGTCGGGCAGAAGGCGCGCCAGCACCGCATTGATCCCGTAGCAGATCGCCGCGCCCAACACGCCGATCTGGGCCACCAGCCCCGAGCCGCCCAATCCTTGCAGGGCAACCGGCCCGAGCAATACGACGACACCGGCAAAACCGATCAGGAATCCGGCCAGGCGCCGTGCATTCATGCGCTCGCCGGGCACGAAAACATGCGCCAGCGCGATGGTGGTCAGCGGCATGGTGGCGATCAGAATACCGGTCAGCGAGCTGTCGATGGTTTGCTGGCCCCAGCTGATCAGGAAGAAGGGCGCGGTATTGCCGAACAGGCCCAGCGCGCCAAACCATAGCCAGCGCTTGTCATTGAGTGGCGGCAGGCGGTGGCCGCGCGCATAGGTCCAGCCGGTCAAGAGAATGGCCGCGCCGGCGATGCGCACCAGGATCAGGGCGGAGGGGGAAAAACTGATCACCGCATGCTTGATGAAGGCATAGGCCGAGCCCCAGAGCAGGGTCAGAATGATCAGCATGGCCCAGTCGCGCAGGGTCGGGTGGTGGAGCGGGCGGGTCAAATCAGAGCTCGGCTTTCAGGGCGGCGACAAGCCGGGCCAGATCGGCCGGGTCATTATAGAGATGCGGCGTCACGCGCAGCCGGTCGCCGCGCTGCGAGACATAGACCTGGCGTGCCGCGAGACGCTTGAC
The DNA here is from genome assembly GCF_900103475.1 of Maricaulis salignorans. GTDB lineage: Bacteria > Pseudomonadota > Alphaproteobacteria > Caulobacterales > Maricaulaceae > Maricaulis > Maricaulis salignorans. The sequence continues at coordinate 40,677 of NZ_FNHG01000008.1, forward strand.
CAGGTCGGCGGGCGCGCCGCCGGGCAGGGCGAGGCAGAGATAATGCGGCGCGCGTTCCGGCGTCGCATCGCGCAGGCCGAGCGGGGCCACGGCGTCGGCGATCTCGGCGGTGCGGGCACCGAGGGTTCGGGAAATCTCTGCGACGCCCCAGTCGAGCATGTGTTGCAAACAGACATTCGCCGCCGGCACCAGCTGGAAGGCCGAGCGTTCGCCCATGTCGAAGCGGCGGGCACCGGGCGCGTATTCATCGGCATAATCGACCAGACGGGCGAAATCCTCGGCCCGGTCGCGCACGATCCAGTTTTCCTCCAGCGGCTCGCCTTGCTGATGTTGTGGCGCGACATAGAGGGCGCCGATCGAATAGGGCCCCAGCATCCACTTATAGCAGGCGGCGACGGCAAAATCGGGCTGGATCGCCGCCATCTCGAACGGCAATACGCCGAGCGACTGGGTCAGGTCGAGAACGAGCGCCGCGCCCTGCCGCCGCGCTGCATCGCTGATCGCCGCAAGGTCGAGCTGGCCGCCATCGGCCCAGTGCACATGCGGGCAGGCGACGATCGAGGTCGCGGTGCTGATCGCGCCGAGCATGGCATCGGTCCAGCTCTGGTCCTCACGCCGCGTCACTGTGCGGATGCGGGCGCCATATTGTTTCGCCAGGCCGTGCCAGACATAGATATTCGACGGAAACTGCGCGTCCAGGACGAGGATTTCCGACCGGGCGTCGGGCGCCAGATTGCGCGCCGCCGTCGCCAGTCCGTAGGAGGCCGCCGGCACGATGGCGACATCATTGCGGCTCGCCCCGAACAGGGCTGCCGCCCGGGTGCGAAATCCTTCCGGCGCGGCAAAGAAATCGGCCTGGATGTCGAGCGTCCAGGGCCGGGTCTTGCGGGCATAGCTGGTCGCCCCGGCACCGGAGGCTGCGATCGGCATTGGCCCCATATAGGCGGCGTTGAAATAGGCGACCTCGCGCGGCAGGTCGAACAGGGCGCGTTGTGATGCGATCATGCAAAGCCTCTTGCCCCGCTGCGCGCGGGGCGTCAACGTGTCGGCGACTCCCTCACGCCCCCCGATCCGGAGATACAAGTGGCCGATTCCCAGAGTGCAGCTGTCGACACCCCCAATTCCAAACCGATGATCCGCCCCGCCGATCCGCGTTTTTCCTGTGGACCGGTCAAGAAACATCCGGGCTGGACCTGGGAGGGGCTCAGCGAGGCGCCACTATCGCGCACCCACCGCGCCGGCCAGGCCGTGGCGCGGATCAAGGAGGCGATTGACCGCACCCATGCGCTGCTGGAATTGCCCGAAGGCTATCATGTCGGGATCCTGCCCGGCTCCGATACCGGTGCGATGGAAGCGGCGATGTGGTCGCTGCTCGGACAGCGCGGCGTTGATGTGTTCGGCTGGGATGTGTTCGGCAAGCGCTGGATCCTCGATGCCCGCGACGAGCTGCCGCTCGATGATCTGCGCATTTTCGAGACGCCAGCCGGGCAATTGCCCGATCTGGCCCAGCATGATGGCAAGCGCGACACCGTCTTCACCCTGAATGGCACAGCGGCCGGCGTCTGGGTGCCCGATCTCGACTGGATCGACCCCGCGCGCGAGGGTCTCACCCTGTGTGACGCCACCTCGGCCGCCTTTGCCGTCGATATCGACTGGTCGAAGATCGATGTCCTCACCTTCTCCTGGCAGAAATGCCTCGGCGGCGAAGCCCAGCACGGCATGCTGGTGATGAGCCCGCGCGCGATCGAACGGCTCAACAGCTACAAGCCGGCCTGGCCCATTCCCGGCCTGTTGCAGCTGCATTCCGGCGGCAAGGCGAATATGGCGGTCTATGAGGGCTCGACCCTCAACACGCCGTCGCTGATGTGTGTCGAGGATTATGTCTCCTCCCTGAAATGGGCATCACGCATTGGCGGATTGCCCGAGCTGGTGCGCCGCAGCGAGGCGAATTTCGCGGCGCTTGATGCCTGGGTGAAACAGTCGGACTGGCTGGGTTATCTGTGTGAGGACGAGGCGGCGCGCTCGCCGGTTTCGGTGACGCTGAAATTCACCGATCCGCGCATTGCAGTGATGGATGCCGAGGCGCAATGGGCGCTGACCAAGCGCATTTGCTCCCTGCTCGAGCGTGAAAATGCGGCGCTCGACATCTCGATGCACCGCCAGTCCGTGCCCGGCATCCGCATCTGGTGCGGTCCGACGATCGAACGTGATGATTTGGCCGCACTCGGTCCCTGGCTCGACTGGGCCTGGCGCGAGGCGCTGGACGCGGCGTAACGGGCGCGCTATCCGTTGCACGACAGGGATTTGGCATCAGGCCATAGCTCAAAGGGGTGATCATGACACGTTTGATGATGGCGGCGGCAGCCGCCGCCTTGCTGGCCGGAACGGCGCAGGCAGAAGATCGCGGGATGGAGTTCCGCTTCGGTGTGACGGCGCATGATCTGGCAGACCATGTCGAGGACGGGCCCAACCTGACCGCGGAAATCCTGTTCGGTTCGCCGGACTTCCTCTCCGCCATCTGGTCGCCGCGGCCCTATGTCTATGGCTCGTTCAACACCAATGGACTGACCAATTTCGGGTCCGCCGGCCTGGCCTGGAATATCCCGCTGACCGAGCGCCTGAATTTCGAGATCAAGGAAGGCCTGTCCTATAATGACGGCGTCGTCGATATCGATCAGAACGCGCCGGCCAGCGATCCCAACCGGATCCGTCTGGCCACGACGCGGGCCCTGATGGGCAGCCATATCCTGTTTCACACCACGCTCGGTCTCGATTACGACATCAATGAGCGCTGGGCGGTCGGGGCCTATTACGAGCACATCTCGCATGGCCAGATCCTCGCATCAGGGCGCAACCAGGCGCTCGATAATGCCGGTGTCCGCCTGAGCTATCGTTTCGGGCGCTAAGCCGTGCCGCGCTCGCCGGTCTTGCGAATCCTGATTGTCATCGCCGGCGTGCTGGTGATGGCTCTGGCGTCTGCCTGGCTCTGGCTCGACTCCCTGTTCGAAGTCCCCGGGACGCGCACTGTGCCGTCGATTGCCGGAGAGGTGGGCGCGCAATCCGTGCTCGCCGTCTTCGCCCATCCCGATGACGAGCAATCGGTCACCGGCCTGCTGATCCGGGCGCAGACACGTGACGGGGCGGTGACACGCATGATCACGGCGACGCGCGGCGAGGCGGGAACCCCCTTGCCGCAGGTCAGCCGGATGGAAGAATTGGGCATTATCCGCCATGCGGAAGTGCTCAAGAATGGCTGGGCACTGGGGCTCGAGGAACAGGAAGTCTGGGACTATCCCGATGGCGGCCTGCCGGATGCGGATTTCGAGGTCTATGTCGCCCGCCTGATGGAGCGCATGCAGGCCTGGCAGCCCGATCTGGTGGTGACCTTCTGGCCGGAAAGCGGCCTGTCCTGGCATCCCGACCACCGCACGGCGGGGCGCGGCGCGACCGAGGCGGTGCGCCGTCTGCGCGAACTTGATCCCGATAATGCCCCGCGCGCCATCGCCTATATCCTGGCACCGCCGCGCATGATGGCCCAGTTTGGCGGCGAGACCGGCCAGCTGATCGTCGACAACCAGCCGGCGCCCAATCTGCAAATGCCGGGCGAGGCCTGGGCCAAGGTGCGCGGCTGGCAGATCCACGCCTCACAGCGCGATTACCTGCAACACGCCTATGGTTTCCCGACGCAGGTGATTTACGGCCTGTATGACAAGGAACATTATTACCTCGTCGAATTCTGACGCGGTGCAAATTGATCTGGTCCGGGTCACGGCTTCGTGACAAGAACCCGCGACAAGGCAGGAGTCAGACATGGCGAACGTGACCGTAGTGGGTGCCCAGTGGGGCGATGAGGGCAAGGGCAAGCTGGTCGACTGGCTCAGCCATCGCGCCGATGTCGTGGCCCGTTTCCAGGGCGGGCATAATGCCGGCCATACGCTGGTCGTCGGCGAGAAAGTCTACAAGCTCTCGCTTCTCCCCTCCGGTGTCGTGCGCGGCAAGCTCTCCGTGATCGGCAATGGCGTCGTCGTCGACCCCTGGGCTTTCCTCGCCGAGGCGGAACGGATCACCGCCCAGGGCGTCAATATCACGCCCGACGTCGTCAAGATTTCCGAGACGGCTGCCCTGATCCTGCCGATCCACCGCGAACTCGACGCCTTCCGCGAAAACCGCGATGATGGCGAAGCCATCGGCACCACGCGCCGCGGCATTGGCCCGGCCTATGAAGACAAGGTCGGCCGCCGTGCCATCCGTGTCATCGACCTGATGGACGAGACCGCCCTGAAAGCGCGCGTCGCCGATATCCTGCACCATCACAACGCCCTGCGCCGCGGCCTCGGCCATCCGGAATACCCGGCCGAGCAATTGCTCGCCGAAATTCTCGAGATTGCACCGAAAATCATCCCCTATGCCGCGCCGGTCTGGCGTGTGCTGGCCGATGCGATCCGGGCCGATCAGAAAATCCTGTTCGAAGGTGCGCAAGGCGCGCTGCTCGATGTCGATCACGGCACCTATCCCTTCGTCACCTCATCCAACACCGTCTCCGGCCAGGCGTCGGCCGGTACCGGCGTCGGGCCCAAGGATGTCGGCTATGTGCTCGGTATCGCCAAGGCCTATATGACCCGCGTCGGCGCCGGCCCGTTTCCCAGTGAATTGCACGATGATGACGGCCAGCAGCTCGGCGAGCGCGGCCATGAATTCGGCACTGTCACCGGGCGCAAGCGACGCTGTGGCTGGTTTGATGCGGTGATCACGCGCCAGACCTTGCAGGTCGGCGGCGTCACCGGTGTCGCCCTGACCAAGCTCGACGTGCTCGACGGTTTCAAGACGCTGAAAGTCTGCGTCGCCTATGAACTCGACGGCCAGCGTCTCGATTATCTGCCCGCCGGCAAGGAAGCCCAGGCCCGGGTCACCCCGGTTTATGAAGAGCTTGAAGGCTGGCAGGGCTCGACCGCCGGCGCGCGTTCCTGGGCGGAACTGCCCGCCGAAGCGGTCAAATATGTCCGCCGCATCGAAGAGCTGATCGAATGCCCGATTGCCCTGGTCTCGACCAGTCCGGAACGCGAAGACGTGATCCTGATGCAGGACCCTTTCCGGGCGTGATGGCGCGGGCAGGGGGGAGGCGGTAATGGCGCTCTCCAATGCCCTCATTCTCGCTGCCGCCCTGCTGACCGGCCTGGTGCTGGCCTTGCCGCGCGTCGCCGAAAACCGTCTGTGGCGCGCGACCATCACGCCGCTCGCCTCGATCATCGGCAGCGGTTTCCTCGTGCTCGGTCCGGTGCTGGAAACCTCCTATGGCTATCTGGCGCCACTGGTGATGGCGGGCATGTGCGCCGGCGCCTGGATGTTCGGTGCCGCGATCCGCGCCAATATCCACCAGCTTGACCAGGCCATCAGCCCGCGCAGTGTGCTGGAGAACCGTCTCGAAACCGCCGCCTCCTGGGTGCTGGCCTTCGCCTACATCATTTCGGTCGCCTATTATCTCAACCTGCTCGGTGCCTTTGGCGTCAGCCTGACCGAGGTCGATGACCGCTATCACGCCCGCCTGCTGGCCAGCGCCGTACTGGTGCTGATCCTGGTAGTCGGCTGGACGCGCGGTTTTCACGCGCTGGAGCGGCTGGAGCAGGTCTCGGTCGGTATCAAGCTGGCGATCATTGCTGGGCTGATTTTCGGGCTGATCCTGTTCAATGCCGAACATTTGCGCGCCGGCGATCTGCAATTCTCGCCGCCGGAACTGACCGGCTGGCCCGCCATCACCCTGGCTTTCGGCCTGATCGTCACTATCCAGGGCTTCGAGACCTCGCGCTATCTCAAGGCCAGCTATGACGCTGCCACCCGCATCCGCTCGATGCGGCGCGCGCAGCTGGTCTCGGCGGCGATCTATATCGTCTATATCGGCCTGATCGCCTATGTCTTCACGCCCAGCGACCTGCCTTTCAGCGAGACGGCGATCATCGACATGATGCGCATCGTGGCGCCCGTTCTGCCGGTTCTGCTGGTCGCCGCCGCCCTCAGCGCCCAGTTCAGCGCCGCCGTTGCCGATACCGGCGGATCGGGTGGGCTGATGGTGGAATTGAGTGGCGGCCGCATCAAGCTGCGTCAGGCCTATGCCGTGCTGGTCGGGGCCGGACTGGTGCTGACCTGGACGGCCAATCTGTTCGAGATCATTGCCTATGCCTCGCGCGCCTTCGCGCTCTACTACGCGCTGCAGGCGGCGCTCGCGGCGCTGGGGGCCTGGCGGGCCGGCGGCCAGTCCTTGCGGATGACGGGCTATGCCAGCCTGTGCCTGCTCGGCCTGGCGATCACCGCCTTCGGAACGCCGGTCGAGGGCTGACCCCTATTCAGCGGCAACCATGCGTGGCTGGCGCATCCAGTTGAGCAGATGGGGCTTCATGGCCAGGGCGGGCTTTTCGACCGTCACCCGCATCACCCAGCCGGCGGCGATGGCGCTGACCAGCATGATGGCGAAAAGGGTGTTGGCATCCAGGCCCGGCATCAGGGCGAAGGCCATCATGCCCAGCGGCCAGTGCAGGATGTAGACACCGTAGGACACATCCTCGACCTCGCGCAGCGCCTTGCCGACACGGCCAGGGACATCAAGGAAACCAACCCAGAGATAGAGCCAGGCCAGCGCGATCTGCAGCATCACCGGGCCCATCGCCGTGCCCTGGCTGGCAAAGGCCGCCAGCAGTGCCAGGCCGACATAACCCGAAGAGAGCGGGATCTGGTCACGGGCGGCGTAAAAACCGGCGCCGATCATGAAGGCAGGGCCGAAGCGGGCCATGGTGCCGATCGTGCCTTCACCAATGCCGCTATAGCCGAACATCTCGTAGAGCACGCCGCAGACCGCTGCCAGACCGGCCCAGACCAGGATCAGGCTGCGATGACGGTAGAGGCCGACCGCGGCCAGCAGGCCGACACCGAGATAGGCGAGCAATTCATAGCGGATCGTCCACAGCGCGCCGTCCATCGCCCGGCCAATTGGCGAGGCATTGAAGACCTCCGGAAGGCCGGCCAGCGGATCCGCTTGCGACAGGACCATCAGCGGGAATTGCAGCGTCTGCGCATGGCTCCAATACTGGCCCAGCGGCAGTTCGGTAAAGAGCGGGCCGATCACGAGCCACATCAGCAGGACGACAGCGATCAGGCCCGGGAAGATCCGCAGCACGCGCGACAGGGTGAAGGAGAGCATGTCCGGGCGATTGAGCAGGCTGGCGGTGATCATATAGCCGGACAGGATGAAGAAGCCGTCGAGCGCCAGCTGGACCGTCGCATCGACAAATTCCGGCCAGACACCGTGATAGGGCAGGCCCATCGGGATCAGGATGGCATGGGCATAGACAACGATAATGGCGAAGACGATCCGCATGGCGGTGAATGTGTTCGACTTGTTTTCGAGCCGGCCATGGCCGGAATGAAAGATCGCCCGCATGATTTCGTCCTCATTTGATCGTTTGTGTTAGGGAATGAGCAATAATTGGGCCGTGCCGCCTGGTCCTGGAAGCCTTTCGTTATTGAATTGAATTTGTTGAAAAATCTGGCCCCCAACTTGGTTCGAGCTTAAGCCGCCGCGCCCAGTCTTCTTCCCGTAATGGGAAAAAGGAGGGGCCGATGTCCCGATTCAGCTTGCGGTATTCACTGGCCCTGGCGCTCGGCCTGGCTGTTCAGGCCGGATGGGGCGCATCCGCCCAGGCCGATGATTGTTCGCGCTTCGCGGCCGCCCGCGATAGCTATCTCGGCCAGACCAGCGATGGCATGACCGCCGCGCTTGAACAGATGGCGCGCCAGCGTCAGATCCCCGTCGATGCGGCGGCCTTTTACTGGGGCGGGACGCTGTTACAGGCTGATGACCGCGCCAGTCTCGCCAGCCTGGCCCAGCTCACCCTCGCGACCTATCAATGGCAGGGCCATTGGGAGCGGGCCGAGCACGCCATGACCCGCATCGCCGATGAGCATGGCAGCCGCGTTGCGGCCCTGTATGCCGGGCTGATGTTCACGGACAATCGCGGCGCGCGCGACCCGTACAGGGCCCGCGCCTATCTCGCCGAGTCCGCCCGGGGCGGCAATCGCGATGCGGCAGCCTTTCTGGATATGCATGATGCCTGTTCCGGGCACAGGATGGCGCTGAACTGATCTTGCCCGGCGGCGCTGACCGCTATTTTTGCGGGGCCGGACAGGGCCCGAACTGGCGCAGGACGCGGCCGGTTGAAATCAGCACGCCGCGTTCAGCCGGCCCCGCGGTGACAATAGACCGATCAGGCGCAGCCGCACTGTGCAGGCCGCGCCGGTCATTTTCCCACAGTTCGAGGATTTCGATATCGCCATCCTCATACTGTCTCAAGGTCAGGCTCAGCGCGCCGGTAGTGCTGCCGTCGAACACGTCATCCTCGTAGCGTCCGGCCGTCGTGATCCGCGCCGCTCCGATCAGGGCCTCGCCCGCCACGCCATGCCTGGCAGGCATTTCTGCCTCGTGGATCGCATATAGCGGTTGGGGTTCGGGATCGGCGTCAAGATTGAACGAGACCAGGCCGGCACTGGCTTCGTAGATCGCGGCGGCGAGAAAATCGAGCCGGCGGACCTGACGCACCCGGATCGTGATGAAAGCGGCATCGCCGTCCTCGCATTGCAGCGCACCGTCGTCGTCGCGTTCGACAAACCGGCCCTCGGGGAATATCGCACCGTGTTCCGGTGCGGCCGGTCCGGCGCCTTGCGCAAGGAGCGCGGCGATCAGTGTCATTGCCTGGTGCATCAGGAACGGGTCCCGTATTGTGGATATTCGGCCTGCCCTGCGGAGCCTTGCGGCGGGGCGACTGGCAGGCCGGCAGGCGGTATCCATCTAAGGTCTGCGCGGATGAATGCCAGCTGAACGGCCGGGAGACTGGCCGATTGCGTTCGGGTCAGGCCGAGCGTCTATTCCTCTCATGATCCGTCTCTGAAGCGAGGCTGACAGGCGGAGCGCCGCGTTTCTGAACAGGATTTCATCATCCAAACCACGAAGCTGAGGCATCATGGTGACGGGTCCGGCCTTTCGCCGGGCCGGGAGGTTGATGATGCAGCACGCGCAGCTCTTTGCAGGCAGCGGGACCAGCGCCCGGTTGAGCTATTACGCGCCGGGCGCCTCGATGGCGGCGCATCATCATGAAGTCCACCAGTTTTCCTGCCTTCTGATCGGCGAGTTTCTCGAAGCGCATGCGGGACATGAGCGGGAGATTGGTCAGCCCAGTGTCGGCGTCAAACCGGCCGGTCTCGAGCACTATAATCAATACGGGCCCAATGGCGCCCTGATCCTGTCGATCAATCTGGAACCCTCTCGGATGGACGAGTATCTGCCCGGCTGTTCAACCGATTGGCGCTGGCAGGCAGGTGTCATGGCCGGGCGCGAGCGGCGTTCGGTGCTGGCGCTCTCCTCACTCCCGCGCGGATCCCAGGCCGAGGCGGAGACGCGGATTTGCGACCTGCTGGCGGTCATGACCCCCGAGCGCGACCGGCCGGCGAGCGCATCGCCGGGCGCGGCGGTGCCGGGCTGGCTCGCCCGGGTCCGCGACGCCCTGCGCGAGAGCGAGACTTCACCCGATTTGCAACGCCTGGCCGACGAGGCCGGCGTTCACCGCGTGCACTTGTCGCGCGTCTTTGCCCGCGAGTTTGGTGTGCCGCCCAGCCTGTATCGCCGCCGTTGCCGTCTGGCGCGGGCGATCGCCGACATGCTGCAAGGCGCCACGCTGGCTGATGCGGCCCATAGCGCCGGCTTTGCCGATCAGAGCCATTTTTCCCGCTTCGCCAAGACCGAGACCGGCTATTCCCCGAACCGGCTGAAAACCCTGCTCGCGGCGGCCTGAGCCGGCGATGTTACACGCGTTCAATACCGAGGCCCTTGCCTCTGCTTGATTGAGCGCAAGCAAGCTCCCCACCGTGGAGCGCCAATCTGGAGCAGACCATGTTACGTCACACCCTCGCGGCCATCAGCGCCCTCCTGTTGACCGGAACCGCCACGCTGGCGGAGACCCCGCAAGTCGCGGCGGCCCAGCTGGACGAATTCCTCGACCGCTTCCCCGATCTCGGACCGGGCTTTGCCGTCGTTATCGTAACCGCCGATGATATCATCATGAACCGCACCCAGGGCGAGCGCCGCGCCGCGACCGGGGCGCCGATGACGTCGGAAACGCCGATCTATATCGCCTCGCAAACCAAGGCCTATATGGGTCTGCTGGCGGCTTATCTGGACGCCCAGGGCATTCTCGCGCTCGACAGCCACATCACGGATTACTGGCCCGATCTGCAATTTCCCGAGGGTGTTGACCCGGCCGAGTGGACCTTGCGAGATCTGATCTCGCACCAGGTGCCGATCAGTGTTGAGATGATCACCATTCTGGAAGCCTATGTCGGCGAGGTCGCCGCGGCCGATTATCCGGCGCTGATCGCGCGCTATGGCGAGGCTCGCGAGCCGGGATTTGAGTATGATAATCTCGGCTATAATATTTACGGTGCCATCCTCGAGACGGCGACCGGGCGCAGTTGGCAGGACTGGCTCGACCAGGTGATTTTCGATCCGCTCGGCATGGACCACACGTCCGCCCGCACCTCCGACTTCTCCCTCGACGAACTCTCCTGGGGTCATGTCTGGCAGGGCGAGGGCGCCGGCTGGTATGAGGTCCGGCCCAAGACCGACGCCATCATGCAATCGGCCGGCGGTCTGGTGACCTCGACCGATGACATGGCGCAATGGCTGCAGCTGCAATTGCGCGGCTCAGGCCCAGAGGGCAGCGGCATCACTGCGGGCATGATCGCCGATGCCCAGACCGTCGCGGCCGAGACCCATCGCGATGACCGCCGCAATGCGATCGAACTGGTCTGCTCCGGCTATGCGTTGGGCTGGAATGTCTGCGATTTCGAAGGCCACCCGCTCTATGTCCATGGCGGCGGCTATACCGGCATTCGAACCATGATGGCCTTTGCGCCCGATCTCGGTGTCGGCATCGCCACCTTCTCCAATTCCGACAATATGACCGGTTGGGTGACCTCGCGCACTGTGATCATGTATCTGCAATTCCTCACCGAACATGCCGATGCCGAACGCTGGTCCGAAGCGCGGCCGCGGCTCTATCCGGAGCGCGCCGCCTGGCTGCTCAACCGGCGTCAGGAAAGCCTGGCCGAGACCTGTGCCGAGGCCCGCTGGGGCGATTGGAGCTGGACGCCAGACAGTGAAACGCTCGCCGCCTATCAGGGCCGCTGGAGCACGGGCGATCCCTATCTCGATTTCGAGATCGCGCTGGAAGCCGGTCAGCTGGTCGCCCACTGGGGTGTCTATACGGTGCCGATGCAGCCGGCGACGCCCGACGTCTTCGGTGGCCAGACCGACCCGTCCGCGGGGCTGGAATATTTCCACTTCTCGCGTGATGAATCCGGCGCGCTCAGCGGTGTCGTCTGGGATGAGCACAGCTATACCCGCATTGCCGGCGAATAGGGCCGGGCCTTTGCTTCGCGCGCTGCCTCAGTCCATTTCGACGGCGCAGCGCTCGAAAGGCTGCAACACCTCGCCATTCATCGCAGCGCCGTGGACACCCGGTGCGCGGGCCGAGCGGATCAGGATGATCGGCTCGCTGGCATAGGTCAGGACGGCGCTGACGATCTCGGTATCGCCATCGGGGTTGGTGAGGATGACGGCGCGCAGCGGGTAGGACGGCGAGCCGTCCGCCGGTGTGTGCCAGCCATCGATCAGATTCATGATGCGCATGCCGTTGTCGAATTCCGGATCGGGGCGGGACCCGCCCAGGGAGAGGGCATAGCTGAGATGGTAGCGCGCCGCCTGGCCGCCCAGGGCAAGAACAAGCTCGCCGGCATCGCCATCCATGCCCGAGGGATTGCCGGGTGTGGCACGTATGTCGAGATCAAAACTGCGCGCCGATGCATCGCCGCAAGCCGAGCTGCCATCGGCGAGGCGTTCGACATAATGGCCATTGGGCAAGGCGGGGAGGCCAAGGATGACATTCTCCGGGACGGCGCCCTGGAGCAGCGTGGCGGCGAGTAGTCCTGTTGCGATCAGCATGGCAAATCCCTGTCTTCGCGGTTCAACCCTGTGCGCCCCGTCAGCCTGCCTCGGCCGGGCAGCGTTCGAAGGGTTGCAGCGCGGCGCCATTGGCCAGGGCACCATGAGTGCGCGGCTCGTGGGCTGTGATCACCAGGTGGATTGGCGGCCCGCCGTCGGAGGCGGTGGCATTGGTTAGCTCGGCATCGCCATTGGCGCTGGTGAGAAAACTGGTCCGCAGGGTGTAGGGGCCCGTCCCGTCGTCCAGCGTGACGCGGCCATCGATCATGTGCATCGTGCGCATGTCGAAGGCCGGATCGGGTTCGGCGAAGGAGAGCGCGTAGGTGAGCTGATAGTCCACCGGCGCGGCACCCAGCGCGACCACGAGGCTGCCGGCATTGCCGTCAATACCGGAGGGGTTGTTCGGCGGGGTGCGAACCTCGAGGTCGAACCAGCGCGCCGACGCGTCGCCGCAGGCGGAGCTGCCATCGGCCAGACGCTCGACATAATGCCCGTTGGGAAAGGTGGACAGGCCCGGGAGCTCGGCGGGCGCGTCGGCGCCCTGGAGCAGCGTGGCGGCGAGCAGGCTGGTGATGACGAGCATGGCGTACCTCCGGTTTGAGCCCATCATCCTAGTCGCCAGGGCTGCGCAGTGCATCCCCGGAACGGGGGAGGGCCGCCGGACCCCGAACCCGCTTGCCAGAATCGCCGCGTCACGGCATGCTCGCCACCAGATTTCCGAGGGGCGTCGCGCTGGCCAGCCAGCGTGACTGAGAAGCACCCTTAGGACCGGATCCGGGTCATGCCGGCGGCGGGACGGAGAGGGTGATGGACGAAACCGAATTCAACGCATTCTGCGGCACGCTGCCCGCCACCAGCACGGTCGTGCAGTGGGGCGAGGCGCATGTCTGGAAGGTCGGCGGCAAGGTGTTTGCCGTGGGCGGCTGGTCCAAGGATATCGACGGCTTCGGTATCTCGTTCAAATGCTCGCCGATGACGTTCGAGATCTACAAGGATGAGCCGGGCATGCGCCCCGCGCCCTATCTCGCCTCGCGCGGCATGAGCTGGCTGCAATGGACCGGCCCTGAAACCCTCGATACCGCGACGCTGGCCGACTATCTCGGCGAAAGCCATCGGCTGGTCGCCGCCGGCCTGACGAAGAAGGCTCGCGCCGAGCTGGGCCTGGACGAATGACGCCGCCAGTCTCCACCTGGCTCATCCTCACTGCCGCAGCGACGATCTGGCTCGGCACGGCCGCGTGGATGTTGTTCCAGGCACCGCGTCCCGTCGAAACGGTTCTGCGCCTGACCGGTGACCCCGGCCTGCGGCGGCGGGTCTTCCTTCCTGTCGGCGCGGTCGGACTGGTGGTGATCGCGATCCAGCTCGTCTCGCCCGGCGCGCGCGATCTGGAGAACGGGCTGAACCTGCTGGCCTTCGCCCTCGCCGGCGGTTGTGTCTGGTTGAGCCTGAATGCCTTTCTCACCTGGCGGCCTTCGCCGGCCTATCTCAAGATCCTGCAGGGCTGGGCCCGCTCGCTCCGTCTAATCTTCCGCTGGGTTGTCGCACCGTTCCATATCGGACTTTCAGCCGCGGCCCTCTTCTTCCTCATTCGTTTGCACCCCTTTACCGCCCTCTAGGACACCCCCAATGAACAAGCCCACCACCCAAGCCAGTTTCGAGACCCCCAAGGTCACCACCGGCGCCTTGCCGGGCTCGCGCCGCGTCTGGACCTCTCCGGTCACCGCGCCGGGCCTGAAAGTCCCGCACCGCGAGATCGACCTGCATCCGACGGCGAATGAGCCGCCGGTGCGGGTTTACGATACCTCCGGGCCCTACAGCGATCCGAACGCCAAAATCGATGTCGAGCATGGCCTGCCGCGTATCCGGCTGGCCTCGATCCTGAAGCGTGGCGGCGTGGAGGAATATGAGGGGCGCCCGGTCACCCCGCTCGATAATGGCGGCGCGACGGGCAAATATCTGGCGCGGGAATTTCCCTCGTTGCGGCGGCCGATGCGCGGTCTGCCCCCATCGTCCGCTGGCGCGGACACTTCCCCCATGAATGGGGGAAGAAATGGCGCACCCTCGTCCTCCCCCGCGAGCGGGGGAGGTGTCAGCGCAGCTGACGGAGGGGGGCGGAACGGGGAGAGCCGGGGCCTCGTCACCCAGTATGAATTTGCCCGCGCCGGCATCATCACGGACGAAATGATCTATGTCGCCGAGCGCGAAAATCTCGGTCGCAAGACGCCGATGGCCGGTTATCAGGAGCGCATGGCCGATGGCGAGAGCTTTGGCGCCTCGATCCCGGAATTCGTGACGCCGGAATTCGTCCGCTCCGAGATCGCCCGCGGCCGCGCCATCATCCCGTGCAATATCAATCACACCGAGCTGGAGCCGATGATTATCGGCCGCAATTTCCTCACCAAGATCAATGCCAATATCGGCAATTCCGCGGTCACATCGAGTGTCGAGGAAGAGGTCGACAAGATGGTCTGGGCGATCCGCTGGGGCGGCGATACGGTGATGGATCTCTCGACGGGCAAGAATATCCACAACACCCGCGAATGGATCCTGCGCAACTCCCCTGTGCCCATCGGCACCGTGCCGATCTATCAGGCGCTGGAAAAGGTCAATGGCGTCGCCGAGGACCTGACCTGGGAAGTGTTCCGCGACACGCTGATCGAACAGGCCGAGCAGGGCGTGGATTATTTCACCATCCATGCCGGCGTGCGCCTGGCCTATGTGCCGATGACCGCCGACCGCGTCACCGGCATCGTCTCACGCGGCGGCTCGATCATGGCCAAATGGTGCCTGTCGCATCACAAGGAGAGCTTCCTCTACACCCGCTTCGAGGAAATCTGCGACATCATGCGCGCCTATGATGTCAGCTTCTCACTGGGCGACGGCCTGCGCCCCGGCTCCATCGCCGACGCCAATGACAAGGCCCAGTTTGCCGAGCTGGAAACCCTGGGCGAGCTCACAAAGATAGCCTGGGAAAAAGGCTGCCAGGTGATGATCGAGGGCCCGGGCCATGTCGCCATGCACAAGATCAAGGAGAATATGGACAAGCAGCTGGAATGTTGCCACGAGGCGCCCTTCTACACGCTCGGCCCCCTGACCACCGATATCGCGCCCGGCTATGACCACATCACCTCCGGCATCGGCGCCGCCATGATCGGCTGGTTTGGCTGTGCCATGCTCTGCTATGTCACCCCGAAAGAGCATCTCGGCCTGCCCGACCGCAATGACGTCAAGACCGGCGTCATCACCTACAAGATCGCCGCCCATGCCGGCGACCTCGCCAAGGGCCACCCGGCCTCAAAAATCCGCGACGATGCCCTGTCCCGCGCCCGGTTCGAATTCCGCTGGGAAGACCAGTTCAACCTCGCCCTGGACCCGGAAACCGCCCGCGATTTCCACGACAAGACCCTGCCCAAGGACGCCCACAAGGTCGCCCATTTCTGCTCCATGTGCGGCCCGAAATTCTGCTCGATGGAGATCACGCGGGAGATCCGCGACAAGTTTGGCTCTGCGCGCGCGCCGAACGTGATCGCCGAGGCCGAAGCCGGCATGGCGGAGAAGGCGGCGGAGTTTCGTGAGAAGGGCGGGGAGATTTATCTCAGCGAGAGCGGCGAAGTCAGAGAGCCGATTGATTGACGGGCTGAGGGACTGGCACCTCCGGTGCCTGTCCCGGGGGAGACTCCGTTTTCCCATGGGACGCGTACCAGAGGTACACATCCCTCGTTGGGCGAAGCCAGGGAGGCGATTGATTGATGGAAGAGCACGACCCCTGGCGCCCATATGTGCGCATCGAGTCGGTCGATCCCAAGATGAGCTGGGGCCGTTGGGCCGGCGTGGCCTTGGGGGTCACCATGATCATCGTGCTGATCGTCCTGCCGGTCTGGATGGCGAAGTTTCAGGCCGCGCTCGTGCCCTGCGGCGAGTTGCGCACCGGTCTGGTCGAGCTGTCGGCGCTGCGGATCGATTCCGCTTCGCGCGGTTCAATCCGCAGAACCTGGACCACGCGCGTCCGCTTTCCCGAGGGCGATAGCATCACCCTGCGGCAGTCGCTGCCGAATGTACATCGCGGCGACCGCGTCACGCTCCAGGACCTGTGCCATCCGACGGGCGGCAATGTGCTGCGCCAGCGTGTGAATGCGGTCGAGCATATCGGTCATTGAACCAGGCTCGATTGACGCGATGAGGGACTGGCACCTCGGGTGCCTGTCCCGGGGAAGACTGAGACTATTGTGAATCGGCGGGTGTGCTGCTCTAATTGTGCCACCTTAGTATGTTTTTGACGTGGGGCCGATGTGCTTGAAGATATCGAACATCTCGTACTTCGATGCAGGTCAGAGCGGGCGCGCTCACACATCGAAGAGGCCCTCAAATGTTACCGAACCGGTGCAAATAGAGCGGCAATCGTATCTGCTTGGATCGCCTTCGTCTTTGATTTCATAGATAAATTATATGAATTGGCATCCGAAGGTGACGCTGAGGCAAAGGTGCAGGTGTCAAAATTTGAGAGCATTCAAAAAGCAATATTAGATGGCGATCCTCAGGGAATGGGTCGTTCGCTTGAATTTGAGAGAAGTGCACTTGACGTTGCGAGGGTAAAGCTCGAGCTACTAGATCACCATGCATATGAAGATTTGCGACGACTTAGAGAAGATAGAAGCAGATGTGCTCACCCTAGCCATAGAGCGGATGATCTTATCTATAGGCCGACGGGAGAGTTGGCGCGCCTGCATATTGTAAATGTTATTCTCCATATGCTCAGTCAAGCACCGTCTCGAGGACGGGCCCTTCGGGATCGTCTGATAGGAGTCATCCGCGATGACGGGTTCCCGACAGATGTTGAGGGTGCGCGAGGGTACTTGGAGCTGCACGGGTACGTTCGGCCACGAGAACCATTGGTCCGTGCGCTTGTGGATGCTGTTCAGTTCGGTCTCGTTGACTCGGAGCATCCGCTCTATCGGCTGACGAAAGCGATATCAGCGCTCCAGGCCGTCTATCAAATGAATATAGAGCTATCTGAACCACGGATCAGGGAGAATATGCGGAAGATCCGTGGCAGGGTCGCGGAGGTCGACGCGGTTCTCCTGATACCATTGGCGACTGCGTTGCCCCCCGTACGGGAAGAAATTAATGAAGCAACAGCGCGAAAGATAGTCGCTTCGTTGATGAAGTACTCCAAGCCGAAAAAGCATGACTTGCTTGCACAAGCTTTCGAGATACCGATTTTGCGAGAGCGAATTGCACCAAATCTTGGACAGGTTACTGATGCAGATCTTGGGATTGCCGCGGCTCTCGCCCAAAGCAAACCGCTGGTAGATCATGCTGTACAAAGGTTCGCGAAGGCGAGAAGTTGGATTGATGCCAACAGTAAATTTGAGACTCTTATTCTTCCTCTACTAGGAGTATTGGAGTTCGAGCATATTGAAATCATAGTTAGGGCGGCGGGAGATGGTTCGGCCGACTTGCTTGGCAGTCATGGATTTCACCGGTTCTTGAGTGAAATTTATGCCGAAGAGTCGAAATTTGAACGCGCCCGGTTGGACAAGTTGCTGACTGAGTGCGAATTGGAGAGAAAAATTCCTAAAGTCGAAGAGGTTGAGCTTGCATCCACCGAAGACGACGAAATTCCATTTTAGCCGCGGGAATGATCATTTTTGTGAAGCCCCCACACCCCACCTTAAACCCCATACCGAGAGTCAGCCTCAGGGGACAGGCACGGTC
The DNA here is from genome assembly GCF_900103475.1 of Maricaulis salignorans. Lineage (GTDB taxonomy): Bacteria > Pseudomonadota > Alphaproteobacteria > Caulobacterales > Maricaulaceae > Maricaulis > Maricaulis salignorans. Next base: position 58,432 of record NZ_FNHG01000008.1, read on the forward strand.
AAGGGCGTCGGAGGCGCCGCTTCGCGGTTTCACCTCCCGGGTCTGATGCTCCTGCGGTCAGAGGTTAGAATTAGGAGGGCGCATGTTTGATGCATTGAGGATTGAGCTTCAAAAGCGTGGAGTGGCAGAGGGTTTGATCGAAAAGGCGATATCCGCAGGGTATTTCCTTAAGGGATGGTTGGGTTCTGACGGAAAGCCATACTTCACTGTTAGCGATTCATTGTACGGAAACAAGGCATTATCTAGCTCTTTTGGTGTCGACCAATTTGCTCAATATTTGGTTGGCGAAAGTGTTTTCGATCAATTGCCGCCACTTAATCGAATTCGTGTTAAAAATAGAATGGAACTCGACGAATATCTGAATTGTGAACGTATAAAGAGGTATGTGAATGACGGCTCTTTAACCATGAGGGGGCAGTCGAGTGAGTATATGCTTCGTAGGGCAATACCTAACCCTGTGAGGGCGGATGCCCTTGGAAATGAGATTTCAATTATTCCAGGGTCGTATCGACAGCCTAGGGATAAGTATTACTCTTTAGAAGTTCCGATCCCGAGCGATTTTTCTATTAGGGAATATTGCCGTTATTTCGACGAAGAAAATGACGGGTACGCGATATACCACGGCTTCGATCATATGCGGGTAGAGCAGCATTACGCACGCCAAACGTCGGGCCTAGACATAACCTTCGATATCGACGTCGCGATCTTCTTCGCGACAAATAAGTCCTTTGAGCTGCCATCCGGCAGTTTTGGCTATGAACCAGTGCCCAGGGGCGAGCACGCAGGGGTCATCTATCTGTTTCGCTTTGGATCTCCTTCTGTCCGTCGGTCAGAGTTCCTAATTGAACGGTTTGATTTTTATAAAAGACACTATCCTCTACGTATTCTAAGGCAGATTTGTGGACTACCGCTGTTCGGACAGTACGAGCGAAACATCGCTGTTACCGACGTTGATACAGTAATAGAATTGGACCCCGATTTCGAAATGAGCTCAGTTTTGGCGCCCGAATTCATGTTTCCGAGTGCGGTGGAGGATAGCTTTTACGGCCAACTTCTTTCGTTGAAGGATCGCTTTCCGGAACGACTTGCTGATGTTGTCGAATACTCGTGGGCGCGGTGACATTTGGAAAACTGTCTGCACCGCGCCAGATACTGTCGCGCGTTGGAGTCTCAGTCGTGAAGGTAGTGGTCTATGGCTTCTTCTGCCACCCACACCCCACCTTAAACCCCATGCCGAGAGTCCGCCTCAGGGGACAGGCGCGGTCAAGGGCGCCGCAGGCGCCGCTTCGCGGTTTCACCCTTGACCGCGCCTGGCCCCTGAGGCCCTTTGGCTGGCAAGGGGTTTACGGGATGGCCTCGCCCGGGGGGAGGCTCAGGATGATGCAAAAGAAATTCAGATTGTATGGCCTGGTCTGCCTGGTTTCAGCGCTGCTCCTCGCAGCCTGTAACCCGCTTCGGATCAATGAAGCCGTGCTGGTCTGCCTGCCGGCGGGCACGGGACCTGCGGACATGCGGGGCTTTATGCTCGACCTGTCGCTGCGCCATGGATTCGAGTTTGAGGAGAATGGCGACCAGGTCGCGCGCGATTTGAGGGCGACGGGTGGGGGCGCCGCCAGAATACTGCCTGACGATCCCCTCAATGCCGGGCTCTATCAGCGCCGGCAGGCCGTTATGAAGGCGACAAATCTCGGGCTCGACGATCATGAGATACTGGTGTCCTTTGCGCGTCGTGACAGGCAAGCGGAGCTGGAGCGCTTCAAGGACGATGTCATTGCCGAGCTGAGTGAGCGCTGGGACACAAGGGTGTTCGACGGCTCGCCGGGGATCATCAAGGGGACATGCTCGTCGTCATCCGACTGACTCAACGCCAATCTCATCGTCATCCCGGCGCAGGCCGGGACGCAGGATCACGCACCCACGTCTTCCTTCTCCGCGAGGAGAAGGTGCCCCGGATTTGATCCGGGGCGGATGAGGCGGGCCATGTATCCGTCTGCAAGCGGGGCGCTGCCACCCTCACCCGCCCCTGCGGGGCACCCTCTCCCCAGGGAGAGGGCAGGGCTCGGCGCCCTTATCCCCGCCCCATCCCACCGCAAACCCCCGTCACCAAAGCCCAACCCGAAAATCCGCCCCGACTTGTCCCCGCCCCCTCGACCCGCGCCCATAATCGCCAACGGTTCCCGGGGTGGGAGGCGCAGGCCACGTCACTGATGCCCGGGAGCGAGCGGAGCCTGTCCGGGCGATCGGTGTGACGATCGAAAGCGCTGGCAGGGCGTCCTCTCTTCACGTCCGAGGGCACTAAACGACCGACCCGAGTACGTGTGAGGATTGGAAACGGGGTGGAGACGCCACGGGAAAACTCCGCAAGCGGGATGTCACGATGTCACGCGAATTTACATTACCGGTTCCCGGCATCGCCGGCATCCCGCTTGCCTCCCATCACTTCGGCGAACGCCGCGGAGCGCGCACCCCTGCGCGCGCGTGGCCACAAGACAAGGGATTTGATGATGACACGACGCCTGCAGACACAAGCCGCCAACCCCGTCCCGGCCAGCGAGCCGGTCTATGACGGGCTGGTCGCGATGTATGAGCACGAGGCGCTGAGACTGATGTTGCGCTGCCTCTACCGGCAATTCCTCGATGGGGAGAATGCCGCCGCCGTGCGCACCGCCGCCACCCTGCTCAAATCCCTGCCGGCGGCACGCCGCGGCGGCAAATGGATCGACCTGCTGGAGGAGATCAACCGGGACATCGCCCGGATGACGCCGGAGGAGATGGACGCGGAAATCCTGGAGGGCTTTGGTGTCGTGCCGGAGGCTGGGCAGGCCGGGGAGGCCGGGCAGGCTGGGGAGGCCGGGGGCGCTGAGGGCGAGGTCGAGTCTGGTGAGGTGGTGGGCGACTCTCGCACCCAACGCCAATCCCATCGTCATCCCGGCGAAGGCTGGGACCCGGATTCACGCACCGGCGCTGACAAGTCTGGCGCATAAACGCCTATCGGCCTGGCTCTACGAGGCTGGGTCCCAGCCTGCGCCGGGATGACGGTTGTGGGTTGGAGAGGGTGAGGTTGCGTCTGCAAAACTAGGCCGCCGGCGCCGCGCGCACCTTCTCGCCCATCACGCCATTGGCGCGGATTGCTTTCTGGCACTCAAAACTGCCGGCCCGGAAGGCGCGGCAGGCTTCGGGGCGGTGGTCGTAGACGGCGCACAGGGCCTCGCCGGTCTCAAGGCGTAGATGGGTGCAGTGGCCGCAGCTGAAATCGACAAAGGAGCGGCCGCCGTCCTCGAACAGGCTTTCCGGGGGCAGGGCGGCGGGGCCGATGCGGGCCTGGTCTTGCGGCAATAGAACGAGATAGCGCGGATGGCGGCTGAAACAACAGGCTCCGCAGGTGACGCAGTCAAACGCCAAATCCGACATGTGAAATAACAAGCCCACCGCGCGAGGACGGCCTTCCGCCCCGGCCCGCAGCGCGCGGGATTTACGCCAGTCGAGCGGGATTTGCATCCGGAAAATGCGGAGTCGCGCTGACCACACGTCCCGTTAATCCCGCCCGTGCTTGGCTGGCGTTTCAGCAAAACCTCGGGGAGGTCTTATGCATATGTCCATCCATGCCGGCTGTTTCGGGGCGCTTGCGGTTTGCGCTGCGGTCTTGATGCCGTTTGCAGTGCCCGCCGCCACGGCGCAGTCATCGGCCTCGCCCTCGGGGCAGGTCTATCAGACGCGCTTCGGGGCCGAGACGTCCACGAGGCTGGCGATCGAGTTCGGCAGCGGCGAGAGCGGCGGCACGGTGAGCATTACCGAGCTCGGTAATACACCCGCCCCGCCGCCGGCCGGCCTGGAATTCGGCATGCTGGGCCAATGGAGCCAGGCGGCGGACGGTTCGGTGACGGTCAGCGGTTCGCTCTATTTCCTGCCCGATGGCGGTCCGGCTCTGTGCGAGAGCTGGGCGGCGGATTATTCCGGGCAGGAGGAGACCTGCTGGTTCAACCATAATGACGCCAGCTATGGCCCGCTCCTGCTGCAATAGGTGCCGGCTGGCGGAAAACGCCTAAAATTGCAATGAATTCAGTGTGCCACCCTTAAACTCTGCCTGCTAGACCGGTGGGGAGGCTGACCGGAGACCAAGCATGATGAACCTGATGGCGACCCTGGCGCTGATGGCGCAGCCGGCCCTGACCGACACCTCCCATGCGGCCGTCCTGGACGAACCGGCGGCCCCGGCCGAGGATTTCGGCCTCACCAGGCATGGCGGCAGCTCCGGCGCGGAAGCACCGGCGTTCAATTTCCAGGCCGAAGGCCGGCGCTCCGACTAGCGGGCGTGCGCCAGTCTGGACCGTCCACCTGCCACCACAGCTGAAACCGCTCCTGTAGAGAAAAGGAAACTTCAATGAAAACTATCCTCCTGGCCAGCCTGAGCCTCGTCCTTCTCGCCCCTGTCGCGCTCGCCGATGACGGCCCTGCGGGACAGACCTTCACGGCGGTCGCGACCCGGGACACCGATTTCGCCCGCACCGGCCATACGGCAACCATCCGGTTCGAGAGCGGCGGCAATGTCACCGTGTCCGGCATTGCCGATGCAATGGGGTCCGACCCGTGGACGACCGACTGGCAGGAGCAATCCAACGGCGAGATCTCAAATGGCCTCTCCATCTTCTGGATGGATCCCTGGGGTGGCAGCCCGCTGTGCAGAAGCTGGCCGGACTATCCGATCGGCGCCGATGTCGAATCCGTCGGCGGCGACTGGGAAGCCACCGGCGTCTGCTGGCTTGGCCCCGAGGGTGGCGATCTGGCCTGGCGCATCACGCGCACCGAATAGGCTTCGGGCGGCGCGCCCGGCGACAAGCCACCAAATCTTAAGGATGATTGCCTAGCTCTGGTACCAGAGCTAGGCGGCCTGCCCGGGGTCGCAGCCAACCGGGAAGACTGCCATGCCCTTGACTGTTCCGGCCCGGATTGCGGCCGTCTTGCTGAGTGTCATCGCCCTTGGCGCTCCGGCCGGTGCCGAACTCCCGCAAGCCTATCAGGCGCTGCTGGCCGAGGCGGCTGACCGCCAGGATGATGATGCGCGCTTCCTCGAGACCGCCGACATGGTCGCCGTGCTGGTCGAGGGCGGGCGCGCCGCCGTGCATGCCGATATTCTCGCCCGTCTGCCGCATCGCGCCAGCGCTGTTGCCGACTGGCCCTTGCCGGCGCCTGCTGCATCTCCGGAGGGCGCTGCCGCACCGGCACCGCAGCCCGAGCATCGCAGCCTGGGCGGCGCGCCGATTGATCTGAGCGAGGCGCCCGAGGGTTCGGGCGGTTGGCTGGCCGGTTCGATCCGCATGCTGCGCCCGGACAGCTGGGCCGGTCATATTCGCGCCGGTATCCAGCTGGAACGTGGCAATTCCGAACTCACCGATTTCACCTTCGCCTTCGAGCTTGATCGCGAATTCGAGCAAGGCTGGCGCGTCGACAGCCAGTTCGAATACTTCCTCTCGGAAAGCGCCACAAATACCACGCGCGACAACTGGCTGGTCGAACTCCGCACAACGCGCGAACTCGATAGCGGGATCGGTTTCTATACCGGTGGTTCCTATGAGCGCGATCTGATCGGCCGTTATCAAAGCTCTGCCTTCCTGACCGCAGGCGGGATCTGGCATGTGCTCGACGGCGAGGCGGCCGACTGGGTGTTGCGCGCCGGTGCGGGCCAGCGCTATCGCGAGGACGCGGTGACCGGGGACAGGCTGAGCGACTGGGTTGCCGAGGCCGGGTCGAGTTTTCACTACCAGATTTCAGAGACCGCCAGCTTCGGCTCGGAAACCACGGCCTTTCTGGGCGGCGGTTCGCGCATCGACCAGCGCTTCACCCTGACCAATCGCCTGTTCGGCGACTGGGCGATCCAGACCGGTTTGCGCATCGAGCATGAATTCGAGGACCGCCCGGGCTATGAGCCGACCGATATGCGGCTGGACATTTCCCTGCTCTACGCCTTCGACTGATCTGCACTGGCGTCCGCGTGCCGTTCACGGCAAACTCGCAGCGCCGGCGGGAGCGCCGGCATGAGGGGGCGGGCATGAGCGAAATCCAACAGCGAGGAAAAGCCTGGATCTGGGTGGGCGCACGGCTCTTGCTCATTCTTGTCGCCGTGTGGCTGCTGGTGGCGCTGTTCTATGCGCTGCCCGGTTCGCGCTCGGCCGGCGGGCTGGCTGTCGGGCTATCCTCGCTCTTCATCCTGCCCTTCTGTCTGGGGGCTATTCTCGCCTTCGCCGTCGATCCGGGCGGGCAGGGCGGGCGTTTCGGTCCGGCGACACTGGCGGCCGCACTTTTGCTGGTGATCCTGGCGATTGCGGGCGCCTTCTTCCGCGAGGGCCTGATCTGCATGGTGATGCTGGCGCCGCTCTGGTGGGGCAGTGCCTGGCTGGGTGGCTCGACCGTGCGCGCGCTGCACAGGCGTTTTCGCGAACGCGCCCGGCTTCACGCCGCCGGCCTGATCGTGCTGCCCTTCGCCCTGTTGTTGCTGGGACCGCTGGCCGCCAATCCGACACATCATTTCGAGGTCCGGCGCTCGGTGGTGATCGAGGCCGGGGCGGAGCGCATCTGGCCGCATCTTCTGGCGCTGGACGACCTTTCGGAGGCCGAGGGTGTGTGGACAATTGCCCAGGACGTGCTGCGCATCCCGCGGCCGCGCTCGGCCCTGGTGGTCGGTGAGGGCGTTGGCGCCGTGCGGCTGGCGCGCTGGGGCGAGCAGATCGGTTTCGAGGAGCATGTGACGGGCTGGTCGCAGAACCGCCATCTGGCCTGGCGCTTCGTCTTCCCTGACGATTCAATCGCGCGTCATACCGATGCGCATATTGGTCCGGACAGCGAATATCTCGGCATCGAGACCGGCGGTTACACGCTGACCCCGCTCGCCGATGGCCGCACTCGCCTGACCCTGACGACGCGCTACCGCGCCAGTAGTCCGGCTAATCATTACAGCGCGGTGTGGGGCGAGATCATCCTCGGCGGTATCCAGCGCAATATCCTCACCGTGGTCGCAGACCGCAGTGAGGCGGAGGCGGGCTAGCCGGCCCACGCAATCTCGGGGGGACATGTACCGGCGGCATTGCGACCGGCCCCTGTCCCCCGGATTGAAAGCCTATTTCTTGCCCGGTGGCACGATCGTGCCCTTGGTCGATGGCGCGGCGGCGATGGTTTTCTTCTTCTCCGCTTTCGGCTTTCTGACTTCCTTGTTGGATTTTTGCTGACCCTTGGCCATGGCATGCTCCTTTGAGCGAGGTCCGGCGGACCGCGTCCGGGGATATTACGCCTGTCCGTTGCGGCGCGATAGCGTTGTTTCGCAAGTCACACGGGCCGGGCCCGGGCTCGCCGGGGCGCTCTGGGGCGTGATTATTCCCGCGCCCTGACCGGTTCGGCAGCAGGCCCGGAGAACGGGTCCCGGCGCTTCAGCGCCAAGTGATGCCCGGCCTGGTGACAGCGACCGGACTTGTCCGCCCCCCGAAGTGTTCGGCTTATGATGGGAAAATCCTGCAAGGGCCACTCTGTACGCATTGTCCGAACGGGTTGTATAAAGAGCCCAATTGTTCTGGGGAGGACACATGACGGATCCCATCATTGCGCGTGCGCGCACCAATACACGGGTCAATGTCAGGGCGGGGGCGCCGAAATTGTCGGCACCGATCCGCGAGACCCTGGCCTCTGGCACCGAGATTTTCATTACCGATACGCTGGGCGGCGACACAGTCGGCGGCAATGACCGCTGGTATGCCTGCCGCGGCGATGTCTTCGTGTGGAGCGGCGCCTGCGAGGATTATCGCGACGAGCCCGCACCGCCTCCCGATGATGCCGACGATGTGGAACGCCCGTCGCGCCTCGAGCTCGGTGAGGTGATGCAGCCGGAGTTCGAAACTCTTGCCGATGTCTTCCACAAGGTGCGCGGCTACCGGCCGAACGGGCTGGAAGGGCTGATCGTGCATTTTGATGCGGCCCGCACCCAGCCATCCAGCGACGCCTCGATGACCGGCGTGATGCGCTATGGCGCCGAGCAGGGTTATCATTATGGCGGTATCAGCCGCTCCGGCCGCATCTTCCTGCCGCAGGGCTTCAGCTGGGAAGGCTGGGGTTATCATGCCGGCAAGAGCGAATGCCCGGCGACGGGCCGCAAGGGCGTGTCGCAATATTATGTCGGCTTTGAGCTCAATAATCCCGGCCGGCTCTACCCGGCCGTCCAGACCGGCGTGTTCTGTCCCTGGTTCAATGCCGAGCGCGATGACAAGGGCCGCGTCGTGCTGGATGCGGACGGTCGCTGCACGCGCCGCGACGAGAATGGCGAATGGTATCGCGATTACGAGGTCCGGCTGTGCGAGGGCGGCAATATCGTCAAGGGCTGGTATCTGCCCTATAGCGCCGAGCAATTCGCCTCGCTGACCCGGATCTGTATCTGGCTGTCGCGCAAATTCCCCGACAGTTTCTCGCTGGAGCGGGTCTTCGGCCATGACGAGGTGTCACCGGGGCGCAAATCCGATCCCGGCGGTGCGATGGGGACGCCCACCGAGTTGATGACGATGGCCCAGTTTCGTCAGCATCTGGCGGAGATGGCGCAATAGAGGCTCCGTTAATCGGTCTGTGGCATGTTCAAGCCCTGTTTGCCCGTTAGAGGTGAGGCATGAGCAAGTCCGTTACATCGAGTTTCAGGCGCACATCCGATCATTTCGAGCCCGACCTGGTCCAGGATCCGGGCGAGCAACGCAAGCTGCGCGGCTATCTCGAACAGATCGACTATACCGTCTCGGCTGCCAACCAGGCGGTGATCCAGAAGGATATTCACCACGTCACGCTGGAAGATTTCCGCAATCTCGCCCTGACCGCCGCCAAGGCGCGAACGGCCTGGGTGTCGACCGCGATCGAGCTGGCCAAGCTGCACAAGGCACTGGAGCCGGAACAGTTGGCGAGATTGTCGCATTTGCGCGGCGTCTATGATGAGCTCTCGGAAGCTTATGAAGCGATGCGGCGCATGGTCGAGCGCGGCTATCTGAGCTATCACAAGGGCCTGCCCGCGAAAGGCTGAGCGAGCGCCTCTGTCCGGCTCAGGGCCGTTCGCGATTGAACCCTTTTCGTCGTGACGCGCACCTATACTCTGAACGGGGCCGTTTGACCGGTCCGGCAGGTGAGGGGCGTCAGCCATGCAGCGCGACAGCAGACGGGTTCTCGGGGAATTCCTCGTCATCGCTGCACAGACCGGCGACCGCGCCGCCAGCGGGCAGCTCGCCCGCCTGTGGCAGCCGGCACTCCTGCGTCATGCCTTGCGCCTGACCGGTGATGCCGAGCTGGCCCGCGACACGCTGCAGGACGCGTGGATCGATATCCTGCGCGGCCTGGGCGGCCTGTCCGACGCCGCCGCCTTTCCGGCCTGGGCCTATCGTATTGTCACCCGCAAGAGCGCTGCGACGGTGCGCGGCCTGCAGCGCCGCCGCCAGACCGGCGCGGCGCTCGCCGCCGAGCCCGCAGGCGCCGATGATGGTGAGCGCAATGCCGAGGCGCTGGCCGATCGCGGACCGCTGGCGCGGGCGCTGGCGGACTTGCCCGCCGGGCAACGCACGGCGATGGCGCTCTTCTACATTGATGATTTCACCGTGGCGGAAATTGCCGTCGCGCTCTCGGTTCCGGCGGGCACGATCAAGACCCGCCTGATGCATGCCCGCCGTAAAATGCGCGCGGCGCTCGAACTACCCAGTCCTCAAACACATGACACAGGAGGTCAGGATGACCGCAAGTGACAAGGATCTCGATGCGATGATTGCCGAGGCGCTCGACGCCGAGGATCGCGAACTGCTTGACCAGTTCGGCCCCGAGCCGGGCTATTTCGCCCAGGCTCTCGGCCTGTTCGGTGGCCGGCTCGGCTGGGTGATGTGGGTCACCTATATCACCAATATCGCCGCTGCCGGACTGGCGATCTGGGCGGCCTGGAACCTGGTTGGCGCCACCGACACGCTGGCTGCGATCCGCTGGGGCGTCGCAACCCTGGCCGCGATGCAGGTCGGCCTCTTCATGAAGGGGTTTCTGGGCCAGCAAATGCAGAATAACCGGGTGATCCGCGAAGTGAAGCGGCTGGAATTACAGCTGGTTCGCAGCCAGGCGCGGCACGCCGTCTAGACCCGGCAAACCGGTTGGCAAGCGGGTGTGTTTGGGCCAAACAGGGTCGCAACACACCCATTGGCCGGAGATTCCCGATGCGATTGAACCCTTTTGCCCAATGGCTCGGCCTTGCCGCCGCTGCCCTTGCCCTGGCGGCTTGCCAGCCCGAAGCCGCGCCTGAGCCGGGGACTGAAACCCCGATCATCATCGGGCAGGAGATCGCGTTCGATTCCGCGATCTATGGCGGCGGGCGCACCATCACCGTGTCGCTGCCCACCAGTTATGGCGACGGCAATCGACGCTATCCGGTGCTCTATCTCGTCGATGGCGGCGTGCAGCAGGACTTCATCCCGATGGCCGGCATGTCGGTGTTGGGCAGCCTGTCGACGCAATATCGTGAATTCATCCTGGTCGGCGTGCAGACCGAGAACCGCTATGTCGAACTGACCGCCGTTTCAGAGCTGGAAGACGATCTGCGCTGGCTGCCGGAAAACGGCGGCGCCGATGATTATCGCCGGCATCTGCTCGATGAGGTCAAACCTTATATCGAGAACCGCTACCGCACCTCCGGCGAGGACGCGATCATCGGCGAGAGCCTGGCCGGCCTGTTCATCACCGAGACCTTCCTGCGCGCGCCCGACAGTTTCGATCATTATATCGCCGTCAGCCCCTCGCTCTGGTGGCGCGCCGAGGGCCTCAGTCATGAAGCGGCCGACCTGCTCGCGGCGGGCGGCTTCGGTGGCCATTCGCTCTTCCTGACCATCGCCGATGAAGGCGAGGACATGCAGACCGGCATGGACCGTCTGGTCGCGGCGCTCGAGGCTGGTGCCCCGGAGGATCTCACCTGGTGGTATCAGCCAATGCATGATGAACATCACCACACCATCTATAATCCGGCGACCCTGCAGGCCCTGCGCCTGGTCTTCGCGCCGGATGAAGGCGACTGAGGACCCGCGAACCATCCGTGAATACCGGCCATGCGCGGCAATATGCCATCAATGGCGGTCACAGGGTTGTGATACACTCGCAATTGCAATTCCGGCTCCCTAAATAGGGTCTGGACAGGGAAGCTGCGCGCGGGTTCAGGGCGCCGTTTCCCGAGCAGGGATAGGGAAAATCATGGCTAATGCACTGTCGATCTCACTGTCTCCCGAGCAGGGGCTGTCGCGCTATCTCTCCGAGATTCGCCGCTTCCCGATGCTGGAGAAGGATGAGGAATTCATGCTCGGCAAGCGCTGGCGCGAGCATGAGGATGCCGGCGCCGCCGAAAAGCTCGTCACCTCGCATCTGCGCCTGGTGGCCAAGATCGCGATGGGCTATCGCGGCTATGGCCTGCCGATTGCCGAAGTGATTTCCGAAGGCAATGTCGGCCTGATGCAGGCGGTCAAGAAATTCGACCCTGAAAAAGGCTTCCGCCTCGCGACCTATGCGATGTGGTGGATCCGCGCCTCGATCCAGGAATATGTCCTGCGCTCCTGGTCGCTGGTGAAGATGGGCACGACTGCGGCCCAGAAGAAGCTCTTCTTCAATCTGCGCCGGATGAAAAGCCAGATGCAGGCGATTGACGATAATGATCTCAAGCCGGAACAGGCCGAGGCGATCGCGACCAAGCTGGGCGTGACGACCGATGAAGTCATGTCGATGAATGGCCGCATGGCCGGCGGCGACGCCTCACTCAACGCGCCGCTGCGCGGCACGGAGGGCGATGGCCAATGGCAGGACTGGCTGGCCGATGATGATGCGGAAAGCCAGGAAGACGAGCTGGCCGAAAGCGATGAGTTCGACACCCGTATGCAATTGCTGCAGACGGCGATGGGCGAGCTCAATGAGCGCGAGCAATACATCCTGCAAAAGCGCCGCCTGTCGGAAGAGCCTGAAACGCTGGAAGAACTGGCCGGACATTTCGGCGTCAGCCGCGAGCGTATCCGCCAGATCGAGGTCCGCGCCTTTGAGAAACTGCAAAAGGCGATGAAGGAATTGGCGGCCGATCGCGGCCTGATGAACTAGCCTCGATACCGGTGATCAGATCAGCGCCCGGGCTCAGCTCCGGGCGCTGTCATCGGGATGGCTCAGGCCCAGGGCGATACAGGCCTGGCCGCCGAAATAGCAGACCCAGACCACCGGCCCGGCCCAGTCGAGCATGCCGGCAAACATGCGCCAGGCCAGCACCGCGTCAGACACCAGGAAGAGCAGCGCGCCGATCACGGCCAGCCTGGGGGCCCGGCCGATCAGGGCCAGCGCCACCATCACCAGGATAATCCCGTTATAGATGCTGGCCGCGATGCGAAGATCGCCGAAATGCGGCTGTAGCGCCACAAGCATCACCGCGCCGAACACGATCATCACCGCCGTTGCCAGATAGCCCGGCAGGCCGCGATTGCCCCTGCGGCGCAGCGCGTCGGCGAACAGGCCGATATAGATGATATGGCCAATGCCGAAGGCGAGAATTCCGAAGGCCTGCTGGCTCGGTTCCAGGGCGAGGAATGCGTCACCGGCCGAGCCTGCGAGCAGGCCGAGGCCGAGCCAGAGCCGTCCCTGCCGCAGTGCATAAATGCCCAGCAATACGACGCCGCCAGCCTTGATGATCACATTGAGCGGGTAGGCGGCACCCATCCCGAAATCATCGAGCAGATAGATCGCGCCCAGTACCAGCGCCGCGAGCAGGATGAGTCGCGAGACGCGGTCGGATGCGATCGTGATCGGTGTGGCTGTCATGCTCTTCCCCCCTGAATATGCGGCAGGCTAGACTGAGAGCCGGGATGGGCAAAGGGGAAGTTTCATGACGGGAATGCCGCTCTTGCTGGCCCTGATGCTGGCTGCCCAGTCCGCTGATCCTGCGCCGGATGCGGAGGCGGTCGTCAGCCTGGCCGAAATGGAGGGCCTGCTGCTGACCCAGCCCGGTGCGGTCGAACAGGCCTGGACGCAATTGCGCCGCGGTGGCTTGCCGCGCGTGGAAGCGATTGCCGGCGATAATGACCGGTCGCGCGTGACCTTCCTCTACAAGGCGGGCAGCGACGTCACCGGCGTGCGGCTCAACAGTGTCGTCAATGCCGTGCAGGTCGACTGGCCGGTCGAGGATTTCGTGCGCGACTATACCTTGCCCCTGCAGCCGCTGGGCGGCAGTTCGATCTGGCGCCTCAGCCTCGACCTGCCCCGCGATGTCCAGGCCAGCTACAGTTTTCTCGTCACCGGACCGGGCGGCACCGACCGGGTCACCGATCCACATAATCCGCGCCATCTGCGCGGCCGTTCAGCCGAGGCCGTGGTGAGCCTCGACCAGGTCGCGGACATGTCCGCCCTGGCAGCGGTGCCGGCCAGCTGGATGCCACCTGTCGATCTGCAGGTGGTGGAGAGCGAGGCGCTGGCGCGGCCGGTCAGCCTGGAAATCTATCCGGCCGCGGGTGGCACGCCGGCATCGCCCGTCCTGATCCTCTATGACGCTTTCAATTGGGGCCGCCGGGCGCCGGCTAGGGAGATCGTCCATAATCTTGCCGCAGCGGGTGATATCCCGCCCATGCATGTCGTGCTGATCGACCAGCTCGACCCGGATAGCGAGCACAGCCTCTACCGCGACCAGAGCGCCTTCATCGTTGATGAGCTGCTGCCCTTTCTGCGCACGCAAATGGGCTGGCAATTGGCGCGTGAGGATGTGGTGCTGGGCGGCGCGTCGCGGCGTGGCCTGTCGGCGGCGATTACCGGGCTGACCCGGCCCGGGGCGATTGGCGCCGTGCTGTCACTCTCGGGCTCATTCTACTGGTCACCGCCCGGCGAGGCGCCGGAATGGCTGGCGCGGCACTTGATCGAAGCGCCCGGCGATGCGCCGCGCTTCCTGCTCGCCGCCGGCTCGCTGGAATATATCGTCACCTCCACCAATCAGGGGCATGTGATGCTGGAGACCAATCGCAATATGGCCGCAGCCCTGCGCGGTGCCGGCTACCAGACCGGTATCGATATTTATCCGGGCGGACATGACATGGCTGCCTGGCGGCTGGCGCTGGCCGACAGTCTGCAGACGCTTTACGCGCCCGCAGACTAGTCAGCCCCGATGCCGGCCTATTTCAATGGCTTGCCGGTGGGCGCCGGGCTCGGGCCATTATTGCCGATCCGGCCGGCGACGAAATCGTCATAATATTGCAGCCAGGCTTCCGAACGCACCGAAATATAGATCATCGGGCCGCCCGGATTGGAGCGGAAGTTCGAATCCGTCGCGATGACGAAATACTGATTGCCCTCGCGCACCATGAAAGGTGAGCCGCTATCGCCGCGCGTGGTATCGCAATTATGCGCCATGGTATTGTCGTTGAAGACTTCGGTGATGCGGCAGCCGATATTGCCTGACAAATGCGCACCGGTGTCCCAGCTATAACCGGCCTGGTAGAGGTCGGCTTCCCGGGCACCGCTATTGCCGGCGGTCTGGACCAGGCCGCGCACGCCGACATGGCCAATCTCGGCACCAAGCGCACGGTCAATCCGCAACAGGGCCCAGTCAGTGCCGTCAATTTCATCAGTCGAGCTGAAGCGTTGGTCATTCCAGTTCGGATCGATCAGATAGTCGGTGACGCGCGCCTCCAGAGGACCACCGCGGCGATCATAGCCGGTGGTGAAAACGGCGCGGGCGTCGATGCGGCCGTCATCATCGATACAATGGGCCGCGGTGATCAGGACATCGTCCGCGATCAGCGTCGCCGTGCAGGCACCGCCCGCTTCCATATCGATCTGGCCAACCGCACTCCACGGAGCCGCCGCCGTATCCATGAAGACGCGGTCATCACGGCCGAAAAAGTGATCATTGATCGTCAGCGGGCGTTCACGGCCGATACAGTCGGCGCGGTCGGTGCGCGCGTCGCAGCGGCCATCACCGACGCCGGGTTCGTTACAGACCCCGTCGAAGGCGGTCTCGCAGCTATCATTGCGAAAGCGCAGATCGATAACCGCGCCGCAATCGGTCAGGTCGGTCGCCTGGGTACAGGCGCCGGTGCCAAAGCCGGGCTCGTCGCATTCGCCATCATTGGCCCATTGGCAGCTATCATCCTCGACGCGCTCCGCGATGCGCCAGCAATCGGAATAATCCGTGCCCTGCTCGCAGGCGCCGGTGCCGATGCCTGGATCATCGCACTCGCCATCATTGGCCCATTGGCAGGTATCGGTGCCGCGATAGCTGGATGTCGAGACATCGCCGCCGCGCGTCGGCTTCTGGATCCGGTGCAGCCAGCGCGTAATATCGCGGCTGGACAGGGCGTCGGCATTGGCTCCTTCAAGGCGGGGCTCATCGGCCTGGCTCGTGGCAACACACATCATGGCGGCCAATGCCGCGATCAAACCCGTACGCATAATTTGCAGCTCCTGCCCCCGTCGCCTGGCCTCTTACCGCGCCTGTCTGCGCGCGGGCCAAGCCTCATGATCTGCCAGTTTATCGTTCATGGAGATGACTATTGCCTGAACGACGTATTCAAACCGCGCTCAGATGCCATGTGGTCGAATGCAGGCTTGAACATCAGCCACCGCAGGAGACTTGTCATGAATATCGCCGCCAAACTTGCCGCAGCTGCCCTCCTGGCCTCGATCGGCATGGCCGGTTTCGCCGGCGCGGCCAGTGCCGGCACCTGGCACGCCAATGCAGCGACCTGCCCGGATCTGCGTGAAGACCGGATCGACGCCCGGCATACCACCGGCCGCGCCGATCGCCGCGAGGATATTCGCGACCGTCGCGTGATCAATTGCCCGGCCCATGCCTGGCGCTATTATCCGGACCCCTATGAGCGTGTCGACATGCGCCGGATGGCCTCACCGGGCACGGTCTATCTGGATCGTTCCGGCCGCTATTACGCGGTCGACCGTCGCGGCTCGTCCTACAATATCAATGTGGTTATCGACTATCCGCGCCAGAGCACGGCCGTCGGCCTGCGCTTCGGCACGACGCTCGGCCTGAATGCCGGCCATAGCCGCCGCGATTACCGCGATCGCCGAGCCCAGCGCGATCATCGTCATCACGGTCGCAATGACCGGCGCAATGACCGGCGCAATGATCGGCGCCATCACTAGCCAGCACGGCTGATACAGCCGGCAGTCAGGTCCACAGGCGACCTTCCAGATAGCGCGGCGCGTGGCCATAAAGGGTCACGCGCCCGCCCTCTGTTTCTCCGCCATGCATCTCCACGTCCAGCGCGCCGGGGCGCGGTCCGATCTGGCGCGCGCTCATACGGGGTTTGCCGAGACGTTCGGCCCAGTAGGGGGCCAGTGTGCAATGCGCCGAGCCGGTCACCGGGTCTTCATCGACGCCGGAGGCCGGGGCAAAGAAGCGCGACACGAAATCGCTCCGCTCGCCCGGTGCCGTCAGGATGATATTGGTGTCGAGCTGGCGCAGCTGGCCATGATCGGGACGCGCATCGCGCACGGCGCTTTCATCATCCATCACCCACATCTGATAGCCGGCACCATGGATCCGGTTGACGCTCAGCACATCGCGCGGCTCGGCTGCGATCCCGAGCGCTGAAGCGATGGCATCATCGCGGCTGGCAGGCTGGTAGCCGATCAGTGGCAAATCCACCGCGAACCCCGCGCCATCGCGTTTGACCTCAAGCCGGCCCGAGCGCGTGTCGAAGCGGGCCGTGCCCGGCGTGCCGAGATCATATTCCAGCACCACTGCGCCGGCCGCCAGGGTCGCATGTCCGCACAGATCAACCTCGACCGTCGGCGTGAACCAGCGCAGCTGCCAGGACTGTGCGTCCGCGGGCACCAGAAAAGCGGTCTCCGAAAGATTATTGGAGGCGGCAATACCCTTCAGGATCTGATCATCGGGAAAGGCTTCCATCAGGCAGACGCCGGCCGGATTGCCGCTGAACGCCTGGTCCGGATCGGCGAAGGCATGGATTTCGAAATAGGGAATGGAGGGCATTGAAAGGCTCCCGGACGCCGCGGGCCGGGACTACCAGCGCTCGCTTTGATGCGGTTGAAAGACGAGGTTGAGATCGGGGTTCTGACGGTCCAGCACGGCGACGGTGTCGGCGGAAACCGGTTCGTCGCCTGCGATTTCGGTGAGGGCATTGATCACCATGGACCGCGCGGCGCTGCGCTGCTGGTCGACCTGGCGCGGCAGCTCACGGCGCCATTCATCGACCTCGTCATTCAGTGCCATGAAATTCTCCGGGCGCTCGGCCTCGGGCAAGGCCCGCCAGCGTCCGATATCGAGATAGGCCGCCGCGAGACGGTCGCCCTCTTCGTCCTCGAACAGCTCGACCTCGATCATCATCGCCTGGTAGATCAGCGAGGATTCCACAACCCCGCCGGCGCGCGGAACGTCGCCGGCCCAGCGCGCGAAATAGGCGCGTGCCGCTTCCACCGGTGTCGAGGCCGCCCGGCCCCAGGCTTCGCGCTCATCGCGATTGAGCAGGGTCTCGTCAGCCGGATCAATGACCATCACCATGGGCGTGGCATACAGCGCCGCGACGCCAAAACGGCGGATCACATCCTGGTTCTGGTCGCGCCAGCCCACATCGATGAAGCGCGTCACATAATGATCGGCGAGGGTGTCCGCGAGTTCCGCATCCTGGAAATGTGCCGCCAGGCCGCGGCTGTCATGGCACCAATTGGCACCGAAAACGAGCAGGAGACGTTTCTCCTCGGCCAGCGCTTCAGCCAGGGCTGCATCAACCACCGTCATGGCGGCATAATCCTGTTCGAACGGCGAGGGCGAAGTCTCATCCGCCATCGAAAGCGGGGCAATCAGCAACAGGGCAAACAGGCTGGCAAGCAAACGCATCACGACCTCGAAATGACAACAGGGCGGAGAAAAGCACGCCGCGCCACGCAGCACCAGTCAAGCCGATGTGATGACCGCACCCCGGCGCTTACCCCGCGGCCAGCGCCGCCAGCCGCGCATAGGTGCCGTCATCCTTGCTGGCCAGCTCGTCATGACTGCCCTGTTCGACGATCCGGCCCTTGTCGAACACCAGGATGCGGTCGGCATCGCGGATCGTCGAGAGCCGGTGGGCGATGATGATCGTGGTGCGTCCGCGCATGACCGCTTCCATCGCCAGTTTCACATCGCGCTCGGTCTCATTGTCGAGACTCGAGGTTGCCTCATCCAGGATCAGGATCGGGGCATCGGTCAGGATCGCGCGGGCGATCGCCACGCGCTGGCGCTCACCGCCCGAAAGCTTGACCCCGCGCTCTCCCACAAGTGTGCGGTAGCCCTGCGGCAGGCTGGTAATAAACGAGTGGGCATGCGCCGCCTGGGCCGCAGCAATGATATCCGACTCGCTCGCATCAGGTGAGCCATAGGCGATATTCTCCGCAATCGTGCGGTGAAACAGCGCCGGATCCTGCGGCACCAGGGCGACATTCTGGCGCAAGCTCGCCTGCGCCACCTCGCGCACATCCTGGCCGTCAATCTCGACCGCGCCTTCATTGACGTCATACAGACGCTGGACCAGCTTGACGAAAGTCGACTTGCCCGAGCCGGTCGCACCGACCAAAGCGACTTTCTCGCCCGGCTGGATGTCGAGGGAAAAGTCTCGATATAACGGGCGGTTCTGGCCTTCATAGGTGAAGCCGACCCGGTCAAACCGGATCGCGCCGGAGCCGGGCTCGAAGTCCCGGGCATCGGCGGCATCCTCCACCGTGCTCTCCTGCAGATCGAACACGGCGAGATCCTGCAACTCATCCATCGAACGCTGGATCGCCTGCACCTGCTCACCAAAGCGGCGCATATAGCCTGACACCAGCATATAGGCTGCCAGCGCCGCGACGACATCACCGGCGCTCGCCGCACCGCGCGACCATTGCCAGACCAGCAGTCCGACCAGGCCAGCCTGCATTGACAGGTCGGTGACGATATTGACCAGCCAGGAATTGACGAAGCGCAACCAGGTCTTCTTGGTCTCATTGCGCCAGCGCCAGGTCAGCGCGTGGAAGCGTTCATCCTCACGCGTTTCGGCACCGAAACTCTTGACCGTCGCAATACCCCCGACCGCATCGGCCAGAGCTCCGCCAATCTGGGAATCCAGGGCGTTGGAGCGCATATTCTGTGGTCGGATATAATAGCGGCTGAGCATCAGGGAGGAGGCGATGAAGGCGGCCATCACCACCAGCACGACACTGCCGACCAGCGGCCAGCGCACCGCCATCACGCCGGCGACGCCCAGCATGACGCCGAGCGAGGGCGCAATGCCGAGGAAGATATTGACCGTGATCGTGTCATAGGCCCACATCCCGCGCGTGATCTTGCGCACGACCGAGCCGGCAAAAGTATTGGCGTGCCAATCCAGCGAGAAGCGCTGCACCTTGGCAAAGGCGTCCGTCGTCAGATCCGCCATATTGGCGGAAGAGAAGGGCACCTCGCAGCGCGAGGCCAGCTGGCGTACGAAATAATAGGTCACCGCGGTGCCCAGATAGAGCGTAAAGGCCGGCCAGGGCTCGCCGGTTTCCGGACCGGCGGCGAGGGCATCGATCAGCCGCCCGGCGGCAACCGGGATGAAGACCTCGGCAATGGTCGCCAGCAGCATGAAACCGACCATGCCGGCCAGCAGGACGGGGCGGCGCAGCCATTGGCGGCGCAGAAAGCCCAGCACTTGCAGATTGCTCAGCGTGCGGACAATGGGTGTTTCGGGATCGGAAATCGACATCGCAGCAGCGGACCGGGCGGTCCGTCCTCATGAAAGCAGTTCATCAAACCTGTGAATGGCGAACGTCAGCGCTGTCGTGCGAAGCGGGGCCTGGATGCAGGCGCGGCGGGGTCACACGCGAAGGCGGCACGTTCGGCCACCCTCGAAGGTCAGATGGTTCTGTTCATGGGTCTGCTCCAATATGCCGGTTGGTCCGTGAGGAGGTGGTTACACCGGGCTTCCGCGGCCGGGCAAGGCCGGGCGGGTCATTTTGTCGCCTATCCGCCACGAGTGTGGCGATGAGGGCACAGGTTGCTAGGCCTCAATGCCGGCAATGCAGGCCTGCTCCAGCCCGGCCCGGACTGCATCGGGCAAATCGATGATCTTGCGCGCATCGAGATCCATCGGTGCGGCAATCCCCTCCATGGTCCACCAGGGCTTGCCGGTCGCCGGGTCGAGCACCCAGTGGACAAGATTGCGCACTTTCGGGCCAAAGGACTTCAATCCCGAACGCACCAGATAACCGTCTCCGGCGCGCGGCCAGCGCCGTGGCAAGATACGGCATTCCAGCAGGGCCGAGCCGATCCGGCCCTCGGCCTCGCCCTGGTGAAAGGCCCACTCCTCGGGGAAGGCATCCTTGAAATTCACCACCGAGTCGGAAATCCGGCCGAGCAGGACTTCGGTCCGCATGCGGCCGAACACATCCACCTCGTCCGGGGTGAATCGGCCCTGACCGACATGGGCCAGGCCGAGTGCGTCGGCGCGCTGCAAGGATGCCGACGGGCTGGAGCGCGTCTCGGCCAGACCGCGGGGCAGGGCAAAATCCGGGGCCGTTACCATCCGGTTCTGCAACCGCTCGGCAAAATGGCCCGGCCAGGGGAAGGCGCGGCCATCGCGCGGCGAGACATGGGCCAGATCAATCCGGAAGCTGGCCGCGGGTTTGCCGGTGCCGCCATGGCGCATGATGAACACGGCCGAGCAGCCGGTTTCGCTGAGCGCGGTCCAGCCCGCCTCGATCACCAGTGGGGCGCCGGGATGCGCTTCGGCGAGAAAGCGGATGTGCAGGGCGGTCGGCAGGAGGGTGGCGTTGGCGTCGGCGCGGTGGATCTCGTTCAGCCCGCTTTGCGCCGCCAGCCCGGCCAGGGCTTCGCTGGCCTTGGTCAGGTAGAATTTCACATTCATATGGCCCAGTTCGTCGCATTCCCAGGCATTCACATTACCGCGCCAGACCTCGATCATCGCCCGATAATCCCTCAGTGATCGCACTTGCTGCAATGGCCGAAATGCTCGATGACCGAACGCTCAATGCGGAAGCCTTCCGGACGGTGGGTGCTGACCGGAGCGCCATGACGCTCCTCGACCGCGCCGCAATGGGTGCAGATGAACAGCTCGGCGCAGCCATCCGAATGGGTATGGACCGTGGTGCAGCCGACAAAGGCGTTGAGCGCTTCCACCTTGTGCACCAGACCCAGGCCGATCAGGAAATCGAGCGCCCGGTACACCGTCGGCGGTTTGGCCGAACCCGGGCCCGGCTTGAGGGCTTCCAGCAGGTCATAGGCCTTCACCGGCCCGCTGGCCGTCAGGACAAGCTCAAGCACCCGGCGACGGACCGGCGTCAGCCGTTCGCCTTGCGTGGAGCAAAGCGCTTCTGCGGCCTCAAGGGCTGAGAGAGTGGAATCAGCGTGCATGGTGCGAGTATCTAACCCCAGTTCGCCGCAAAGCACACCCGCCGCTGCCGCATTCCCGATTCGGGCTGGGCTGAATGGTGGGGAGAGGTGTTTCGGGCCCGGTCGTGCGACAGGCTGACGCGCGGCGAAACGCACACTCCACCCGATGCATCGACGTCTCCATAAAGGCCATACAGTTTTTATGGATGAAGGGGCTTCCTGATGAAACGTCTCGTGTTTTCCGCTGCGGTTATCGCCACACTCGCGGCCGTCGCATCACCGGCAATGGCCGAGAGTGGCGACTGGCTGGTCCGCTTGCGGGCGATTGACGTCATGCCCAATGAGAGCGCAACGATCAGCGCGATCGGGGGCGATGTCGATATCTCCGACCAGATTGTGCCGGAATTGGACATCACTTATTTCGTCCAGGACAATTGGGCCGTCGAACTCATCCTCGGTGTCACCCCGCATGATGTGCAGGCAGTCGGCACCTCAGCCGGTGATATCGATCTGGGCGATGTCACGCTGCTGCCGCCAACGCTGACACTGCAATATCATTTCAACCCGGACGGACAGATGCGTCCCTATCTGGGCGCGGGCGTCAACTATACGCATTTCTTCAATGAAAACCTGCCGGGCGGGTCGGCGCTGACCAGTATCAGCTATGACAACAGTTTCGGGCTCGCCGCCCAGGCCGGGATCGATTTCGCCTTGCAGGACGAGTGGTTCCTCAATGTCGACGTCAAATATATCGACATCAATACTGACGTCCTGATCGATGGTGCCATCGCGGCCTCGGTCGATATCGACCCGCTTGTGCTTGGCGTCGGTTTCGGTCGCCGCTTCTGAGCTGGCCTCCGTCCGGATCGGGCTGCCGGATCCCGGTTACGGGGTCCGGCACTTGTCTTGCAGACCCGACATGCTTCTGTCCCTGCGTGGCTGCGTTGCCGCCATCGGGCATATCCGCTATCTAGCGCCGAAAGCAATGAAGGGGTTTTACATAATGGCCGACGCACCAACCACCGAGCCGCGCCTGACCGGTACGGTTCCGCTTTACAAGAATGTAGAGCCGCTCAATCGCACAAAACACAAGTCCTATGGCGTGAAAACAATCGCCGAGCCCTTCAGCTTCCTGAAGGATTGGCATTTCGTTCCCGCTATTGTCGGCGAATTTTCCATGGCCAGCGGCAGCTATCCGGTCATCTTCCTGGGCGACAAGAAAATGCCGGTCCTGGTAATGGGCCTGCGCCAGGGCAGCAATGTCTTCGTCACCAAAGACGGCCAGTTCGACCACGACCATTACGTCCCTGCCTATGTGCGTCGCTACCCTTTCGTGAGCGCCTCCAATCCGATGAACGAGCCATCGACGGTTTGTGTTGATATCGACGCCGATTTCGTCGTCAAATCGGACCCGGACATGCCCTTCTTCGACGAAGCCGGCGAGCCGACCGATTACACCAACCGGGCCGTTGAATTCGTCTCGGCCTTCGAGAATGACGCCAAGGTCACCGAGGGCTTTGTCGAACGTCTCACCGCGCTTGACCTGTTCGAGCAGAAGAACGTGCGCGTGGCCGACCCGAACAATCCGGAAAAGACGATCACGGTTGCCGAATACTGGGGTGTCTCCGAGGAGAAATTCTCCAATCTTCCAGCCGAGAAACTCGTCGAGATGCACAAGAATGGCGATCTGTTCGCAATCTCTGCCCATCTGATGTCCCTGCAACGCTGGGAGCGCATCATGCGCCGCGTTTCACTGCTGCAGGCAGCAGAGCCAGCTGCGCCGAAAGCCTAGGCTATTGGCATGACATTCTGACGGCTGCGGCCGCGCTGCAAGGCGCGGCCGTTTGCTTGTCTGCGATCACCATTGCGCGATCAGGCTTCGGTCCGGGACAAAACATGCCTATATGGCACCGATAATCGTCCTGCTTCCGCTTCAGCCTCGAGGTTCATTCATGCGTCTTCTTGCCAGTCTCGCTACGGCCTTCGCTCTCCTGACGGGCTTTGCCGCCACAGCGTCGGCCCAGCCGGGCTGGGCCAGCAATGAACCCATTGTTGAAGCGAGCCTGGTCTCCGACATGGCCGTGGTGGCCCCGGGCGATACATTCTACCTGGGCTTCCTGCAGGTTATGCCCGAGGGCTGGCACACCTATTGGCGCAATCCCGGCGATAATGGACTGCCACCGGAAGTGCGCTGGGAGGTGCCGGCCGGGGTGGTGATGGGCGCGTTTGAGTGGCCGGCGCCGATCGAATTGCCGCTCGCCGATACCATTCTCGACTACGGCTATCATGACGAGGTTGTGCTGCCCCTGCCGGTTCAGCTGGACGCGGATTTCGCCGCGTCCGAACTGGTGATCATCGGCCATGCCAGCTGGCTGGTCTGCGAGATCATCTGTGTCCCCGAGGAAGGCAGGCTGACCCTGACCCTGCCGGTCGCCGAACAGTCCGAACGCGATGAGACCGGCTACTGGTACATCCAGGCGGCGCTCGATTCCGTACCAGAGCCGGTTGCCGGGCTGGATGCACGGGTCGGCTTTGGCGAGGCCGCGGTGGTGATCGAGCTGCAGGGCGGTGATTTCTCCGCCGCGGCGCCGGACTGGCATGATCTCACTTTCTTCCCCTATGACGGGGCCCTGATCGAGCACGCCGCTGAACAACGCGCCGAGCGCGGCGATGGTCTGGCGCGGCTGATCCTGACGCGGGGCTATCGCGCCGATCCGCAGCTTGAAACGGCGCGCGGCGGTGTCCTGCGCTACACGTTGGGAAGCGGCGCGGACGCCCGCGAACAGGCGGTCGAGATCTGGGCTGAGCCGGATCCGGACATGGTGCTGCCAGCCTCTGCCGGCGCGCCGCGCAATGTTGCGGCGCCGGCGGTCGCGCCGGGGCTGATCGGGCTTCTCCTGCTCGCTTTTGCCGGCGGGCTGATCCTGAACCTGATGCCCTGCGTCTTTCCGATCCTGTCGATCAAGGTGCTGCAATTCGTCGAGGGGGCCCATGATGACCCGCTCCGGGTGCAGCGCCATGCGCTGTTCTTCCTGGCGGGTGTCATCCTGAGCTTTGTCGCCCTGGCGGCCGTTCTGGTCGGTTTGCGGGAATTCGGCCTGCCGGTTGGCTGGGGCTTCCAGCTGCAGGTTCCTGTCGTGGTCGCGGGGCTGACCCTGCTTCTGTTCGCGATCGGCCTCAATTTGCTCGGCGTGTTCGAGATCGGCACCAGCCTGCAAGGCGTTGGCAGCGGGCTGAGCCAGCAACCGGGCGCGCGCGGCGCCTTCTTCACTGGCGTCCTCGCCGTGATCGTGGCCGCCCCT
Source organism: Maricaulis salignorans (assembly GCF_900103475.1). Taxonomy (GTDB): domain Bacteria; phylum Pseudomonadota; class Alphaproteobacteria; order Caulobacterales; family Maricaulaceae; genus Maricaulis; species Maricaulis salignorans. The sequence continues at coordinate 83,110 of NZ_FNHG01000008.1, forward strand.
TGTGTCGGACCCTTGGCCGCCGGCGCGCTGGGGCTGGCCTTGACCCAGCCGGCGATTATTGTCCTGCTCGTCGCGGCCGCAATGGGGGCCGGACTGGCGGCGCCCTTCGTGCTGGTCAGCTTCATCCCCGCGCTCCAGGGCTTCATGCCGAAGCCGGGCCGCTGGATGGAACAGTTCAAGCAATTCCTCGCCTTCCCCATGTTTGCCTCGGTGCTGTGGTTGAGCTGGGTGCTGGTGATCCAGTCCGGGCCGTCAGGCCTGTTGCTGCTGGGTATCGGCCTGCTGGCCCTGAGCCTGGCGGTCTGGGCGCGCAAGCAGAAGCACCTCGCCTGGACGGTCATCGCCATTATCTCGCTCCTGACCGGCCTTGGCGCGACGCTGGCGATCGCCCGCCTGCCGGCAGCGACCAGCGCGCCCAGCCTGTCGGGCGGTGAAGAGGCCTGGTCGCGCGAACGCGTGGCGGAATTGCGTGCCGACGGGCGGCCCATCTTCATTGATGTCACGGCGGCCTGGTGTGTGACCTGTCAGGTCAACAAGCTCGGCGCGCTCAGCGACCCGGCCGTGGCCGAGGCGTTCGAGCGTTATGGCGTTGTCGAGATGCGGGCTGACTGGACCAATCGCAATGACGAGATTGCGGCCCTGATCGCCGAGCATGGCCAGGCCGGTGTGCCGCTCTATCTGGTCTATCCGGCCAATGGCGGACCGGCGCGGGTTCTGCCCTCGGTACTGACGCGGGACATTGTCATTAATGCCCTGGCCGAGGCTGCAGGCTAGACCGCGTCAGTCGCGCGCCGCGGGGCAGGTGCCCGGCGGGCCCATTGTCTCGGGCAGGGCTTCGCCATCGGCGGCCGGTGCGATCTCGGCGGCATCATGCATCAGTGCGGAAATCTCGCGATAAATGCGCGCCTGGTCCGCGAATGTCTCAGCAGCGTGGAGCGCTTCCAGACGGCTGGCGGCGTCGCCGGACATACCGCGAAAGATACAGCGCAGATCGATCGGACCGCCAGCCTCATCGATGGTGCGGCTCAGGCGCATCGCATCGGCGGAGAACTGGTCGAGCGCGTATTGCAGCGGATCGCCAAGTTCGATGCCAGCAGCCGGCGCGGATGGCCGGGCCGCCGCATAATCGGCGCGCTCCCGGGCCTGGTCGGCGATAAGGCGGGCCGTCTCGGCGAGATCGGCACCCGGTCCGGCCAGGGCGGTGGCGCTGAGGCAGAGCGTGGCGGCGAGGGCGGGCAAGATGTGGCGCATGACTGGCCTTCCAGTGGCGGACGATCAGCGGAAACCCTAGCAGGAACAGCTTGACCGCCGATGAACAGGGGCGCCAAACACTGCCGAACTGGTGAAAAAACTGACCCGCACAGGCGGGTTCGATTATGAAGACCGCAGACACGCGGCCATTTGCCTGCTTTACAGGGCCCGGTCGCCAATAGATCAAGCCGGAGACGTCCATGAGCGCGAAGAAACCCTTTCGTCCCAAGGCCCGCCGCCCGCGCGGTTTTGAAGACCGCAGCGGTTCGGTCCTGCGTGCCGAACGTCACCTCGTCGATACGGCCAGCCGGATCTATGATGACTGGGGATTCGAGCCCCTGCAGACGCCGGCCTTCGAATTCGCCGATGCGCTGGGCAAGCACCTGCCCGACGAGGATCGTCCCAATGAAGGGGTGTTCGCCCTCGAGGATGATGACGGGCAATGGCTGTCGCTGCGCTATGACCACACCGCGCCACTGGCCCGTTTCGTCGCCGAGAATTTCCAGGATCTGAACAAGCCCTATCGCCGCTATCAGGCCGGCGATGTCTGGCGCAATGAAAAACCAGGCCCGGGCCGGTTCCGTCAATTCGTCCAGTGCGATGCCGACACGGTTGGCGCGCCCGGACCGGCCGCTGACGCTGAAATGATCGCGCTCTCGGCCGAAGTGATGCGCGCCGTCGGTCTCGCCGATGGCGAATACCTGATCCGGGTCAATGACCGGCGCATTCTCGACGGTGTGCTGGAGACGATCGGGGCCAGCGATCCGGAGCGCCGCATGCGCGTGCTGCGCGCCGCCGACAAGCTCGACCGGCTGGGCCGGGACGGTGTCGCTGATCTGCTTGGCGCGGGACGCAAGGATGAGTCCGGCGACTTCACCCAGGGCGCCGGCCTCGACCTCAAGGGCGTCGAGACGATTCTGGCCTTCCTCGATTCCAGCGGTGGCAGCCGGACCGAAGTGATCGGGCGGCTCGAACCCCTGGTCGGACAATCGGAAGCAGGCCGCCTGGGTCTGGCCGCGCTGGGCGAGATCGACAAGGTTCTGTCCGCCATCGGTGTCGGCGATAATCGCGCCGTGTTCGATCCCTCCGTCGTGCGCGGGCTGGGCTATTACACCGGGCCGGTCTATGAGGCCGAATTGCTGGCGACGGCGCACTATGATGACGGCAAGCCGATCCAGTTCGGCTCGGTCGGCGGCGGTGGACGCTATGATGATCTGGTCGCCCGCTTCACCGGCCAGGCCGTTCCTGCGACCGGTTTCTCCTTTGGTGTCAGCCGCTTTGCCGCCGCGCTCGCAGCGCTCGGCCGGGTGGGTGCCGGGCAGGAGCGTCCGCTGGTGATTGTGATCGCGGCGGAGAAGGATCAGTCGGCACGCTATCTCGCCATGGCGTCCGAACTGCGTGCTGCCGGTTTCCGCGCCGAAGCCTTTGCCGGCAATGGCAATATGGGCAAGCAGATGAAATATGCGGATCGCCGCGGCGCGGTCGCAGCCGTGATCATTGGCTCGGATGAGCGCGAACAGGGTCTGGTGACGATCAAGGACCTCAAGCTCGGGGCCCGGCTGGCCGCGGAAATCAGCGATAACAAGGAATGGCGCGAAGACCAGCCGGCCCAGATGACGGTCGCATCCGATGCCTGGATCGAAGCGGTGCGGATCGTTGCAAAACGCGACGACAAGACGGTTTGAGCTGTTGATAAATAACCGCTCTGTCCCAAATTGCGATCACTAGGCTTGACCTCGCATGACGTCTACGTCAACTTCGCATCTGGACCGGGCCTGACCGTCTAGTCCTTGGCGTTTCGGGGAGAAACGTCCTTTATCGACCAACCGCAAATTTCGGGGCTGGCTTTGGCCAGCCCCGCCTTTTTGGGTCCTTGCCCTCGCAAGGAAGGCCGGTTTGCATCGGCCTTCCTGCATACTCTCGCGGTGAGGCGGGTCGACTACTTCCCGTCATCCTCGTCGCGGTCGTCGAACTCGAATTCGAAGACCCGCTCACCTTCATCCGCTTCACCGCCGCGCAGGACGATGACGCGGCGTCCGGTCAGGTCGACTTCACGGCTGGAACCGTCTTCCCGGTCAAAGCGGACAATGCGGCGCTCCTGACGGCGTGGCTCGCCGTCCATGCCGCCCGCCAGGCGTTCGGCCTCCAGCTGGTTGAGCCAGCTGATCAGATCATCGCCGGTCTGTTCCTCGCCATTCACCCAGACCTGACGACGGCCGTCATCCGTGCGTTCGACGCGGATACTGCGGTTCTCCTCACCGCCGTGCGTGGCAACGCGGCCGACATGCCGGCGCTGCTCGCGGAGCACGCGCGCTTCCTGGCGGGCTTCCTCGCGCGCTTGGTCGCGTTCTGACCGGGCTTCGTCACGGGCGGCGCGTGCCGCATCCCGGTGGGCATGCGCGGCGTCACGTTCAGCATGGGCAGCCTCGCGGGCGGCGTGGCGCATTTCCACGCGGACGCGCCGTGATTCACTGTCGCCCAGTTCGCGTGCCTCGCGCATTTCGACGCGCATCTCACGCATCGCCTCACGGATTTCCTGGCGGGCTTCCTCGATCGAGGCGCGCACCTCTTCGCGTTCAGCCTCGGACAGCGCATCCCAGTCACGGGAATTGCCGGCCATGGCCCGCTCGGACTCCAGTCCCGCCAGGGCGGCTTCAAGCGAGGCGATGACCTCGGTCTCCACGCCTTCGGAATCGAAGTCGAAGCGGAATTCATGCCGCCCTTGCGACATGTGCGCCAGGGCCTCGGCGCGTTCGCTCATATGGCGTTCGAACTGACCATCGAAGCGATTGAAATCTCCGTCATTCATCACCTGGATCTGCTCACCATCGACGATGATCAGGCCGGCGCCGTCGGTCTCGACCAGCTGGCCGTCAATCATGACGCCGTCATCGCCAATGACGATGCTCTGTCCGTTGACGGTCAGCCGCGAGTGCGGGCTGTCGCCCTGGATGTGAATGGTGCGTGTGCCATCCTCACCACGGATTTCAATCACCGTGGCGGATTGACCACCTCCCATGGCCGGGGCGGCGGCGATGCGCACGTGCGTCCGGTGGTTATCGTCATCGAGCGCCCAGGCTGCGGTCCCGGCCAGCGCGGCTGCTGCGGTCGCGAGCAGTAATTTTTTCATGATATGTCCCTCTTTCATCTCAAGCTGGCACCACGCTGGACCCTTTCAGGTTACCGCGCCTTGGCCCGGGCCTGAATTTTTGGACAGGCTGGACGCTGCGGCCGCGCTTCCGGAGTGTGGAGAAAAGAAGGGCGCGACACCGGCTAGGGTGTCGCGCCCAGTCACTAAAGGGGCCGCTGATCGTGAAAAAGAGCGGCTGAGAACGAGCATGCTGGATGTCTCCCGACCCTGGGGTTGCAGAGATGTGACGTTTTCGCAAGATTGGCGGTCGCCGCTTGCGCCTCCATCCCGGGCTTGCATGACCGGCCCCCGCTTTGCATGGTGGCGGTCATATCTGTTTTGCTTCGGAGCCTCCAAAATGACTGACCCTGTTTGCGGCCCTGATCGCCGCCGTGTTCTGGGCTGGGCTGCCGCCGGAGCCGGCTTGAGCCTTGTGCCGGGATCCCTGGCTCTGGCCGAGGGGCTGAGCCTGGAACAGCGGATTGGCCAGATGCTGCTGCTCGGTTTCATTGGCTCGACCGTGGACACCGATGGCGCCGATCATATCGCCGCCCATCTCGAGGCCGGCCGTATCGGCGGCGTGCTTTTTCTGCGTCATAATGTGCGCTCGCGCGAGGGCGTTGAGGGTCTGACGGCCCGCTTCAGGGCGATCGCGCCCGATGCCTGGATGGCGGTCGACCAGGAGGGCGGGGTGGTCCAGCGGCTGTCGCGCGATCTGGGCTATGGCGCTGTGCCGCGTGCGCTGCTTGTGGCGCAGGCCGGCGATGCCGAGGCCGCGCATACGGTCTATGCCGCCGCCGCGCAGGAATTCCGCGCCGCCGGCTTCAACATGAATCTGGCACCGGTTGCCGACCTGAATGATCCGGAAAACGCCGTGATTGGCCGTCATGGCCGGGCCTATGGCGATGATGGCGCGACCGTCGCCGCCTATGCCAGTGCCTTTATCGACGCCTATCGCGAGGCGGGCGCGGTCTGTGCCATCAAGCATTTCCCCGGACACGGGCATTCGCGCGGCGACAGCCATGCCGGTTTTGTCGACATCACCGAGACCTGGACCGACGCCGAGCTCGACCCCTTCCGGCGCCTGATTGATGCCGGTGAGGCGCGGCTCATCATGGGCGGTCACCTGACCCAGCGCGGGCTCGACCCGGCTGATGTGCCGGTGACCTTCTCGGCACCGGTGATCGAGGGTCTGCTGCGTGGCGAGATGGGCTTTGCCGGCGCCGTGATGACCGATGATCTCGACATGGCCGCGATCCGCGAGAATTACAGCCAGCGCGAAGCCGTGCTGCGTTCGATCGAGGCCGGCAATGACATCATCATGCTGTCCAACTCCGCCGCACCCGATCCGGAACTGCCACAGCGCATTACCCGCTGGGTCAGCGAAGCGATTGCGGAGGGCCGCTTGACCGAGGCGCGCATTGATCAGTCCGTGGCGCGGATTGCGGCCTTGCGTCATCCGGTCTGACGCATCGGGGCGGCCCGAAGGCCGCCCGCATGCCCGGTCTTATTGTGCCGTTTCGCCTTCGCGCAGATAGGTGTCGAGGAAGCTGAGATAGGCCTCTGACGCGGTGATGCGGTTATCGCGGCCGCGGAAGCCATGGCCTTCATCGGGGAAGAGGACATATTCGACCGGCACGCCATTGGCGCGCACGGCGGCGACCATTTCATCGCTTTCCACCTGCAACACGCGCGGGTCATTGGCGCCCTGGATCACCATCAGCGGCTTGGTGATCGTGTCGGCATGGAAGAGCGGCGAGATGGCCCGGTGGCGTTCGCCATCGGTCTCCGGGTCGCCCATCTCGTCATACAGCGCTTCGCGGAAGCTTTCCCACCAGGGCGGGATGGAGGCCAGGGTGCGCTCCCAATTGGTGACGCCGAAAATATCAATCCCGACTTCAAATGCGTCCGGATGGAAGGCGAGGGCGGCGACCGTCATGAAGCCGCCATAGGAGCCGCCAATCACACCGACCTGGTCATCACGGACCCAGTCGAGCGAGCGCAGATAGTCGCCGGCCGAGACGATGTCCCGCAGGTCTTCCTCGCCATGGCGCCGATCGTCCATGTGGAAGAAGGTTTTTCCGTATCCCGACGAGCCGCGATTATTGGCGGCGTAGACGGCATAGCCGTGATTGACGAGATGCTGGATCATCGCCGAATAGCCGATCCGGCTTTGCCCGCCTGGTCCGCCATGGACCATGACGAGGGCCGGCACCGGATTGTCGGCGCTGGCGCCATGCGGGCGATAGAGGATGCCGGGAATCTCGACGCCGTCGAAGCTGGCAAAGCGCACCACTTCGGCATCGACCATATCGGCTTCATCGATCGCCGGATTGAGGGCCTGGGTCAGCTGGGTATGGGTCTGGCTGGCCAGTTCGACCAGATGGATATTGGACGGCGAGGTCGCCGCATTGATCGTAAAGGCGATCGAACCCTCATCGCGCGAGAAGCGGACCGAGCCGAGATCGCCGGATGGCAGCTCGGGCAGGGCGAGCGCTTCGCCGGTTTCCAGATCCGTGATCGTGACCTCGGTCCGGGCATCGGCATTGATGCCGGTGACGAGATAGCGGCCCGAAGGCGAATAGGTGACGAAGGACACGTCCCAGTCGGCCGTCACCAGTGCGCTCCGCTCGCCTGTAGCCAGATCATGCGACCAGGCCTGATTGAACTCGCCGTGCTCGTTGGTGGCATAGATCAGGGCGCTGCTGTCCGGTGTGAAGGTATAGGCGCCATAGGCGATATTCCCCTCATGGGCCGTGACCAGCGCCGGCTCGGGATTGTTGGCAGCGAGGTCGACCAGCAGGATGTCGCTATCGGCCGACGTGCGATTGCGCACCAGGGCGAGCCAGCGGCCATCGGGGCTTACGGCACCGATCGACAGCGCGTCAGTGTTCTCGAACACGAAGCCGCTCTCATAGCTCTGCGTATCGTATTGATAGATATCGAAGGCGCCGGCATCGCGCGCATTGCTGGCGACCCAGATATCATTGCCATCGGGCGAGAAGCCCAGGAAATCTGCTTTCACATTCTCGCCGGGAGTGATGTCGGTCAGACGGCCATCAAGTTCACGGACATAGATATGATTGAGCTCATCGCCGCCGCCATCGAAAGTGACCAGCACGCGGTCATCATTGGGGAACCAGCTGAGCGCGGCGGTGGCCGCTGTGGTTGAATCGGTCAGTGCCTCGCGGGCGCCGGAGACGGGATCAACGGCATAGGCGTTGTAGGTGCCGGTTTCGTCAGAGGAAATGAGAATTCGACCGTCCGAGGCTGAAAAGGCAAAACCGACATTATCCGCCATGAGGAAACTCGTGGTCATGAAGAAGGTGGCGGCATCATATTGTGCCACGGCGGGCGCCGGGGCCTCGCTGGTGGCGAGTACCGCTTCGTCGGCGGGCTGGCAGGCCGCCAGTGCGAATGTCATCGCGAACGCGGCGCCGATTGCGAAATACTTCATGCTGATCTCCCCAAAACCTGTGTCGCGCGCAACATAGCGCAGGGCGGGGCTCGATCCAGCAAAGAAAAAGGCCGCCCCCGTCGGGAGCGGCCTTTCCTGGTCATTCAGCGTGAGCCGAACGGCATGATTACATCATGCCGCCCATGCCGCCCATTCCGCCCATGTCCGGCATGCCGCCGCCACCGGCACCTTCTTCTTTCGGCGAATCCGCAACCGCGGCTTCCGTGGTGATCAGCAGGGAGGCAACCGAAGCAGCATCCTGCAGAGCAGTACGGACGACCTTGGCCGGGTCGATCACGCCGAATTCGAGCATGTCGCCATACTCTTCAGTCTGGGCATTGAAGCCGAAGGTGAGGGACGCATTTTCCATCACCTTGCCGACCACGATCGAGCCTTCAACGCCGGAATTTTCGGCGATCTGGCGGATCGGGGACTGCAGGGCGCGCGAGATGATCGCGATGCCCTGGGTCTGGTCAGGATTGTCGCCCTTCAGGCCGACCAGCTTCAGGGACGCCTTCAGCAGCGCAACGCCGCCGCCTGGAACGATACCTTCTTCAACGGCCGCACGGGTCGCATTGAGGGCGTCGTCGACGCGGTCTTTCTTCTCTTTCACTTCCATTTCAGTCGCGCCGCCGACCTTGATCACAGCAACACCGCCGGCCAGTTTGGCCAGACGTTCCTGCAGCTTTTCACGGTCGTAATCGGAGGTCGTGTCTTCGACCTGGCGACGGATCTGGGTGACCCGGGCTTCGATCGCTTCGCGGGCGCCGGCGCCGTCGACGATGGTGGTATCGTCCTTGGTGATGCCAACGCGCTTGGCGGTGCCGAGCATGTCGAGGGTAACGGTCTCAAGCTTGATGCCGAGATCTTCGGAGATGACCTGGCCACCGGTCAGGATGGCAATGTCTTCCAGCATCGACTTGCGACGATCGCCGAAGCCTGGTGCCTTGACGGCAGCAATCTTCAGGCCGCCACGCAGCTTGTTGACAACCAGGGTTGCCAGCGCTTCGCCTTCGACGTCTTCCGCGATGATCAGCAGGGGGCGGCCCGACTGAACGACGGTTTCCAGGATTGGCAGCATGGGCTGAAGCGAGGTCAGCTTCTTCTCGTGCAGCAGGATGTAGGGCTCTTCGAGCTCGACATTCATTTTCTCTGCATTGGTGATGAAGTAAGGCGACAGGTAACCGCGGTCGAACTGCATGCCTTCAACGACATCCAGTTCGGTGTCGAGGGATTTGGCTTCTTCAACCGTGATGACGCCTTCATTGCCGACCTTTTCCATGGCGCGGGCAATCATGTCACCGATTTCAGTCGCGCCATTGGCGGAGATGGTGCCAACCTGGGCGATCTCGGCCTGGCCCTTGATCGGGGTGGCGGACGCCTTGATTTCGGCGACGACAAGGGCAACGGCCTTGTCGATGCCGCGCTTCAGATCCATCGGGTTCATGCCGGCGGCAACCGATTTCATGCCTTCGCGGACGATGGACTGGGCCAGGACCGTGGCGGTCGTGGTGCCGTCGCCGGCTTCGTCATTGGTCTTCGAGGCCACTTCGCGCAGCATTTGTGCGCCCATATTCTCGAATTTGTCGGCGAGCTGGATTTCCTTGGCGACCGAAACGCCGTCCTTCGTGGTGCGCGGGGCACCGTAGGATTTTTCCAGAACGACATTGCGGCCTTTCGGGCCGAGGGTCACTTTGACGGCGTTAGCCAGGATATCGACACCGCGCAGCATGCGCTCACGGGCATCGGAACCGAAGAGTACGTCTTTAGCAGCCATGGGATTATTTCCGTTTGCTAGAGTTGTTCAAAAAGGGATCGGGGCGGCCGCTTAGGCGCCAACAATGCCCAGGATGTCGGATTCTTTCATGATCAGCAGCTCGGTGCCGTCGAGGGTGACCTCGGTGCCGGACCATTTGCCGAACAGGATCCGGTCGCCGGCCTTGACGTCGAGGGCGCGGACAGAGCCGTCTTCCTTGATGGCGCCGGTACCCACGGCGACGACTTCGCCTTCCTGGGGTTTTTCCTTGGCGGTGTCGGGGATGATGATCCCGCCTTTGGATTTGGATTGTTCTTCGAGGCGCTTCACAAGGACGCGGTCGTGCAGAGGACGAAAGCTCATCTTGGCGTATCTCCAACAAGAGGACAGAAAATCAAAAAACAGCCGGGAAACGAGTTTGGCACTCACGTCCGTCGACTGCTAACAGGGGGCAGATAAGCAGTCGGCGTGACGGCGTCAAGGGTGGCGATGTGTGCGGATCGGGGGTAAAGACTGCACCGTGATCGGGCCTGCTCATTTGGCGTTCATCGCGCGATTGATATCGCTCGTTCGCAATGCCTGTGATAATGAATGCTGTGACGGTCCACTGGACCGCGAAGCTGAGAGGTCGAACCCATGAAGATCCGTACTGCGCTGATAACGACTGTTGCTGCGCTGGCCATGACGGCCTGCACTACCACTGACCCCTATACCGGCGAAGTCCGCCCGAATTACACCGGACGCGGCGCGCTGATCGGTGCGGCCGCTGGTGCCGCGCTGGGCTATCTCACAAATACCTCGGATTCCCAGGAAGGCCGGACCAATGCGCTGATCGGCGCGGGGATTGGCGGTCTCGCCGGAGCCGGAATCGGCAATTATATGGATCGTCAGGAAACGGCGATGCGCGAAGCGATGTCCGAAAGCGGCGTCGGCGTTCGCCGCCAGGGCAATGATCTGCTTCTGATCATGCCGGGCGATGTCACTTTCGACACCAATTCCTCGTCGATCAAGCCGGACTTCTACCGCATCCTCAATGATGCCTCAGAGGTCCTTAACCGCTATCCCGCCACCTATGTCGACGTGGTCGGCCATGCCGATTCGACCGGGGCTGATGACTATAACCAGCGCCTGTCCGAGCAGCGCGCCTCGTCTGTGGGCAGCTATCTGATCTCCCAGGGCGTGTTGCGCGACCGTTTCTATATTGCCGGCATGGGCGAGCGTTCGCCGATCGCCAGCAATGACACGGCCGAGGGCCGCGCCCGCAACCGGCGTGTGGAAATCCTGATCCGTCCGCACACGACGTCCTGATCCGGACATCCGTGAATTGATCGAGGCGGTCCACCCCCGGGTGGGCCGCCTTTTTCATGGCGGGCTGGCGCTCGCGGGCGCAGCCACCGAGCCGGGTTTACCTTCGTTAACCAAACGACAACCGGTGCGGGATCAGCTTAGGGTTCGGTATTGCCACCGATTCGTTTTCGGCAAACCCGGTTCAACAAGGCTGCCCATGCCCCGCGCATCAGACATTCTCATTCTGCTGACCTATGTGATGATCGCGGTCGTCGCAGCAATCGGCTTCGAATTTTTCGGACTGATGTCGACAGCGACCGCGTGGATGATGGGGGCGATTGTCTTCATCGCGGCCGGCATGGCGCATTCCGCTGCCTCGCATGCGGCTGAACGCCGGACGACCGAAGAGGAAATTCGCGGCCTCAAATCCGCCAATCTGGCGCTGGCCGAAGAGTTCGAGGCCGCCCAGCGCCGGCTCGACGAGATTACCGACGAGCTGCGCTGCGAGGCGGTCGAGCGCGATAATGCCTTTGTGCATGAAGTCAAAGTGCTTGAGGATCTGGTGCGCCGGGTCGGTGAACCCATTCCGGACCGCAGCGGTCACGCCATCGAGGCGAGCGGCAAGGCGGTCAGTATCGACGTCGTGCGCGAGGCCCTGCAGGCCAACCGCGTCGATCTCTACCTCCAGCCCATCGTCACCCTGCCGCAGCGTCGGATCATGTTTTATGAGAGCTTCACCCGGCTGCGCGATGCGGCCGGTCGTGTGCTGGCTCCGGGCGTCTTCCTCGAGGTAGCCGAGCGCGCCAACCTGATGACGGAAGTCGATAATGTTCTCCTCTTCCGCTGCGTCCAGATCCTGCGCCGGCTGACGCAGCAGGACCGCCGGGTCGGGATTTTCTGCAATGTCTCTCCCAACTCGCTGGCCGATGAGAGCTTCTTTCCGTCATTCCTCGACTTCATCCGCCAGAATAATGACCTGGCCGGGGCGCTGATTTTCGAGATCCCGCAGCGCGCCTTCATCGAACGCAATGCGATCGCCGCGCGCAACATGTCGCGCATGGTCGATTTTGGCTTCCGCTTCTCGGTCGACCAGGTCACCGATGTCGATCTCGACCTCAACGAGATGCAGCGCGCCGGTGTGCGCTTCGTCAAGATTGCCGGCGAGCGCCTGCTCGACGCCGTGAACAATAATGAATCGATCGCCGGGCTCGAGCCGGGCTCGATTGCCCATGAAGACATGGCCGGTGTTTTTGCCCGTCACGGGATCGATCTGATCGTCGACAAGGTCGAGACCGAAGCGACAGTCGTTGAAGTGCTTGAGCTCGATGTGGCGTTCGGCCAGGGGCATTTGTTCGGTGAACCGCGCCCGGTGCGCGATGAGGCGCTCGACGAGACCGGCCAGGTCATCCGGATGGCTGGCTAGCACCAATTGACCTGGCGCGGCGGCGCTGCTTCAAACCGTCCATGACCCAAGCCATTCCACTGCCACAACCCGCCACCCTGTCCCAGCTGCGCGACCGTTATGATGTCCTGTATTGCGATGTCTGGGGCGTGATCCGCGATGGCCGCCGGCTCTTGCCAGCGGCTGTCGATGCGCTGGTGCGTTTTCGCCAGTCTGGCGGCTATGTCTGCCTGGTCTCCAATTCACCGCAGCGCGCACGCGGGCTGGCAGCCATGCTCGGCCAGATGGGCCTGAGCGGCGGCAGTGTCGATGCGATCGTGACCTCGGGCGATGCGATTCATGCCGAGTTGGCCGCGCGCACGCCGGGGCGGGCCCTGCGGATCGGACCGGACGATGATGACCAACTCTATGAGGGGCTGGCGATTGAATTCACCGGTATCGCAGAGGCGGACTTCATCAGTTGTACCGGGCCGGACGATTACTGGAACGGCAAGCCGGAGGATTATCGGGCGGTACTGGAGACGGCGCTGGAGCGCGATCTCGACCTGGTCTGTGCCAATCCCGACATCGTTGTCCAGTCCGGTGACCGCCTGATCTATTGCGCCGGCGCCATCGCGCGTCTCTACACGCAAATGGGTGGGCGCAGCGTGGTCGCGGGCAAGCCGCACCGGCCGATCTACCAGCTGGCGTGCAGCAAGGCCGAGGCCGCAGGCAGAATGTTTGATCCGGCGCGCGTGCTGGCGATCGGGGATGGGCCGGAAACCGATATCGCCGGAGCTGTTCGGGTGGGGATTGATGCCCTGTTTGTCGCCGATGGCATCCATGGCGCAGACTTGAACAGCGACAGCCTCAATTCCGAGACTGTCGCTGGCATGCTGGATAGCTATGGCGTGCACACCCGCTGGTGGGCATCCAGGCTGGTCTGGTCGGACTAGTCGAACAGCGAGTCGATGGAGCCCTGGTCGAGATCATTGACCGGCGGGGTATCCATTGCGGAAAACATCGCGTCGATATCGTCCTGGCTCGTCTCCGGGCCGCCCATGGCCGGGCCATTGAGCAATTGTTCGCGGTCGCGCTTTTCTTTTGCCGTCTCTTCCTGAGGGGCATAGTCCGCATCGCGAACACCCATCACATCGGCAAAGCGGGCGACGCGTTCTTCGACGTGACGCAGGCTATTGACCACTTTCGAGACGCGCTGACCGGCGAGATCCTGGAAACTGCAGGCCTCGATAATCGTCATCATCCGGGCTTCGACATTGGCCCGATAGGCCGCGAAGTCCTCGCCATCATCACACAACACTTCCTCGGCTGCCGACATGATGGTCTCGGTGGCCTTTTCAGTGTCCCCGACGACGGCTTCCAGCTCGGCGCCGGCGGTCGGAATGCGCTGGGTCTTGATATCATTGGGGCGTAGGGCGGCAATTTCGTCCCGCGTCCGTGAGATATACTCGGCGATATAATTGAATTCCTGGCAGATCGACTGGTCGAGAGAGCTGAAGAACAGCTTCATCGTATCCGTCAGCTGGTGGGCCAGCTTCAGAACTTCCATGATCTGCGCACCTTGCAGATCGCCGGCCTTCAGCGAGGCGAGCGATGTGCGGACTTGCGCGGCGACATTGGCGGCGGGCATGGGGCCCTCCTTGCTTGGCAGGTTCATACAGCGGATCGTCGAGGCCAGGGCCTAGAAGTCACCAAGAACGGCGGACATCTTTGATTTCAAAGTGCCGGCATTGAAGGGCTTCACGATATAGTTGTTCACGCCGGCGCGTTTCGCGGCCACAACATTCTCGGTTTTGGATTCTGCGGTCACCATGATGAAGGGCGTTGCTTTCATGCCCTCATCTGCGCGAACCTTCTGCAGAAGCTCGTAGCCCGTCATCGGTTCCATGTTCCAGTCGGATATGACCAGCCCATATTTGTTTTCCTGCATTTTCGCGAATGCTTCCTGCCCGTCTGCGGCATCATCAACATTCTCGAACCCAATCTGCTTGAGCAGGTTGCGTATGATTCTGATCATGGTTTTGTAGTCGTCCACGACCAGGATCGACATTGTCATATCGACAGCCATGCTAAGTCTCCATCCACTCGGCGTGTTTCCTGGGACAGCTTGTTCCGCTGTCTTCACCAATGACCCTAGACAACTGCGGATAAAAATCGGTTAAAGCGTGCGAAGAGACGGAGAGAGTCATGGCTGAAATCGTTGGAATCGCCTTGGAAGACATGCAAATCGGCCAGTCGGCGGAAGCAGCACGAGTCGTTGTGGAAGCCGATCTGGAGCAGTTCGCGAAGGTTTCAGGCGATTATAACCCTGTCCATATGGACGAGGAATACGCCCGGTCGACGCCATTTCGCGGCCGGATTGTGCACGGCGCCCTGGTCGCCTCCCACATCTCCGGCGTGCTCGGAAATCAGCTGCCTGGACCGGGCGCGATTTTCCTCGCCCTGAATATGCGCTTTTTCCAGCCGGTGCGGATTGGCGATGAAGTGCTCACCAAAGTCACGGTCAAGGATATCGACATCAAGGCCCGGCGCCTGGTGATGGATTGCGTCTGCACTGTCGACGGCAAGGTCGCGATGCAGGCCGAGGCGGAAGTCATGGTGCGCAAGCGGCGCCGCAAGCCGGTAGAATAGTCCTTGATGCAGACTTTCCACGGATACCAGCGGCTCGAGCCGGAACACCGCGGCGCCGTCATCGCGCTGGGGAATTTTGACGGCGTGCATCTGGGCCATCGTGCGGTGCTCGATATTGCCCGCCGGCTGGCCAGCGACGGTGATGCCAAGCTTGGCGTCGCCCTGTTCGAGCCGCATCCGCGCCGCTATTTCGCGCCCGACGCGCGTGCTTTCCGCCTGATGAGCCCGGCGCGCCGCGATGCGACGCTCGACGCGCTCGGCATCGCGCAATTGCACGTGCTCGAGTTCGACGAAGCGATGGCGAAGATGAGCCCGGAGGGTTTCGTGCAGACCGTTCTGGACGACGGGCTGGGGATTGGCGGCATTGTCACCGGATCCGATTTCCGTTTCGGCGCGGGCCGTGCCGGTTCGACTGTCGAGCTGGCGCAATTATGCACCGCGCGGGGAATTCGCTCGGAGTTTGCCGAACTGACCGGCAACGGGTCTGACAAGGTCTCCTCGACGCGCATCCGCAAGGCGATCCATGACGGCAATATGCAGGCTGCAGCCGAATTGCTCGGCACTCGCTGGACCGTTGATGGCTGCGTAGCGCAGGGCAATCAGCGCGGCCGCACGATCGGATTTCCGACCGCCAATATCGATATGGGCGATTATGTCCGCCCGGCCTATGGCGTCTATGCCGTCCTCGTCGGGATTGATGGTGAGCCCGCCAGCCGTGCCGCCGTTGCCAATATCGGCAAGCGACCCACGGTCGATGGCGTCACCGAAGTGCTGGAGGTTCACCTGCTGGACTTTGAGGGCGACCTCTATGGCCGCGAGCTGGCGATCGAGTTTCATGATCACTTGCGCGCCGAGCACCGCTTTGACGGACTCGATGCGCTGAAGGCTCAGATTGCGCTCGATGCCGCGCGTGCCCGCGATGTGCTGACGCGCGTGGCTGGACCGGCCTGACAGGCTCGGATATATGCGGAGCATGGTTTGTTCCCGATTGCAGATATCTGATGCGGCGCTGTCTGCGGCATCGCTTGACCGGCGAATTAGCGGCCCGGGCCGCCGGGATTGATCCCGCGCGGTTCCGGGAGACTGCCGCTCCTCCAGAACTTTCCACGATATTGACCGCAAGGACCTGATCCGATGACGGATACGCCTGCCGATAACGGAACCGACACTGCCGATAGCCGCGATTATCGCCAGACCCTGTTTCTACCCAAAACCGATTTCCCCATGCGCGCCGGCCTGCCCAAGCAGGAACCGCTCTGGCTCGAACGCTGGGAGAAGCTGGAAATCTATCGCCGCCTGCGCGAGCAGGGTGCCAAAAAGACCCGCTTCGTGCTGCATGACGGCCCGCCCTATGCCAATGGACACATCCATATCGGCACCGGCATGAACAAGATCCTGAAGGATTTCGTGGTGCGCTCCCGGCAGATGTCCGGTTTCGATGCGCCCTATCGTCCGGGCTGGGATTGTCATGGCCTGCCGATCGAATGGAAGGTTGAACAGGCCTATCGCGCCAAGGGCCGGAACAAGAATGATGTTCCGACCAAGGAATTCCGCGCCGAATGCCGCGCCTATGCCGGCGGCTGGATCGATGTCCAGCGCGAGGAATTCAAACGGCTCGGCGTCGCCGGCGAGTGGGATAATCCCTACACCACCATGGCCTTCGATGCCGAAGCGGTGATCGTGCGCGAATTCCTCAGCTTCGTGAAACAGGGCCTGGTCTATTGCGGTTCGGCGCCGGTGATGTGGTCGCCGGTCGAGCAGACCGCGCTGGCCGAAGCCGAAGTTGAGTATCACGACAAGGTGTCGACCACGATCCATGTCCGCTTTCCGCTGCGTGGCCTGCGCCATGACGGTTCGGCCATTCCGTCGTCCTGTATCGGCGCCCATGTCGTCATCTGGACGACGACGCCCTGGACCATCCCGGCCAACCGCGCCATCTGCTATTCGCCCGACATCAGCTATGGCCTCTACGAAGTCACGGCGATGGGGGAGAGCGAATTCAAGCCCTGGGCGATGCCCGGCGACCGGCTGATCGTCGCCGACAATCTGTGGGAAGAGACCGCGGCTGCGGCCAAGATCACCCGCGCCGACCGCATCATGTCGGTCGACCCCAAAGGACTGGTCTGCGCCCATCCGCTCGCCAATGCCGACAAATACTGGAGCTATGGCGTGCCCTTGCTCGCCGGTGAGCATGTGACCGACGAGACCGGGACCGGCTTCGTTCACACGGCCCCGGGGCATGGTGCCGAGGACTATGTCGCCTGGATGGCGCATCCCGAATGGCATGACCGCAACACGCCCGTGCCACAGACGGTCGGCGAGGACGGCGCGTTCTACGAGAATATCCCGCTGTTTGGCGGCCTGCACATCATCCGTGTCGACGGCAAGAAGCAGGGCCAGGACGGTCCGGCCAACAAGGCGGTGATGGATGCCCTCATCCTGCAGAATCGTCTGCTGGCGCGTGGACGTCTGGAACACTCCTATCCGCATTCCTGGCGCTCGAAGGCACCGGTGATCTTCCGCAATACGCCGCAATGGTTTGTTGCCCTTGACCGGCCGATGCAGGATGGACGCACCTTGCGTGACGTCGCCGTGAAGGCGATCGGCGATACGCAGTGGACGCCGAAAGTGGCGGAAAACCGTATCCGCGCCATGGTCGAGGGCCGGCCGGACTGGCTGGTCTCGCGCCAGCGCGCCTGGGGCGTGCCGCTGACCCTGTTTGTCGAGGCGGGCACCAAGCGCGTTCTCAACGACCCCAAGGTCCATGCCCGCATCATCAAGGCCGTGGAAGAGGACGGGGCTGATGCCTGGTTCGAGCGTCCGGCGGCTGAATTCCTCGGTGAGGAATACGACCCGGAGGCCTTCGAGAAGGTCACCGACATTCTCGATGTCTGGTTCGACAGCGGCTGTACCCACGCCTTTGCGCTGGAACCGCGCCCGGACCTGAAATGGCCGGCCGATCTCTATCTGGAAGGCTCCGACCAGCATCGTGGCTGGTTCCAGTCCTCCTTGCTGGAAAGCTGCGGCACGCGGGGCCGTGCGCCCTATGACGCCGTGCTCACGCATGGTTTCGTGATGGCCGGCGATGGCCGCAAAATGTCGAAATCGCTCGGCAATGTTGTCGCGCCCGATGATGTCGCCAAGAAATACGGCGTCGAGATCCTGCGTTTGTGGGCGGCGGGTCAGGACTACACTGATGATCTGCGGATTTCCGACGAAATCCTGCAGACCAGCGTCGATGCCTATCGCAAGCTGCGCAATACGATGCGCTATGTGCTCGGTGCGCTGGATGGCTTCTCGTCATCGGAGACGGTGCAGCATGACCGCATGCCGTCACTGGAGCGCTGGGTGCTGCATCGCCTGCATGAACTCGATGGCATCGTGCGCGAGGGCTATGCCGCTTACGACTTCAAGAAAGTCTATTCGGCCCTGTTCAACTTCTGCGTCGTCGACCTGTCGGCCTTCTATCTCGATGTCCGCAAGGACGCGCTGTATTGCGACCGTCCCGACGCGCTGCGCCGGCGGGCGGCGCGGACGGTGATGAATGAAGTCATCGACCGTCTGACAGCCTGGCTGGCGCCGATCATGCCCTTCACCATGGAAGAGGTCTGGCTCGGCCTGCATCCGTCCGACACGGACAGTGTGCATTTGCGCACCTTCCCGGACACGCCGGCCGACTGGCATGATGGCAGCCGTGCCGAACGCTGGCAGACCATCCGCCGCCTGCGCCGGGTGGTGAACGGGGCGCTGGAAGTCGAGCGCCGCGAAAAGCGCATCGGCTCCAGCCTCGAAGCCGCACCGCAAGTCTATGTCACCGACCCGTCCTACCGCGCGGCCCTGGCGGCCGAGGCCGATGGCGACGTGGATGAATATCTGGCCGAAATCGGCATCACCAGCCAGGCCTATCTGATCGATGGCGAGGCGCCGCAAGTCGGCTTCAAGCTTGAGGATGTCGCCGATATCGTCGTCATCCCCGGCCGGGCTGTCGGGCGCAAATGTGCGCGCTCGTGGAAATACTCGACCGCGATTGGTGCCGACAGCCGTTATCCCGACCTCAGCCCGCGCGATGCCGAAGCGGTGGCTCACTGGGACGCGATGAATGCTTGATCGCCTGAACGGGATCGTGAAGGCCATCCGGATCACGGCCGATGCCCGCCTGGGACTGATCCTGGCGGGCAGCGTGCTGGTGCTCGACCAGGTCAGCAAATGGCTGGTACTCGACCGGCTGGCCTTTTCGCCGCCCGGTTGCCTGGACTTTCAGCGCGCCGATGCCCTGGCCCGCTCCGGCATGGTCAATAATTGCGGCCATATCGAAGTGTCGCCCGTGTTTGACCTCACCATGGTGTGGAATAAGGGCGTCAGCTTTGGCCTACTGGGTGCCGACGGCATGCTCGGCCGCTTCCTGCTGGTCGGGTTCTCGGTGATTGTTGCGCTGGCCCTGCTTGCCGGCCTGCTGTCGCTGGGGCCGTTCAAGGCGGTGCGGCGCTGGCAGGCGATCGCCTTTGGCCTGATCATCGGCGGAGCGCTGGGCAATGCGGTCGACCGGGCGCTCTATGGCGCGGTTGCCGACTTCCTGAATTTCTCTGACATGATGTTTCCTTGGGTGTTCAATATCGCCGATGTGGGCATCAATCTCGGGGTCGCGGCGATCCTGATCGATGTGTTTATTTTCGACCGGGAAAAGCGGCCGACAAAGATGTAATGGTCTGCGGGCTGGAGATCGGTGAGACTCTTCGCTACATATGATTTGAAGAATGACTGGAGCTTAGTCCACATGCGTTTGCCATCCGTACTTATTGCCGCTGCTGCGGCCTCTTTCGCCCTGACGGGTTGTGCCGCTGTCGAGCGGGGCTTCGGTGGGGGCAAGGTCACGCCGGACGAATTCCGGACCGTCACGATTGCACCGCTCAGCGTGCCGCCTGAATTCAATCTGCGGCCACCTCAGCCCGGCGCCCCGCGCCCCGACGAGATTTATCCTGACCAGATGGCCCGTGCGGCCTTGCTCGGTTCCCAGGGTGAGTTCCAGGGCAGCGATGCCGAGGCCTTGCTGGTTGCCCATGCGGGCGGCGGCGCAGCCGATCCTTTCATCCGCTCGATCATTGATGGCGAAACCGCCGGCGTCGTGCACAAGACCCGCAGCTTTGCTGACCAGGTCCTGTTCTGGCGTAATGGCGAATACCAGCCGCCGGTCGATGCGACACCGCTCGATTCGTCCGCAGAGGCTGCGCGTCAGGAATCGATCCTGAACGTGACCGGTGGTGGCGAAGTCGAGATCGAACAGGATCGCCGGCTGTTGCCGAAACTGCCTGGCCTTTGATCGCAGCATCGCTGCACACTTGACCGACTCAGGGCCAGCCGAAAGGTTGGCCCTATGTCTTTGACCATGACCCAGCCGATTATCCGCCGCCTGCCCGCGCAGACCGTCAATCGCATCGCCGCCGGCGAGGTGGTCGAACGGCCGGCCTCCGTGGTCAAGGAGCTGGTCGAGAACGCGCTCGATGCCGGCGCCACGCGGATCGATATTGTCGCGGACAGTGGCGGCCTCACGCGTCTGTTGATCGAGGATAATGGCAAGGGCATGAGCGCCGAGGAGCTGGGCTTGTGCATCGAGCGCCACGCCACCTCGAAACTCCCGCTCGGGGAGGACGGCCAGGACGATCTGCTCAATATCGCCACCATGGGGTTTCGCGGCGAGGCGTTGCCCTCGATCGGTTCGATCGCCCGTCTGTCCATTATCAGCCAGGCGCGTGGTGCCGGCGATGCCTGGTCGGTCAGTGTCGAGGGCGGGCAGGTCAGCGAAGTCGCGCCGGTGGCACCGCTCGGACGCCCGGGCACCCGGATCGAAGTGCGCGACCTTTTCTATGCGACGCCGGCACGCCTGAAATTCCTCAAGAGCGAACGCGCGGAAAATCTCGGCATTTCCGATGTCGTCAAACGCCTGGCCATGTCACGGCCTGATGTCGGCTTCTTCCTCGTGCAGGACGGGCGCAAACGCCTGTCCATCGCAGCGGAGAGCGGCGATGATGCCGAGGCACACAAGGCCCGCATGACGGCGGTGATCGGCGCAGATTTCGGCGCCAATGCGCTGGAGGTCGACCAGGTGCGCGAGGGCGTTCGGGTGACCGGCTTTGCCAGCCTGCCGACCTATTCACGCGGCAATGCGATGCACCAATACCTCTTCGTCAATGGCCGCCCGGTGCGTGACAAACTGCTCGGCGGCGCTGTGCGCGGAGCCTATCAGGACTTCCTTGCCCGCGATCGCCACCCGGTGGTCGCGCTCAATGTCGAGCTGCCGACCAGCCAGGTCGACGTCAATGTCCACCCGGCCAAGGCCGAGGTGCGATTCCGCGATGCCGGGCTGGTGCGCGGCCTGATCGTCGGCGCGCTGCGCCATGCCCTCGCCGGGGCCGGTCACCGGGCCTCCACGACAGTTGCCGGCCATGCCCTGGGTGCGGTGAGGCCCGAGGGCTATCGGCCGCCACAGGGCCTCCAATACCAGGCCTCGGCCCATTCGGCCCTGTGGGGACGCATGCCCGAACCGCATCAGCCGGGCGTGTTCGAACCGGGTATGTCGGCGCGGATCGAGCGCGATGAGACGCCGGGCTATGCGCCGGGTGTTGCCGAAGGCATGGAGGCTGCGCCGCAGGCCCCGGCACCGGACTGGCCGCTGGGTACGGCGCGGGCGCAATTGCACGAGACCTATGTCATCGCCCAGACTGCGGACGGGATTGTCATCGTTGACCAACATGCCGCGCATGAGCGGCTGGTCTATGAGCGCATGAAGACCATGCTGGCCCAGACCGGCGTGCAAAGGCAGCGCCTGCTGGTGCCGGAGATCGTGGATCTCGAGGAAGCCGAAGCCCAGCGCCTGCTCGACCGCAGCCATGAACTCGCCGAACTGGGTCTGGTGATCGAGAGTTTTGGCGCCGGTTCGATCGCCGTGCGCGAAACACCGGCCCTGCTCAAGAAACTCAATGTTCAGGGCTTGATCCGCGACCTCGCCGATGATCTGGCCGAATATGATCAGGCGCTCGCGCTGAAGGAAAAGCTGGAAGATGTCGTCGGCACCATGGCCTGCCATGGTTCGGTCCGCGCCGGGCGGCGTCTCAATGGCGAGGAGATGAATGCCCTGCTGCGCGAGATGGAAGCGACGCCGCATTCCGGCCAGTGCAATCATGGCCGTCCGACCTATGTCGAGCTGAAACTGGCCGATATCGAACGCCTGTTCGGGCGGCGCTAGAGCCGCCTCGTCAGCGATCCGGGCCGGTTGTGGTTCGCCGCCGTCCTAGGCGGGGCGTTTCAGCGCGGCGGGCTCGTCATAGCTGATGCCCAGCGAGTGAGCCAGTTCACCGATAAGCTCGTGGGCAATATCGACATCGATCCTCGCATCGGCATCCTGCCCCTGGCGGTAATTCCAGAAGTCGCAGGCATGTGAGATCTCGCCGATGGCGCGTCCGATCTCGGTGAAGGACCGGCTGGCTGTCCGCAAAAACGTCTGGAACGGTATCGGGTCATTATCGTCAATCAGGGCCTGGAAGGCGGTGTCATAGCCAATGATATGGACTTTGACCGAGCCAAAATTCTCGTCGATCTGCTGCAGGATCCGTCTCACCAGGCCGTAGAGATAGACCTTGTCCTCATGGCGCGGCCGGTTGAGCCGCATGCTCGCCATTCGGGTTGCGACCGCGGGGAAGCCCTGCAACAGGCGCGCATAGCACCATTTATAGTACAGCACGCCCTTCCAGCCCTTCAGCGAGTGCTCGAAATCCTCGGCCCCGAATCTGAGCGCCTTGCGCAGGGGGGCGAGAGACGGGCTGGCCGCGTCTTCCATCATCAGGCGGCTTAAACGCTCG
Source organism: Maricaulis salignorans (assembly GCF_900103475.1). GTDB lineage: Bacteria > Pseudomonadota > Alphaproteobacteria > Caulobacterales > Maricaulaceae > Maricaulis > Maricaulis salignorans. The sequence goes on from NZ_FNHG01000008.1 coordinate 105,877, forward strand.
GCGGTCAGGTCGGTATCAAAACCGGCACCGTCATTGGCGCGCTCGACCAGGGCGCGCATGTCGCGATGCAGAAAGCTTCGGACGGCGCGGATGTCGCGCGGTGAAATATTGAAATAGCAATCGGCAACCTTGCGGCCCTGACCGCGCGCCACATCGCGCAGCAAATAGGGGTCCAGCGAGGGCAGGCGCGCGATCTCGCGCAGTAATTCAATGTCCTGATTGACGCTCTCGATGGGGGTGTTCGAGCCCATGGCTTCGCGGAAGGCGGCGTCCAGATTGGGCTGTTCGATGAAAAGGCTATAGCCACCCAGCTTGAGGTCGGACTTGCTGATCGGGAAGACGATCTTGGTCGCCGTGGCGCGCGGTGTGCACACATAGGGGCGATCCTGGGCGCGCAGGGCGTGCTTGAGCAGAATCGCCTCATTCAGACGCCGGCAGCTGAACAGCGGCATGGCAGCGTGTTCGGGATTGGCGGCATTGGTATTGGCGATTTCGTGCAAATTCAGCACGCGTGCCGAAGCTGCTGTCTGGGCGATGCGATGAAGGCCCCGGAGTTGTTGCATGCCAGTCATGGTCAGGCTCAGCCGCGCGTGTCTCAGCGAAATTGCTATCCCCTAGAGAATACAGCTAAAACTCGAACTTACGGTTAATGCCCGCCAATCAGTCCGGGTGGATATCACCCGGTTCAGTTATCGCGTTCGAGGAACATCACCTTGGCGGCGCCATATTCGCGCTCATTGGCCAGGATCCAGCCGGGCGTCTCCGGCTTTTCCTCAATGCCGACTTCCAGCATGGCGACGGCATCCTCGGACACCCATTTGCCGGTCAGCAATTTAGCCAGCGCCTTTTCCCCCAGACCGCTGCCATAGGGCGGATCAATGAAGACCAGCTCGAAGGGTTCGGCCATGGCGGCCGGTTTTGATCCCATCGCGGTCGCATCCTTGCGGTGCAGGCTGGTCTGGGAAAAGAGTTTGAGCGTCTGGATATTCTCATGGATCGCGGTGCGGGCACCGGCCTCATTATCCACGAAAAGGCAGAAGGCCGCGCCGCGTGACAGCGCTTCCAGCCCCAGTCCGCCAGAGCCGGCGAACAGGTCGAGCACGCGGGAGCCGACGAGGGGCGGGGCCCATTCGGCATGGTCGAGCACATTGAAGATCGCTTCGCGGGCGCGATCCGAGGTCGGACGCGTGGTGCGGCCCTTGGGAGCAATAATGGTTCGGCCTTTATAGAGACCGCCAACAATTCTCATGATCTAGCTCCGCCCTCTGGGCTTGCGGTCGGCGCCAGGCCTGCCGGAATTGCCCGTCGGCCTGGTGGTCGCGCCGCGATTCTTGCCGGCCAGCTGGAAGCCGGTCTTCGGCTTGCCGCCGGGGCTGCTGCCCGCCGGCGCCTTGCCGGCAAATTTACGGCCTTCGCCACGTTTCGGTTCGGCCGTCTCGGCCGCGCCGCCGCGTGGATCAGCGCGTTTCGGGCCGCCCCGCTTGGCATCGGGACGCTTGGTATCGGGACGTTTGGAATCGGCGCGTTTCGCGTCCGGGCGGCTGCGCGGGCCACGCGTGGTCGAATCTTCCAGATACTGGACGGGTTTGGCGAAGCCGGGCTGGCCGGCACCGCCCATGGTCCGCTTGGCCGGGCGTTTGGCAGGACGGGGGCTGGCGGCGGCCAGCTCCTCGAACACATGGCCCGGTTCCATCAGATGCCCGCACTGATCCTTGAGGATGCGTGAGCCGATGGATTTGACTTCCCCGCGGTCGATCGTACCGAGCTGAAACGGGCCATAGGCGATCCGGATCAGCCGGTTGACGCGCAGGCCGACGGCATCGAGGGCGCGGCGAACTTCGCGATTCTTGCCTTCCTTGATGCCGATCGTCAGCCAGATATTCGATCCGGTCTCGCGTTCGACATCGACTTCCATTGGGCCGTATTTGATGCCTTCAACCGTGATGCCGGCCTGAAGTTTGGCGATGGCGGCATTGTCGATCGTGCCGAAGGCGCGGGCGCGATAGCGCCGCGTCCAGCCGGTGGAGGGCAGTTCCAGGGCGCGGGCGAGGGCGCCGTCATTGGTCAGGAGCAGCAGGCCTTCAGACGTCAGGTCGAGCCGGCCGATCGAGATCACCCGGCCGATTTCCTTCGGCAATTTGTCGAATACGGTTTCGCGCCCTTCCGGGTCGCTATGCGTCGTCACCAGGCCGGCGGGCTTGTGATACAGCCACAGCCGGGTTGCCTCCGGTGTCTCGACCGTGATGCCATCGACAATGATGACTTCCTGGCCCGTCACCTTGAAGGCCGGGGTGTCGAGCGTCTTGCCGTCAACCTTGACGCGGCCGCCTTCAATCATGCGCTCGATCTCGCGCCGCGAAGCGACGCCGGCACGGGCAAGGTATTTGGCGATGCGTTCGCCGCTCTGGACTGCGTCGGTCAAACTTGACCCTTTCCCATTGGCGCTCTACGCCGCCGCTATGACAACGTCGCGAGATACCGGGTTTATGGAGGCGGCACTACGCCTGGCAAAATCGGCAGCACAAGCTGGCGAGACGCCAATCGGTGCAATCATTGTCGATCCGGCCACGGACGAGATCATCGCGAGCGCGCATAATAGCCCGATTGCCGGTCATGATCCAACCGGGCACGCAGAAATACTCGCCTTGCGCGCTGCGGCGGCGAAACTGGGCAATTACCGGCTGCCCGGTCTGGAGCTGTTTGTGACGCTGGAACCCTGCGCCATGTGCGCCGGCGCCATTTCCCATGCGCGCATTGGCCGGCTGGTTTACGGGGCCGATGATGCCAAGGGCGGCGCCGTGGCCCACGGTCCGCGCTTCTTCCAGCAGCCGACCTGCCATTCCCGCCCGCAGGTTTCGTCCGGCATCCTGGCCGAAGAGAGCGCCGCGCTGTTGCGCGGATTCTTCCGGGCACGGCGCAAGCCGAAAAACGATGGCGGCTGAGCCCGGGCGGGTTGGGTATCGGATCAGGCCGTCAGGCGTGCATCGAGCCCGGCTCGCGCCGCCGGCCACTCATCCCTGAGCATCGAGAAATACACCGAGTCCCGCCATTCGCCGGTCCAGCTCAGGATCTGGTGGCGCAGGACACCCTCACGGGTCGCGCCCATTTTGAGCATGGCATTCTGTGAACGCTGATTCTTGTGATGGGTCTTGAGCTCGACGCGCTCGGCACCGGCATCGAAAGCATTGCCAAGCAGGAGGCGTTTGCTGGCCGGGTTGATCTTGCTGCCGCGCGCCTCGGCGCGATACCAGGTCCAGCCGACCTCGAGCCGTTTATGCGCCGGCGTGATCCCCAGATAGGCGCTATGGCCCAGCGCCGCACCATCGCCCTGCCGCCGCACCAGGTGCGAGATCTGGTCGCCGTGCGCCTGACCGGCCAGCATCAGGTCAAACCAGCCGTCGAAATACTCGCCATCGCCGCGGATCGAGGTCAGGGCCCAAAGCTCGGCCTCCGCCGCCAATGGCCGCAATTCCTCGCGATGCGTCTCGCCAAGCGGCTCCAGGCGGACGATGTCATTTTCCAGAATGTGTGGTTTGATCTGCATGGCTCAATTCCCGGTCAGAAGAAGCAGCCCCCGTACCACATAGATCGCGCCAATCCCTGTCACGATCCATTTCGTCCAGTTACGGAACTGGACATCGCTCATCACCTCAAGCAACCGCGCGCCCAGCGTCGTGCCGATGATGGCCAGCGGGCCTGCGATCAATAGCCAGTGGGTTTGCGGCAGGGCACCGGCAGCCATGGCCGGGGCGATATAATAGGCCACCTTGACCAGGTGCGAGACGACCTGGGTCGCCGCCTTGGTCGCCACAATCATGCGCCGGTCCCGCGGCGCCGCGACGAAAAACACATCGACCAGCGGCCCGGAAACGCCGGCGACGGTATTCAGACCGGTCACCAGGAAGCCGCAAATCGCCGCCTGCACCGGATTTCCGGCATCGAGTCTGAGCCAGTTCTTCGGGATCCAGATTACCGCCGGCACCAGGCCCAGGGCGATGAAGAGCCACGGCTTTGGCAGTTGAAAAGCCGCGAAAAACAGCACTGTAGCGGCCATCGCCGAACCGGTCAGATAAATCCCCAATATCCGCCAGTCGATCCATTTTCCGAGCAATATGGCGCGCCAGCCATTGGAGACGGTCTGCACTACACCATGCACCACCATCGCGGCCGACACCGGCAATATCATCGCCAGCACGCCCATCAGGATCAGACCGCCAGCCATGCCGAACACGCCGGATATGAAGGCCGTGATGAAGACGGCGATGATGAGAATGAGGATGCTCATACAGCGCTCACCGGCGCGGCGTGAAGTCCGGCAGGGACATGCGGAATGCGATGGCAGGCTGTGGTGGGCACGCTATGTGGTCCTTGCTGCTTCAAGGCTTGATGCAAACGGCCGCCCGGATCAGCGCGGTGACGATGCGCTTCACGCGACCGTCGGGACAAGCATGCCGAGGATGAAGCGCCCTAGGCGCCCGCATTCTTCGCAAATCCCCACGCACCCTCGGCCAGCGGCTTGACCGCCTGGCCGGTTTCCAGCGCCTTGGAATTGGACGCATTGCCCTGCAGGGCGCGGGCATAGACGCCCTGGCAGATCGAGGCGAGGCGGAAGAGATTATAGGCGAAATAGAAATCGAGCTCGGGAATCCCGGTCCGGTTGGTGCGCGCGCAATAGGCCTGGGTATAGGCGGCGACATCGGGAATGCCGAGCGGGGCGAGGTCGACACCGAGAAAGCCGCTGCGGATCGCCGGCGGCACCATCCAGCCCATCAGCTGATAGGTGAAATCGGCCATCGGATCGCCCAGCGTTGAAAGCTCCCAGTCGAGCACGGCAATGACGCGCGGCTCGGTCGGGTGGAAGACCATATTGTCGAGCCTGTAATCGCCATGCACGACGCTGATGCGTTCCTGCTCCGGCGCAGCGGTGGGCAGCCAGTCGATCAGCTTGTCCATCGCCTCGATCGTGTCGGTCTCGGCGGCGCGGTATTGCTTGGACCAGCGGCCGATCTGGCGCTCGAAATAATTGCCCGGCTTGCCATAATCCGACAGACCCGCCGCCTCGACATCAATGCCGTGCAGCTGCGCCAGCGTTGCATTGGAAGCGTCATAGATCGCGGCGCGCTCGGCCGGTTCCATGCCCGGCAGGAGCGGATCCCAGAAAATCCGGCCCTCGACGAATTCCATGACATAGAATTCGGTGCCAATGACGTCGCGGTCCATGCAAAGACCATACATGACGGGGCAGGGAAAGCCGGCCTCGCCCAAGGCCTTCATCACGCGAAATTCACGGTCTACGGCATGCGCTGACGGCAGGAGCTTGCCCGGCGGCTTGCGGCGCAGGACATAGCTTTTGGCCGGGGTTTCCAGCTTGTAGGTCGGGTTGGACTGACCGCCCTTGAACTGGCTGACGCTGAGCGGTCCGGCATAGCCGGTGACGTGCTCGGCCATCCATGCCGCCAATGCCGCCTGATCGAAGGCCAGCGCTTCGGCGACGTCCTTGGTGCCGGAAAAATTGCGATCAATCTGAGACATAATGCATCCGTTTGCCTGACCGCCCGCGGGCAGCCGTGTTCATTACCGTGAGGTCGCGATCACGCCGCAGCGCTGCCGGATCAGTCCTCGTGCTTGTAGACGACGCCGCCCTGCATCACGAAGTCGACATCGAGCAGGGCCGAAATATCGTCCAGCGGGTCGCTGTCGACGGCGATGATGTCGGCATATTTGCCCACTTCGATCGTACCGATATCCGCGTCCATCTGCAGATGGGCCGAGGCATTGACGGTCGCCGAGGCAATCGCCTCCATCGGTGACAGGCCGGCTTCGACCAGAAGCTCGAATTCGCGGGCATTGATACCGTGAACCGAAACACCGCTATCCGTGCCAAAGGCGATCATGACGCCGCCCTGGTGGGCCCGCCGCGCCATTTCCAGCATGATCGGGCCGACCGAGAGCGATTTCTCGCGCACGGACGGGGTCATCCAGTTCGCGGTCTGCGCAATCTCGGCGACGGTGGCACCGGCCAGCAGGGTCGGGACGAGATAGGCATTGCGGCTGCGGAACAGGCGGATCGAGGCGGCATCGAGATACGTGCCATGCTCGATCGAATCGCCGCCGGCCTCGAGGAAGGAATTGACCCCGGTGACGCCATGCGCGTGTGCCGTGACCTGACGGCCCATCATGTGCGCGGCGCCGACGATGGATTCCAGCTCGTCATTGAAGAATTGCTGCTCAACACCCGCTGCCGTGTTGGACAGGACGCCGCCGGTCGCGGTGATCTTGATCACATCGACGCCGGCCCGCACCAGTTCGCGCACGGCACGGCGGCAGTCAGCCGCACCGTTACAGGCGGAGCGGCTGGTCAGCGTATCCATCACTGCGGTCGAGAAACCATTGACGTCGGCATGGCCGCCGGTCGGCGTCACGGCAGGGCCGGAGACGCGCATGCGCGGGCCGACGACATCGCCATCGCGGATCGCATTGCGCAGGCCAGTCGAGGCTTCCAGATCGCCGCCGACATCCTGGACGGTGGTGAAGCCGGCCATCAATGTCGTGCGGGCATTGCGCACGCCATTGAGCGCCAGGTCCGCGCTGTTTTCGGTGACTTCGAGCAAGCGGCCTTCCGGGCTCAGTTCGCCCTGCAAATGCACATGGCTGTCGATCAGGCCAGGCAGGACGAATTGATCGGAGAGATCGATGATCTGCGCACCGTCCGGCGTGACGAAATCGGACTGGATCGCTTCGATACGGCCGTCGCGGATGAGGATGGAGCTATTGCCGCTCGCGGCCTGACCTGGAATGGCCAGCAAGTGACCGGCATGAATGACCGTAAGGCCGGCATTGCCGTCAGCCCCGCCTTGCGCCTGGGCGATAGTGCCGGCTGCCATCAGAGCAATCGCTGCGACCATTGAACGTAACATGCTTGTCTCCCCGCCTTTGATTTCTTGGCGTCAAACATGCCCCGGCTGGCCGGGAAGTCAATTCTCCTGGGACGGACGCACTGCCCTAATGGGTCTTGAGCGCGCGCCAGGCGATGTCGCGGCGGCAGAAACCGTCTGGCCAGTTGATCGCGTCGATGGCCGTATAGGCGCGGTCGGCGGCATAGTGCAGGCTTTCCCCGGTCGCGGTGACATTGAGCACCCGGCCGCCGGCAGCGATGCGGCGTCCCTGGGCGTCGCGCGATGTGCCAGCCTCGAAGACATGCACCCCGTCCAGCGCATTGGCAGCATCGACGCCCTCGATCACCGAGCCCTTCGAATAGTCGCCGGGATAGCCCTTCGCCGCCATCACGACCGTGATCGCCGGCTCCGGCGACCAGTCGATCGGCAGCATCTGGTCGAGATGGCCCGTCGCGGCCGCCTTGAGGTAGGGCAGGATATCATTGGCGATGCGCGCCATCAGAACCTGGCATTCCGGGTCACCGAACCGGATATTGAATTCCACGGTCTTCGGCCCGTCCGCTGTGACCATGATGCCCGCGAACAACACGCCCTGAAATGGTGTGCCCTCGGCGGCGAGGCCGGCAGCGGTGGGTTCGATAATGGTTTTCATCACCGTGTCGATCAACGCCAGGGTGGCAATCGGGGCGGGCGAGTACGCGCCCATGCCGCCGGTATTGGGGCCGGTATCGCCTTCGCCGACGCGCTTGTGATCCTGGGCCGCGCCGCAATAGAGCACCGTCTTGCCATCGCACAGGGCGAAGATCGAGACTTCCTCGCCGCGCATGAATTCCTCGATCACCAGGGTGCGCGAGGCATCCCCAAACTTGCCCGACAGAAAAGCGTCAATCTCGGCCTCGGCCGCTTCGCGCGTCTCGGGAATGACCACGCCCTTGCCGGCCGCCAGCCCGTCGGCTTTCAGCACATAGGGCGGCGAGAATTCATCCAGGAAGGCCTTGGCCCTGACCGCATCATCGAACACGCCATAGCGCGCGGTCGGAACATTGTGGCGGGCATAGAAATCCTTGGCGAAGGCCTTGGAGGTCTCCAGCATCGATGCGGCTTTCGAGGGACCGAACACCGCGATGCCGATGGCGCGCAGCTTGTCGGCCAGACCGTCACACAGCGGAATTTCCGGGCCAATGACCACCAGATCGACGGTCCGCTCACGCGCCAGATCAACCAGCCCGTCCAGATCGGAGACCGGGATATTGACGCATGTCGCCAGTGTGCCGATGGCGGCGCTGCCGGGGGCGGCGATCAGGGCGGTGACGAGCGGGCTTTGTGCGATTTTCCAGACCAGCGCGTGTTCGCGCCCGCCGGATCCGATAACCAGAACCTTCATCTCGATCTCCTGCAAATCTCAAGCCCGCACTATCGTAAACGACGCCTCGCCGCGAGTCCCTCGCGCCGTTGCGGCAGGGGCGAATCCGCCTTACCAAGTGAAGCATGGACACTCCGAGCGGCAATATCCACGAATTCTCCGTTTCCGAACTGGCCGGATCGCTCAAGCGCACCGTCGAGGACGCCTTCGGCCATGTCCGCGTGCGCGGCGAGCTGGGCCGTGTCGTGGTCGCCAAGTCCGGCCATGTCTATTTCGACCTCAAGGACGAGAAATCCGTCATCACCTCGATAGCCTGGAAGGGCACGGCGGCGCATTTCCGCTTCAAGCCGGAAGAGGGACTGGAAGTCATCATTGAAGGCCGGATGTCGACCTATCCCGGCCGCTCGCAATACCAGCTGATCGTTGAAACCATGGAGCCGGCCGGCGCCGGCGCGCTGATGGCGCTGCTCGATGAGCGCCGCAAGAAGCTCGCCGCCGAGGGCCTGTTCGACGCTGACCATAAACAGGCCATTCCTTTCCTGCCGCGTGTCATTGGTGTCGTCACCTCGCCGACCGGCGCCGTGATCCGCGATATCCTGCACCGCCTGCGTGACCGCTTTCCCTGTCATGTCCTGCTCTGGCCGGTCCTGGTCCAGGGCGAGGCTGCAGCCGGCCAGATCGCCGAAGCAATCAATGGTTTCAATGCGCTGGAAGCGGGCGGGCGGGTGCCGCGCCCCGATCTGATCATTGTCGCGCGCGGTGGCGGCTCGATTGAAGACCTCTGGGCCTTCAATGAGGAAATCGTCGTCCGCGCCGCTTTCGAGTCGAAAATTCCCCTGATCTCCGCCGTCGGTCATGAGACCGACACGACGCTGATCGATTACGCCTCCGACCGCCGCGCACCCACGCCTACCGGCGCTGCCGAGATCGCGGTTCCCGTGCGCGCCGAACTCAAGGCCAGCCTCGACACGCTCGGCGGCCGCCTGGTCGCCGGCCTCTCGCGCCTGATCGAACGCCGCCGCACCGAACTGCGCTCGGCAGCGCGCGCCCTGCCGCGCCCGACCTCGCTGCTGGAACTGAAACGCCAGCGCTTTGACATGGTCGCTGACAAGCTCGACGGTGCCTTGCTCGCCGGTGCCGCGGAGAAACGCTCCAAGCTTCTGGTCCTGACGGCGCGCCTGCGCCCCGTCACCCTGCGCCGCGACATCCAGCAAAAACGCGAACGGCTTTCTGATCGATCCGGACGCCTGGCCCCCGCCGCGACGCGCATCCTGCGCGATCAGCGCCGGGCTCTGGGTAACTGGGCCGCCCGCCTCGAGGCGCTCAGCCATACCTCGGCGCTCAAACGCGGTTTCGTGCTGGTGCGTGATGGCGATGGCAAGCTGGTGCGGACGGGGGCGAGCCTCGCTTCAGGCGCGAGTGTCGAGCTGGAGTTTGCCGATGCGCGGCGCGGGGCTGTGATTGATGGCGCGCCCGGTGCGGTGCCCCCTGCACCCGTTGCGCGGCCCAAAGCGAAGCCGCTGCCGAAGGCCAAGCCGCGCGCGGCCGGGCAGGGGACATTGTTTTAGGGGGGGAATGGCTGTGAGGGCCGCCAAATTTCCGAGTGTCCCCGCCGATTTGCCAGGAAGACGAATGGAAATCAGGATTTCTTTTCCACACGGTGATGGCCCTGACTCCATCGCGTTCGAGGCACACAGTCGTCCCAAGGCGATGAAACTTGCCAATTTTTTTCCGAACACAACGGCGCGAATTGAGATCGTGGTGAGGAATAAACGAGTCGAATTTGAAACGGTACTGCCGGAATGGCTTGGGGCTCTGAACGAGGGATTGAAGGCCCTCCTGGAACAAAGAGAACTCAAATTCGAAAAATGGTTATTGGTCGATGCTCAAGCGTTCGAGCTGCATCGCTGCGGCCACGACGAGATAAAATTGATTGTTAGAAACGGGGCCCCCTCAGAAATAGTGGTGTCGGAGGGCGAGGCAGTAGATATGCAGCAGCAAGCTCTGGCCCAACTGGTCCAGCACGTTAAATCAGCTTGTGGTGCAGAAGTCGAACTGCTCGATATTGAGGAATATCGATTGTCCTGACTGATTGAAACCGTGACCGAATGGGTGCGTGGATCTGTTTTCTCAAGCGGTGCGTCTCAAAAAAGGACTAGATTTCGAACTCTGCCCCGGCCCGCCCGAGCAGAGCGTTCCCTGAAATCCTTGCCAAGCAGGGCGCCAGACTGGAATTGACTCGTCAAGGGCGCCGCAGGCGCCGCTTCGCGGGTCCCCCCCCTTGACGAGTCAATTCCAGTCTGGCCGGGTCTCGGCATGGGTTTCAGGGCGGAGTGTGGCCCCGCGTGGCCTCTCTCGTAACGAATACAAAGTTCGACTTCCCCCGGATTTACCTGCCCTCGCGCATGCGGGGGGGGGGGGGGGGGGGGGGGGGGGGGGGGGGGGGGGGGGGGGGGGGGGGGGGGGGGGCTGCCGCCGGGGAATCCAGCAAGGCTCCCGGGACACGGTCCGGCGTCCAGCCGGTGCGTGTCCCGACTTGGGTGGGCCTGGGACGCCGTCACC
>NZ_FNHG01000037.1 GCF_900103475.1 Maricaulis salignorans
GTCCTGACCGCGAAGCGGCGCTTCGCGCCCTTGACGTCTCAACTCCAGTCTGGCGCCCTGCTTGGCAAGGGTTTCAGGGATGGCTCTGCCCGGCGGGCCGGGGCAGGATCGGAAAAATCGATGATTGCAAGAAGTTGGCGCGACGAAAATGTCGTGTGTCCCTGGTTTTTCAGCGATTTTATAAATGGGTGCCTGTCACCATCTATTCCATTTATTTGCGTTTATTGGTTTCCGCCCTCCTCTTCTCCTCCCTTCTCTTTTTTCTAGTCATGCGCCAAGATCTTGAAATCATCACAATAAAAAAAGCCCCGCCTCCCGCCGAGACATATTTTACCAATTCAACATTCAATCGATCACCGACTGCGAACAATACAACACAAGCAGCGGCACATACCCAATATACTACAACCATATTAGTGCCCCCTATTTGGGTTAACACGGGTCAATTCCGCACCGTCGCTGCGTGTTAAACCTCCGCCTACTCCAATTCCGGGCCCCACCTCCATACCAACCATTTCACCTGTTTGGTCGCCAATCCGAAGACTAATGCTGACAACTCCCAAGTCGACGCTCATACTGCTGCCCGGAGACGTCAGCACTGAGATGTTGCGTGCCCACCCGAAATTGAGATTTGCGCCCAAGTCACCTCCAACGGTATCGGGGGTTCCATCCTTCGGGTTCGAGTGTGCGGCGAATTCGACGAACTCATTTGTCGCGCCGTCAAACGCCCATCCATACTCACCCTCAGCCCCGTTTTCGCCGTTATACGTCCCATCTTTACCCCAGCCGAGGTATCCGCTTCCCTCGGCCCCAGCATACAACACGCCATCGCCCAAGGCACGGTCCGCAATAGACGGCAATTGAGCAATGCCTTCGCCGATCTCACGACCCGCTTCAAAGTATTCTTGTTCACGCGCGATGCCATCAGGATCGGTTGCATCCGGTGGCATCATCGTTTCCCCACTCGGATCCGTCGCATTGAGGGGGTTGTTGCCGACATAGGCATAGCGATTGAAATACCCCGGCCCGCCTTGCGCAAATCCGACCGGGTCGCCCGACAGGAAGCGTCCGATGGCTGGGTCGTAATAGCGGGCCTGCATGTAGACCATGCCGGTATCGGTGTCGGTGATGTGGCCGGT
>NZ_FNHG01000010.1 GCF_900103475.1 Maricaulis salignorans
CAATGGAACTGTCGATCAGCTGCAGCGACTGCGGCGAGCGCCGGGCCAATTCCTCGAACACCCTCAACCAGATACCTCGCTTGGCCCAGCGATTGAACCGGTTGTAGACCGTTGTGTAAGGGCCGTACCGACCGGGAAGGTCGCGCCACGGAGCCCCGGTGCGCAGCACATAGAAGATCGCGTTCACCACCCGCCGATCGTCCACCCGCCGCTTGCCCTTGCCCGGCTTGGGCAAGAGCGGCCCGACAAGCGCCCACTCTTCATCGCTCAAATCATAACGTGCCATGATCTCCTCCTGCTTCGCGCAGAAGTGAATCACGCAATCAACGATCCGGGAATCCCCTTATTGAGTACAGGCCCTAGGCGCGACTAGTCTTCCCCGGGCGCTACGAGCCGGCGGGCCTCATTGATCCGGCCCCGCAGGACCAGAATCTCGATATTGTCCGGCGCGATCTCACGCGCCATTTCCATGTCCTGCCAGGCGTCATCGAGCGCGCCGGTTTCAAGCCGCGCCGCGGCGCGCAAACGCCAGGCCTCGGCCAGATCCGGTGCCTGACCGATCACGGCGGTCGCGGCATCACCGGCCAATGGCCAGTCACCCAGCGCCAGCGCGGCGCTGGCCTGGCCGAGCAGGGCGTCCTGGTCATCCGGGTTCAGTTCGAGGGCCGCCGCAAAGGCGCGCTGCGCATCCTCGCTGCGCCCGATGGTGAGCCAGGCCTTGCCGGCATCGACCAGCATGGCACTGCGGATCACTGGCCCCCGGCCGCCATCCGTGGTGCCGGCGAGTTCTTCCAGGCTCAAGGCCCCGCCCGTCGTATCCCCCAGCGCGATCAGCGCCAGTGCCTCGCAATGGGCGGCCGGCCAGCCGCCGCCCTCCATCCGCCAGGCCAGGGCATCCTCGAATGCCTGGTCCTGCTCGCGCTCGACCCGTTCAAGACAGTCGAGATAACGCGCGGTCTCGATCTCGATCGCCGGAGTCTGGGCGTGAGCCGGGCTGATAGCGAGGGTGAGAAGGCAGGCGGACAGGAAAACACGCATCGGGGCATCCGGTTTTAGCGGCAGGGGGACGGGGGGCAGATTAATCACCGCACGCGGCCCGGTCCATCGCCGCTTCAGCGCCGGGCGTCGACGCTGCCTGGCTGTAGATGCCGGGGCGGGCAACTTCCATGGCGCGCTCGGGTGATTTCAGCGGCGTATAGCCGATCCTGGCATAGAGCGGCTGGGCATCGGCGGTCATCAGCATCAGACGGCGGCAGGCCAGGATCTCGGGCAGGCTGTGCAGGCATTCCACCAGCCATTTGCCCAGACCATGGCCGCGATGAGCCGGGTCGATGATGACGTCGGCGAGATAGGCGAAGGTCGCCCGGTCGGTAACGAAACGTGCCATGCCGACAAATGCGCCATCGGGCGCGAGCAGGCAGAAGGTCCAGGCATTGGCCGCCGCTTTCGCGACGGTTTCCGGCGGGATGCCGGGCGACCAGTAGGACGTGCTCAGCAGGCGGTGGGCGGCGGCGAGGTCAAAGGCACTGCGCTGGTCGGTTATCCGGTAGCCATTCCGTTCGAAACTGTTTTCCTGCATCACTCACGCTCCTGCACTCTGGACAAGGCCGAAGCGGTAGCATGGCGGTGGCGAGGGTCTATTCAAGATTTCCGTCCGTGTGTGACCCGGCCGGATGCCCGGTGGGCCCTGCGCGCTGCGGATTCGTTTGTCACAGGCGCGCGCTTGTGGAAAAACCCGGCCCTGTCCATGATTTGCAAAATCCGGTAGCGCTGCGACGCCATGAATATTCTCCAGGTCATTCCCCAACTTGAAGCGGGCGGCGCCGAGCGCACGACGCTGGAAGTGGCGCAGGCGATTGTCGCCGCGGGTGGCCGGGCCCTGGTCGCCAGCGAGGGTGGCCGGCTGGAAGCAGAACTGGCCGCCGTCGGCGGTGAACTCGTGCGCCTGCCCATGGGCAGCAAGAATCCCTGGACCGTCTGGCGCAATGCCGAATGTCTGGCCCGCATCGTGCGCGCCGAACACATCGACATCATCCATGCCCGTTCGCGCGCCCCGGCCTGGAGCGCCAAATGGGCTGCCGACCGGACCGGCGCACATTTCGTCACCACTTATCACGGCACCTATAATGGCAAGACCGGGCTGAAGCGCTGGTATAATGCGATCATGGCGCGCGGCGAGCTGGTGATCGCCAATTCGCAATTCATCGCGGCCCATATCCGCACCCAACACCCCTTTGCCGCCGATCGCGTCCGGATCATCCCGCGCGGGGTCGATCTCGACCGCTTCGATCCGCAGGTGATTGCACCGGAACGGGTCGCCGAACTGGCCGCCTGCTGGGGTCTGCAATGGCCATCCGGGCGCCTGGTCGCGCTCTTCCCGGCCCGGCTGACCGGCTGGAAGGGGCAACGTGAAACGCTCGCGGCCCTGGGCCGTCTCAAGGCTGAGGGCGCCGATCTGCCCCTGACCCTGCTGGTCGGCGATGCCCAGGGCCGCGATGGCTATCTCGCCGAGCTTGAAACCCTGATCCGGCAGCATGACCTGGCGCCGGATGTCCGCATTCTCGGCCATTGCAGCGATATGCCCGCCGCCTTCGCACTGGCGGATATCGCGCTGGCGCCATCGGTCGAGCCGGAAGCCTTTGGCCGCACTGCGGCCGAGGCCGGCGCCATGCATGTGCCGGTCATCGCCGCTGATCATGGCGGCGCCCGCGAAGTCGTTCTTCCCGGGCAGACGGGCTGGCGGGTCGAGCCGGGGAATCCGGCGGCGCTGGCCGGCGCGATCCGGGAGGCGATATCGATGACCCAGGCGCAACGCAGCGAAATGGGGCTGCAGGCCGCCCGCCATATCCGGACACAGTTCTCGACACGCGCCCTGCAAGCTGCGACTTTGCGCGTCTATGAAGAGGCTTTAAGCTCGCAGTCATGATCGAACCGCAACGCGATACCATCTATGTCCTGCACTGGGGGGATTTGACGTCGACCGTGCGCATGCTCGCATCGGCCAAGACGCTCCGCCAGGCGCACAAGCGTGACCGGATCGTGCTGCTGACGACACCGGAGTTCGAGTCCTTTCTCAAGCACAGCCCTTTCTTCAACGCGATCGAGATAGATGCCCGCCCCGACGGCCGGCCACAAACAGTGGCGCGCGACAAACGGCTCAAGGCTGCACACCCGGCGCGCGTCTACGACCTGGTCGGGGACTCCAACTCCCGGAAACTCAGGGGCCTGTTTCGCTTTTCCAAATGCGACTGGCTGGAAATCCTGCCGGCCCGCAAATCGGGCGAACACCCTGTCGACGAGCTGGCCGGCACCCTCAATGCCGCCATCGGTATCGGGCCGACGCATTTCCGGCTCGGCGGCGCACCATCGCCGGATGCCAGCTGGGTCGACTTCCTGGCGCGCAAATCGCGCATGCTCGATCCGGAATATTTCGGTCTGAACGGCCCCTTCGCCCTGCTCGCGCCGGCCGGCGAGGAGGTCAAGCTGGCCCTGCGCTGGCCCAAGGAAAAATGGGCGAGCCTGGCGCATGAATTGCTGCAGGCAGGGATTACGCCGGCCCTGGTCGGTGGCCCCGACACCCGTGAAATCGGTCGCTATGTCTCGCAGGTTGCCCCGGGCGCGCGCGACATCACCGGCAAGGCGAAACTGCCACAACTCGCCGGGCTGGCGCGCCGGACCCGTTTCGTTTTTGGCGAGGACACACCCTTGCTTCATCTGCTTGTCGCCGCAGGCGCCCCTGCGCTGGCGCTTTATGCCAGCGTCGAGGATCCGGCGATGAATGCGCCGCGTGGCGACGCACCGGTGATTTTGATGCACGCGCCCGTTTTGGCGCAGGTCGAACCGGCCGAAGCAATCGCGGCGATGCGCTTTGCAGGCGGGTTTTCTGACCGCACAGTTGCGGCGTGAACCGCGTGCGGCGCTTGCTTAATGTGATGATTTCACCATAGTGCGCGGCTCTCCGGCAGGGTAGCGGCTCAATTGAGCCAGTTTGGACTTGATCCAGATGCGCCGCCGGAGGATTACTAAGTATTGCTCGCAGGCCATAAGGGAGAAGCGGCCATAGCCCGTAGACCACAATCTGCGCAACCGCCAAAAAAAGACGGACCGCGTATGAATTTAGACATCCGCGTACCGCGGGTGCTTCTTATCGACGAACATGGAGAGAAGCAGGGGATCGTGCCAACCGAGGCCGCTCTCGAGGCGGCCGCACAGGCCGGACTCGACCTTGTGGAAGTCTCCCCCAACGCTGATCCGCCCGTTTGCAAAATCATTGATTACGGCAAGCTGAAATACCAGGAACAGAAGAAAAAAGCCGAAGCTCGCAAGAAGCAGAAAACGGTCGAGATCAAAGAGATCAAGATGCGGCCGAACATCGATGTGCATGATTACCTGGTCAAGACCAAGGCCATGCACCGCTTCTTCGAAGACGGCGACAAGGTGAAGATCACCCTGCGATTCCGGGGCCGTGAAATGGCTCACCAGGATCGTGGCATGGATATCATGCGCCGCGTCAAGGAAGACTTCGCCGAAGTCGCCAAGGTCGAGTTCGAGCCCAAGCTCGAAGGACGACTCATGGTGATGGTGATGGCACCGCGCTAGACGCACCGGCCCGCAAATTCCGAATTGTGTCTGAACGCCGCCGCTTTGAAGGCGGCGGCGTTCAGTCGCGGTTCAACTCACCTGTTTTCAGATGATATCCTCTGCAAAGCATGCTCAATTGTGGGCGACCGGCCCATTCCAGAAATGGCGGGCCAGGGGATCGGGGATTTGAATGATCAGGCTGTCCATACTGTCCATCGCCGTGATCGCCTGCTGCGGCACCGCTGCAGCGCAGCCACGTTCGACCTTGCCGAGCGCGCTGGACGCCTCGCTTTCGGCCGGCTTCACGCCTGATCCCTACCGCGTACGTTTGCAAACCGGCGGCGCCATTGATGCCAGCCAGACGCGCGGCCCGGACTGTAACGGCTTCATCGCCGAGGCACCGGATTTTGAACTTTTCTATAATGGCGGCTCGCTGCCACTCATCATCTCGGTCAATGCCGATGTGGACACGACGCTGGTTATCCATGCGCCCGACGGAAACTGGTATTGCGATGATGACAGCGGCAATGGCCTCAATCCGTCAGTCCGCTTTTCCACACCGCCATCGGGACTCTATGACATCTGGATCGGGACCTATGCCGACGCCTCCCGGGAGGAGGCGACGCTTTCGATTTCCGAACTTTTCAGCGAGTGATCTCGCACATCAGGGGAGAATGACCATGACCTATAAATGGGCGGCCGGGGCCGCAGCCGTGATCTTGCTGGGCGGCGCCGCGCAAGCACAGGACGTCAATGCCGCGCCGGCCTACGGCTCAGTCACGCTGTCGGCAGGATTTGCACAGGATCCGACATCGGTTGGCGTGCAGGCAGGCGGCGCCATTAATGGCGGCAGTATCGACTTTGCCTGCTCGGGCTATATCTCCCACCAGCCCTCTCTCAATCTGCAATATAATGCCGGCAATCTCCCCCTCTTCATTTCGGGAGCATCGGATGCCGACACGACGCTGATTGTGAATGCACCGGACGGGAGCTGGCACTGCAATGATGATGCGCCGGGCCAGGGTCTCAATCCGGGGATTGAATTCTCCTCGCCGCAATCGGGCGTCTACAATGTCTGGGTGGGCACGCTATCAGCGGGCAATGGCTATGAGCCAACCATGGTGCACATTTCAGAGCTCGGCTTTTCCAGCGAAAATGCCTATTCCCGGGCGCCGAACGCGGCCCTGCAGCCCAATTCCGGCGCCCTCAGCCTGCGCGCCGGCTTCAGCGACGATCCGCGCCGCATCGCCGTGCGCGCCGGCGGCGATCTCGACGGCAATCGCGGCACAGGCGGTTATTGCTGGGGCGAGATCAGCGAAGCGCCCGACGTCTGGCTGAACTATTCGGCCAATAATCAATATGACCTCTATCTGTCGATGGAATCGGATTACGACACCACGCTGATTGTCCAGGGCCCCGATGGCAGCTGGCATTGTGATGATGATGGCGCCGAGGACCTCAATCCGGGCATCCATCTGACCGATCCGGTCGCCGGTCGCTATGCGATCTGGGCGGGTCGCTATTCCGGCGGCACCCTTGCCGATGCGACCCTCTTTGTCTCGGAAACCGGTTTCCGTGGCGAGATTGACGTGCCAGCCGTGCTCGATTTCAGCCTGCCAGCCAATTACGGCTCGGTCTCGCTGCAGGCGGGTTTCATTCCCGATCCCCATAATCTCGCTCTCCAGGCTGGCGGCGATGTGGAAATCTACGAGGCGCTCGGCCAGAATTGCCGCGGCTTCTCGACCACGGCCCCCGACTACAATCTGAACTATTCGGCCGGTACGCTGGACCTCTACATCTCTGCGACCTCGAACGCCGACACGACGCTGGTCGTCAATTCACCGGATGGTAGCTGGCATTGTGATGATGACGGCGCCGGCAATCTCAATCCAGGTGTGCATTTCGACCGGCCCGCCTCGGGCGTTTACAATATCTGGGTCGGCACCTATGGCGAGATCCAGCCGGAAAATGCCACCTTGCACATTTCCGAGCTTGCCTTCGGCGATGAATACCAGGGCAGCGATGCGCTCGACTACACGATGGATGCCAGTTTCGGCTCGGTTGCGCTGACCGGCGGATTCTCTCCGGATCCGCACGCCGTCAACATTCTCGCCGGTGGTCCCGTTGCAGCGGAATCCGCGGCCGATTCGATGTGCCGCGGCTATGTCTCCGCAGCGCCGGATTACGAGCTGACCTTCACTCCGGGTTCGCTCGACCTCTTCATCTCCGTGCTCTCGGACGCGGACACGACACTGGTCATCAATGATCCCAACGGTAACTGGGTCTGCAATGACGACAATAACGGTCTCAATCCCGGCATTCACTTCGACATGCCGGCAGCGGGGACCTATGACATCTGGGTTGGCACCTACCGCGAAGGCCTGAGCGCTGACGCCCGGCTGGAAATTTCCGAGCTCGGCTTTGCCGACTGACCCCCGGGGCTCACGCCCCAGGACCTGACAACTGAAAGCGGGCGGCTCCGACAAAGGGCCGCCCGTTTGCTGCCCTGGCCGAACTGCGCTCGGGCCAGGCCAGGGCTTTCATCAGCGTGGATGTTATACTATATCGTCTGTGACCCGCACGGATGAAACCATGATGGCCCTGCTGCCCAAGTTCAATCTACAGAATGGCTCACTCGACCTGACCGGCGTCAGCCTGTCGGCGGTTTGCGTTGCGCACTGCCTCCTCTTCCCGGTCGCAGCCGCCGCTGCGCCGATGCTGGTGCCCGGACTCGGTGAGATGCTCGGTGCCAGCCATGCTTGGCATTTCGGCCTGCTGGCGATCGCCGCGCCGATCTCGATCCTGGCCCTGGGCTGGAGCGTGCGGACCAGCCGGGCACGCTGGCCGGTCCTCGCCCTGGGCCTTCTGGGCCTGTCGTTGATGGCAATTGGTGCCCTGCATTTGTCCAGCCAGCTGGTCGAAACCATCATCACCCTGACCGGCGTCACCATTCTGGCCGCAGCGCATCTGGTCAATTGGCACAGCCAGGCGCGTGCCGGCCATGATCACGCCAGCGATTGCGGCCTGTGCGAACACGAGCACACGGCCTGATTCAGACTCCCACGCGCTGTTGCAATCCCCTGCCAGACGCGTATAAACCCCGCTCTCTTATCACCAGTCTACCGGGCCAAATCGACATGCCCGCTGACTGTTCACACCCTCGGACCGGCCTGCCGGTCCAGCAAAGGAGATGGAAATGTCGAAGATGAAGACCAAGAGCGGCGCCAAAAAGCGCTTCAAGCTCACTGCCACGGGCAAGATCAAAGCCGGTCAGACCGGCAAACGTCACGGCATGATCAAGCGTACGCCGAAGCAGATCCGCGACAAGCGGGGACAGGTTGTCCTGTCCGCTCAGGATACGAAGATCATCAAGAAATATCTCCCGTACGGCCTTTAAGCCCCCGGCATTGAGTAGGAGCATACCATGTCACGAGTGACATCCGGCCCGGCTACGGCCATCCGCCACAAAAAAGTTATCAAGAAAGCGAAAGGCTATTACGGCCGTCGCAAGAATACCTTCCGCGCTGCCGTCCAGGCTGTGGAGAAGGCCGGCCAGTACGCGTATCGCGACCGCCGTGCCAAGAAGCGCACCTTCCGCGCCCTCTGGATCCAGCGCATCAATGCCGGCGCACGCCTGCACGGCATGACCTATTCGACTATGATGCACGGCCTGATCAAGGCCGGTATCGAGGTTGACCGCAAGGTCCTGTCCGACATCGCCATCCATGAGCCAGACGCCTTCAAGGCCCTGGTTGATCAGGCGCAGTCCGCGCTGGCCTAGGCTTGTCATACGACTTCAGGAAAAGGCTCGCCGGCTCACCGCCCGCGGGCCTTTTTTGTTTCAGGGCCTGACTTCATCCCGGGTGGCGCGGATTTGTGCTGTCGACACCTCAAAATTCAAACGCTAAACCCCAACCTGACTGGCAAGGGCGAAGACATGACCGATACCGCTGCACTGGAAACCCTCGAGCAGGACGTGCTCGCACAGATCGCCGCCGCGACCGATGAGGCCGGCCTTGATGCCGTGCGCGTCGGGGCGCTGGGCAAGAAGGGGTCTGTCTCGCTGATGATGCGCTCGTTGGGCGGCATGAGCCCGGAAGAACGCCAGGTGATGGGTCCGGCGCTGAACGGTCTCAAGGACCGGCTCGGCTCGGCGATTGAGGCGCGCAAGGCGATGCTGGAAGCCGCCGCGCTTGATCTCGCCCTGGCCTCCGAGACGATCGATGTCTCCCTGCCGGTGCGGCCCGAACCAAAGGGTTCGATCCACCCGATCACCCAGGTGATGGAAGAACTCGCCGTGATTTTCGCCGATATGGGCTTTGCCGTCGCGGAAGGCTCGGACGTGGAGGACGATTTCCACAATTTCACGGCCCTGAATTTCCCGGAAGGCCATCCGGCGCGCGACACCCAGGACACCTTCTTCATGAAGCCGGACGCCGAGGGCCAGCGCAAGGTTCTGCGCACCCACACCTCGCCGGTCCAGATCCGCACCATGATGAGCCAGACGCCGCCGATCCGCATTATCGCGCCGGGCCGGGTCTATCGCTGTGACTGGGACCAGACCCACACGCCGATGTTCCACCAGGTCGAAGGCCTGGTGATCGACAGGGAAACCCATATGGGTCACCTCAAGGGCGTGTTGCAGGACTTCCTCGCCGCCTTCTTCGAGACCGATGAAGTCGTCACCCGTTTCCGCCCGCACCACTTCCCCTTCACCGAGCCATCGGCGGAGATGGATGTGCGCTATGAGCGCGTCGGCCAGGCCGTGAAGGTGGGCTCCGGCGATCAGTGGATGGAGATTTTGGGCTGCGGCATGGTGCACCCGAATGTGATCCGCAATTGCGGCCTCGATCCGGACGAATACCAGGGCTTCGCCTTCGGCATGGGCGTTGATCGCCTCGCCATGCTCAAATATGGCGCCCCGGATTTGCGCGATTTCTTCAATTCCGACCAGCGCTGGCTCGGCCATTACGGCTTCTCGCCGCTGCTGCAGGCGAATATGGCAACCGGTCTGAGCTGATGTGGCGCTGGTTCACCAATAACCACCAGACCCTGACCGGGATCGGCGCCATGCTCGTCGGCATCGCGGCCCTGTTTGTGGCCTGGGACCAGGGCCGGGTGATGCGGGCGCAGCAGCATGGTGCGGTGGTGCCGGTGCTTCAGGTGGACGGCTTTATCCAGTCAACCGAGACGCGGCGCCATCTCGGGCTGCGGATTCTCAATAATGGTGTCGGCCCCGCCATGATCCGCACGGTATCCCTGTTGCGTGACGGAAATCCGCAGGACGGGTTCGCCCCGCTGGCGGCGCATTTTCCAGCCGCGTTTGACCGCTCATGGTCGAGCGTGAATGGTCGCGCCCTGGCACCGGGCGGCGAGGTCGAACCGGTCGTCTTCACCTGGGATCGCGACGCGCTGAGCGAAGACGAGCTGACGGCCTTGCTCGATGAATGGACCCATTGGGGGGTGTCGGTCTGTTATTGCTCCGTGTTTGATCGGTGCTGGATCTCATCCTCCAGTGAGGCCGCGCGTGAATCGGCCCGCGCCTGTCCGCCCGGGCAGATCGATCAGTTCGAACGCATGGGCGCTTCGGACCGTCCCGACCTGCCCTATGCCGAGACTGCCGGGGAGGCGACGCCGTGACCCGCGCCCCCGCCCGGCCGCTCGCGGCCAATAGACCATTCCATCCCGAACCGGTTGATGCCTGCATGGCGCCCGGTCCGGTTTCTGATTTGTAAGTGACGGCAGGAGCCGACGATGAAATTCCCGCTTTCCTGGCTGAAATACCACCTCGAGACCACGGCCTCGCTCGACGAGATCGCCGAGGCGATGACCATGGCGGGTCTGGAGATCGAGGAGATCGACAATCCGGCCGAGAAATTCGGTGCCTTCACAGTCGCCTCTGTCAAAGAGGCCGTCGCGCACCCTGATGCCGACAAGCTGCGCGTCTGCACCGTGGAGACCGTTGACGGTATCAAGCAGATCGTCTGCGGCGCGCCCAATGCCCGCACCGGCATGCGCGCCGTCTATGCCCCGCTGGGCGCCTATATTCCGGGCCTGGATTTCTCGCTCGACAAGAAGCCGCGCAAGATCCGCGGCGTCGAGAGCTCAGGCATGATGTGTTCCGCCAAGGAGCTGGAGCTCGGCGAGGACCATGACGGGATTATCGACCTGGAAGGCGACTGGGCCGTCGGCACGCCGGCCGTTGTGGCGCTTGGCCAGGATGATGTCGTCATCGATTTCGAAGTTACACCCAACCGGCCTGACTGGCTCGGCGTGCGCGGCATCGCCCGCGACCTGGCCGCAACGGGTATCGGTACGCTCAAGGATGTCCCGATCGAGCCCGTGCCGGGCACATTCCCCTGCCCGGTCAAGGTCGAGCTCGACTGGCCGGAAGCCTGTCCGGTCTTCGCCGGCCGGCTGATCCGCGGCGTCAGGAATGTGGCGTCTCCGGACTGGCTGCAAAAGGCACTCCGGTCAATCGGTCTGCGCCCGATCAATGCGCTCGCCGACATCACCAATCTGATCTCCTATGATCGCTGCCGGCCGCTGCACGTCTATGACGCCGCCAAGCTGAGCGGCAATCTGCATGCGCGCCGCGGTGCCGGCGATAGCGACACCTTCGAGGCGCTCGACAAGAAGACCCACACGCCCACCGAAACCATGTGCGTCATCGCCGATGAAGCTCATTGCCTGGGCTTTGGCGGCATTATGGGCGGGACCTATTCCGGCTGTAGTGACGCGACCACCGACGTCTTCATCGAGGCGGCCTGGTTCGATCCGCTGATCACCCGCGCGACCGCCAAGGCGACCGGTATCGACAGCGATGCCAAATACCGTTTCGAGCGCGGCGTTGATCCGCAATCCATCATCGATGGTATCGAATACGCCACGCGCCTGATCCTGAAAATCTGCGGCGGCGAAGCCTCGGAAACCGCCGTGTTCGGCGAGATCCCCGCGGCGCCCGCCGATATCGAATTCCCGATCAGCGAGGTCAAACGCCTGACCGGGCTCGATCTGCCTCGGGCCGAGATCCTGCGCATCCTCACCACGCTTGGCTTCAAGCCGACCGGGGCTGGCGATATACTGACGGTCGGCGTGCCGAGCTGGCGGATGGATTGCAGCCTGAAGGCCGATCTGGTCGAGGAAGTCGCCCGCATTCACGGCTTTGACAAGCTCATCGCCACCTCACTGGCGCGTCCTTCGGTGCGGCGTCCGGCACCGGCGACAGTGATGCAATTGCGCGCTCGCTATGCCCGCCGTGCCCTGGCTGTTCGCGGCTATCAGGAATCCGTGACCTGGTCCTTCTGCGAGAGCTCGCAGGCGGCCCTGTTTGGTGGCCATGGCGCCGGTCTGGCGCTGGAAAACCCGATCTCGTCCGAGCTCGATGTGATGCGCCCGACGGCGCTGATCCATCTGCTCACGGCGCTGCAGGCCAATGCCGATCGCGGCCTCGCCGATGCGCGCCTGTTCGAGGTTGGCCCGGTCTATCTCACCGATGGGCCGGATGGCCAATTGCTGGTCGCGACCGGGGTGCGCCGTATCACCTCCGGCCGTCACTGGACCGGCAGCCGTGCGCCCGACCTGTTTGATGTGAAAGCGGACGCCCTGGCGGCCCTTGAGGCGGCCGGCGCACCTGCCGCATCGCTGCAAGTGGCGCCGGAAGCGCGTGACTGGTGGCATCCTGGCCGGTCCGGCGTTCTGCGCCAGGGGCCGAAGAATGTGATGGCCGAGTTCGGTGAAATCCATCCGCGCGTGCTCAAGGCGCTGGGGATTGATGGCCGCGTGCTGGCGTTTGAGATCGTGCTCGATGCCATCCCGCAGCCGCGCAAATCCTCCGGTCTCAAGGCCCGCACGCAGCTCGACCGCGCCGATCTCACGCCCGTGAAGCGCGATTTCGCCTTCCTCGTCGACAAGACAATTGCCGCCGACAGCCTGATCCGCGCCGCCAAGGGTGCCGACAAGGCGCTGATCACCGATGTCAGTGTGTTCGATGTCTATGACGGCAAGGGCGTGCCCGAAGGTCAGACCTCGCTGGCGATTGAGGTGGTCTTGCAGCCACGCGACAAGACGCTCACCGATGAGGAAATCGACACGGTTGCCGCCAAGGTAATCGCCAAGGTCAGTGGCGCCACAGGCGGAACGCTGCGGGGTTGATGATGGATCCTCACCGCATGGCCAAAGCACCCCCGGCGCATCAGCGGGCGTTTCTGGTCGAGGCGGTGCGGGCCAATGCGCTGGCGATGACTGTTCTGGAGCGCGCTGCGGCGATGGGTCTGCCTGATCACGGCCTGATGGCCGGCGCCGTCTACCAGGCGGTCTGGAATGCCCTCACCGGGCGCGATGCGGCCTATGGCGTCAATGATTATGATCTGGGCTATTATGATGCCTCGGACCTGGGCGAAGCAGCCGAGGACGTCGTCATCAAGGCGGGCGAGGCGGTGTTTGGCGACCTCGATGCGGTCGTCGAGATCCGCAATCAGGCGCGCGTCCACCTCTGGTTTGGCGCCAAGCATGGCGTCACCCGCGCCCCGCTGACCAGCACGACGGAGGCCGTCAGGCATTTCGCCTCCCACACCCATGCCGTGGCCGTGCGGCTCGATAATGCCGGCAAGGTGGACGTGCTCGCGCCCTACGGGCTGGAGGAATTATTCTCCCTTCATGTCCGCCCGGTCGCCAGCCTCGCTGACAAGGCCGGCTGGAACGCCAAATGCGAGCGTCAGCACAAGCTCTGGCCGGAAGTTCGCTTCGATCGCACACAATTCGCCTGACAAGCACTTTGAGATAACACCGCTCAACCCATTGGGGAAAAACCCACATTCCCCGGCTGGTTGCCAAGTTTTTTTGCTAATCTCGCTTCAGGCGTATGGTGATATCCGGCACGCACCGCTAGTATGGTTAATAGTCGTTAACTGAAACTCGACGCTGTCAGCGACAGCGCTGGTGGTGTGTATAGATGATGGACCGGGTAACAGCCCTGCTGACACAAGCCGCGGCAACGATTCTGGTCGTGATCGGACTGGTGGCGATCCTCGGCTTTACCCATTCGCGCGCCTATCGCGCCGGCTATTGCGCCGTCCAGACCTGCGCCGAGAGTGGCGAACATCGCTGGTGGTGGCCGTTCGGAAGCGAGGACCCGCCAGCCCCAGACGGTCCAGCTCGCATCACGCCGGACTACACCCCGGACAATTTCTATTCCTACCAGGACAGCCCTTACCAGGACCGCCCCTATCAAGACCGGCCCTATCAAGACCGGCCCTATCAGGACCGGCCGACCGGCGAGACCGGCAGCGACACCCGTTATTCGGATCGCGTCGTCTACGGGGATACGACCGGTACCGCCAGCACGCTGCCGCTGTCGTTTGGCACCGGTCCGGTGACCAGTGACTATCCCCGCTCCTACGCCACCTCGCGCTATGGCTCACGCCCCCGCTTTTTCGGCACGCCCGGTGAACGAATCTGCCCGGCGCCCTTCAATGGCGAAGATGCGCGCCGGATGGCACCCGAGTTGGCGCGTTGCTGGCTCAATATTGGCGATGCCTACCAGGCGATGGACCAGATGGAACAGGCCCGCGACGCCTGGAACCGCTCGCTGCATGCCGGCTCGCAAAGCGGCGTTCAGGCGACGCTGGCGGCCCAGCAACGGCTCCAGACGGCGGTGCTGCAGTATTCCTGCCCCAGTGATGCCGACAGCCTGGCGCGCATCGCCTATGGCGCCGGCCAGCCGGACAGCACAGGCGATATCATCCAGTTGATTGCCCGCCAGCGCGCCCTCGCCGCGCTTGGCTTCTATTCCGGCCCGGTCGACGGCTCCTATGGCCCGGTGACCCGTCGCTCGGTCCGCGATTTCCAGCGCGAAATGGGTTATGATCAGACCGGCGCCCTGACCTCGCAAGAGACCGTCACCCTGATCTGCCACGCGGCAATCAATGCGCGCGATGCCGAGTCCCAGAATTTGATGGGCATCATGTTCGCGACCGGACTGGGTGTGAGGCAAAGCATCGATTCGGCCATGGAATGGCTCGACACGGCCGCCGAGCGCGGCAATGGCGGCGCCAATTTCAATCTTGCCCTGATTTACGGCACCGGCACTGTCCAGGGCAGTTACCGCCTGTGCGGGCTGATCGAAAGTCCGGAACGTGCGGATAGTTATCTGCGCCGGGCCGCCGATCTCGGCCATGCCAGGGCAATCCGTCTGCGGCGCGAATTCGCCAGTACCAGCGGCACGCCTGCCGAGCGCTGGACGCGGATCTCGCAGGCCCTGCTGCGCGAGGCTGAGGCCTCAGGCGATCGCTTTTATCTCGCCTGGCAGCAACGCGTCGACGAGGCGCGGCGCGAGAACGGAAATGAACTCAACCAGCCAGGCTGCTACCAGGCGGCACAGGATGACGGCCACCCCGCAGCGGCGGGTGCCGGTCAGACCGATTGACCCGGTCTCAGGAAGGATATGAACACCATGAGAAAATTCACGCTATTCCTGGCCACCGCGACCGCTTTGTCGGCCTGCGCAACGACGCAGACTCCCAGCGGCGTACCACCCCACTCCCACCCCGCGCCGCCCCACCGGGTTGCCGACACCGTCGGCCCGGCCACCAATATGTGCCAGGTCGCAGGTCTGGCCGAGCAGCGTCTGGGCATGCTGGAGGAAATTCACCGCTACCGAGAAGCGATCCGCGTCGAGCCCGGCCGGTCGGTCAGTGTCGCCGACACCCGGACCCAGGAATTGATCGCCGCGTTCGAGACCGATCTGGACGGGTCTTACCGCTTCGCGACTGCCTCCTGCCGCACTTATAACCGCTGCCTGGAGGAAAACCGCTTCGAGGAAGCCCGCTGCCAGGACACGGCCCAGCTCTGGCACGAGGGCCAGGATCGTTTCCATGACCTCTCGCTCCAGCTCGCCGCCGTGCGCGAACGGATCGCGTCAGGTTGCACCAGTTGTTCGGCTCCTCAGCCCGCCCCATCGCCGGACCGGCCCTATAACCATCGTCATGAACCGAATAATCCGGATGACCTTCTCGGCTCGGTGTTTTCCACCGGGGGACACCGCTAGCGCAGGGTCAAGCCTGTTGCTGACGGAGTTCGCCCCGGGCCTGGGTCAGGATCTGAAAGGCCGAGCTGAGAAAGAGACCGGCCATGCCCAGGGCGACGATGATGTCGGGCCAATGGCTCTGGGTCATCCAGACGACGCCAGCGGAAACGAAGACCGCGATATTGCCGATCGCATCATTGCGAGAACAGAGCCAGACCGAGCGCACATTGGCGTCGCCATCGCGCCAGCGCATCAGGATCAGAACGCTGATCACATTGGCCGCCAGCGCCAGCAGGGCGATACCGCCCATCAGTTCCGGGACCGGCTGCGCCACGAATATCGCCCGATAGAGCGCCAGGACCAGGATAGCTGCACCCATCACAAACAGGCTGCCCGCCTTGATCAGGGCCGCATTGGCCCGCCAGCTCGGCGGCTTGCCGATCACCCAGAGCGAGAGACCATAGGTCGCCGCGTCGGCGAAGAAATCGAGCGCATCGGCCTTGAGCGCCTGGGACTGCGCCGCCGCCCCGGCCAGCATCTCGACCACAAACATCGCGGCATTGATGATGATGACCGCGATCAGCGCGCGTTTGAATCCGGCGCTCATACCGTCGAATTCCTTGGTTTCGCAGCAACTTCCAGCCATGTGCTTCATTCCTTGCAAATCAGTTCAGGCACAGCCTAATCTCTCTAGTCACTAGAGGTTCAAGCACAAATGTCAGACTTGTCGATCGGGAAGCTGTCGCGGGCGAGCGGGGTCAAGGTCCCGACCATCCGCTATTATGAGAATATCGGCCTGTTGGCGGCACCGCCGCGTTCGGAAGGCGGGCAGCGGCGCTATGACAAGACCAATGTCGAACGTCTGCGCTTCATCCGCCATGGACGGGCGCTTGGTTTCGGGCTGGATGATTTACGCGCCTTGCAGGAGCTCTCCGACCGGCCCAACCAGTCATGCCAGCGCGCCGACGCTATCGCCAGCCGGCAATTGGCTGAAGTCGAGCGGCGCATTGCCGGGCTGGAGGCCGTACGAGTGGAACTGGCACGCATGCTCGATCACTGCGCCCATGGCGAGGTCGATCAATGCCGCGTCATCGAGACTCTGTCGGATCACGCCCTGTGCGAGGGCGATCACCTCAAGATCAGCTAGGCCCGAGGGTCAGAAACTGCCGCCAATGCGGTTCTTCCAATAGCCGACATCCTCGGCATATTTGCCGACGATTTCCCCGAGCACATTCTCCAGCAGCAGGCTGTCAAAACCGATCCATTCGTCCTGGTTGATCTCGTCAATGCTGGCCATGGAGCGGCGCAGGAAGACAGCATAAATGCTCACCAGCACGACAAACAGGATCAGGAAGATCACGCCCAGATCTGCCAGGCGAGCGCCGGCGTCAAAGCCCGTCCACTCGATCAGGGCGAGGTTGAGCCCGGCCAGCACCACCGTGAAGATCAGCGGCACGAAGACCAGGTAGTAGCCGGAATTTCGCAGCATCTGGAACATGATATTGCGAACGAAGGTCTCGATGAAGAAGATCCGTTGCGCGATCCACAGCACATTCGTGTGCCACATCCGTGCCGAGTGCGAGAATTTCGCCGCATCCTTTTCCTGCCCCACCGTCACCGATTTGGCCTGCCCTTCCGCGGTGCGGAAATGATCGTTGAGGCGGGCGAGATAGCGGGTGACGAAATTGGACAATTCACGGAAATTGTTGCGCTGATACGGCACGTATTCCATGAAATAGATGATCCACATCGCGAACGCACCGCCAATCGTCGACAGCGCCGCAAAAGCGGCCTGGCTGAGATCGGTTGCGCTCATGGTGAGTGGCCCCAGCGACATCGGACCCGCCAGGGCGATCAGGCTTCCGTCATTATAGAGCAGGTTGATGATCAGCACGATGGCGATAATCGTCGAGAAGACGACGGTCAGCTTGCGGACATTGGAATTAATCGTCTTGCGCATCTCGTTGAGCAGATAGAGGCAACCGGCGTCGGCCGGAAAATACTCGGCGATGACCGCGCCTTCCTCGTCCTCATAGAGATTTTGCGGATTGGCGGAAATCTTGACCCGGCCATTGAGGAATGTCGCGCCCTGCCGGTAATAATCCTCGGCCACATCGAGCGTGAGTTCGCCGGGCGTGCGGATATAGCCGACCTTGACGCCGGTCCAGTGGAACAGGAAGCCATTGCGCTTGAGGTGCGCGTCCTCATGGCTGAAATCGGCCCCGAGCGCCTTTTCGGTTTCCGTCTGCGAACGCGCCGCGCGCGACAGGGCAGCCCAGGCGCTCGGCCCCATATGGGCGGGACGAACCGAGCCGGGACCGGCCCGCGTGATGGCCTTCAGGCCAAACAGCTTGCCGATCGGCCGAAAGATCGACGCCATGATGCGGCCGATAATCTGGAACGGGATCTGGCGGGCGAGCATCAGAATAAAGAGAGCGCCGATCCCGATCAGCAGGATCAGTCCGCTCAATGTACTGCCTTCGGTCATGTCGATCTCCCCTCGGCTGTAGCCAGCCCCATGTTTGCATTCACACTATCGCGCAATAACCCGCCAGGGTAGTGCGGGATCGCGACACCGGCATTCCCGCTTGCCGGACGATCCCCCGCAATGCCTGAATGCCGCCATTGTCACGAAGAATGGGAGTTTTTGATGTCAGGTCTGAGAGCAGGACTATGTCTGATCATGCTGGCGGCGGCGCCCGCCTGGGCCGAGGACGCGGCCGATACGGCGCTCGATGCCCGCTTCGCCGAACTCGACCGCCAGGTCTTCGAGCTTGGCTATAATGGCTGCGACCTCGAACTGATGGCCGCGCTGACCAGCGAGGATCTCGAATTCTACCACGATATCGGCGGCGTCACCCTGGGTCGCGCCGCCTTCATCGACAGCATTGACCGAAATATTTGCGGCCCCGACTATCACGTCACGCGGGCCCTGGTGCCCGGTTCGCTTGTCCTGCATCCACTCTATGATAACGGCGTGCTCTATGGCGCGGTGCAGAGCGGCGAACACATGTTCAGCATTGTGCGCCCCGGCGCCGAACCCGAGCTGACCGGCCGTGCCGGCTTCACCACACTCTGGCGGCTGGAGGGCGAGGCCTGGCGGATGTCACGCGTGCTCAGCTTTGATCACCAGCCGGTCACGGCCGCTGAAAACGAGTAGGCTCAGACGCCATCAAAGGCGGGGTGGTACTCGATCCTGGTGCCGCGCGGCAGATGCGCGGCGCCATTGAGCGCCAATACCTGGAAGGCATTGCCGGTCTTGTCGTCGGGGTCGTCGGTCCAGTGCAGGTCAAGAGCCGGGGCCGGCTCGAAACCAAAGCGGCCATAGAAGTCCGGATCGCCCAGAACGATGCAATAGCTCGGCCCCAGGGTTCGGACAAAGTCGAGTCCGGCCTCGATCAGGGCCGCGCCAATACCGCGGTTCTGATAGCCGGGCAGGACTGCGACCGGTCCGAGGCCGAGCCCGGGGATTTCACGGCCATCGCCCGGCTTCGCCATCGCCGGGGAGAACATCGCCACCCCGGCAATCTTGCCGTCCAGCTCGGCGACGAGCTCCAGCGTATCGGCATCAGCCGCGCGCAGGGCCACAGCCAGACGCGCCTCGCCCGGCTCGGGAAAGGCGCTTCGAAGCAGGGCATCAATACCGGCATGATCGTCTGGCTCGCAGGGGCGTATCTTCACTAGAAGGGTAACCAGGCGCGGCGGCGGGTATAGGCGAGATAGCCGACATTGGCGCCGGCACGCAGGCCGACACCGGAACGGATCGGCGCCAGGGTGATATCGTCGGCGCGCTGATAATTCACGCCCATGCCGGCGACCAGATAGGCCGTGCCCTCAACACCGGGAAAGCGCTGGAACAGCAGAGCCGGGTCGTCGAGATTATAGACCAGCACGAAGACGCGGCTGGCATTGCCGCCCGCGTCCCAGCCGACCGAGGGGCCGCGCCAGTAAACCTTCTCGCGCACGCCGCTCTTCATGGTGAGATAACCCTCACCATAGCGCAGGCCGATTCCGACCGCGCCCGACACTTCCTCACCGGCGATATAGCCGACCGGACGGCCGAGATCGGAGAAGATGCGCTCCATCAGACTGGCCGCGGCTTCGGCGGTAACGCCGAAGAAATCGCTCACGGCCTCGGTCAGCTCGTCCTGGGAATAGGTGTCGACGGGCTCGGAATAATCACTCGGCTGCCCGTATTCCGGGTCCTGCGCATAGGCGGGCGCGAGGAAGCAGACGGACAGTGCGGCGATGGTGGCGGCAAGGATGCGCATGTGAGACCTCCGGTCGCTAAAAACAGGGCCCAGCTTATCAGCGGGGATTAGGGCGACAGCACGGCGAAAGGGTTAGCGTCAGGTAAACGTGTCGAAATTCCAGAGCCCCGGCGGGACTGCGCGCAAGCGGGCCGTCGCGCAGGCAGGCCCAAACTTGCGGGGAGGCTGAAATGACAACAGCACACAGACAGATCTTTACCATCATCGGGGCCGGTCTGTCCGGCCTGCGCGCAGCGCTGCTGAGCGCGGCGCGCACGGCCGCCCCTGGCAAGATGGTGAATTCTTAATTTTCCAGCCATGCGCCGAACGGTTAGGCTTGGGGCAACACTTTCACCCGAGAGGAAATACCATGCGTCATCTGATGATGATTACAGTGAGTACTGCCGCCCTGTTTGCGGCGGCCTGCACCCCGGCCACCGATACCGTTGCGCCCGGCGCCACCGAGACCACCGAAACAACGGAGACCGTCATGTCCACCAACCCGTTGCTCGCGGAATGGACCGGTCCGTTTGGCGGCGTGCCGAATTTCGACACCGCCAGCCTGGATGATCTCAAGCCAGCCCTCGAAGAGGGCATGGCGCTCAATCTCGCCGAGATCGAAGCGATCGCCAATAATCCCGAGCCGGCCAGCTTCGAGAACACCATCGTCGCGATGGAACGCGCCGGCGAGCCGCTCGGCAATGCCTTCCGCTATTGGGGCATCTGGTCGTCCAACATGTCGACGCCGGAATTCCGCGCCATCCAGGCTGAAATGGCCCCGCGCCTGTCCGCCTACAGCTCGCAAATCACCCAGAATGCGGCCCTGTTTGCCCGCGTCCGCGCCGTCTATGAAGGCGAGGAAATGGCGAGCTTGCGTCCCGACCAGCAGCGCCTCGTCCAGCTGACCTATGACGGGTTCGCCCGCAATGGTGCGACGCTCGAAGGCGAAGCCGCCGAACGCTATGCCGCGATCGACCAGCGCCTGTCCGAGCTCTACACGGCCTTCTCGTCCAACCTCCTGCATGACGAGGAAAACTACGTCCATTACCTGACCGCCGACCAGCTCTCCGGCCTGCCGGACGGTTTCGTCCAGGCTTCGGCCTCGGCAGCGACGGCACGCAGTCATGAGGGCGAATACGCCATCACCAATACGCGCTCCTCGATGGATCCTTTCCTGACTTTCTCCGACGAGCGCGATCTGCGCGAAATTGTCTGGCGCGATTACTATAATCGCGGCGATAATGGCGATGAGTACGACAATAACGCCCTGATCATGGAAATCCTGGCCCTGCGCGACGAACGCGTCGAACTGCTCGGCTATGAGAATTACGCCCAGTGGCGCCTCGAAAACCGCATGGCCGGCACGCCGGAACGCGCCATGGATCTGATGGAAGGCGTCTGGACTGCTGCCGTCGCGCGCATCCATGAAGAAGTCGCCGACATGCAGGCCCTCGCCGACAGCGAAGGCGCGAACATCACCATCGAGCCCTGGGATTATCGCTATTACGCCGAGAAAGTGCGCGCCGAGCGTTATGATCTCGATAGCGAGGAAGTCAGCCAGTATCTCCAGCTCGACAATCTGCGCGAGGGGATGTTCTACGTCGCCGGCGAATTGTTCGGCTTCAACTTCACCGAGCTGCCCGAGGGCACGGTTTCGGTCTGGCACCCGACCGTCCGCGTCTGGGAAGTCACGGATCGCGAGACTGGCGACAATGTCGGCCTGTGGTATCTCGACCCCTATGCCCGCACCGGCAAATCCTCCGGCGCCTGGGCCAACAGCTTCCGCGGCCACACCACTTATGACGGCCAGACCAATGTGCTGGCGACGAATAATTCCAATTTCGTCGAGCCGGCACCGGGTCAGCCTGTCCTGGTCTCCTGGGATGATGCGACGACCTTCTTCCACGAGTTCGGCCACGCCCTGCATGGCCTGTCCTCGAATGTCGTCTATCCAAGCCTGAATGGCGGCGTGCGCGACTTCACCGAATTCCAGTCGCAATTGCTCGAGCGCTGGCTTTTGACCGATCCAGTGGTCAACAATTATCTCGTCAATGCGGCCGGTGAGCCGATGCCACAGGAATTGATCGCCCGCATTCGTGCGGCGAATAATTTCAACCAGGGCTTCTCGACCGGCGAATATCTCGCCTCCGCCCTGATGGACATGGCCTACCACATGACCCCGCCCGAAGAGATCGGCGACCCCGACACCTTCGAGCGTGAAACCCTGGAACGCCTCGGCATGCCGAATGAAATCGTCATGCGTCACCGCAGCCCGCAATTCGGGCATGTGTTTGAAGGCGAGGGCTATGCGACCGGATATTACGGCTATATGTGGGCCGATGTCCTGACCGCCGATGCCGCCGAAGCCTTTGAAGAGGCTGGCAGCTATTACGATCCGGAGACCTCGCGTCGCCTGGTCGAAACCCTGTTCGCCCCGCGCAATTCGGTCGACCCGGCCGAAGCCTACCGCGCCTTCCGCGGCCGCGATGCCGACCCGCAAGCGCTGATGCGCGACCGCGGCTTCCCGGTCACCGAATAGCGGTTTCGGGCATCACTGAATGCAATGGCCGGCGGGGCAACCCGCCGGCCATTTGCGTTTTGGGGGCGTGAGCCTGCAGACGCAGACACGAGGCCATCACGACTTATCCCGCGCCATCGCGATGAAAGACGCGCAAGCTTGTCCAGCCCCGCAAACCTCCGCGGAGCCCGGCGCGGCGTTTCGTGCAGGCCGGGAAAGCCTTGCTAGACGGCGCGCTCGTGGAACTGGCCGTGGCGGCGGTAGGGGATGAGATAGTCGGGGACGATAGCCTCGATGGTCTCGCCGGTCAGGCCCAGATCGGCCAGTGTCTTGGCGCCATCGCTGACGACATTGTCCTGGCGCAGCTGGATCAGCTGATCGCGGGTCACGACAGGCTCGACGAAGGGCAGGATTGCCGCCATCTCGAACAAGAGCGCCATCGGGGTCGCCAGCGCGAAAGGCAGCGGCACCAGCACACGCCGCCGGTCGGTCGCTTCGAGGATGAAACGCATCAATTCCTTGAAAGTGTAGACACCGGGTCCGCCGAGCTCATAGGTCTGGCCCCGGGCCGTATCGCTGGACAGCGCAGCCAGCACGGCATGGGCGACATCGCCGGCATAGACCGGCTGGAAGCGCGATTTGCCGCCGCCGAACAGGGGCAGAGCCGGCAGGAATTGCGCCATTGAGGCGAAACGATTGAAGAAGCTGTCGCCCTTCCCGAAAATGATTGACGGGCGCAGGATGGTCGCGCTCGGGAGCGCCGCTGTCACCTGCGCTTCGCCTTCAGCCTTGGAGCGCGCATAGCGCGACGCGCTGTCGGCATCGGCACCAATCGCCGACATCTGGACCATGGCGGGGATGCCAGCCTGGGCGGTCGCCGCGGCGATCGTTTTGGCGCCAAGGGCATGCAGGCGGGAAAAAGTCTGGCGGCCATTCTCGTTCAGCACACCGACCAGATTGACGACGCCGCTGGCCCCCTCAACCGCACGCTCAACCGATGAGGGGACGCGCACATTGGCCTGGACCAGCTGAATCTGTCCCACCACACCGGAGACGCGTAAATCCTGCGCCAGATGCGGCCGCCGCGTTGCAACGCGGACCCGGTAACCAGCCTTGGCCAGGGCACGAACCACATGGCGGCCGACAAAGCCGGAGCCACCGAACACTGTGATGATTTCGTCTCGAAGCATGGATTTGTCCCCGCGCAATACCGGTTTGTTCCGGATAGACCAAAAATCGCGCGATCTGTCCATGAGACAATGCGCCTGCTACCCCGAAGCCCTCCCGAAGCGCCCGCTTGTGCAGTCCACTGAGCGCCCGCCGTTGACAGGCGAGCAGGCCTTCTTTACCTACCCGCTTCCACACCTGCCCAGGTGGCGGAATTGGTAGACGCGCTAGCTTCAGGTGCTAGTTTCCGAAAGGAAGTGGAAGTTCGAGTCTTCTCCTGGGCACCATTACTCCGATTTTTGTCGTCCTGTGAAATCCGGCTTTTGCCGGAAACCCGTTGATTTACTAGCGAATCCGCTAGTGACCTGTCCGGGGTCGTCCGACGAAGATTGTTGGCATCCAGCCGAATTGTTGGTACTTTTGTTGGTATCTTTCAATTCGAGCGCGCTGAGGCGCAAGGCTGGCGAATGGCCATCACAGATATCCAGATCAAGGCCTTCAAACCCGCCGCGAGTGCGTTCAAGCGCAGCGATGGCGGCGGCCTTCACCTGTTGCTATCCCCCAGCGGCGGCAAGCTCTGGCGACTGGCCTATCGGTTCGATGGCAAACAGAAAACTCTCGCGCTGGGGGCATATCCCGCTGTTTCTCTCGCACTGGCGCGGCAAAGACGGGACGACGCCAAAACCCTGCTCGCCGAAGGCGTTGACCCATCGGCCCATGCCAAGGCCGCCAAGCGGGCGCTGAAGGCCATCCGGCAAGACACCTTCAAGGCCATCGCCGCCGAATACGTGGTGAAGGTCGAAAAGGAAGGCCGCGCGAAAGCGACGATGAAGAAAATCCGCTGGATGGTGGACCTTGCCAATGTCGACCTGGGCGACCGCCCGATCACCGAAATCACTGCCAGCGATGTACTCATCCCGCTGCGCAAGGTCGAGACCGCCGGAAACCTTGAAACCGCGCGCCGCCTTCGCTCGACCATCGGGCAGGTGATGCGCTTCGCCATCGCGTCAGCTAGAGCCACCCACGATCCCACCCAGGGCCTCAAGGGCGCGCTCACCGCCCCGACTGTCACCCACCGCGCGGCGATCACCGATCAGGCCAAGGTCGGCGCGTTGTTCCGAGCCATCTGGACGTATGACGGCACGCTGGAAACCCGCGCCGCCCTCCAACTCATGGCCCTGCTCTATCCGAGGCCCGGCGAATTGCGGAACGCGGAATGGACAGAGTTCGATCTGGACGCTGGCATCTGGATCATCCCGGCAGAACGCACAAAGATGCGGCGCGAACACCGCAAGCCCTTATCGAAGGCGGCAGTGGCGATCCTGTGCAATGTCCGGGAGATGACCGAATCGCGAAAGCTCGTCTTCGCTTCCGTGAGTTCCCTGCGGCGCCCGATGAGCGAGAACACCATGAACGGCGCGCTCCGGC
The DNA here is from genome assembly GCF_900103475.1 of Maricaulis salignorans. Taxonomy (GTDB): domain Bacteria; phylum Pseudomonadota; class Alphaproteobacteria; order Caulobacterales; family Maricaulaceae; genus Maricaulis; species Maricaulis salignorans. The sequence goes on from NZ_FNHG01000010.1 coordinate 24,971, forward strand.
GGCTCGGCTTCAAAAGCCACGAAGCCACCTCGCACGGCTTCCGCGCGACCGCGTCCAGCCTGCTAAATGAAAGCGGGAAATGGCATCCGGATGCAATCGAAGCCGAGCTTGGGCATGTGGGATCGGAAGAGGTCAGACGCGCCTATCATCGCGCCGCATATTGGGACGAGCGCGAGCGTATGACAGAGTGGTGGGCAAGTGAGGTGGAGCGGTTAAGGTTGCAGGCTCTGGATGATGATTCTACCGCGAGGTGATCACAGTGGCGCAACCCGATAGGACACCAGAGCAGACACGCATTCACCGTATATGGATGATCTTCGGCACCAAGTTCCCGGATTTCTGCATCAACGGCCTCGAGAAGTTTCGACCTGAGGGTATCTTCCTCACAGCGCCAGAGCAGGGTTTGACCGGCGAGCAAGCCATTGCTGCCCGCGTGTTCCATGACGAATTGGTTTCGCTTTCGGATTCGGACTTGGACGCAAGGTGGAACGCAGCGCTGGCCGAGGAACAAGCCAAACGTGAAGCCGCGCACCCCCTGAACCAACATGTCGCGGATGCGGCAACATACGACTTCTACTCGAAGGCCGCCTATTGGACCGTCGATGAGTGCTGCGCGCTATTGGTCGCTCGCCATCCGCGAAAGGTCGACCTGAAGGCGATCCAGTCCCACGGACGGACATCTCAGATCGCGCGGCAGTTTCTGGACCTGCACGACCTCGTAACGCGGGCTGTATCCATGAACCAGCTAGCACATCGAAATTTGCCGGGATTCTTCCTAGCTTGGGCCGACCGGAACCGGCTGCCAATCCCGGACGGACTCGCCTCGGCAGTCCAAAACCACGGAGTTCAAGTCGCGGACTGGAAGACTTACTACGACAAGCGGGGCGAAGTGATTGCCGGGCTTCAGGCCAGAATCAGCCAGCTTGAAAATGGGTCGCCGCCAGAAGCCGTCGACCCAATGGCGAAGCCCCTCGATCCGCGCGAACGTGCCAGCCTGCTCAAGATGGTGCTCGGATTGGCAATGGCCATTTACGGACATGATCCACGGCAGACCCGGATGAAGTCAGTCAGCGAAATCAAATCAGAGTTGGACCGCGTCGGCATCACCATGTCTGACGACACGATCCGCAGATACCTTCGGGAAGCGAACGAGTACGCGCCCGACGGATATCCGGAATCCGAATAGTCGCTAATCGGTATTCGGTATTCCCAATACGGCCTACCGCGCTGAAAACCTTCCTAAACCGACCTCGCACTTGGCAACACGAGGTCACATCATGGACGACAAACCCGCACTCCCGGCGACTGGATTTCTCCGCCTTCGCTCGATCATCGCCCCGCACGGGCCGATCCCGGTCAGCAAATCCACCTGGTGGGCAGGCATCAAGGATGGCCGCTTTCCCAAACCCCTCAAGCTCGGTTCCCGGATCACGGTCTGGCGCATCGAGGATATCCGCGCGCTGATCGAAAACGGGCCTTGCTGAGATGGCCCGCAAGGTGAGCTGGCGGTCGGTGCGGCGGCATCGGAACTACACGGTCGACGAGGCGTCCAGGGCGCTGGGCATCTGCAAGGCCACCGTGCGCCGCTGGATCAAGACCGGCCTCCCAGCCCTCACGGAGCAAAAACCTGCCCTGATCCTCGGCGAGGCGCTGATCGCCTTCCTGAAGGCCCGCATTCCCGCGAAACAGACATGCCGGCTGGAGGAGTGCTTTTGCCTCGCCTGCCGCACACCGAGGCGGCCTGCATTCGACGAGGTCGAGGTCCGGCTTCAGCAAGGCGGCGGCGGCATGATCACCGGCCTGTGCAGCGAGTGCTCGGCGACCATGAACAAACGCGTCTCGGCGGATGGTCTGGAACGTATCCGGCGGGTTTTGACGGTCGGCGCCATGCAGGCGGACGGACACATAAGCAAGAGCCACCCACCCTGTTCAAATGCACACAATCCCGAGGAGCCAGAAACCCATGCCTAAGCACCATGCCAAAAACGAACGGACCAAGCACCGCTACTTCGCCTATCTGGAGGAAGCCAAGCGCATGGCACCGAGCAGCGTTGACCAAGTCGCCGCCGCTATTTCGCTGTTCGAGGCGTCGACTGGACACAAGGATTTTGGTGCCTTTCATATTGAGCAAGCGCGGCGCTTCAAACGTGAACTTGAGAACGCCAGACACGGGAAGACCGGCAAACCGCTGGCCAAGGCGACGATCCATTCCCGGCTCATGGCGGTGAAGGCTTTCTTCCACTGGCTGGCGGGTGAACCGGGCTACAAGTCGAAGATCCGATATGCTGACAGCGAGTATTTCAACCCCTCTGCCAATGACAGCCGGATCGCCACCGCAAAACGCGAGCGGCCTGCGCCGGAACTGGGCCAGATCGAGTATGTCCTGCGGCAAATGCCCCATGAAACCACGTTACAGAAGCGCGACCGGGCGCTGATCGCCTTCGCCATCCTCACTGGCGCCCGCGACGATGCCATCGCCTCGTTGGCCATCCGCGATGTCGACCTTGCCGCGCGCAAACTGTTTCAGGACGCCCGCACCGTGCGCACCAAGAACCGCAAAACGATCACCTCATGGTTCTTTCCGGTTGGCGCGGAGATCGAAGCGATTGTCGCCGAGTGGATCGAACACCTGAAAGCTGAGTGCCTGTTCGGTGCCGACGATCCGCTATTTCCCGCCACAAAAGTGGGCCAAAATGCCGATCAACACTTCACCGCCCTCGGTCTCGACCGCAAAGCCTGGTCAAATGCCGACCCGATCCGCCGCATCTTCAAAAAAGCGTTCGAAGCGGCAGGCCTGCCCTATTTCAACCCGCACTCATTCCGCAAGACACTGGCCCGGCTCGGCGAGTCGATCTGCGCCACGCCCGAGGATTTCAAGGCGTGGAGCCAGAATTTAGGACATGAGCAGGTGCTGACTACGTTCACCAGCTATGGCAGCGTGTCGAGCTATCGGCAGGCGGAGATTTTGGCGGGACTGCGGCAGAGCCCCCGTGCGCCCGTCGCTCGCGCCGACGTGCCAGAGGCAGTCCTAGCGTGGCTGGACACCGTGGCCATACGAGATCGTCGCTAGGGCGCAGCGCCCCTCGGCCTTGCCGCATGGTCGAAATCGGTATTTCTTCTGCAGCTGAAACTAGGAACGATCCTCACACCCGAGGCGGCAAGATAACGGTCGAAAATGGCCAAGTCGCCTGTGCGCACTGCAATCTCTCAAAAGGGGCAAATGCCTGATGCCGACGCTCGATTGGATAGGAAAGCAGGCCGTGGTGAACCACCACCGCGAAGTGCCATATCGACTGGTCCATTGCGACAGTGAGTTATCGGCAGGCGATCCGGACGCGGCAAATCTGCTAGTTCAAGGCGACAATTTGGAGGCTCTGCGAGCCTTGTTGCCTTACTATGCAGGCAAGGTGAAATGCATCTATATCGACCCGCCCTACAACACTGGCAACGAGGAGTGGGCCTACAACGACAATGTAAACTCCCCCGAAATAAGAGCTTGGCTTGAAAAAACAGTAGGGAAAGAGGGCGAAGATTTATCGCGTCATGATAAGTGGCTGTGCATGATGTACCCTAGGCTACGCCTGCTACGCGAATTCCTAGCTGACGATGGGGTAATATTCGTATCATTGGACGACTTTGAGGCCTCACGGTGCAAGATTTTACTTTCTGAAATATTTGGAGAATCGAATTTCATCGCTAACCTCATTTGGAAGAAAATGGATAGCCCAAGTTCAAATGTGGGCAGACGGATTGTTTCAAATTATCACGATCACATTCTCTGGTTTGCTAAGAACAAAGCAGAGGCAGATTTAATTCAGTTGCCATCACCGGACATTCTCAACGCATATCCTGTCGTGATGAACGGCAAACGTGCGCGTTGGAGACAGTTGAGAAAAAATGGAAAGGCCGCTCGACGCGCAGATCGACCGAACTCTTGGTTCAAGATGATCGCGCCGGACAAAACCGAAGTCTGGCCGGTGCACCCCAAAGAAGGCTGGGAGGGTCGATGGAGCATCGGTCCGGACACATGGAAAACAATCGAAAATACCGATGAGGTTAAATGGGAACGGCGCCCCTACGGCTGGACACCCTATCGAATCGAATACGCGAAGGACGTTCCCACCATGCCGCTTGCCTCGATCATCGATGACGTTAGTCAAAATCGACAAGCCAAGGCGCAGCTCAATCAGATATTAGGCACCAATCATGGATTTGAAACACCTAAGCCCTACGATCTAGTGGAACTTCTCATCTCTCTCTGTGGCGATCAAAATGCGTTGGTCCTTGATAGCTTTTGCGGGTCCGGAACCACCGGGCACGCCACGTTGGCGCTGAATGGGCGCGACGGCGGCAATCGTCGGTTCATCCTGATTGAGATGGATCAAACGGTTGCAAAATCGGTAGCAGCACCGCGATTGAGCAAGGTAGTAGAGGGATACAAAACTTTTACGAAGGCGAGCGAGACCATTTTTGAGAGAAAAATTGGCCTCAAGGAGTTGAGGGCGCCTGAAACGGTTCTGAATGAATGCGAAGAAATCAAAGACGAGAAATCCCTAGACTTCGATGAAATCGAGCGCAGCTTTGAGGGCGGCACCCTCAGATTAGTGGGAGCGCGTCCCGCTGGTGCCGAAGTCCCAGGTCTTGGCGGAGGCTTTCGGTTCTGCCAACTCGGGGTGCCTTTGTTCGACGAGTTTGGCGACATCGCAGGAGATGTCGCTTTCGCAGATTTGGCCGCACACATCTTCTTTTCTGAGACAGGAGTTCCGATCCCACACCGTGCCAGCTCGGAGCTGCTCGGCGTATTTCAAGACCGTGCGGTCTACTTATTGTTCGACCCCGCGCATGCCGACACGCCTCGTGAGGCGATTGGCAACGTGTTGACGCCGGATAGGCTCAACACCCTGCCACCGGGGCCAGAGGACTTCACGGGCACCCACGTAATCTACGCCGAGGGCTGCACCGTATCGGCGGAACGCCTGAAGCGTGCTCACGCCGTGTTCAAACAAATTCCATATCAAATTGAGGGCGCATAGAGCATGGCGGCGGTCAATTTTGAATTACGCAGTTACCAGCAAGACGCGCTGGATCGGTTGCGAGATTATCTCGTCAAAGTCCCAAGCCTTGGGGCGGGCACATCGTTCTATGCCGTAACGAATGCACCCTACCGGCCCGTGCCGGTGATGAACCCCGAAACGCCCTATATCTGCGTCCGCATCCCGACTGGTGGCGGCAAGACGATTGTCGCAGCCCATTCGATTGGCGTGGCGGCGAAGACCTATCTGCAAGCCGACAATCCAATGGTGCTGTGGCTGGTGCCGTCGACAGCCATCCTGGACCAAACCTTGAATGCGTTACGCGATCTGAATCACCCCTACCGGACAGCCCTGGCAGCGGACTTTGGCCGTAACCTTTCCGTTTTGACGGTGCAGGAAGCCCTGTCTCTCTCCCGGCCCGATGCGACTGGCGGCGCCTGTATAATCGTCTCGACGATTCAGGCCTTCAGGATTGAGGAAACCGCCGACCGGAAGGTCTATCAGGACGCAGGCGCATTGATGGATCACTTCAGCGGGCTAGATCAATCCCAGATTGATCGGCTGGAAAAGGTCGAAGGCACGCACCGCCCCGTCGCTTCGCTCGCCAATGTCTTGCGACTGCACCGCCCGATGGTCATCGTCGATGAAGCACACAATGTGCGCGGGCCGCTTTCCTTCGATACCTTGGCGCGGTTTGACCCGTCTCTGGTGCTTGAATTCACGGCGACGCCGCAACTGACTCACGATCCGAAAAACAGCAACGAGCCCTCCAACGTCTTGTATCACGTCTCTGCGGCAGAGCTGAAGGCCGCCGAAATGATCAAACTTCCGATCCGGCTGCAGACGGACACGGACTGGAAAAAAGTCATCGGTCAGGCGCTCGATTGTCGCACCGCGTTGGAGGAGGCAGCACAGGCCGAGCAAGCAGAAACCGGGGAATATATTCGTCCAATCATCCTGTTTCAGGCCCAATCGAAATCCAGCACCGATCCTGATCGTCTCATTCCAGAATCCGTTGCGAATTTCCTGACCGACGACAAGCGTATTCCGCGCGATCAGATCGCGATTCATGGCGGCGGTTTCAAAGAGCTTGATGGGCTGGACAATATCGCAGACCCGGCATGCCCGGTGCGCTATGTCGTTACCATTCAGGCGCTGCGGGAAGGTTGGGATTGCCCCTTCGCCTATGTGCTGTGTTCCGTCGCAGAGCTGAAATCCGCAACCGCGGTGGAGCAGATTCTTGGCCGGGTGTTGCGCATGCCGAAAGCGCACCGGAAGAGCCGAGACCTGCTTAATCGTGCGTATGCCTTCGTCGCTTCCGCGAACTTCAACGCCACGGCGGAAAGCCTCAAAGACGGCCTCGTCGACGGCGCGGGCTTTGATCGACTGGAGGCGGCAGAGCTCGTTAAGGCTCATAGCGAACTCCAACTAGACGACCCGCGTAGCGAATACGTCCACACCTCAGAGCCACTGCCTGAAGCAACGATGGCGAGCGAAATTGACGACGCGATTGAGAAGTTACCTCCGTCAATGAAGGCTCGGGTTCAATTCGAACCGGAGACGCGGAAGCTCAATATCCTTGGAACTGTTTCTCGAGATCAACGGAACACGATGCTGTTGGCGTTTTCCAAGGTGAAGGGCGCCGAGCGCGTGATCGATAGGGTCTTCATCAGTTCGAACCGGATACAGGCCAGCGAACTACCGCCGGGCGAGCGCCTGCCATTTATCGTGCCGCGCCTTTGCATCATGCGCCAAGGCGAATTGGAGCTGTTCGGGCCCGATCATTTCCTCGACCTGCCCTGGAATCTGGCTGATTGCGACCCGGTTCAATTCGTGAACCGTTACCAAATCAAGGATGCTACGAAGGCGGGCCTGATCGATGTTTCGGATGAGGGGAAAATGAATATCGCCTTCGTCGGGGAACTACAGTCTCAACTCGCAACATTGATCCATGAGCCCGCATGGACCTTGCCGCGTCTCGTGAACTGGATCGACCGGGGGATTCCTCACCCCGACGTCACCAAACCTGCCGCCCGGATTTTCATCCAAAAGGCGCTCGAAGCACTTCAGACCGTCAAGGGCTACTCGCTTGATGAGCTGGCGCGCTACAAAGCCGAGCTCCGTCGATCACTTGCGGACGAAATCCAAGCCCTGCGCCAGGAACGTGAAGCCGGCTGTTACGCCGCCCTGTTTACGAACGACGCCCAATCATTCGCAACGGATTCTGGGATGGCACTCGTCTTTGACGATCAGAGCTATGCCTACAACCAGCCCTATAAGGGCGCCCGAAAATTCAACAAACACTATTTCCCGATCATCGGCGATCTAAAGCCAAGCGGTGAGGAATTCGATTGCGCCGTTTTCCTCGATGAGCACCACAGCGTGCGTCACTGGGTCCGCAATGTTGATCGCAAGCCCAATGCCTTTTGGCTGCAGCTTCCAAGTGGTAAGTTCTATCCTGACTTTGTGGCGTTACTGACAGATGGCCGCATCCTTGTTGTGGAGTACAAGGGCGCGGATCGGCTCGCCGGAGCGCAGGACAAACTCAAGATCGGCGAATTATGGGCGGAGTCGAGCGACGGGAAATGTCTATTCAGCATGCCCTCAAATCGTGACTTCAGTCAGCTTTCCGCGCTGATCGAGGGGAAATAGATCGAGATCAAGCGATCAGATTTGTTGGTTCTTTTGTTGGTATATCGTAAATTCTGTGCATTATAATCGCGTTAAATCAATGTGCTACCGCACGAAGTCGACGCCTCTCCTGGCACCATTCCTCCGATTTTTCTCATCGAGTAATATCCGGCCCTTGCCGGCCCCTCGGGCGCGATGCGTTGAACCGGTGGGGCTGATGGCCGGGGGTGCGCCATGGTGGGCGTTGGCTTGACAAGACCCCTGGCTTTGAGCCTGCTGGGCAGCCGGTGGATCGGGTCCGCCGGAGTGCGGCACCAACCATAGGGGGAGTGATCATGATCAATCGTCGGCAAGCGCTTTTGGGCGGTCTCGTGATCGCGGCCAGCCCTGGTTTGACGGGCTGTTCGGCAGAGGCGCAAACGCCCATCCTGGTCTACAAATCCCCGACCTGCGGCTGCTGCAATGCCTGGATCACGCATCTGCGCGATCACGGGTTTGATGTTGAGCCCCATGATTTCGAGGATATGGCGGCCATCAAGGCGCGCTATGAAGTGCCAGGCGATTTATGGTCATGCCATACGGCGATCGTCGAAGGCTATGTCGTTGAAGGCCATGTTCCCGCAGCGGAAATCACCCGCATGCTGGCCGGGCGCCCGGCCATTCGGGGGCTGTCCGTGCCGGGCATGCCGGCCGGATCACCGGGAATGGAAGCGGGCGGATATACGCAGGCCTATACGGTCTGGTCCTTCGGCGAAACCGGCAATGCGGCCTTCGCACACTATGGCTGACGCCGGCGGCAGCGACCGGGCAGGCCGGCGCATGGCCTGAAGTCAATTGACGGCGCGCTTGCGGGCGGGTTTAGCTTGTGACCGTGGCGCATATCCCGCGCCCAAGCCTTGTTCCGGTACCGGCATGTCTCTCCCTCCGCCCCCGACAATACCGACCCTGGTCACCGAACGCCTTGTCTTGCGCGGGCACACTTCTGATGATTTCGCCGGCAGCCTGGCGCTGTGGACCGATCCCGGAGTGATCCGCTTTATCGGCGGCCGCGCCTCGAGCGAGCACGAGGTCTGGCAGCGCCTGCTGCGTTATGGCGGCATGTGGGCAATGCTGGGCTATGGCTATTGGGCGATCACCGACCGGGCCGATGGCCGATTTCTCGGCGAAGCGGGGCTGGCGGATCTGAAGCGCGAAATCACGCCGCCGCTGGATGGTGTGCCCGAAAGCGGCTGGGCGCTGCTGCCCGCCGCCCATGGGCGCGGCCTGGGCGGCGAAGCGATGCGGGCGGTGCTCGACTGGGCCGATCAAGCGCTCGACCGACCTGAGACCTGTTGCATCATCGACCCCGGCAACACGGCCTCAACACGGCTGGCCGGCAAGCTCGGCTATCGGGCCCGCCATACGGCCAGGCTCGCGGGCAATGCGCTGACGGTCTTCTACCGGCCCCGCGAGCCCCGTGCACCCTGACGGCGCGTAGCCCGGCTCGCGTGCAGCCCCGCCTTGCCGTTGCGCCTGCGCGCCGCTAGCGTCGCCGCAGCTGGGGGCTGGCACCGGAATGCTGTTCAATTCATCGCAATCGCCATTCGTGGCCTGGCGCTCGGCCGGCCAGTCAGTTGAACATGACGGCCACGGTGCGCCGACGTCGTCCGGCCGCCCCCATTCCTCCATTGCGGGGCTGACCGCATGAAGCATTACGCCAGAACACTGTTCATCGCGCTGTTCACGGGCCTGCTGAGCTTTGCCGGCTTCAACGCCCTGATCGACCCGTTCGGCGTCACCGGCGCGCCGGACATTCCCGGTCTGACGGCGCGTGATACACGGCTGTATGGCGATGGCGGACGCGTGCATGTCGGTGACCGGCTGGCGCGCGGCGGCGATGCCTCCATCCTGCTCGGCTCCTCGCGCACGGTCGACGGCTTCCCGCACGAGCCCACCGGCTGGCCCGGCGAAATTTACAATGCCGGCATGCGCGGCACCAATATATTCGAGCTCAGCCAGGCGATGGCCCTGGCGGCGCGCAACGCGCCTTTGCGCTGCGTCGTGATCGGGCTCGATCTTGATGAGTTTGGCACCCATTCCAGGGCCAAGGCGACCTATTGGCTTTCGACGCTGAATGACGGCAATCGCGCACTTTCCATGACGCGGGTTTCGCTGTCGCCCAATACATTCGGCGCCTCACTCCAGTCGCTGGCCGACAATCTCGGCGGCGGGTCGCCGCGCGTGCCCTGGGCCGACAGCTATCCAGCCGGAGCCCAGCGGGAGCGCTATGAAAGCGGTGTGCGCGGGATTTACGGTTTCTATCTAGGCTATAATTTCGACGCCGGCCGCGTCGCCCTGTTTGAACGCGCGCTGGACGCCCTGACGGAAAATGGCATCCAGGTGATCGGCTTTATTCACCCGCTTCACGCCTGGCGCGAGGAAGCCCTGTTCCGCTCGGGTCGCAGCGAGACCTATTTCGAGATGCGCCAGGCGCTGACCGAGGTGTTCGACCGGCATGCCGCGGCCAGCCCCGGCAATGCCTGTGTCGAGGGCGGCGGCGCTGTATTGTGGGATTTCTCCGGCTTCCGCGACTTCGCCAGCCTGCCCGCGCCGGGGCCGGAGCAGACCGACGCCCACCCGAATTTCTACGAACCCTCTCACTACCTGCCGCATATCGGTCAGGCGATGCTTGACAGCCTGCGCGGCGATGCGTCGACACCGGGCGTTTCTGGTGTTCGGCTGGAGCCCGGAAATCTGGCCGCCAGCGCCGGTGCCATCCGGACGCGCCGGCAGCGCTGGCTGGAAACTGAAGATGGCCAGGCCGCCACCGCCTTGTTCGACGCACTGGAGGCTGCCGGGCCCCAGGCCGAGACTGAAACGCCGCAATTTCTCAATCGCGACGACCGGCGCAGCCTGGAAGACAAGATCAGCCGCATTGCGCCGGGCCGCGCGGAGCGTTAGGACGCGTGCCAGAAACTGAGGATTGAGCGATGACTGTACATTACCACCGCGGCGATTTGCCTGCCGATGTCGATCTGGGCCCGCTGGTGGCCATCGACACGGAAACCCTGGGCCTGTCCCTGACCCGCGACGCGCTGTGCGTCGTCCAGCTCTCCAGCGGCGACGGCGATGCCCATGTCGTGCAACTGATCCGCCCCGAATATGATTGCCCCAACCTGAAAGCCCTGCTGGGTGATCCCGGCGTCGAGAAAATCCTCCACTTTGCCCGTTTCGATGTCGCCATGGTCGAGCGCAGCCTCGGTGTCACCCTGGCTCCGGTCTTCTGCACCAAGATCGCGTCCAAGCTCTGCCGCACCTATACCGACCGCCACGGCCTGAAGGATGTGACGCGCGAACTGGTCGGCATCGACATGAACAAGCAGCAGCAAAGCTCCGACTGGGGCGCCGATGAATTGTCGAAAGCGCAGCTGGAATACGCCGCCTCCGACGTGCTTTACCTGCACCAGCTGCGCGAACGGCTGAGTGTGATGCTGGAGCGTGAAGGCCGGACGGAAATGGCGAAGGCCTGTTTCGATTTCCTGCCCATGCGTGCCAAACTCGACCTGGCGGGCTGGCCGGACACCGACATTTTCGCCCACGCCTGATCCGGTTTGCCTTGAAAAGGCCAGCAAAGGCTGGTCTTTGTTGCGCGGCAAGGCTGTGCCTGCCGTTTGCGAGATGATGATCTGCCGATGAGTACGACCGCGACCCCCGGCCTCGAGCTGTTCCAGCCCACAATGCACGGCAATTGGGAACCCCGCCGCGCATTGACGCTGAGTGCTGCCCGGCGCCGGACGCATTTTGTACGCTGGCTGCGCTTCGTCTTCATGGCCGGCATTATTGCACTACTGGCATTGCTGGCCGTGCAATTATTCATCGGGGCATCGGGTGGCCCGGTGGTTCCGGCCGAGGCCGTGAGCACGGATGTGCGCATGGTCAATCCGCGCATTACCGGCCGCGACGAGAACCTCACCCCCTATGCGCTCACAGCCGATGTCGCGATCCGCCGCCGCGACAATGCCAACAGCCTGACCGAGCTGGAACGGCCGCGGCTGGACTATGATTTTCTCAATACCGGAGCGAATGCGTCAGAAGTTCTGGCGCAAACCGGGACGTTTGATCCCGCCAGCCGCATTCTCGACCTGTATTCCGACGTCAATCTGAATACCGATAATGGCTATAGCTTTGCCTCCCAGCATGCCCGCATCTTCCTGCGCGAGGAACGCGTGGTCGGCGAACTGCCGGTGACCGGTTCCGGACCGGTCGGCACCATCACCGCCGAACGTTATGAAATTCACGAAGGCGGCAATCGCGTTATTTTCGAGGGCAATGTGCGCGCGCGTATAGTACAAGCCCGGACCGCCCCCAGCGAAGGAGAGGATCAATGATCCGCCTGCTTGCCCGACTGACCGCCCTGTCCTGTCTCCTGCTGGCGCCGCTTGCGGCCGCCCAGGCCCAGATCGGGGATTCGTCACAACCGCTCGACACCATCGCCGACCGAATCGAAAATCTCGACGATCAGGGCCGCACCGTCCTGACCGGTCATGTCGACATCACCCAGGGTGATCGCCGCATCATGGCAGACCGGGTCGAACTGGTCTGGACCCAGCCGGAGGATGGCAGCCGCGGCGACATCGAACGCGTTGTTGCCACCGGCCATGTCCGCTATTTCTCCCCCTTCCAGAACGCCACCGGCGACCTGGGCGTCTATGAAATGGGCCCGGACACCATCACCCTGACGGGCGATGTCGTCATCACCCAGGGCGAGAATGTCATCACCACCACCCGCTTTGTCTCCAATCTGACATCCGGGAATTCCAATTTCGGTGAAGAAGGCAATGGCACGCCCGTGCGCGCCGTGATCTATCCGCGCCGCACCGAGCCGGCGCCCGCCACCGGTAATGGCAACGGCACTGGCGGCCGCTAGAATTCCGATCGAGGGCAAGTTGAGCATGGCAATGACCGAAGACTTCGCAGCGGCCCCGTCCGCTCTCAGCACGGGACTGGTCGTCGAAGCAATCGGCAAAACCTATCGCAAGCGCCCGGTCGTCAAGGGCGTCTCGCTCTCGCTGCAGCGCGGCGAAGTCGCGGGCCTGCTCGGGCCCAATGGCGCCGGCAAGACGACCTGTTTCTACATGATCACCGGCCTGGTCGATGTCGATTATGGCCGCATCCTGCTCGATGGCGAGGATATCACCCGCCTGCCCATGTATCAGCGCGCCCGGCTCGGGATCGGTTATCTGCCGCAGGAAAAGTCCATTTTCCAGGGCATGAGCGTGCGCGAGAACATCCTCGCCGTCGCCGAAGTGGTCGAGAAGGACCGCAGCCAGCGCCATGAACTGGTTGATCAATTGCTCGAGGAATTGCGTATCTCGCATCTCGCCGATGCGCCGGCTCCGTCCCTGTCCGGCGGCGAGCGCCGCCGTGTGGAAATCGCCCGGGCGCTGGCGACTCGCCCCTCCTTCATGCTGCTCGATGAGCCCTTTGCCGGGATTGATCCGCTGGCAATTGCAGATATCCGCGATCTGATCCGCTTCCTGAAGGATCGCGGGATCGGCATTCTGATCACCGACCACAATGTCCGCGAAACCCTTGAAATCACGGACCGTGCGACGATTATTCATGAGGGCGAAGTGCTGTTTGAAGGCTCCCCGGACGCGATCCGGGCCGATCCTGATGTGCGCCGCGTTTATCTCGGGGAAAGCTTTGCCTGATTAACTTCTGTCGTAAACCACCACGCAGAGGCGTTCATGGCCGGACTGATGCAAAAGCTGGAGATGCGCCAGGGTCAATCCCTGGTGATGACGCCCCAGCTACAACAAGCCATCAAGCTGTTGCAGCTCTCGAATATCGAGCTTGCCGAGTTCGTTGAGAGCGAGCTCGAGCAGAATCCCCTGCTCGAACGCGACGACCGTAGCGAAAGCACCGAATCAACACGGCAGGAAAGCGATAACGAGACGCGTGAGCTCGAATTCTCGGCCGCCAATGGTGATGCCGCGGATGCCATCGATGCCGATTCGGACATGCTGCACGGCGAGGATTCGAAATCCGACCTGTCAGGCGTGGAAACGTCACAGGCCGGTGATTCGGTGGGCATGGGCGCCAGCACCTGGTCGTCCACCGGCAGCGCCGGCGGCTCCTTCAATGGCGAGGAATATGATGCGATCGCCAATTCCTCGCGCGATATTTCGCTGGCTGAACACCTGCACGAACAATTGTCCACGGCGACATCGGACCCGATCGACCGCCTGATCGGGGCACACCTGATCGACCTGGCTGACGAGGACGGCTATCTGCGCGCCGATCTCGACGAGATCGCCGACCGGCTGGGTCTGGAGCGCGCCCGGATCGAGGCCGTGCTGACGACAACGCAAACCTTCGAGCCGGCCGGTGTGATGGCGCGGGACCTGGCCGAGTGCCTGGCGCTGCAATTACAGGAAAAGAACCGTCTCGACCCGGCCATGGCGATCCTGCTCGACAATCTCGAGCGGCTGGCCAAGCATGATTACGCGACGCTCAAATCGCTGTGCGGTGTCGATGGCGAAGACCTCGACGACATGATCTCCGAAATCAAGGCGCTGACGCCCAAGCCGGGCCTCGCCTACGGCACCGAATCAACCCGCGCCGTCGAGCCCGACGTCTATATCCGCCAGGCTCCCGATGGGGGCTGGCATGTCGAGCTCAACTCGGAAACCCTGCCGCGCGTGCTGATCAACAATCGATACTATAATGAAATCAACGCGGCGGCCCGCAATGAGTCGGAGCGCAGCTTCATCACCGAGTGCAGCCAGAATGCCAGCTGGCTCGTGAAAAGCCTTGATCAGCGGGCTCGCACCATTCTCAAGGTTTCCAGCGAAATCGTGCGCCAGCAGGACCTATTCCTCGTCAATGGCGTCGCCTATTTGCGGCCGCTGAATCTGAAGACCGTGGCCGACGCAATCGGGATGCACGAATCAACCGTCAGCCGGGTGACGTCGAACAAATATGTTTCGACACCGCGCGGCATGTTCGAGTTGAAATATTTCTTTACCTCCTCGATTCCATCGGCCGGAGGCGGTGAATCCCACTCGGCAGAGGCTGTCAGGCACAAGATCAAGCTCCTGATCCAGCAGGAAACCGCCGACGATGTCCTGTCCGACGACAAGCTTGTCGAGCTTTTGCACGATGAGGGGATTGAAATCGCCCGCCGGACTGTGGCTAAATACCGGGAGGCGTTGAATATCCCTTCTTCGGTCCAGCGCCGACGCATGTTGAAACGTGCCAGCTGACGACAGGACAATCCGCGCATGACGGTGGTAGTTGTGTCACGCCCCATGTGGTTGGGAAGCCACCACCGACTGAGATTGACTCCCGCTACACCCGACGACTAGGGTCCGCCCGCATTCCGGGGGGAGTTGGAAGAGTTTTTGACGCCTCACAAGCTGGTGTATGGCCAGCGGGAAGGAGCGCATGCACATTCAAATCGCAAACAAGGGCATCGATGTCAGCGATAGCCTGAGAGCCAGGATCCTGGAACGGGTCGAGGACGGCGTTGCCAAGTATTTCAGCCGTCCGGGCGAAGCCTATGTGTCGATCGCACGCGAAGGCCTCGGTTTTCGCATCGACTGCTCGCTGCACCTGCCTTCGGGCATGATGCTGCAAGCCCATGACAGCGCCGACGATGCCTACAAGGCCGCCGACGGGACCATGGACAAGCTTGAGAAGCGGCTGCGCCGCTACAAGCGCAAACTCAAAAACCATCGCCAGGGTCACAAGGCAGAGCTCCCGGCCGAATCGCTGCCGATCTTCGTCCTCAAGGGCATGCGCGATGCGTATTCAGAGGAAGCCGAGGATCATGTCGACGAATCCCTGTCCGACGCTCCGGAGCCTATTGTCATTGCCGAACATGCCGGTGAGTTCCGGACATTGACCGTCGGAATGGCATCGCTTGAGCTCGACGCTGCCGATTCACCCTTCCTTATGTTCCGCAATGCCGCTAATGGCGGGCTGAACATTGTCTATCGGCGACCGGATGGCCATATCGGCTGGATCGACCCGGCCCGCGCAGTGCAGGCCTGATTGGCTTGAAATAGAGTTGTTTTTACCATGGCATTAGCAGATCTGATTCCCGATGGCGGCGCTGCCGTGGATGTCGGGGCGTCCAGTCGCAAGCAAGTCTTGCAAGCCATGTCGGAAACGGCTGCGCAGGCAACCGGGCTGAATCCGCGCGTTATTTTCGAAGCTGTATTGCAGCGTGAACGCCTTGGCTCGACCGGTGTCGGCCAGGGCGTCGCGATTCCCCATGCGCGGCTGTCCGGAATCGACAAGGTCACCGGATTCTTCATGCGCCTGCGGGCACCGGTGGATTTCGAATCGATCGACGGCCAGCCCGCCGACCTGATTTTCCTGCTGCTGGCACCGGAAGATGCCGGCGCCGAACACCTCAAGGCCCTGGCCCGCGTCTCGCGCCTGCTGCGCCGGGAAGATGTCCGCCAACGCCTGCGCGCAGCACCCGATGCCGATGCCGTCTATGCGGTCCTGACCGGCGAGCCGACCAGCGACGCCGCCTGAAAGACCGTCTGAGGCGCCAGAGCGCCTGCGACACCCATCCGCTCTGATATGTGGCAAATCGCGGCAGGCACGCCCTGGCGCGACTTCGTGTATGCTCCGAAGCGCAGGATCAACCTGCCGCAGGAGCGCGACCCATGCGAACACAGATCAATCAATTGTTCGAGAAAATCCAGTCACTGGAGGCTGAGCTCGAAGAGGAAGTGAAGGAACGCCGCCGAAGCTACGGCTACAAGCTGGAACAGGGCCGGCTCTTCATCACCCGGGAGGCGCGCGAACGCCAGGCAGCCCTGAAGCTCGGCCTGCGGCGCTATCTGATCGATAGCGGCGTGCTGACCATCCTCACAGCCCCTTTCATCTACGCGGTGGCCATCCCCGTCTTTCTCCTTGATGTGGTCGCGAGCCTGTACCAGGCAGTGTGTTTCCGGGTGTATGGCGTCAAGCAGGTGAAACGGCGCGATTATGTCGTGTTTGACCGGCACCGCCTGCCCTATCTCAATGTGATCCAGAAGGTGAATTGCTTCTATTGCTCCTACGCCAATGGCGTCATCGCCTATGTCCACGAAATCGCCTCGCGCACCGAGCAATACTGGTGCCCGATCAAACACGCCGAACGGCTCGCCGGCACGCACCGGCGCTATGATGGTTTCCTCGAATACGGGGATGTCGGCGAATACCCCGACAGCCTGGAGGAACAACGCCAGCGCCTGCGCAATGAGGGCGATACCCCGCCCGGCCCGCAAGGCCCCACCGAATAGAAACAAGGCCCCACCGGAGACGCGGTGGGGCCTTGTTTTCATTCCGGACCAGACAGCCGCCACCCGCAAGAGCGTTGGGCCGGCCTGGCCGAAGCTCGCGCAACGAGCGCCGGAAAGGTTGAGAGGCTGGAGACGGGGTGTCCGCCTGCGCCTTCAGGCTTCGGCGGGACATCCTTCGCTCGCAAGAGCGTTGGGCCTGTCTGGACGAAGCTCGCGCAGCGAGCGAAGGATGGTGGAGCCAGACGGAATCGAACCGACGACCTCTTGCATGCCATGCAAGCGCTCTCCCAACTGAGCTATGGCCCCAATATCCTTGTCGCCGCGATGGGGTGCGGCGAGAGGCGCGGAAACTAGTCCCGCTTTTCACGCGGATCAAGCCTCAACGCAGCACCTTGCGCAGCGCCGCAGCTTGAACCCTACAGATCCTCGTCTTCACCCTTGGTGAATTCAGCGAAATCATCATCCTCATCATCGTCGAGCAGGACTGTATTATCGTCCTCGTCGACCGGATCCTCGCCGTCATCTTCCTCAAAACCGTCCGGAATATCGTCGCTGAGGCCGGAACCCTCATCATCATCCTCATCATCATCGACGACGATGTCATCACCGGCTTCACCGACTTCAGGCGTATCGTCGACCTCATCCTCGAAACCGTCAGCCTCAACCACTTTGGCCTTGGCGGGCGCTTCGTCATCATCGACGGGCTCCGGCGCTACTTTCAGCCGCACGGGCACCAGTTCGGGATCGAACTCGTGAGCACACTTCGGACATCGCGCCGGGCGACGGCCCAGATCGTAAAATTTGGCGGCGCACTTCGGACAAGTGCGCTTGGAGCCCAGTTCTTGTTTGGCCATGACATCCCTTCACAACCGGTTTTGTTTTTCGGCGCGACCCGTTGCCACGATCACCGCGCTCTGTCAAAACCTGATCGCCGTCTTCTCACCCTAATCGTTGAAATTCAGTTGATGACCCAGCTTGCCCCCCAATTGCAAGGCCCGTTTTTGGCGCGTCCGAGTAGACCGCTGACCGGCAGCCTCTCCGCGCCGGCCGACAAGTCGATTTCGCATCGCGCCCTGATCTTTGCGGGGCTGGCCCAGGGCGAGAGCCGCATCGCCGGCCTGCTCGAGAGCGATGATGTTCTCAACACAGCGAAGGCCATCGCCTCGCTGGGCGCCGAGGTGGAACGCCTCGGCCCCGGCAGCTGGCGGGTCGTGGGCCGCGGCGGGCGGTTCGCATCACCGCGCTCACCGCTCGATTTCGGCAATTCGGGCACAGGTGTCCGGCTGATGATGGGTGCCATCGCCGGCAGCGGCGCCGGCGCGGTCTTCACCGGCGATGCCAGCCTCTCATCACGCCCGATGCGGCGCGTGACCGATCCGCTGGAGTTAATGGGCGCCGGCTTCACCAGCACTGACGGGCGCCTGCCCGCCACCCTGGCCCCGTCACGCTTGAAGGGTATTGCCTATGCGCCGCCCATCGCTTCCGCCCAGGTGAAGTCGGCCATCCTGCTCGCCGGCCTCGGCGCCAGCGGTGAGACCGTCATCACCGAACACCACGCCACCCGCGATCACACCGAGACCATGCTGCGTGCCTTCGGCGTCACGCTCGAGGTCACGCGCAGCGAGGACGGCGTCCGGATCCGCCTGCCCGGCCACCAGACACTGAAAGCCCAGGACCTCACCGTCCCGGGCGACCCGTCCTCGATCGGCTTTGCACTTGTCGCTGCCTTGATCACACCCGGCTCCTGCGTCCAGATCAACGGCGTGATGGACAATCCCTCGCGTACCGGACTGATCGAGACGCTCCGAGAAATGGGAGCCGATCTGGAGACCACGGCCGGACCGTTCATGGCCGGCGAGCGGACGATGAATATCACCGCACGCCACTCCACACTGCGCGGGGTCGAAGTGCCGGCCGATCGCGCGCCCTCGATGATCGATGAATACCCAATCCTCGGCGTCGCGGCGGCCTGCGCCACCGGCAATACCCACATGGCCGGCCTCGCCGAATTGCGCGCCAAGGAGAGCGACCGGCTGACCGGCACCGCCGAGCTTCTGCGCCTCAATGGCGTTGAGCTGAATGTTGGCGAGGACAGCCTGACGGTCACCGGCAAAGGACCGGGCTCGGTCGCGGGTGGCGGCATGGTGCCGACCCATCATGACCACCGCCTGGCCATGAGCGCCCTCGTGCTCGGCCTGGCGTCGCAGCAGCCGGTGCGCATTGACGATGCATCGATGATCGCCACCAGCTATCCCCGCTTCGCCGACGACATGATGGCGCTCGGCGCGACACTGGAGTCGATCTGAGATGATTATCGCTGTTGATGGACCGCTCGCTTCGGGCAAGGGCACGATCGCCAAGGCACTCGCGCGTCATTTCGGCCTGCCGCACCTCGATACCGGCTCATTGTATCGCGCCACGGCTGTCGCGGTGATTGATGCGGCGATCGATCCGGCCGACGAGGCCGCTGCGGCAGCCGCAGCGCGCGCCCTCGATGTCACCGCGATCGATGAGACCCGCATTCGCACCGCCGATGCCGGAGCGATGGCGTCTCGCGTCGCGGCCCTGCCCGCCGTGCGCGCGGCGCTTTATGAGTTGCAGCGCGATTTTGCCGAGCAGGCCGGCGGCGCCATTCTGGACGGCCGCGATATCGGCACCGTGATCTGCCCCGATGCCGGTGTGAAACTGTATGTCACCGCCAATGCCGAAACCCGGGCCGACCGGCGCTGGCGCGAACTGACGGCGAAAGGCGATCCGATCAGTTATGAAACCGTGCTGGCCCAGACGCGCGAACGAGACGCGCGCGACACCGAGCGCGCCGACGCCCCCATGCGCCCCGCGGACGACGCAACCTTGCTTGATACCTCGTCCTTGAGTATAGACGCGGCGATTGCTGCGGCCATTCAGATTGTGGAAAACGCTAGGAAGGCGTGACCCACAAGGGCTTTGGCGATCTAGAAACCGGGCTTACCGACTTCAAAACGCGCGCGATTTCAGGATCGCAGCGGGTTTCGATATTGGCGCCCATGGAAAAACCCCTTGCCGGGCCAATCTGGCCCAGCGATGCGAACTACCCCGCATTTTGCGGCTCGCATCGCATTCTGGAGCAACCTCTTACATGTCTACCGAAACCCTTACCCCGACGACCGACGATTTTGCCGCCATGCTCGAAGCGAGCCTGGCCGGCCGCGACCTTGCCGAAGGCCAGGTCATCAAGGGCATTGTCACCGCCATTGAAAATGATGCCGTCGTCGTCGACGTAGGTCTCAAGACCGAAGGCCGTATTCCGGTCCGCGAATTTACCGGTCCTGGTTCCAAAGCCCCCAAAGTGGGTGATGAAGTCGAAGTCTTCCTCGAGCGTATCGAAAACGCCCTCGGTGAAGCCATGCTGTCGCGCGACAAGGCCCGCCGCGAAGAAAGCTGGGATCGCCTCGAGCAGTCCTTCGAAAAGAAAGAACCTGTCAACGGTGCCATCGTCGGCCGCGTCAAGGGTGGCTTCACGGTCGATCTGGGCGGCGCTAGCGCCTTCCTGCCCGGCTCGCAAGTCGATATCCGCCCTGTGCGCGATGTCGGCCCGCTGATGAACCAGGAACAGCCATTCGCCGTTCTCAAAATGGACCGTCCGCGCGGCAATATCGTCGTTTCGCGTCGTGCCGTGCTTGAAGAATCGCGTGCCGAACAGCGTGCAGAACTCGTCGGTCAGCTGGCCGAGGGCGAAGCCCGTGACGGTATCGTCAAGAACATCACCGATTACGGCGCATTCGTTGATCTCGGCGGCATTGATGGCCTGCTGCACGTCACCGACATGTCGTGGAGCCGCGTGGGTCATCCGTCCGAAGTCGTTGAAGTCGGTCAGAACGTCAAAGTTCAGATCATCAAGATCAATAAAGAGACCCAGCGTATCTCGCTCGGCATGAAGCAGCTGATGTCCGACCCATGGGAAGGCGTTGCCGCCAAATACCCTGTCAGCGCGACATTCAAGGGCCGCGTGACCAATATCGCCGAATACGGTGCCTTCGTTGAACTCGAAGAAGGCGTTGAAGGCCTGGTCCACGTCTCCGAAATGAGCTGGACCAAGAAGAATATCCACCCAGGCAAGATCCTTTCGACCTCCCAGGAAGTCGAAGTCATGGTTCTCGATGTCGACGCCGACAAGCGCCGCATCTCGCTCGGTGTCAAACAGACCCAGCGCAATCCATGGGAAGTCTTCGCCGAAACCTATCCGGCCGGCTCGCAGATCCAGGGTGAAGTCAAGAACATCACCGAATTCGGTCTGTTCGTTGGCCTGGAAGGCGAAATCGACGGCATGGTTCACCTCTCCGACATCTCCTGGGATCAGTCGGGCGAGCAAGCCATCGAAGCCTTCAAGAAGGGTGACCTGGTTGACGCAAAAGTTCTCGATGTCGACATCGACAAGGAACGCGTCTCCCTCGGCATCAAGCAGCTGGCCGGCGATCCGATGGATTCCTCCGGTGCCAACCGTGGCGACACCGTGACCTGTACGGTCACCGAAATCACCACTGGCGGTATCGAAGTCACCTTCGGCGACGACGCAGCTGTCAAAGCCTTCATCCGCAAGTCCGACCTGTCGCGCGATCGTGCCGAACAGCGTCCGGAGCGTTTTGCGGTCGGCGACAAGGTCGATGCCCGCATCACCAATGTCGACAAGGCTTCGCGCCGTGTTTCGCTCTCGGTCAAGGCGCTTGAAATCGCCGATGAACGCGATGCGGTCCAGCAATACGGCTCGTCCGATGCCGGTGCCTCACTCGGTGACATTCTCGGTGCAGCAATGCGCGAGAAGGATGCTGACAAAGGCGAATAGGATCGCTTGTCCCTGCGGGGATGAGTAGAATGAACGGCCGGAGCTCCTCGCTCCGGCCGTTTTTTTGAATCTGACTCATTGACGCGAGCGGTCGCAAAGGTCAGGTTTGAACTTTCAGGCGTGGAGCTGTCGCATGATCAAATCCGAGCTGATCGACAAACTGGCCGAGGCCAACCCGCATCTCTATCACCGGGATGTCGAGCGCGTGGTCAACACGATTCTTGATGGCATTACTGAATCCCTGGCGCGCGGCGAACGTGTCGAACTGCGCGGTTTCGGTGCTTTCTCGGTACGCCACCGTCCGCCCCGCGTCGGTCGGAACCCACGCACCGGCGACAGTGTTGCCGTCAAGGAAAAACACGTTCCCTTCTTCAAGACCGGCAAGGAATTGCGCGAACGCGTCGATGCCTCGCGGGCCTCAAAATCGACACCAGCCTGACCAGCAGCGAACACTTGCGGCTGTTCACAGCGGCTGTTTAGCGCCGGTCCTCCGGTTTGACGGCGACAAGCGGGTTTCCCTCCGGGCGGCGACGCGCTAACTCCACCGGCATGACCGAAATCAAATTCTGTGGCCTGAAAACCGGGCGTGATGTCGCCGCTGCCGTGCAGGCCGGCGCGCGCTGGACCGGCTATGTGATTTTCCCCGCCAGTCCGCGCCATGTCACACCAGCCCTGGCTGGCGAACTGGCGCATCTGGCGCAAGGCACCGAGACCGTCGCCGTAATGGTCGACCCCGATGACGCCCTCCTGGCCCAGATCCGCGACGCCATGCGTCCGGACTGGATCCAGCTGCACGGTTCGGAAGACCCCCGGCGCGTGGTCCAGGCGCGTGCCTATGCTCGCCAGGGGATTATCAAGTCTGTCCCGGTGGCCGACGCGAGCGACCTGGAGGCCGCGCGTGCCTATGACCGCGTCGCCGACATGCTGTTGTTCGACGCCAAACCGCCGCGGGGCGCCAGCCGGCCCGGCGGCTGGGGTGAGACCTATGATTACGGCCTGCTGAAAAACCTGAACCTATCTGTGCCCTGGCTCTTGTCCGGCGGTCTTGATGCCAGCAATGTCGCGGCAGCTGTTGCTGCCTCCGGCGCGAAGGCGGTCGACGTGTCCTCGGGCATTGAATCGTCGCCGGGCATCAAGGATGCGGCACGGATACAAGCTTTTGCCGACGCGCTGGCACAGCCGGCGCCCGGCCTGACCTGAAGGAGAGCGCCATGAGCGAGACTGCGCCCGTCGACACCCGACCCAATTCGCTCTCGGCCTGGCCCGACAATAACGGCCGTTTCGGCGATTTCGGCGGCCGTTATGTCGCGGAAACCCTGATGCCGCTCATCCTCGAACTGGAAACCGCCTATGAGGCGGCCAAGATCGACCCGGCCTTCACCGACAAGATGGATGAATTCCTGCGCGATTATGTCGGCAAGCCGAGCCCGATGTATTTCGCCGAGCGTCTGACCGAGGAATTCGGCGGCGCCCAGGTCTGGCTCAAGCGCGATGAGCTCAATCATACCGGCAGCCACAAGATCAATAACTGCCTCGGCCAGGTATTGCTCGCCCTGCGCATGGGCAAGACCCGCATCATCGCCGAGACCGGCGCCGGCCAGCATGGCGTCGCCACGGCCACGGTTGCGGCGCGTTTCGGCCTGCCCTGCACCGTCTTCATGGGCGCCACCGATGTCGCGCGCCAATCGCCCAATGTCTTCCGCATGAAACTGCTCGGCGCCGAAGTCGTGCCCGTCACCTCCGGCACTGGCACGCTGAAGGATGCGATGAATGAGGCCCTGCGCGACTGGGTCACCAATGTGCATGACACCTTCTACGTCATCGGCACCGTGGCCGGCCCGCACCCCTATCCGGCCATGGTGCGCGATTTCCAGTCCATCATCGGCCGCGAAGCCCGCGAGCAGATCCTGGAACGCACCGGACGGCTTCCCGATGCCTGCGTCGCCTGTATCGGTGGCGGCTCCAATGCGATGGGCCTGTTTCACCCCTTCATCGATGATGAGGATGTCCGCCTGATCGGCGTCGAGGCCGCCGGCCTGGGCCTGGACACGGACAAGCACGCCGCCAGCCTCAAGGGCGGCCGCCCAGGCATACTCCACGGCAACCGCACCTATCTCCTGCAGGATGATGACGGCCAGATCATCGACGCCCACTCCATCTCCGCCGGTCTGGACTATCCCGGCATCGGCCCGGAACACGCCTTCCTGCACGACATGAAGCGCGCCGAATACGTCTCGGCCACCGATACCGAAGCGCTGGAAATGTTCCAGATCTGCTCCAGGCTCGAAGGCATCATCCCGGCACTGGAACCCGCTCATGCTTTGGCGCGCGTCCGCGATCTGGCCAAGGAGCTGGGGCCCAAGGGCATGATCCTGATGAATATGTGCGGCCGCGGCGACAAGGATGTGCCGCAAGTGGCTGAGATGCTGGGGGTGAAGTTATGAGGATCATCACGGCTTTAGTGCTCTCAGTGGGGCTGTCTTCGGCCTGCTTTGCAGCACGACCCCATGTCACCAACCCGGTTGGCACTTGGCAGCAAAGTGATGGAGTGGTGGCCGTGGTCACCTTCTTCCGGACCCGAGATCACTACGTCCGTCGGACCGAAGATGAGTGGGAAATGCCAGAAGCCGACGAAAGCCCAGCAACAGCCCGGATACTGTTTGTGAACTCAACGCCTGAGCCTCGGGCAGGGTTACTGCAGTGTATTGGGTTCCATTTTGGCGACGTTGGTACGCGCATCGGAGAGCCAATACCGTATGAGTTGGAGCCAGGGGAATCCATCCAGCAAACGATTGCTTCGGATGTCCTCGCCGGTGCTAGCTCGATGTGGTGCCGCTTCATTGGAATGACCAGTGATCGACCATCGGGTCCGTGGTTCTCCGGACATTTCCGCTGATAGCCGAGCCGGTGCAAAGTCCTGGCGGACTACCAAAAGCAATCAGAGCGGCTTGATTGTAACGACACTTGTAGTTACAATGCCTCATGTTCGAATGGGATGAGGCGAAGAACGCGGCCAATATCGCCAAGCACGGGCTGAGTTTTCAGGAGGCCGTGCAGGCCTTTGATGGCCCGGTTTTCACCATTGTCGACGACAGGGTGGATTATGGCGAATTGCGCGAAATATCGATCGGTCTGATCAAAGACCGCGCCATCATCGCTATCGTTCACACCGACAGGCAGGGCCGCACGCGCCTCATCTCGGCGCGGCGGGCCAACAGGAAGGAAAGGGCGCTCTATCATGGCCATTATTCGCAAGAAACTCAGTGATCTCCACGTCTCCGAGGAGCGTGTCGCCGAGATCGCGAACATGCCTGACGAGGATATCGATTATTCTGACATCCCCGAGCTTGATGAGGCATGGTTCGCCAAGGCCGAGCTTCGGATGCCTGTGACCAAGGAACAGGTCACGCTCCGCCTTGACGTCGACATTCTCCGCTTCTTCAAGGCGCAGGGCAAAGGCTATCAGACCCGCATCAATGCGGTGCTGCGCGCCTATGTCGATGCGATGAAGAAGGGTGAGGCGTGAGGCTTCAAGATGTGAGACCTTATCGGCCAACGCCCGCAGGAGCAGACCTCTGACATGAAAAATCGCCTCACCACCCGTTTCTCCGAGCTGGAAGCCTGGGGCCGACCCGGTTTTGTCGCCTATATCATGGCCGGCGATGGCGACAGCGCCGGCCTGCTGGCGGCCCTGCCCGAGGCCGGCGCCGATGTGATCGAGCTGGGCATGCCCTTTACCGATCCGATGGCCGATGGCGCCTCGATCCAGGCCGCCGCCCTGCGCTCGCTTGATGCGGGGATGACGCTGAAGGGCACGCTCCAACAGGCGCAGGATTTCCGCAAGCATGATCACACCACGCCGATCGTGCTGATGGGCTATGCCAATCCGATCCATTCCATGGGCTGGGAAAAATTCGCCAAGGCCGCGGCCAAGGCCGGTGTCGACGGGTTGATCTGCGTCGACCTGCCGCCGGAAGAAGACGCCGTGCTGCGGCCGCATCTGGCCAAGCTCGGCATCTCGATGATCCGCCTAGCCACCCCGACAACCGATGACAAGCGGCTGGCGACTGTGGTCGAAAACACTTCGGGTTTCGTCTATTACGTCTCAACGACAGGCGTGACCGGAACCGGTTCCGGTGCGGTCACCGATGTCGGCAATGCCGTGGCGCGCGTCAAGGCAGCCAGCGGCCTGCCGGTCGTCGTCGGTTTCGGTGTACGCACGCCGGAACAGGCCAGGGCGATCGCGCAATGCGCGGATGCTGTGGTGGTGGGTTCGGCGATTGTCGATGCCATGCATGATGGCGGTGTTGCGGGCGCTGTGAAATTGGTGAAAACCTTGTCTACCGCCACACACGGCGTCAAACGATGAGAAACGGACAATGAGGGATCGGGATTCAGAGATGAACTGGCTTTCCAAGATCACCCCGCCGGGGATGTCGAAAATCTTCTCCAAGCGGGACACGCCCGACAATCTCTGGGTCAAATGTCCGATCTCGGGCGAGATGGTGTTCCAGAAGGATCTGGAGGCTGGCCAATTCGTCACGCCTGCGGGTCATCACATGCGTATCGGGCCTGCCTGGCGTTTCCAGTTCACCTTCGACGACGCGTTTGAGGAGCTCGACACACCGGAAGTCCCGAAGGACCCGCTGAAGTTCCGCGACGAGAAGACCTATGTCTCCAAGATCGCTGCCGCGCGCAAGAAGACCGGGCGCGACGATGCGATGGCGATTGCCGTCGGCCGCATTGGCGGCGTTGAATCCGTCGTGCTGGTGCAGAATTTCGCCTTCATGGGCGGCTCACTCGGCATGGCCGCCGGCGAGAGCTTCATCAAGGCCGCCGAGACCGCGATTGCCAAACGCGCGCCCCTGATCGTCTTCACCGCCGCAGGTGGCGCACGCATGCAGGAAGGCGCGCTGTCGCTGATGCAGATGCCGCGCACCACGATTGCCGTCGAGATGCTGCGCGATGCGAGCCTGCCCTATGTCGTCGTGCTGACCGATCCGACCACGGGCGGCGTCACCGCCTCCTACGCCATGCTCGGCGATGTCCAGATTGCCGAACCGGGCGCATTGATCGGCTTTGCCGGGCCGCGCGTGATCGAACAGACCATCCGGGAAAAACTCCCCGAGGGTTTCCAGCGCGCCGAATACCTGCTGGAAAAGGGCATGATCGACCAGGTCGTCCACCGTCACGAAATCCCGGCAACGCTGGCTCGCATGCTGCGCGTGCTGATGAAACGTCCAAGCGCGTCCACCCCCGGCCGCCTGGCACCGCCCTCGCCTGACCATGTGGCGGCGGACGGAGGATCGCATGAGCACCCGACGCCAGGACATTGACGACGCGCTGACGCGGCTTGCACGGCTTCACCCGAAAAAGATCGACCTGTCGCTGGGGCGGCTGCAGCGTCTTCTGACAGCGCTGGGAAACCCGCAGGATCACTTGCCGCCGACCATCCATGTCGCCGGCACCAATGGCAAAGGCTCGACCTGCGCCTATCTGGCTCATATGGCGCGGGCCAATGGCCAGAAAGTGCATGTCTACACCTCGCCGCATCTGGTCGATTTCAACGAACGCATCCAGATCGACAGCCAGCCGGTTGGCGACCAGGCCCTGATCGAGGCGTTTGCGCGCTGTGAAGCGGCGAATTTCGGTGAGCCGATCACCTTCTTTGAAATCACCACGGCCGCCGCCTTCCTGCTGTTCAGCGAACACCCGGCTGACCTGCTTATTCTCGAGGTCGGGCTCGGCGGCCGCTTTGATGCCACCAATGTGATTGCCAAACCCGTCCTGTGCGTCATCACCGCGATCGGGCTCGATCACCAGGAATTCCTCGGCAATGACATCGCGGCCATCGCACGCGAGAAGGCCGGGATCTGCAAGTTCGGCGTCCCGACCATTATCGGCCGTCAAGGGCCGGAGGCCGAGGCCGCCCTGCTCCAGGAAGCGGGCCGCGTGGGTGCACTCGCCTATGTCTGGGGCCAGGACTTCCGGGCCTATCAGCAACACGGCCGCCTGACCTATGAAGACGAAAGCCGTGTCTGGGACCTGCCCAGCCCGGGTCTGATCGGGCCGCACCAGATCGATAATGCCGGCGCCGCGGCGGCCTGTGCCGCTGTGCTGCAATGGCCGGAAAAATGTGTCGCCGACGGCATTGCCCACGCCACCTGGCCGGCACGCCTGCAGAACATCACACGGGGACCGCTCGGCGAGATTGCCCGCAGCCATAATGCCGAGCTCTGGCTTGATGGCGGCCATAACCCGGCTGCCGCTGCCGCCCTGTCCCACGCCCTGGCCGATATGGATGAGCGCGAGGACCGGCCGCTGGTCATCATTGCCGGCTTCTCGCCCAACAAGGACGTCGAAGGCTGGTGTTCGCAATTTGCCGGCCTGGCGAGGCGGTTGATCGCGGTCGAATTCAGTTCCGGGCGCGGCGGGTCGCAGACAGCCGACGCGGTTGCTGCCGCCTCCAATGCCGCCGACCTCAGGGCGGAGACAGCCACCAGCCTGCTGCTGGCGGTCAAGAATGCGGCCAAGGAAGTCCCCGCCCCGCGTATCCTGATTGGGGGCTCGCTCTATCTGGCCGGCGAAGCCCTGGCCCTGGGCGGTGCCGCACCACACCAGACGCCGGGCTGAGGCACAAAGAAAAACGGGCCCCGAAAGGAGCCCGTTTCTCAATTCTGACTGGCCGTGTGGAGCCCGATCAGGCCGAGAGGGTCTCGCGGACCCATTCGGTGATCTTGCCCTTGGCCATCGCGCCGATCTTGGTCGAGGCCACCTGGCCGCCCTTGAAAATCATCAGGGTCGGGATGCCGCGAACGCCATACTTGCCAGGCGTCAACGGATGGTCGTCGATATTCACCTTGGCGACAGTGAGTTCGCCGGCCATTTCCTCGGCCAATTCTTCAAGCGCGGGTGCAATCTGCTTGCACGGGCCGCACCATTCGGCCCAGAAATCGACAAGCACGGGACGATCCGCATTGAGGACATCAGACTCGAAGGAATCATCGCTGACCGCTTTCGTCGCCATGGGCTACTCCTTTGTTCGGGGCGGGTCCGGTTGTTCCAAACCCATTACATGAGGCGTGAGGTAAGCAGCGCCGGGTCAATCGTCAAGAGTTTGCACCTGACAGGACACCGTCCAGCAATTCTGCGGGGATTTCCATCAGACGGGCCGCATCGGTCCACAACAGGGCGCAACGCACCGTCTTGCCGGGATGCAGGCTGCGCAGCAGGGCGCGGTAGGCGGCCATCTGGCCGAGATAAACCCGCGCGACCCCATCGACATCAACCGGCGGCGGACGATTGGTCTTGTAGTCAACGATCAGGACTTCGTGATCCGTCACCACCAGCCGGTCGACCTGTCCGCGCACCTTTGTGCCCGGCGGCAATCCCGGTGCCGTGCCGGTCAGGGCAACTTCGGCGCGGCTGCCCGGACCGAACAGGGCGGCGAAATCGGGATGGTCGAGAATGCCCAGGGTTTCCTCGATGATGACGGACCGGGTCGCCGCGTCGAGATCCGGCTGGGCCGCGACAAAACGTGCCGCCGCCTCGCGCCGGCGGGCGGGGTCAAGATCGGGCAGGGTTTCGAGCAATTTGTGGATGACCTCACCGCGCCGGAAGCGCTGGCCACCCGGATCGAGCAGGGGCGAGACGACCGCCTCCGCCATCTCCTCATCGGCCAGCAAGCGCGAAGGCGCAATCGCGCGCAGGGCGCCCGCCTCGCTGGTAGCCGGTTCAATCGCCCAGGCGGGCAGCGTCACTTTCGCCGCCGCGGCGCGATCATGTGTGCCCAGCGCGACCGGCGCAGCGCCCAGTCGCAGGCCCGCACCAATCCCCTCGACACGCGTCGAGAGCGGGGTCTCGAACTCGG
The DNA here is from genome assembly GCF_900103475.1 of Maricaulis salignorans. Lineage (GTDB taxonomy): Bacteria > Pseudomonadota > Alphaproteobacteria > Caulobacterales > Maricaulaceae > Maricaulis > Maricaulis salignorans. The sequence goes on from NZ_FNHG01000010.1 coordinate 54,611, forward strand.
CCCAGTCATCACCGGACCATTGCGCCGCCAATTGCGTGTACCAGCTGTCCTTGGCCACGCTGCCGGGGCCCCGGCCCTGACGCCAGCCGCAGACGATCAGACGGTCGCGCGCCCGCGTCAGCGCGACATAGAGCAGGCGGCCATGCTCGGCCTGGGCCCTGGCCGCATCGGTTTCGCGCATTTCGGCAACGAGTGGCGGATCCTCGGCCTTGCGTTGCGACCAGATCAGACCGGCTACTGCATGACTGAAGATAGGTTCCCCTTTGCCCGTAGCAGGCGAACGCGTGGTATCCGGCAGGATAATGACAGGCCGCTCAAGCCCCTTTGAGGCATGAACCGTCATCACCTGGACCTCGTCCCGGTCCGTACTCATCTCGCGCTTGAGCTGGGTCTCTTCGCCCTGCAGCGAGGCGACAAAACTCGCCATCGCCCCACCATGCTCACGCTCATGCTCGAGCGCACGCCCCAGGAAGACTTCTGCCGGATCACGCGCCTCCTCACCCAGCCGTGCCAGGACCCGCGCCCAGCGGCTCTCCCCGGTCGGGGTGCGGGCATTGAGGAAGCCGCAATAAACGTCGTAAAGCCCTTCATTATCGGCCTTATTGCGCCATTCGGTCAGCGCCGCACGGGCTTCGGCGAAGCGCGGATCGGTCGAGGTGAAGAGCGCATTCCAGAGCGCGCCGCGATGGCTGTTGCGGCGGCTCTCGGCCAGATCAAACAGGGCCGCATCATCAATCGGCGGCGTCGTGCTGGAGACCGGGTCGAAGAAGGGCGATTTGAGCAATTCCGCCAGCGCCAGATCATCACCGGGCGTAATCGCCAAACGCCCCAGCGCCAGAAGATCTTTCACCACGGTCTGTTCGCGCAACACCATCCGGTCGGCACCGGCAACAGGGACCTGGGCGAGTTTGAGCTGGCGGATCACTTCCTCGAAGAAACCGCCCGTGCGGCGCCAGACGAGGATGGCGATATCCTTGGGCTGGACCGGGCGCTGCTCGAAGCGTCCGCCGGTCTCTTCCCAGACCGCATCCCCACGATCAATCATCGCGCGGATTTCCGCAGCCAGGGTCTGCGCCAGTATATCCCGCGCCGTACCGCGCCCCGGCGTATCGACCGGATCGAAGATCGAACTTTCCTCGACCGTTTCCGGCTTGGGCACGGACGGCCAGAATTCGACACAGCCCGGCATCCCGGATCGGGCCGCCTTGTGATTATTGTAGAAGGCGAAGGGGCGCGCCGGATCGGTATTCTGGAATTTGGTTTCCGGCGCAGTGGCGGCAATCGGCGCAAAGGCCTGGTCGACAGCCTGCAGGATTTCCGGCGCCGAGCGGAAGCTGACATCGAGCGCCGGACGCGTGAATTTCAGCCCGGCCGCATCGGCCCGCTCGCCCAGCGCATCACCCTCGGCGATGAAGCGGGCCGGCTCGGCACCCTGGAAGGAATAAATCGACTGCTTCTCGTCACCGACCACGAACAGGGTGCGCGCGTCCTCATTCGCGCCCTTTCCGGCGAAGAATTCAGCGGTGAGCGATCCGATCATGTCCCATTGCCGCGGCGCGGTATCCTGGGCCTCATCGACCAGCGCGTGCGCCAGACGGCCATCAAGCTTGTAGCCGACCCAGCCGGAGAAGGGATTGGCCTCGCTCAGGAGATGACCCGACAGGACGATGAGATCATCAAAATCGAGCGCGCGCTGCCGCAGCATTTCCGCGTCATAGGCGTCGAGGAACAACGTCGCGACCCGAAGTGCCGCCGCGCTCGCCTCGGCGACCTGGGCTGTGCGGGCCTGGTCGCGTGCCAATACCATGCGCTCGGCTTCGGCGTCGAACAGGCCGGGCAGGCTGGGCGCGTCCTTTGCACAGGCCTTGGTGACCAGTGATTTGGCCCGACTACCCTCACCATTGCTGATGAACCAGGCCGGCAAACAGGCGTCAAAGGCCAGGTCCGGCGTCGCGGCATTGAGCGCTGTATCGAGCGCAGCGGCGCGGGTCTGATCGGTCGAGCCGCCATAATGGCGCAGCGCGATCACCGCTTCGGCGAGATGGACATGCGGTGCGGCAGCCCAGGCCTCGGCCTTTATCGCGGCGGATCGTGTCCCGATCGGCAGATCAAACAGTGCATACATCTGGCCGATCAGAGCGTCGGGATCGCCCGCCCCCTCCAGCGCATCGCGCAGTTTGTGGCGGTTGAAGCGCGTCCAGCGCAGGATATTGCCGAGCGCGTCGGGGCCGCCCGCCTGCAACAATGTGTCGACCGTATCGCGGTCCAACTCCTGCAGCGTGCGCCGCCGGGCCGTTTCGACCACTTTGGCCGCTTCACTGTCATCGAGCGTCTTGAAGCCTGGAGGCGCACCAGCCTCGAGCGGGAAGCGCCGCAGCAGGTTTTCGCAGAAAGCGTGAATGGTCTGGATTTTCAGCCCGCCGGGCGTTTCCAGCGCCATCGCGAACAGCTTGCGGGCCGAAGCGAGGAAAGGTGCATCGCGCCGTTCCTGGCCAAGTTTTTCCAGCTCATCGCCCAACTTGCCGTCCGGCATGACCGACCAGTGACCGAGCCGGTCAAACAGGCGTTCCTTCATCTCTGCGGCGGCGGCCTTGGTATAGGTCACGCACAGGATCTGGTCGGGCTGGGTGCCATTCAAAAGGATATTGATAACGCGATTGACCAGGACGCGGGTCTTACCGGAACCGGCATTGGCCTCGACGAAGACACTCGCCGCCGGATCGGCAGCAAGGTCCTGCTCGGCGGTGGCCCCCTTGATGATATCTGGATCAAAACCCGGCTCGCTCATGTCTCGCCACCCTCATCGCCGCCACCGGGTGCACTGGCCCATTCGCCGCGCCGGGCGAGATGATCGTAATCACCATAATCATTGACGTATTGCGCGCGGGGTTGGGAAAGATAGGGCTCCGTTTCGCGATCGAAGCGATCGATCCACTCGCGCAGATCCTCCAGCGCCTTCGCGGCCATCTCATCGGCCGGGGGAGTGACCGGCTTTTTCTGAGGCATTGAGTGAATTTGCGCCTCCTCGCCACCCTCGGCGTTGCCCGGTAGGCGAACATAATAAAGCCCGGCCGGCTCCCCGTTGAGGCCTTCGAACACGCCCGGCACACGGGCCATCGCGGCCGTCAGCGGCAATTGCGGATCAAAACCGGCGGCGACGACTTTCGGCTTGGCTGCGGTGCCGGTCTTGTAGTCGATAACATCCAGGCGGCCATCGGCACGTCGGTCGAAGCGGTCCGAACGGCCGCTCAAGACCCAATCTCCACCGGCCTGGTTCAGGACCAGGCTCCCCCGGACCTCCAACTTGGCAATTGTGATGCCTTCAGCGCGGCGGACGCGCTCCCAGGCGATCAGCCAGCGGGCGGCGCGGGCAAAGCGGGGCAGTTCGACCACCAGTTCCTCGGGGGCAAAGCCGGCCTTGACCAGATGCCGCCGCGAAACCTCGACCAGTTGTGCTTCGGCATCCTCAGGCAGCACCTCCAGCCAGTCTGCAAACGCTTCTTCCAGCGCGTCGTGTAGAGCCGTACCGCGCTCGCGCGCGCCAATCGGCATATCGGCCGGGTCGAGCCGGTTAATGCCGAGAATGCGGCGGGCATAGATGGAATAGGGGTCGCGGACCCAGGTGCGGATCTCGGTAATCGACAGGCCTCGCGGCCGGGCGCTGACGCGCGGACGCGGCTCTGGCTTGGGTGCCGGTTTCGGACCGAGGCCGGGCGCGTTGAGGTCACGGGCAATGGCGGCATAGGGCTCGGCGGGCTCCAGCGCCTCGCCGGCCGCATCGCGCCCCATTGCGCCCTCGACCAGCGTCTTGAGACGCCAAACCCAGCGCGAGGCTACCGTCGGCGCGCCATCGGCCTTGGTGGCCCGGGTCAGAAAGACTTCGGCGCCGCAAGCGAGCTGGGCGAAATCATGTGCGGCCAGACCATGCCGGCGCTCCGGCGCACCCAGTTCGAGCACCTTGCGCATGCCCGCAGAGAGCCAGGGATCCACCCCCAGCCCCGCCGGCCAGACACCCTCATTCAGGCCCGCCAGCACAATCCGGTCGGCCCCGATCAGGCGCGCCTCGAGCGGACCGAGCACCTGCAAGCGTGGATGCACGCCCAGGCGCGGCGGGACCCGGCGCGCCCGCACCAGCTCGCGAAACGCCCCGGCATATTCAAACAGGCGCATCGGCGGCAGGCTCTCGGTCTCACCGAGCAATTCACGCAGCACACCGGCGGCCGCATCGCCGCCCTCACCCGCCCAGAGGCGAACCGCCCCCTCACGCTCGGCGCTCGAGGCCAGCGCTTCGGCGGCGCGGGCATGGCGTTCGGCCCAGACGGCGGCAGGGAGTTGCTCATCCGGCTCGAGCGGCGCCATGGCGGCCTGCATCTGCGTCAGTATGGCTTCAATCGCCGCGCGATCATCATCGAACAGATCGACATATTTGCCATCGAGGCGCGCGCGGACCGCTGCCAGGTCGCGCCCCGGCCGGACGCCGCGCAAGGCTTCAGCCTCGAACTTGCCGAGCACACCATGCACCAGCCCGCGCTCCAGCCCGGCGGCAAACAGCGGCGAACCCCATAGCGCCGACAGGGCCACGACACTGCCCGGGTCCTCCGCAACATCGAGGAGGCGCAAGAGGAAGGCACCGGCATGGGTCTCCGACAGTGCCGCACCACCAGAATCATCAAGCCGGACACCAAACCGGTCCATCTCGGCTGCGACACGCCGTGCCAGGCCGCGATCCGGCGTCACCAGGATGGCCGTCTTGCCGGGCGTATCGAGGGTCTCGCGCAGCAGGAGTGCGCAGATGCGCGCTTCGGCGAGCAGGTCGGGGGCCTCGACCAGGGAGAGCCCATCAAGGCCGCGTGCGAAATAGTCTTCGCCATATTGCTGTTTGAGCTGTTCGACGCGATCAAGCCAGTCATCGGTCGCCTTGGCCGGCCGCAGGGATTCGGCGATGACGCGGCGACGGGCCCGCGCCGGGGCGTCCTCGGCCGAGCCTGGCCATTGGCGGACCTGTTTGCGGTGGATCCCGAAATCACTGACGAAAGCCTTCATCGCCCATTGCGGGTGAGAGTCGTCAATATGCTCCCAGGCCTTGTCATCGGCATCCCAGTCGAAGCCCGGCAGAACCACGGCGCCTTGCGGCAGTTGCGCGACACACCGCATTACGTCGCGCGCGGCCGGGATTGAACCGGTCGAGCCAACAACCAGAACCGGATGCGATGGCGGCTGTCGGTCCCAGCGCTCGACCAGGGCCCCCAGGACGATCGAGCGCCGCGCGGCACTATCGACCAGCCCCAGCTCCTTCAGCCGCATTGGCCAGATCGTGCCAACAATATTGAGGAATTCGACAGCCTCGCGGCGGTCGGCCGGCAAATGTTCCTTCAGCGCTTCGTCGAGGACGGAAAGATCTGTCACATCCTCGGTCGCCAGATCGTCAAGCAGCGCACCAAGCGGTTCGGCCAGGGCGAGAGCACCGCCAATCCCGATCTCGCGCCCCAATGCGGCCTCCTTGGCCAGGATCAGGCGTGCCAGCTCGAAGCGGCGGCGCGAAGCGGACACGGCTGGCGGCGCAATACCGGCCAGTTCGCCCGGTTCAAACGGCGGATCATCGACATCGATATCGCCGAGCGGACGGATCATCGGCAACAGGGCAACGCCAGTGCCGGCCTCTTCGGCAAAGGCGTCGCCAAGGGCCTTGGCGGCGCGCCGGGTCGGGGTCAGGATCAGGACACGGGTCAGCGCGTCAGGATGGGTCTCGACATTGAATTCAAGCCGCAGGCGTCGGGCGATGGATCGCAGGAAGTCGGCCTGGGGTGGCAGGGTGAAAAGGCGCGGGGCCGGCGTATCGAACAGGCTCTCGCTCACCTCGCCAGACGCGCCTCGGCCGCAGCGACCGCTTGCGGATCCCCGACATGCATCCAGAAACTCTGCATAGACAGACCGAAGACGCGGCCCCGGGGCACCAGATCGCGCCAGACGTCAGTCATCGAGAAGCGGGTCTCGCTCCGGCCCGTCATGATGGAAGGCTTCATGATCTGGACGCCGGCATAGGCGAAGGGCGCGCTCGCCGCCTCGCCGCGCCAGGCAACGCGGCCATCATCCCCGAGGAAAAAATCACCCGCTCCGTCAAAACCAAGCGTAGCCTGCATCGGGGCGAGCAGCAGCAGGACATCCATCCGCCCGGCATCCCACGCGGCCCGCATTCGATCGAGCTCGGCTTCAGGGCCATCAACCCAGATCGCGTCGATATTGGAGATGAAGACCGGGTCCTCACCAAGCAGGGGCAGCGCCTTGACGACACCGCCGCCCGTCTCCAGCACGCAATCGCGCTCATCGGAAATCATCAGCTTTTCTGCGCGCTGATGGGCCTGGATATGGGCCTCCATCGCGTCAGCGAAGTGATGCACATTGATGATGGTCCGCTGCACGCCCGCCGCCTCGAACCGGTCGAGCGCCCAGTCGAGCAGAACCTGGCCGCCAACCTCGACCAGCGCCTTGGGCCGGTCATTGGTGAGTGGTCGCATCCTCGTTCCCAAACCGGCAGCCAGCGCCATACCCGTCGCGATCCGGGTCATTTGTGCGCTTCCGCGAAAACGGAGGGCGCATGCGTCTTGGTCCACATCAGCAAGGGCATCAGCGCCGGATGCTGAAGGTTGGAAACATAATGGCGTGCGACCCGCGGCAGCATGTCGAGATATCGCTGCTTGCCATCACGCAGGGCCAGCCGGACAAAGATCCCGAGAATTTTCGCATTGCGCTGGGCGCCGAGCACCGCATAGGCGGCGTCAAAGCCCGCCGCATCCTCAATCCCGGCCTTCTCGACAAAGCGGGCCTTGAGCGGGATTGCCAGATTATGGTCGACGCTGCGGCGCGCATCTTCGATCAGCGAAACGAGATCATAGGCCGGGTGGCCGATTACCGCGTCCTGGAAATCCAGCAGGCCGACGCGGGCATGGCCTTCGCGTTCGGGGAGATGGATCAGATTCTCGGCATGGAAGTCGCGCAACACCAGGCCCGGAGCACAATTCTCGAGGCGCCGGAATGAGCGCTCCCAGATCTCGGTCCAGTCGGCCCGCGCCTCTTCGCCGATCGTCATACCGGCATGGCGCGCAGCGAACCAGTCGAGGAAGAGATCGGCCTCCGCCGCCAGAGCGACGGCATCATAGGGCAGAAGTGGCCAGTCGCGGCCGTCCAGGGTGACCCGGTCGGCGAAGGATGAGCGGTAGATCGCGGCCAGCGCGTCGACCGCTTCGGAATACAAACGCCCCTCATGCATCTGCCCCGGCAAGAGACGAGCATAGAGCGCGTCGCCAAGGTCCTCGAGCAGGAGAAAGCCCTGGTCGGGATCGCTGGCCAGAATGCGTGGGGCGGAAAATCCGCGTTCGACCAGGGCGCTGGCCAGCCCGGCGAAAGCGGCCGGATTGGAACCGGCCAGTCGGGCCTGGGCGTTATAGCCGAGGGCTGCGCGTTGTTCCGGTGTCGCGTCTTGCGGGCAGGTCGGCGCTTCCGCGCGTGCCGGTGCGTCCATCAACATTGCCGGCTCACCCTGCCTCGACAGACGAAAATACTGACGGGTTGAGGCATCGCCGGGCAGTGGCGCGATCTCGGCTCCGGCCCATCCGGCCCGGTCAAGAAAGGCTGCGCGCGCAGTGGCGCGGTCAGAATTCGTCAACGCGGCTCTCCCAGCTTCCAAACCCTGTTATCCGGGCTTCGCGGACAGTGTCCACGCCCGCGCCCGTGATGGCTATGGAAATTTCCAGCCGGTCGGCGGGGAGGTCATCTTCAAGCCGTTCCGGCCATTCGATCAGCGTGATCGCATCATCGAAAGCGTCATCCAGCCCGAGCTGTTCCAGTTCGCCCGGCGCCTCGATCCGGTAGAGGTCGACATGCCAGAGCGCGACCGCCGCGTCGGTCTCATAGACCTGGACAATGGTGTAGGTCGGGCTCGGGGCGTCGTCGATGCCACACATCCTGGCGATGACCTGGCGTGCCAGGGTCGTCTTTCCGGCCCCGAGATCGCCGGCAAGACAGACCACATCACCCGCGACCAACACGGCGGCGAGACGATCGCCCAGCGCCATCGTGGCGGCGAGGTCAGTCAGGGTGAGATGGCGCGAATGGCTCATGCTTCGCGCTTAACGAAGCGCGGCGGCGACGGCAAGCGATGAAGCTGAATCTTGACATCGCAGTGAACGCTGTTCATTTCCAACCCATAGAACCGGAGCGTCGCATGGCCAAGATTACCTATATCGAGCATAACGGAACCGAGCACAGCATCGAGGTCGCCACCGGCCTGACGGTGATGGAAGGCGCGGTCCGCAACATGGTTCCCGGCATTGATGCCGATTGCGGCGGGGCCTGTGCCTGCGCAACCTGCCATGTCTTTGTTGACCAGGCCTGGTTTGACAAAACCGGTTCGCGCGAAGCGATGGAAGACTCCATGCTCGACTTCGCCGACGGCGTGACGGAAACCTCGCGCCTGTCCTGCCAGATCAAGGTCACCGAAGAGCTGGACGGACTGATCGTCCGGATGCCGAAACACCAGGGCTGACCGTCTGGCCCTACCGGGCCACGCGCTAGCTCTGCGAGCTCACCCGTTCATCCTCATTCACGACACCCGTGAGGTCGAGCTCCTTGGGCGTTGCCATACTGCGTGCCTCGGCGGGCAGATGGCAGGCGACCAGCGTGCCCTTGCCGGGCTCTGATTTCAGCTCGACCCAGCCGCCATGCAGCAGGGCGATATCCTTCACCAGCGCCAGACCCAGACCGGCACCGCCACGCTCACCGCGGGCAAAGCGATCAAACACGGTGGCCTGCTTGTCCGGTGCGATCCCCTCGCCATTATCATTGACCCACATGGTGAGCTGGTCGCTTTCACGGCGGGCACCAATCGTAATGCCGCCGCCGGGCTGCACATGGCGCAGGGCGTTGGACAGGAGATTCATCGCGACCTGTTTGAGGCGATTGCGGTCAGCCCGCAGCAAGCCGATATCGCCCTCGATGCGGACATCCAGCTTGACCGAATTATGGTCGGCGCGGGCTGCAACCAGTTCAGCCGCCTCGCGGACAACGTCCTCAAGATTGACATCACCAAGATCAAGTTCGAGCTGGCCGGCATCGATCGCGGCCACATCGAGAATGTCATCGATCAGCTTGGCCAGGTGGGACGACGCCGACTGGATCGCGGCCATCGGCTCTTTCTGACGGTCGGTCAGCTCTCCGGCAAAGCCCTGGGCGAGCAGATCGGCATAGCCGCCGATCGTCGTCAGCGGCGTGCGCAATTGATAGCTCACATGCTCGACGAATTCGGTCTTGATGCGCTCGGATGTTTCCAGCGCCTCGGCGCGCTCGCGCAGCGCCTCTTCGATGCGACGGCTATCGGTAACGTCATCCCAGCAGATCAGGGTCGCGCCATCCGGCAGCGGCCGGGTCAGATAGGTCAGCACGCGATCATCGGAGCGATGCATTTCGCCGGTGACCTGTTTGCGGGCTTGCGGGCTCGGATCCGTGACCCGGCCACGAATATCATTCCACACCCGGTCGTCGGCAAACAGGGCCGCACAGGTTTCGGCAACCGTCTCGAAATCGGGCTGCCCGTCGAGCTCTTCGGCATCGAAACCCCATAATTGCTCGAAGGCATTATTATTGAGCTGCAGGCGGCCGTTGGCGCCGAACACCGCGACCGCTTCGTGGAGCTTGTCGAGGGTAGCGCGCTGGACATTGATCAAGGTGTTGTAGCGGGCCCTCAAGGCCAGTTCGTCGGTCTTGTCCTCGAAGATCAGCATGAGGCCACCTAGCGGGTGACGCTGACGGGCCACGCGCAAGGTTCGGCCATCAGGAACCGGCCACAACTCGTCCGGCGTCTCATCGCCCGGGGCGAGCTCGTAGCGGGCAAGCTCATTGGCCTTCCACTCCGCGAAATCGGCCTGTTCCGGAAGCAGGCGCTTCTCGCGCATGCGGTCGAGCAATTGGCCATGGCCCGGCCGGTCATTGAGCCAGGCCTCGTCGAGCTTGAACAATTTCGAGAAAGCCGTGTTGTGGAAGGATGTCCGCTTGGAACGGTCGAAGACAACCACGGCTTCGGCCATGTGGTTGAGGGTTTCGTCGTGAGCACGCCGGAAGCGCGACAGATCATTCTTCGCTTCCTCCCCTTCCGTGACGTCGAGCGCAAAGCCCGCTGCGCCACCGGAAACCGGGAAGACAAGGAATTGCATTGCCCGGCGCCGGCCGCCGACGACAATGACGCGGGTATCGCCAACAACATCGGCCTTGGCAGTCGCTTTGGCAGCCTGCTCGGCCATGGCCGCATCGAGCGTGGTCTGCTTGTGGAGGACCTCGTCAATCGTCTCGGCGTCGACCGCGTTGACATAGGCCTGGTTGGCCCATTCCAACCGCCCGGTCGCATTCATGCGCCAGGCCGGGAAGGGGGCGCGGCCCAACATGTCGAGGAAGGCCATCGGGTCCTTGCTGACCAGACGCTGGGCCTCTTCAACCCGGCCACGCGCGCCAGATTCCTCAAGGCCACGAATAGTGGAATCCGAAAGCCAGACGACCAGCTGCGTCCCGGCCGCACGGCCATCAACTTCGAGAAAACGGCCACCAGGCCCCAATATGGTCAGGGAGAAGGGGCTGCCCTGCTGCATCAATTCCTGGAAGCGCAGTCGCAATGTGGTCTCGTCACCACCGGCTGAACGCGCTTCATAATCGGCGAGGCCTTCCATCAGCGTACTGGCCGGGTCCGGCCCGTCACTGGCTTCGGCGAAGCGCAGCAGCGAGGCCAGCGCCACCGGCGAGCCAAAAATGCGCGGATGGCCCCAGCCTGTGTCGGACTCGTCGAAAGGCGGCTCGTCCCAGACCAGAACGAGGCCCGGATGGGCACCGAAGACGCTGTCTGCGCGGGCAATTTTGTCTTCCAGGTCAGAAGTGCGGCGACGCCATAAAGTCTGTGCGGCACGCGCGCCAGCGGTCAGCCGGTAAGCCCACATCCCTGTTGCGAAGGCAAACGCCACGGCGCCGAGTGTGACGATCAGGGTCACGATCTGGAAGGTCTGTCCGGTCATCAATTTCGCCCTGTGGCGGATCTCACCCCCGTATTTCGAGGTCCGCACGAATCAGTATGATAACGGCGCGGGGACTCGGCGGCGATGCCTGCGACCGCAAAACTCTTAATAACTTATTTGATCCTCGCGAAATCGCGAACAATAACCGTGCATAAGCCCCGGACATCCAGGGATTGCCCGCCCGTCAAGCGCCGGCATGGATCAGCGAATCTGGACTTCGCCAGCGCGGAATTCGAACATCACGACGCAGTTTTCCAGCACTTCAACTCCTTCGAGCGGCCGGAAGCGCCAGTTGGACACGGCGCGCGTTGCGGCGCGGTTGAACGGCCCGTCGGGCACGGCCCGCGCAACCCGCGCACGGTGCACACTACCGTCAGAATAAACGTGGAAACGAACGACGACCCATCCCTGGCGGCCGCGCGAATACGGCCCTCCGGGATAAGCCGGGGTCGGCGCATCGAGCGCGGCCAGGGTCGATCCTCGACAATCCGTCGGGCCGATCATGAGGTCGACATTGGGCGGAGTTGGATAGGTATCAACAGGCCGGAACACGCCGCGCTGACCGGACAGCGCAGGCAATCCTCCGGGCAGGGAGGAACAGGCGGTGAGTGAGAGGCAAAACAGAGCCAGGAGACAGCGCATCATGGGCGCCAAGCTAGCGTGCCCCATCGCCGGCGCAATTATCACGCGCAGCGGTCCGGGCCCCACTTCCCCAGGCCGCCACGCCACACGGATCAAACCTTATATAAACTTCATCACAAGACAGGTTCTATTTCCGGCACCGAACTTGTAAGATTAATCAGAAGTTACCGCTGATTGGCCCGGATTGGCACAAAGCCCTGTCCGCCAAGTGTTTTACAAGGTGCGTTGAGTTATGTCGCAATTGCCAACCGCCCATGCCGGGCAGTCCTTTGGTTCACGCCGGATCGATTTCATCACTGTTTCCGGTGAGGTTTCCAGTTCCGACGCCGGCACTGGCCGCGTCACGGACGGCGACGGCGTCGTTCATGATGTCCGGCTGGATGAGCGCACCAGCGCCCTGGCCGCAGGCGATACAGCGACCGTGCTTCGCGTGCAGTCAGGACCGAACCGGCGCTCACGCCCGGTCGCGATCATCAATCATTCCCGGAATGTCTGGATGCGCGCCGCGCCCGATGCGACAACAATTCTGGGGCGCTCAGGGGTCACACGGACACTGAACTGGTGGCTGTCGGTTCTCGCGCTCGCGCTGACTGCCATCGCCGCAGCATGGCCGGCCCTGCACAGTTTCCTGACCGAATTGAACGGCTCGATGATGGCCAGCGTGCCATCGATTGATATCTTCGCCGAACTCGGCGCCCAGATGCCGGGGCTTGCAAGCTGGCGGATGGAAACGGCCCTCGCATCGGGATTGTTCGATGCGATTGCTGCGCTCGGTTTTGTGCCGATGGAACAGCTCACCGAATGGAGCCTGACCCTCGCCGCCGCGGCGCTTTCACTGGTCGCGTTCTTCGCACGCTCCTGGCGCCTCCTCTACGTGCCGGCCCTGGCCCTCCTCTGCGTTGTTTCCGGCGCGATCCTCGGCAGCCCGGACGCAACCCTGCTAATGATTGGCGGCGCTGTTCTCCTCTTCATCATTGGCGGTTTCATCAATCGCGTCCGCGATGGTGGGCGTTTCAACGCCCGGGTCGAACGTCTGGCAGAATATGTCCTGCGTCACCCGCCTGAAGAGGGTGTTCGCACGCTGGAACCGGCACGCGCCGAGCCGGCAAGCCCCGAGCCCTTGGCCGCCGCTGTCGCCGCGACCGCAATTGCCGCGGCCTCGGCCGTCGCCCAAGGCGATGACGCCAGCGAAGAACCCGCACTTACGCCTGATGAGGACACTGCCGCCGAGGTGAGCACCGCCGCCGAACCCGCTCAGAGCGCGGCCAATGGTGAGGTCGTCGCCGGAGCCGACGATGCCGAAGCCCCGGAGCTCGATAGCTCTGAGCCCGAATTGGCGGAAGCTGAAGCGCCTGAGGTTGAGACCTCAGAGCCTGAAACAACCAATGCTGACAACGCGCCGATCGCCACAGCTGATGAGGCTGCGACCGATCCGGCCGACGCAGCCGAAGCGACACCCGAACCTGTGACCGATGCCGCGCCCGTATCTGAAGCCGGGCCAGAGCCGGACACCAGCGCGGACGATGAAGACCTGCCGAGCCTGGAAGCCGTCGCTGCTGCTGCGGCGATCAGCGATACCGAGCGGGCCGGCCTCAACGCCACTGCCGCTGCGGCACCGCTTGATGAAGATCGCACAATGCCCGTAATCGCCCCGCCGCCAATGCCTGTGGCAGCGGCCGAGCCTGCAGAGACGGTCGAGCCTGCCATTGAAGCGGTCGAGGCGCTCACTGAAACACCACAGGCCGATGCCGAGATGGCCGCCCCGGCGATCACCGCGCTGGCAAGTGAACCCGTTGAAGCACCGGAGATGGCCGCAGCCGCACCGGAAGCAGAAGCAGAATCCGAGGACACAGGCACAACTGCCGCCATTGAGGACCCGATGATCGACGATGATCATGATCCGATGATGGAATCCGCCACGGGTGATTTTGCGCCAGGCGCCCCGGAAGTCGAAGTCGACAGAGAGAAAACAGACTGACGAGCCGGGCGGTCAGGTAGCGCTGCCCGGAAGCTCAGTCTTCTTCGTGAAAACCGGCCTCGACCAGTTCCGCCAGCGCGTCGGCGACTTCCGCTGCCTGGGTGCCTGTGGCCTCGATACCGATTTCCGACCCTTTGCTGGCCGCCAGCATCAGCAATTCCATGATTGAATCTGCATTCACGGTCTCGCCGTCACGCGAGACGTGAATGACGGCATCATAGCTCTGCGCCAGCTCGACAAATTTCGCCGCAGCGCGGGCATGCAGGCCGCGATTATTGCAGATAGTCACGCGGCGCTGAGACCGACTCACTTGCCGGAGCCTTCAAGAACATTGGACGCAATCGCGATATAACGTTTGCCCGCGTCCTCGCCCATGCGGGCCAGGCTATCGAGATCGGCGCGTGACCGCGCCTCGGCCAGTTTGATCAACATCGGCAGGTTGACGCCGGCAATGACCTCGACCTTGCCCGCTTCGAGCAGCGAGATCGCCAGATTGGAGGGCGTGCCGCCAAACATGTCGGTCAAAACCAGCACGCCTTCGCCACGGTCGGCATCGGCAATCGCCTGCCGGATATCAGCCCGGCGCTTCTCCATATCGTCGTCGGGCCCAATGCAGACAGCCAGAAACGCATCCATCGGCCCGACCACATGCTCTGTGGCGGCGACAAATTCATCGGCCAGACGGCCATGGCTAACGACGACAACTCCTATCATGCGAAGCATCTAATCGCGGCTTGGCCCCGCGGGGAAGCGTCTTTTTGCAACACAAGCAGCTTGATTGTCAGTGAGCGGGTGCCGCCGGCAGCTCGACGGTGAAACGCGCGCCCAGGCAGGCCCCTGTCACATCGCGCCTGTTGCTGGCCGTTATGCGGCCTCCATGCGCCTTGATAATCTGACGTGAGATTGCCAGTCCCAATCCCGAATGCGTCCCGAAGGCCGCGCCTGTCGGACGCTGGGTATAGAAACGGTCAAACACAGCTTCGAGATTTTCCTCTGGAATTCCGGGGCCGTCATCATCGATCATTATGAGCATGGTTTCGCGCGGCTCACGCTGGCCGCGAACGGCGGTGACATAGACCTTGCCGCCCTGCGGGCTGAAGGTGATGGCATTGTCGATCAAATTGCGGAACACCTGCCCCAATGGCCCCTCACGGCCCAGCACCCGACTATTGCGAACCTGACTCTCAAACAGAACCGGCGTCTGATTCGACGATGTTTCGTTATAGGCCTCGGCGAGGCTGGCCAGCAGCCCGCCCAGATCAAAGGGCCCGACATCTTCGCGCGCCAGCTCGGCATCGACGCGGGAGGCACGGGAAATATCCGTGATCAACCGGTCCAGACGGGCGACATCGGCAGTGATGACAGCGAGCAATCGGCCACGCCGAATATCATCCTTCGCCTTGGGCAGGGTTTCAGCTGCCGATCGAATCGATGTGAGCGGATTTTTCAGCTCATGGGCAACGTCGGCGGCAAAACTCTCGATCGCATCGAGACGGTCATAGAGCGCATCGGTCATCTCCGACAGCGCCACACCGAGTTCACCAATCTCGTCATTGCGCGCGCCCAGATCGGGCATTTTGACCCGCCGCCCGCCGGCCCGCCGCGCCTCATGGGCCGCACGCGCCAGACGCCGGATCGGCCGCGCGATGAAAACGGTCAACGCCAGCGAGGACATGCCGGTCACCAGAGCCGCAATCAGAATGAAAGGCAGCAAGGCCTGCCGGTCAGCATCGATCAGGCGGTCAAGATCATAGGATTCAATCGTCACGACCCCGACCACGGCCCGGACATGCTGAATCGGGATGGAGACCGAGACCACGCGCCGGCCATCGGCCTCGCGCCGGACGCCCGCAATAATCCCCCCGGCAATTGCCTGGCGCACTTCATCACGCAGATCGCGATTCAGGGTTGCGCGCTCCTCGGGCGAACGCAGGATGTCCGCGAACCCGTCGAGCAGGCGCACCGGCAGGGCATCACTCGTCTCGCCCTCCCCGGCAGGATCGGCACCGGCCGGGGGCAGTTCGGACGTTTCAAAGACATCGGCAAGCAAATGGCTGTCGGCGACCAGGCTTGCGCCCTTGTCGAAAACCAGAACACGCGCCTCCGCCGGAACATAGAGCTGGCGCAACAGCGCGCGGGCATCGTGATTGCGCAGAGCCGGGGCCGGAATTCCGTCCGACGCCCCTTCGGCCAGCACATTGGCGATCAGCTCGCCCTGGCTTCGCAGCGAGTCCAGCTTGGCATTGACCAGGCCGCGGCGCGTCTCGGTCAGCGCCAGCATGCCGACCACCAGCACGCCCAGGGCGACGAAATTGGCCATCAGGATGAGCTGTGCCAGACGCGACGACGCCCGCGGCGCGAGGCCACGAAGGAAGGCGCGGATGCGTCTGACAGTCTCGCGCATGTCGGCTACATCAATCTTCCTTGTACCGATAACCCACGCCGTAGAGGGTTTCGATGGAATCAAACTCTTGATCCACTTCGCGGAACTTCTTCCGGATGCGCTTGATATGGCTGTCGATTGTCCGGTCATCGACGTAAACCTGATCGTCATAGGCCGCGTCCATCAGATTATCGCGGCTCTTCACATAGCCGGGGCGCGTGGCCAATGCCTGAAGAATCAGGAATTCCGTCACGGTCAGGCGAACCGGCTCACCCACCCAGGAACAGGCATGACGGTTTGAATCGAGCAGGAGCTTGCCCCGGTCCAGCGGCTTGGCATCGCCGGGCTCTCCTCCGGTGAGGGTCAAAGGCTCAGATGCCAGCCGGGCACGGCGCAACACCGCCTTGACCCGCTCGCCCAGCAGACGCTGGGAGAAGGGTTTGGCGATATAATCATCAGCGCCGAGATTGAGGCCAAGCGCTTCGTCGAACTCGTCATCCTTCGAGGTCAGGAAGATAACGGGAAGGTTCGAGGACTGCCGCAGCCGCCGCAATAATTCGAGCCCGTCCATGCGCGGCATCTTGACGTCGAAAATTCCGAGATCCGGCGGATCTTCGGTCAGCGCGACCAGCGCAGACGCGCCGTCATTATAGGTTCGGACATTATACCCCTCACCCTCGAGAAAGATCGAAACCGAAGTAATGATGTTCTCGTCGTCATCGACGAGCGCAATTGTAGCCATGCCATCTCCGCCCATTGCACCGTGAACCGGATGCCGAATACTGCCGTTCGACGGGGAGAATAGACGCGGCAGCACCCACACGCCAAGCAGGAACCGCCTGAATGCGTCGGGTTCATATGCTTTTAAGCCTATTGGCGCAGTCTCAGGCTGAATATTCCGGGGATACCAATGGCTGCCGACACGCATTACGAAGTCTTCGTGAAGAAGAATCGGAAGGCCGCCTGGACCTTGCATGAGGCCCAGAACGACCGGGAAATGGCGATCCGGCTCGCGCACGATATCTTCGCCCAGAACAAGATCGGCTCCGTCCGGGTCACCAAGGAAGTGTATGACGAGGAAGCGCGCACTTTCCGGTCAGTCCCGATCTGCGAGCTCGGCGAGGAGAAATTCGCCGAAGATGATGACAAGAACGGCACCGCCACCCTGCCCTGCCTGACACCGGAAGACCTCTCCAAGCCCCACGCCCGCGACACGATACGCCGCGTCCTGACCGCCTGGTTCGAGCGTTTGCAGGCCCTGCCCATGGAATTGCTCCACCGGCCTGACCTCGTTGAGCAACTGGAAGCGTCCGGCACCGACCTCCAGCATGCGGTCCAGAAAGTCGCGATCGCCAGCGCCAAGGATGGCGATGCGAATGTCCATGGCTATGTCAAACAACTGAACGAGTTGATCCAGCAGGCCCTGACCCGGATCTACCAGGATGCCCGCGCCCAGCGCCTGCCGGAATACCCGGACTCCAAACCATTCAAGGATATCGTCAACGAGATCCATGCGGGTGACCAGCGCGCCTATCTGCTGCGATCTGCGATGGCAGCCCGGCTCAAGTCGGCGAAGCGATACAGCGACAAGCTCGAGGCCCTGATGGATATGGCCGGGACGCTTGGCGAGGATAGCCCGGTGCGCGATTTCGCGCTGACTGAAATCGATAATTACGCGGCGGAAGTCATCAGTTTCGACGCCGGGATGACCGCCCTGCTGGGGTCTTGCCGCGATCTGGGCGAGACACTTCAGCGGCTCGCCTGCCTGTTTGACGGCGATGAGGGCGCGGATGCGATCAATTTCGCGCCAAACGTCTGCAAACGCCTGACGATCAGCATCGGCAAGGGCGAGATGGATGCCTGCCGCGCCGTCGTCGCCCAATCTCTCCTGACCGAATTGCAGCGGCCCAAACGTCTGCGCCCCTCAAGCCTGCCCGGCGAACTTCGTCTGGCGCGGGAACTGGCCCAGAAACTGGTCATGAGCCCCGACTCCCTATTGCCGACAGATGCCCTGATCAAGGCGTTCGCAGCGCGCTCGGCGCGCCTGCTTCATCCGGAAACAATCGATGAATTGCTGAAGGGCGCCGCGGACTCGAACGAGGAACTCGAGCGATTGCTGGCATTGGAGGAGAATCTTGTCGGCGAGGCCAACAAGCAAAAGCTGGCCGGTTATGCCCACGGGCTGCTGGGTTCACAGAATATGCTGTCCTGGTATCTGCGCGGCCCCAATAAACCCCTCGAACGGCTCGCCGCGCTCACGGCTCACCAGCGCCGCGTCCTCAAGGGCCAGTATCCCGCCCGGGAGAAGGCCGAGCTGGCCGGCGCCATCGACGGGCTGGGCATGAAAGTCATCGATGAGAGCAAGATCCTCAATGCCGTGGAAGCCGGCGATCGCCCGGCGCTGGACAAGGCGACCGGACTGCTCAGGCTGGCGACTGCGGGCGCTCTTCCCACCGGCCAGTGCTCAAGCGACGCGCAGGCACGCGCGATGCGTCACCTCAAATCCGCTGAAGGGATGAGTGAGGCGCAGACGGAAGATGGCAGGGCGAAGCTGAAACTGATCCAGACCATGCTGGTCAAGATGGCGCCGCGCGCCAACGCCGCCTAGCTTCACAGCGCTCCAGCGGGCTCCGGCTCGACACACTTTCCAAGCCACGACACCACGGCTAAGCTTCTCGAATGTGGATCAAAACCGGAATGGCGGCAGTGGCAGGTCTGGCGGGCGGCGCATTGCTGGCCGTCCTGCTCGTCTTTGGCCCGTTCGAGATTGGCGGTACGGCGTCCGGCCCGTGGAGAACCAATCTCCTGATCGGCGATCCCGCGGCCAGCCCGACCGTGCGGGCGGCGATTGCCCGGCGGGGATTGCTGGCGCTGAACCGTTCGGAGACTGTCTATTTCAACGCCACGAGCGATGAGAATGGCCAGCGCCTGCGCGAAAACTGCACCTATCGGATCAGCTTCGATCAACAACCGGATTCGCGCTGGTGGAGCCTGACCCTCTACGCCGGAGACGACTATCTCGCCGTCAATGGTGACAATGCCCACTCGATCACGGCGGAAAACGCGGCGGATTCGATGGATGTTGTGGTCGCAGCATCAAGGCCGGAGGCGCCAGCCTACTGGATGAGTTCTCGCCATGCCGGCGATTTCGCCCTGACGCTGCGCCTGTATCAACCCGATCCGGCAATCAGTGACGACCCGCTACAGGCAGCCCTGCCACGGATCAACCGCCTGTCCTGCGAGGATCAGTCATGATGCGTCGCCTCGTGCCCCTCGCGGCGGCCCTGCTCGCAGCCGTGCTCGGATTCTGGATCACGCTGAACTGGATTCCCGGCTTCATCATGTCCCGCGCAATGGAGCAGGTGGAAAGCGGCGGCGCGGCGATCAATTCGGCGACGCACGCGCCCCCCGTGACGGAGGCCAGCCGTAATGTCGTCAGGCCCAGCCCGGATATTCTTTACTCCATCTGCCCGTTTGACCTGTCACACGGCCCCTTGCTGATCCAGGCCCGCTGGCCGCGGAATGGCGGCTATGCCTCGATCAGCCTGTATGACAGCCGCACCAACAACATCTTCACGCTCAGCG
Organism: Maricaulis salignorans; assembly: GCF_900103475.1. GTDB lineage: Bacteria > Pseudomonadota > Alphaproteobacteria > Caulobacterales > Maricaulaceae > Maricaulis > Maricaulis salignorans. The sequence goes on from NZ_FNHG01000010.1 coordinate 74,250, forward strand.
ATCGCGATGCCGGCCGCGCGCCGGCGATCTGGCTGGACAGGCCTGGCACCGCACCCGTCCCGGACGGCGCGACCGCTGTGAGCAGCCCCACGCAGACCGGGCTGGTGCTGTATCGCCAGATCGTTGAAGACCCGTCCCGGATCCCTGCCGCCAATGCCGAACGGCGCAGTTTCAGGTGCGACGCCCAATAGCGCCAAACCGCGCCAACCGGACATGAAAAACCCCCGAAGCCAGGCTCCGGGGGTTTTCTGTTCAAGCTGCCATACGGGCTATTCCGGCGTTGCGCCGTCATCCGTTACCGGCTCATCGGCATCCATCAGCTTCTGCGTCAGGAAGGTGTAGAGCAAGGCATCGCGCCGCGCGTACTCCTCAAGATTGGCCGCGGCGGCATGACCACCCGACGTGTTCTCGTAATAGAGGTAGGGATGACCCAGCTCGGCGAGCAGATTGGCCATCTTGCGCGCATGGCCAGGATGCACCCGGTCATCCTTGGTCGAGGTGTAGAGATAGATTTCCGGGTATTCGCCATTGGCGTCGACATTGTGATAGGGCGAAATGGAACGCAGGAAAGCGCCCTCGTCCGGATCGGCCGGATCGCCATATTCACCCATCCATGAATTGCCGGCCAACAGGGTGTGATAGCGCAGCATGTCGAGCAACGGCACCGCCGAGACGACAGCATTCCACAGATCCGGCCGCTGGGTATACATCACACCGGTGAGCAGGCCGCCATTCGACCCGCCATAGACGCCAAGATGGCGCGAGCTGGTCAGGCCGGTATCGATCAGGCTTTCGGCGACCGCAATCAGATCATCATAGATGCGCTGGCGATCCATTTTCAGACCCGCCTGGTGCCAGGCCGGACCGAACTCGCCGCCACCGCGGATATTGGCGACGACATAGGCACCGCCATTCTCCAGCCAGAGCTGGCCACGACTGCCCGAATAGCTCGGCCGGATCGAAACCTGGAATCCGCCATAGGCGTAGAGCAAGGTGGGCGTCGTGCCATCCATCACCGTGTCTTCGCGGCGGACCACGAAATAGGGAATCATCGTGCCATCAGCCGACGCGGCTTCAAGCTGCTCGACCACCAGACCTTCGGCATCGAAGCGCGCAGGGATGGATTTGATCGGCTCGACCGTCAGTTCGGCGGAATTGACGACAGACAGGGTATCCGGCGTCAGAAATCCTTCCGCAGTCATGAAGGCGATGTCTTCGTGTCGATGTGTGCTGCCGAGCGCGATCGTCATATTGGCCGGGACCGGGATGGTCTGGGACGTCCAGGCGCCATCCGCGAACTGGAAGGCCTCAAGCCCCCCGACAACATTCTCGTCGATCTCGACCAGGAAAGCCGTCCGTGTCGACCCCATCCCGCCCAGCGATTGCCGGGCACGCGGCACATAAACCGTGTGCACGGTCGGCAATTCACCGGTTGCGACCCATTCAGCGATGTCAAAGGAGAGCAGGGAGCCCTGGGCGAAGCTTGCTCCGCCATCGACCGGTGCCCAGTCTTCCTCAATCGTAAAGACCAGCTGGCCATGGAAAATATCCTGGATTGAGGATTTGGCCGGCAGCGGCAGTTGAACCGGTGCCGCATCCGCAGGCAGATACCACCAGTTCGTATCGTAGAAAGTGACGGCCTGGGAGGCCATCATATAGACCGTTCCGTCGAAATCCTCGGCGCGGAAGGTGAACAGGCCAACATCGGACCGGTCGCCACGGATCACTTCCGTTGCGTCTTCCAGCGCCGTGCCGCGCTCCCAGCGGTAGGCGACGGATGGATAGCCGGAATCGGTGCTGTCAGCCTCGCTCGTGGCCAGACCGACCATGAGGGTATCGGCATCAATCCAGGTCACGCCGCCCTTGGCGTCGGGTGTCTCGAAACCGCCATCGACAAATTCACGGGCCGAAATCGAGAATTCCCGGCGCACCGCAGCATCAGACCCGCCGTCAGACAGGGTGAGCATGCAGTGCTCATAATCCGGAGCGAGGCAATTGGCTCCGCGCCAGACCCAATTCTTCCCTTCGGCTTCCGAGAGGGCATCAAGATCCAGAATAACATCCCATTCCGGCGCGTCGGTGACATAGCTTTCGATCGTCGTGCGACGCCACAGACCGTGCGTATTGGTCGCGTCCTGCCAGAACCCCCAGACGAAGCCGCCATAGAAGGCGCCGCCGGGAATCCGGTCCTCGCTCTGATAAATGGCCAGGGCCTGGTCAAACATCCCCTGATAGCGCTCATCGCCCTGCAGACGATCGAAAGTGCGGGTGTTCTGCCCCTCAACCCACTCGATGGCGGCCTCGCCCTCGACCTCTTCCAGCCAGACCCGCGGATCATTGTCCGGGTCGATCTGCACGATCTGACGCCCGGCGCCGGTTACCACATTATCAGGGGTCACACTGTCTCCATTATCCACGGCTGGCTGACTGCAGGCCGCCAACAAGAGCGCGCCCGTCATGGCCGTCAGTTTATTTGCTGTTGAGCGCATCGTCGAAGTCCTTCTTGCCGATTTATGGCGCAGTTAAGCCCGGACTGGTGCTGGACGTAAAGCCATCTCGGCGCTATCGCAGCAGGATGAGAGCAAGATTGATGAATGGTGCCGGCAATGCCTTTCTCCTGGTCGATGCGCGCGGCAACCCGGCACCGACGCGGATTGCGGCCAGCCGCATACGCGAATGGGCCCGGCGATGGCCGTTTGATCAATTACTTGTGCTCGAAACCTCCGATCGCGCCGATGTCTTCATGCGGATCTGGAATGCGGATGGCGACGAGGTAGGTGCCTGCGGCAATGGGACACGCGCCGCGGCCTGGCAGATGATGGTAGAGACAGGCCGCCACGAGATGGCCATCGACACCCGGGCCGGCGTGCTGCTGGCCGGGCGCAAGCCGGGGCGCGAGGTCAGTGTCGATATGGGCGTGCCTCGGCTTGACTGGCGCGACATCCCGCTGGCGCGGCCGATGGATACGATCAGTCTGGATTTCCGCGCCGAGGTCGATGGCGTCCGCATCGAGAATCCCGGCGCCGTCAATATGGGCAATCCCCATGCGGTTTTCTTCGTGCGCGATCTGGAGGCTTTGCCGGTTGCGGCGCTGGGGCGCGAGGTCGAGTTCGACCCGGTTTTCCCCGAGCGGGTCAATGCCGGCTTCGCCCAGATCCACGATCCCGAACATATCCGCCTGCGGGTCTGGGAGCGCGGTGCCGGACTGACGCCCGCCTGCGGAACCGGGGCCTGCGCCGCCCTCGTCGCCGCCCATCGCCGGGGCCTGGCGGGGCGGAGCGCCAGGATCAGCGCTGATGGCGGCGAATTATTCGTCGAGTGGCGTGAGAGCGATGGCCATGTCATTCTCACCGGCCCTGTCGAGGATGAGGGCGAGATCGAACTCGAACCCTGGCACTGACGGGATGTCGCAAAAGTAACTTTCTGGCGAGAATAAAACCAATACTATCAAGCATCCAGCTGGCCCGTATCGCGAGGCGGCAATGTATAGAAGGCGTGATTATGGGCAAAACTCTCACCATGCGAAACCTGCTGGCAGCGGCGGGGCTTGCGGCCCTGATCAACCTGCCGGCACTGGGTCAGGCCAGCGCTGAGGGTCCGGCATCCGCTCTTCCGACGCCGCAGAGCATCGCGATGGAATTGTTCGGCGGCGCCAATAGCGCCCTGCGATCCGGCGATTACGAGAGCGCCCGGCGCATGCTGGAGGCGGCACTCGACCTCAAGCCGGGCCATCCGGCCATACTTCGCGGTCTGTACCGGGTCGCGACCAGCGCCGAACGGCCCGGGGACGCGCTTGAAGTGCTCGAGCGCATGGCCGATGCCGGCCTTGGTTTTGACACCGGGAATGAAATTGACGCCCTTGGCGCCGCCGATGCCAGCCGCCTCGCGGCTGTCCAGGCGCGCCTTGCCGGGAATGTGACCGCCGCCGGCCGCGCTGAACGCGCCGCCCGCATCGATCGGCCCGACGCACTGATCGAGGGCGTCGCCGTCGATATCGAGACCGACCGAATTTTCCTGTCCTCGGTCGCCAATCGCGAAATTCTCATGCTTGAGCCCTTCGCGCCGAATGACCCGGTGGTCTTCGCCGATCGCGAGGACGGGCTCTGGTCGGTGTTCGGCATCGCCGTTGATGACCGCAGCCGGATGGTATGGGCCGCGTCCGGCGTCGTGCCGCAGACCCCCCTTGAGGCCAGTGAGCAAACGGGCACGGCCCTGTTCGCTTTCGACATGATGACAGGCGATCTCTATCGCCGGTTCGAGATTGACGGCGCAGGACGGCTGGCCGACTTCGTCGTCCGCGACGGCATTGTCTATGTCTCCGACGCCGACGCACCGCGCATCTATGTCCTCAATTCGATCTCCAGCCAGCTTGAACTCCTGGTCGAGGACCCACGCTTCGTCAGCCTTCAGGGCCTCGCCCTGGCGCATGGAGCACTCTACGTCGCCGATTATGCGATGGGGATATGGCGCGTCGATCTGGGCGATCACAGCGTCTCGCTGGTCCGCGCCGGGGATGAGAGCCTGATCGGTATTGATGGCTTTCTCAATACACGCGAGGGCCGGCTGATTGCCGTGCGCAATGGCGTTACCCCGCATCAGGTGATGGCGATTGATCTCGATGCCACGGGCCATGCCGTCGCCAATATCGATATCCTGCTGCGCGGTCACCGCGACATGGCGGGGGAGACCGAACCGACGCTGATTGACCTTGCCGACGGCCGTGGCTGGCTGGTTGCCAACGCCGCCTGGCCGCTATTCCCCGAGGACGGTTCCGCCCCGGACACGCCACGCCCGGCGACCGTTATTCTTGAGCTGGACCTGCCATAGAGCCCGTCCCGGGACGATGGGCCGCGACCGGCTCCAGCCCCGGCAGGGCTAGTCGGTTTCCACCTCGAAGAATGAAGTGCCACAGGTCTGATGGATAACCACCTGGGCGGTCTCGAGCCGGCGGGTGAAGCTGGCAAGCTCAACTTCGGACATGCCCGCCTGACGCAGGCGTTGTGTCACCTCCGGCGCGCTGTCCCCGGCCTCCAGCCCTTCGGCAATACGCTGCAACTGATGCGAATCAAAGCGCGATCCCGCCTCGCGGGCAAGGCAGTGGCAGGCGTCATCATCGTGGTCGCGCGAGAGGCAGATTCCGGCGATCCGCTCGGCAGCGCTTTCGAGCGCTCCCGCCGATGCCACCGGCGCCGCTGACAGAAGCAGCAGGCATGCTACGGCTACCGAATTCCGGCCGAACCTGTTACAAGGGACTGGCATATTGCGACACACCCCGCTGCCTGAGGGCGGTGGCCCCGGGCAATTATTTCAAGTCGGCTCTTTCAAACCGGTGTGGAGCAGTCATAGTTGATGAATCTCGATCGGGAAACTGACCAAGGATAGAATCATGAAACGCCTCCTCTGCCTCGCCGGACTTTCCCTGCTCGCCGCATGCGCCACACCGACGCCCTATCAGGCCGCCGGGCACACCCAGTGGGGCTTCCAGGAAAGCCAGATTGAGTCCAATCGCTTCCGGGTCTCATTCAGCGGCAATTCCCTGACCGATCGCGAAACGGTCGAAACCTATTTCCTCTACCGCGCCGCCGAGCTCACGCTCGAGAACGGGTATGACCACTTCCTCGTTGCGCAACGGGCGACCGATGTGGAATCGCGGATCATCGGCTCTCGCCCGGATCCCTTCTACCGGCCCGGTTTCGGCCTGCACTATAGCTATTTTCACCCGCGCTGGGGCTGGCGCGGTGCGGCGGACCCGTTCTGGAATGACACCAATTACCGCGAGATCACGCGCTATGAAGCGAGCGCCGAAATCGTGCTCGGTCGCGGGGCCAAACCCGATGACATGAATGCGTTTGATGCCCGTGCGGTGATGACCAATCTGGGGCCAAGCATCCAGCGCCCCACTGCGAACTGAGCAGCGGCGTCAGAAACTGACCGACAGGCCCAGCAATACGGCACGGGGCGCCCCGGGGCGCAATCCGGCCGGCTGGCGGGCCACGGCATAGACTTCGTCGGTGAGATTGCGAACCGAAATCCGCGCATTCACCTGTTCGCTGACCGCGTACCAGGCTGAGAGGTCCGCAACGGTGTGGGCCTCGACGCGCGCGGAAGCCGCAATGGCGCCCTGGCTGGCGGTCGTGCGCACTTCATCAACCCAGGACATTGCCAGCTCGCCGCCGAAATGGCCGGCATCAATGCCGATGGCGGCAAAGAATTGCTGTTCCGGGATGTAGGGGACCCGATCACCCGTCAGCACCACGCCCCAGGGCTCGTAATCCGAGCTGAAGCCGGTCTGGAACTCAGCCTCGGTCCAGGTATAGGCCGCGCGCACCGGTACCGAGAAGCTCACCCCCAGAAGCGGGGCGAGATCGGCATTGCCGGTCAGCTCCAGGCCGCGAACATCAACTTCGCCGCCATCAAACTGATCGCCGATCGTGCAGCCGCCACCGGTGGAATTGGTGCAGCTTCCGATCAGATTGTCATAGGCATTGAAGAAGCCGACCGCTTCAATATTCCAGTTCTCACGGCCGTAGCGAACACCGATTTCCCAGTTACGGGCGTCCTCGGGCTCCTGGTTGGTCGAGCCGGGCGCCGGCGGCGCGAAGCCACGGTGAACCCCGCCGAAGACCGACAGGCTCTCGTTGAAATCATAACGCACACCCAGTCCCGGGATCAGGGCGTCGACCGTATTGGTCCGCACGGTCAAATTGGCACCGGTCCGTGCCGGGTCGGTCTTGCCAAAATCCTCGCGCCGCAGCTCGACGCGCTCATAGCGCAGGCCGGGCGTCAGCATCCAGTTGCCGAAACTGATCTCGTCCTGGATGAAGAGGGCGGTGGCCTCTGCACTGTCGATCCGGTTGGAATCGGAGCCCGGCACATCGACGCTTGTCTGCACCATGACGCCATTATTGATCGCGAAGCGTTCGACCCACTGGAAACGGTCCATGTCGTCACGATGCGCACGCACCCCGACCCGCCAGGCGTGGTCCGTGCGCCCCAGCGTCAGATCGCCGGCCAGCTCGAGCTGGACGCCCTGGGCCGAATAGTCGCGATTATTATGTTTGACCCGCAAGGCGTCATCAGCGGAGACAAGACCCGCGCCGCCAAGCACGATGTCGAAGGCATCGGCATGTGTGGCGGGGTCTTCGAGCAGAGCCGAGATCGAAACCGATCCGGCCGGGCCCGCACCATCGGGGTCGACACTGTCGAGCTTGAACCAATCGCGTCCGAAACGGGTGGAGTAGGCGACAGCCGACAATTCCAGCCCATTGGCAAACTCACCGCGATAGCGCAGCGACACTTCGCTGTGATCGGCATTCATCTGGTCGCGCTGGCTGCCGGCATAGCGGCGGAAGGGATCAACGGCGAAGTCAGCCTCGGTCAGGCCAAGATAGGTCTCGTCGGAGACCTCGTCGGAGATCTGGCCCTTCAGCTCGAACATGTGGTCAATGCCATCAGTGGAAAATTCCAGGCGCAGCTTGCCGACATAATCCTCGATCTCGTAACCGGTCGAGCCGGCCTCGAACCCATCGATCGTCTTGAAGCCGTCGGCGCTGTCCAGATAGGCTTCGATCAGACCGCCCAGCCGGACACCATTGCCCAGATCCGTCATGCCGCCGGCAAAGCCATGGCCGCGACGAATACCCTCATCGCCGGCCCACAGGTCGACCGCGCCGGAGAATGCCTCGGGAACCGGGGTCGAGAACAGATTGAGCGAACCACCCTGGGTGCGCGGGCCATAGCGAACGCCGGCAGCTCCCTTGATCACTTCAACGCCCGCCATGCGGCCGGCATGAGGGAAGTAATAGGCGGCAGGGGCAGAATAGGGCGCCGGCGCGATCAGAACGCCATCCTCCATCAGCGTGATTTTCTCGGAGCGATCGAGACCGGTGCCGCGCATGCCGATATTCGGGCGCAGGCCATAACCGTCCTCTTCCTGGAAATTCACCCCGGCGACGGTCCGCAACAGCCGGGTGATATCGGCATAATCATGGACGGCGAGGTCTTCGGCATCGAGCAGATCCGCTGATCCGGGAATGGAATTGGGATCGCCACCAAGGCCGATGACCGAGATCACTTCGGCCTGGATATTGCCGGCGGCGGGCGTCTGGGCCCAGGCAGAGGTCGAGATGGCGGCCAGGGCGGTGGCCGAAAGCAATGTGATACGCATGAGATCCCTAAACGCTCTACCGTTGCGACTGATCCGCAATTACAGATCATTTGGCGAGCTGTCCAGCCACACTGCGAATGAGTTGCTGTTTTAGGTTCACGGGGCTTCAGGCAGAAAAAAGGCCGGATCGAAATCCGGCCCCTTCCTGTCGATATGGCGATGCGGCCTATTTCGGCGGCATGCGCGCGCCGGCATCCAGGCGGACGCACTCGGCATTGATGTAGTCGCTGGTGACCATGAAGGCGACGAGATCGGCATATTCAGCCGGGGTGCCGAAACGCTGCGGGAATTGCAGGTGCGAGGCGAGGCTCACTTTCACTTCCGGCGGCATCTGCTGGTAAATCGGGGTCTCGAAAAAGCCCGGCAGGATGGTGTTGACGCGAATGCCTTCACGCGCCAGATCGCGCGCCATGGGCAGGGTCATACCGTAAATCCCGCCCTTGGACGCCGCATAGGCAACCTGGCCGATTTGCCCGTCCTGGGCAGCGACCGATGCAGTATTGATGATCACGCCGCGGCCCGAGCCGCCATTGGGGTCGAGCGACATCATGCCGGCGGCCGATTTGGCCGCACAGATGAAGGAACCGATCAGATTGATCGCGATCACCTTGGAGAAACCGGCAAAGCTGTGCGCCGCAATCTCGCCGGTCGAGGAGGAACGGCGCGCCGTCTTCTCGGCCCAGCCAATACCGGCACAATTGACGAAAACACGTTCCTGGCCATGAGCCGCGCGCGCCTTGGCGAAACCGGCATCGACACTGGCCTCGTCGGCGACATTGACCTGGCAGAATACGCCGCCGATTTCCTTGGCAACCATTTCACCGCGCTCGGCATTCATGTCGAAAATGGCAACCTTGGCACCATCGGCGGCCAGGCGGCGGGCCGAGCCTTCACCAAGGCCGGAAGCACCGCCTGTGACGATGGCAGCAATAGACGCGTCAATTTTCATCGGTTCATTCCCCTGCATGGATTGGCACATCGCCAGACAAGATTAGTGTGCAGGGCGTAGCGAAAACAGGCTGCTTCCGCAAGCGGGGCAACTCGCCGCATTGCTGCCTTCTCCCCCGCCCCGGCGAATGCTAGAGCTGGGCCCGATTTCGCTCACCAGCCTGGAGAAACCCGACATGACCGGTGCCTATGCCCTCGTCCTCCATGGTGGAGCCGGCGTCCTCGCCGACCACGGCTATCCCGAACAGATCGCCCATATGCGCAAGCTGGCCGAGCTGGGAAAATCCATGCTCGCCTCCGGCGAAAGCGCGCTCGACACTGTGACGGAAATCGTCCGCCAGCTTGAAGCCTCAGGCCTCTACGTCGCCGGCAAGGGTGCCTCGCCGAACAAGGCCGGGCGCTATGAGCTCGACGCTGCGATCATGACCGGCCATGACCGCAAGGCCGGTGCTGTGGCGGCGCTGACCGGTTTCGTCAGCCCGGTCCACGCGGCGCGCGCGGTCATGGAGACCACGCCGCATGTCATGCTCGCCGGGCGCGGCGCCGATGCCTTCGCGATGCAATTGAATCTGGAACGCGTTGACAGCGTCAATGATTACTACACCCCCGCCGCAGCGCCCGATGACCGCGCCATGGCGACGGGCACTGTCGGCTGCGTCGCGCTCGACCGCGCCGGCAATCTGGTCGCCGCCACCTCGACCGGCGGCACGTTGAACAAGATGGAAGGCCGGATCGGCGACTGCCCGGTGATCGGCTCGGGCACCTGGGCCGATAACCAGGTCGCGATCTCCTGCACTGGTCAGGGCGAGTATTTCCTGCGCACGGCCACCGCCAAGGATGTGGCGGCGCGCATGGCCTATGGCGGGCTTGATCTTGCGGCGGCCTGCCAGGCTTCGATCGATGAGGTTGGCGCGCTCGGCGGCGAGGGCGGCCTGATCGCCGTCGACCGCCAGGGCAATATCGCCCAGCCCTTCAACTCCCCCGGCATGAAGCGCGCCGTGGTCCATGCTGACGGCACGATCACGGTCGATATCGACTAGCCCCGCGACGCCATTCCCACGGTAAATTCTGCGTCATCTGCCAAATCTTAGCGCGGACTTAACCCTCGCCATCATACCGCCATCAGGGTGCGCATATTGTTGTTTTTTTGCCTGGTGAGGTGTTTGCCGTGACCATCCGACGCTGTCTGACTGCTCTCATACTGATCTTCGGCCTCGGCGCGCCGGCCCTGGCCCAGAGCGAACCGGAATTTCGCGGCGAGTATAGCGACTGGCGGGTCTTCACCCGCTCAACCGATGACGGACTGGTCTGCTACACGCTCAGCCGACCGCGCGATTCCACGCCGCTCGCCCATGCCCATGGCAATGTCTACTTCCTCGTATCCTCCTGGCAGTCCGGCTCGGTCGAGGAACAGCCCAGCCTGCTGGTCGGTTATGATCTTCGCCCCATCAGCCCGCCACAAATCCGGGTCGGCTCGAGCCGGTTCGACATGTTTGTCGACGGGCAGGAGGGGTTTCTCGACAATCTGCGCGACGAGCCCTCGCTGGTCCGGGAAATGCGCCGCGGCTCCACCATGCGGGTGACCGGCACGACGAGTGACGGGATCGCCACCGCCTACGAGTTTTCCCTCAGCGGCATCACCGCCGCGCTGCAACGCGTTTCCAGCCTTTGCGGCTAGGCTCGCCGGCAGCCCGTTACGATTAGGCCGCGCCGCGCTTTTGTGATATTGCGCGCGGCTTCCGAACACTTGAACGGTCCATCCAAGATCATGAGCCATGCGCTGAACATCGCAGCCGCCAACGTCAATGCCCCGCGCATCGACGATTCCACGCCACGCAGCCTGACCTCACTGGCCGGGATGGGGCGGACACAATTGCGCGAGGCGGCGCTCGCCTGCGGTGTCGAGGAACGCAAGGCCAAGATGCGCGCCAACCAGCTGTTCGGCTGGATCTATCACTACGGCAGCACCTCCTTCGACGAGATGACCAATATCGACAAGGAGACGCGGGCACGCCTTGCCGCGCATTACACGCTCGACCGCCCGAAAATTCTCGAGCGTCAGGTCTCCACCGATGGCACGCGCAAATATCTGATCGAGCTGGCACCGGGCGTCGAATGCGAAACGGTCTTCATTCCCGACGTCGCCCGCTCCGGCGCGCTTTGCGTGTCGAGCCAGGTGGGCTGCACGCTCAACTGCACCTTCTGCCATACCGGCACCCAGGCGCTGGTGCGCAATCTCACGGCGGCCGAAATCGTCGCCCAGGTGATGATTGCGCGCGATGATCTGGCCGAATGGCCGAGTTCGAATGATGATCGCAAAGTCACCAATATCGTCTTCATGGGCATGGGCGAGCCGCTCTATAATCTCGACCATGTCTCGGATTCGATCGACACCATCTCCGATCCCGAAGGCATGGCCATCGGCCGTCGCCGCATCACGGTCTCGACCTCGGGCGTCGTTCCGAAAATCTCCGAGCTCGGCACCCGCACCAACACCATGCTGGCGATCTCGCTGCACGCCACCAATGACGCCCTGCGCGACGAGCTGGTGCCGCTGAACAAGAAATACCCGCTTAAAATGTTGATGGACGCGATCCGCGCCTATCCGGGTCTCAATAATTCGCGCCGTATCACTTTCGAATACGTGATGCTGAAGGGCGTCAATGACAGCCTCGCCGAAGCGCGTGCGCTGGTGAAACTGCTCAAGGGCGTGCCGGCGAAGATCAATCTCATCCCCTTCAATCCCTGGCCCAACAGCCCGTATGAGTGCTCGGACTGGCCGCAGATCGTCGCCTTCGCCGACCTCGTCAACAAGGCCGGCTATGCCTCGCCGATCCGTACCCCGCGCGGCCGCGACATCTTCGCCGCCTGCGGACAATTGCGCTCGGAGAGCAAGAAGGTGAAGGCAAGCGAGTTGAAGAAACAGCGGCTGGAGCAGCAAGCCGCCGCCGGCGAATGACCGCCGCCATCCTCTATCGCTGGCGTCTCAAGCCGGGCCGCGAAACCGAGTTTCGTGCCGCCTGGAGCGAGGGCACGCGCCTGATCCACCAGAACTGCAAATCCTATGGCGCCCGCCTGCATGAGGCCGAGGATGGTGTGTTCTGGTCCTATGCGCTGTGGCCCTCCGAAGACGTGCGCACGGCCTGTTTCGCCGATCATGACTGGTTTGCGCAGGATTGTTTCAAGACCATGCAGGCCTGCATCGAGGAACGGTTCGAGGAGGTCCGCCTCACGCTCACCGATGATGCGCTTACGGCGCCAACACCGCGTCTCGAACCTGTCCTTCTGACTACCGAGCGCCTCTTGCTGCGCCCGATGGTGTTGGAGGATTGCGAGGCCTTCCTGCCGGCACTGTCCGATCCGGTCACCATGGAATACTGGTCACGCGGGCCGATGCAGAGCCTTGATGAGGTGCGCGACTATCTCGGCTGGAATATCCGCGGCGATGGCGTTGAGAGCTTCGTGCCTGTGCTCAAATCCGCACCGGAAGATCCTCTCGGCTGGCTGGTCTTGATGGACCGCAAGAATAATTGCGCAGAGTTCGGCTATATGTTCCGCCCGGACAGGCAGGGCCGGGGCTATGCCCGCGAGGCCGCGGAGGCGGTGGTCGAGCATGGTTTCGCAAATCGCGGCCTGCGCCGCATCTATGCTGATACCGATCCGGACAATACCGCCTCGATCCGCTTGCTTGAAGCGCTCGATTTCCAGCTGGAAGGCCGGCTGCGCGCCAGTTGGGAAACTCATATCGGCGTGCGTGACAGTCTGATCTTCGGCCGGCTTCCTGCCTGACCGGACATTCTGGGCGTAAAACACCCTTCTTTAACCACGCGCATGGTCTGACTGGTTTCATCCTTCAAGGAAAAGAGACCGTGCGCGCCCGATTCCAAAACCTCCGCCGATACCTGCCGGCCGTCCTGGTCAGCCTCGCGGCCATCGGCACACCGCTGCTCTCGGCCTTCGAACCGGTGCGCGGCGACGAGGCTGCGGCGATTTTCCCGCCAGGATGGAGCCATGCCGACGTCGTTCTGGCGACAGCGGAGGCCGACCTCGCCTTCATCCGCTTTGGTGCCGTTTCCAATATCGGCATTGTCCGCATCGTCGACGACAGCTCGCTCGCCGCGCTGCGTCAGGCCGGCGCGCTGATTCTGCTACCGCCCGGCGCCCTCGGCGGCTGCCTGCTGCCGCGCGCCATTCAAACCCCATTTGACGCCAACGCCTCCAGCATCGGAATTTCAACATGACTCGTCTTGATCAACTCAGATCCCAGGCCCAATCCGCGCTGACGATGGTCATCTGTGCTGCAGCGCTTCTCTATCCGGTCGCCGCCTTCTTCCTGGCTGCCGACCGGCTGATCCCGGGCACGGTGCTTTTGCTGGCCGTCGCCGGCGCTGCGGTCTTCGCCTGGAAAACCGACCCCAATTCGGTCGCCTCGCGCATCACGACCGGTGCCGCGCTGATCGCCTTCCCGGCAGCCCTCGTCTACATGATGAGTGGCTCCAGCTGGCAAATCGACATGCACATGCTGTTCTTCGCCTGCCTGGCGGCCACCGCCATCCTGCTGGACTGGCGCGTCATCGTCGCTGCAGCAGCGGTCACGGCCGTGCATCACCTCTCGCTCAACTTCATCCTGCCCTGGGCGATTTTCCCCGAAGGTGCGAGCTTTGTTCGCGTCCTCTTCCATGCCGTCATCGTCATTGGCCAGAGCGCGACCCTGATCTGGATGACCGCCCAGGCCGCCCGGGCCCTGACCGACGCCGATATCAGCACGCGCGACGCCCATGCGGCGCAGCAAGCGGCCGCCGACAGCGCCGCGGCTGAGGAAAATGTCAGAAGCGATACCGAAACACGCCGTGCCGCCGTGGCCAGTCTGGCGACAGACTTCCAGAACGCGCTGCGCACGGTCGCAAGTGGTGTCTCCGGCGCCGCCGGACAGGTCGATTCGCTCGCCCGCCAGCTTCAGACCGATGCCGGGGCAACCCGCGATGGCGCCCGCAGCGCCGCAGAACGCGCCGGCCTGACCAATTCCAATGTTCAGTCCGTCGCCGCCGCCGCGCAGCAATTATCGGCCTCGATCTCGGAAGTCTCCCGCATCCTTGAAAACTCCGACAATGTCTCCGAACGGGCCGCCGCCGAAGCCGTCGGCGCCGGTCGATCGATCGACGACCTCCAGGCCGCCGCCAAGGAAATCGAGGACATCATGCAACTGGTCGCGGCGGTCGCCGAACAGACCAATCTGCTCGCCCTCAACGCCACGATCGAAGCCGCCCGCGCCGGGGAAGCCGGCAAGGGTTTCGCTGTCGTGGCTTCGGAAGTGAAAGCCCTGGCCGAACAGACCTCACGCGCCTCCAGCGACATCGCCGGGCGTATCGAAGCCATGCGCGGCGCCTCGGGCGGAGCGGCCAGCTCACTCGGCAAGATCGCCGAGACGATTGAAGAATTGCGCGCCTCGTCCAACAGTGTCCGCGGCGCTTTCTCCGAGCAGAGCAGCGCCACACGCGAGATTGCCGAACTGGCCGAACGGGCCGCCGGTGAAACCTCGGAAGTGACGCGTGAAATGGATAATGTGAACGGGGCGGCCGGCCGCGCCAGCACGGCCGCCGAGGAATTCATGCTCGCCTCGTCGGAGCTGAACCAGTCCGCCACCCAGCTCGATCATGAACTCAACGCCTTCAAGGCCGCGCTCGACGCCGCCTGACGGCGTTCCGCACGGCAGACATGAAAACGGGCGGTGCCACTGGCGCCGCCCGTTCGCGTTTCAGAGCCCGCCCCAGCTTAGCCTGGCTTGCGGAATCGGTAGACAAAGCGGTCCGTGTGCCGGCGCAAGTCCGGTGCGAAGACATTGCCGGTCCGGTCGTCCTCCGGATTGGCGAGCATGTCGCTTTCCGCTTCCAGAATGAAACCGGCCGCCATCACCTCTTCGCGCACCGTATGGGCGTCGATGCGGTGGGTATCATTGACGAAGGTCAGGCCGGATCCGGCGGGCGCGTGATGATCGATGACGATAAAGACACCGCCGGGGCGCAAGGCGTCGTAAATCGCCTGGTTCATGGCCACCCGGTCCGTGCCGTCATAGGCGGTGTCGTGGTAGAACAACACCATGAAGGCCGCATCCAGCGGCGCATCGATCGCGCTGTCGAAATTCTCGATCGTGTCGACGACGCGCGTCATATTGCTGCGTGAATCCGCGAGTTCACCCAGGGCGGCATTGCCGTCGGCGAAACGCTCGGCGATCCACTCTGGATTGAAGGCGTAGACATGGCCCTCCTCACCCACGGCGGTCGAGAGCACGCGGGCATAATAGCCGCCGCCCGGCACAATATCGGCGACGTGCCAGCCATGCTCCAGCCCGGCAAAGGCGAGTACTTCGGCCGGATGGCGATTGACATCGAGCAGGCGGTCTTCCTCGGGACGTGCCGCATCGGCCAGCGCCGCCTCGATCACCGCCGGCATGGGCTCGGCCGGTTGAGTTTCCGGCGCGGCCGGGGTCTCGGCCGCGGGGGCCGCAGGGGCCGGTGTATCGCTCGCCGGAGAGCAGGCCGCGAGCGTCAGCGCTGCAGCGGAAAGGCAAAAGAGAAGGCGCATTGAATGATCCCCGATCATGATCCCCGAATGAGGCCGGCATCATCGCCGAGACCGCGTCAGATGCCAATCAATTCGCCGTGAGACATTTTCGATCCCCAATGTTTCAGACCTTTACGCTTGGGAAGGGTTTTTCTGGCATCAAGAGCGCGTGTCCGGAGCTTGATTCCTTCCGCGACCGGGGGAGGTTGAATCATGCAATTCATGCTCGCAATCGCGACAATCATGGCCGTTGGCGCCGCATTCATCTACCGGGCCGAAAGCCGCCGCGAGGACTAGCACCTCCGCGCTGCTACCCAGCACTTGCACTTCGCGGCCGGGGCCGTTTATCTCGGCAATCCAATCCCGCTGCCCCCTCTTGCCGCGAAGGGCCCTGTCATGCTGCTCCATCACGCCACCTGGCCTGAAGTCGAAACCTATCTGAAGCGCTGCAAGGGCATCGTGATTCCGATTGGCTCGACCGAACAGCACGGGCCCAATGGCCTCGTGGGCACCGATGCCATCTGCCCGGAGGTGATCGCCACCGAGGCCGGTGCCGAAGCCGGTTTTCTCGTCGGCCCAACCTTCAATGTCGGCATTGCCCAGCACCATCTCGGTTTCCCGGGTTCGATGACGCTGCGTCCCTCGACCATGATCGCCGTCATCAATGACTGGACCGAGAGCCTGCTGCGCCACGGTTTCAAGCGGATCTATTTCTTCAACGGCCATGGCGGCAATATCACCACGATCAGCGCTGCCTTCGCCGAATTCTATGCGCAATGGTCGCTCGATGCCGAGCCCTGCCCGGCGCGGCTGATGCAGCGTAACTGGTGGGAATTGCCCGGCGTGATGGATACTTGCCGCACGCTCTTCCCGGTCGGCGAAGGCTCGCACGCCACAGCCTCGGAAGTCTCGGTGACGCAATATGCTCTGCCCCATGCGATCAAATCGGTCGCCATGAGTCCGAAAATCGCGCCCTCGGGCAGTTTTACCGATGCTGCCGACTATCGCGCCCGCTTCCCCGATGGCCGTATCGGCTCGGATCCGTCCCAGGCAACACCGGAAAAGGGCGCGCAGATCGTCGCCGTGGCGAAACAGGCGCTGATCGCCGATGTCGCGGAATTCTTCGAGATCAAACCCGCCGCCGCAGCCGCCCAGTAACAGGCAGCCCACGGCGGCGCAGTGATATTCTCCGGGCCTATTCGGCCAGGGCGGCGACGAATTGCGCCTCAATCTTGTCGGTCGACTGGTTCACGACATCGCGCTCGCGTTCGAGCAGCTTGTCTTTCAGAGCCGGCGAATAATGGGGCCGCGCCTCGCCGAGTACATGCGCCGGGGCCAGCAGGACGAGCCGGTCGAATGAGCCCTTCTCCGCTTCCCGGTTCAGACGCCCGACCATCGACTGCACGAAATCATGCTTGGCCTGCATATGCCCGTCAGCGTGCTCCACAGCGGAGCGGGCACCACCCGTCTTCGAAATCCGGCCGGGACGATCGGAGCTATGATCATGAGCGGGTGGGTTATCCAGCTCGTCCTGATCGACCAGTTTGAGATTGGGCTGATCGTCAAAGCCTTCATTGCGCCAGATCAGGGCTTTGCCGCCATCCAGGGCGGCGATCCAGGTGATGGCATCGATGGGTGTGCTCACGGCTATTCTCCCTTGCTGCATCCATCTCCAAAGCTGGGCCTGTGGCCGGCCAGACACAAGGGTGCCAGCCTGCGCATATTGTCGCGGGACACAACAGGCCACCCCCTTGGCCGGCGCCGGAAGGGGACCGGTAGGAAACCGGTCGGGGCGAATCCGGCGGCCGCCGCAAATTTTCGTCCCGCAATGCCGGTTTTCCGCACGATACCGATTCCATGTCCCTGATTTCCCAGCTATTCAAGAGGAATGGATATCGTTCTGGTCACAACGGTCATTGCCTCGCTTTTCCTCGTCATCGGCGCGGCTGAGCCGCTCGCTGCGCAATTGCGTCTGCCCTACACCGTGATCCTCGCCGTGCTCGGCATCCTGATCGGCTCCGGAGCGATCTTTTTCCTGCACACCGAGCTGACCGATGCCCTTAATCCGGTGGCCGAGGCGATCCTCGGCCTGCCGATCCGCTCCAACGTCTTCCTCTATGTCTTCCTACCCACCCTGCTCTTCCAGGCCACCCTGGGGATGAATTTGCGGCGCATGCTCGACGACTGGGTCCCCATTCTCGTCCTCGCCGTGGTCGCCGTCGTCGTGGCGACGCTGAGTGTCGGCTATGCGCTGGCCTGGGCCAGCGCGCTGCCACTGGCGGTCTGTCTCCTGGTCGGCGCCATCGTCTCGACCACCGACCCGTCAGCGGTGGTCTCGATCTTCCGCTCGATTTCGGCACCGCAAAGACTGGCGCGGATCATCGAGGGCGAGAGCCTGCTCAATGATGCCGCCGCGATCGCCCTGTTTGGCCTCTTCATGGGCTTCGTGATGCTGGAGGGCTCCGATCCCAGCCTTGGCGCCGCACTGGCACGCTTCCCGATCCTGATCGGCGGCGGCGTTCTGACGGGCTGGCTGGCGGGGCGGCTCACCGTCTGGGTCATGTCACTCCTGCCCCAGCATGAACTGGCGCAGATCTCGATTTCGGTGGCGCTGCCCTATCTCGTCTATATCGGCGCGGAACAGAGCATTGGCGCCTCGGGGGTGATCGCGGTCGTGGTCGCGGGCCTGACCATGAATCTGACCGGGCCCGGCCTCCTGCCACCCCAGGCCTGGAGCAATCTGCGCGAAGTCTGGGACCTGCTCGCCCATTGGGCGATGGCACTGATCTTTATCCTCGCGGCCCTGTTGATTCCGCGGATTCTCGAGGAGGTCCGGGCCGGCGACTTCATGCTGATCGGGGTCGTCGTCCTGGCCGCCATCACGGCGCGCAGCGTGATCCTGTTCGGCCTGCTGCCGCTGCTGACCGTCATGCGGGTCTCGCCGGCCGTCGATGGCCCCTATCGCGCCGCGATCCTGTGGGGCGGACTGCGCGGTGCCGTCACGCTGGCGCTGGCGCTGGCGGTCACCGAAAGCGTCAGTGTTCCGGGCGAGATCAAGCGTGTCGTCGGTATTCTGGCGACCGGCTTTACCCTCTTCACCCTGATCGTGCAGGGCGCGACCCTGCGCACGGTGATCGGCTGGCTTGGCCTCGACCGGCTGTCGCCGATGGACCAGGCCCTGTCTCGCCAGGTCGTCGCCGTTGCGCTCCAGACCGTGCGCGAGGACGTGGCACGCACCAGCGAGAATTACGAACTGAGCCGCGACATTGTCCGCTCCGAGGCCAAACGCTTCGGCAAACGGCTCGACAAGGCGGTCAAGACGGCCGAGGAGAGCGTCGACATTCTCGACCGCGATCGCGTCACCCTTGGCCTCGTCGCGCTGGCCGGGCATGAGCGCGACACCATCCTGGCCCGGATGCGCGAACGGACGATCTCAGCGCGGATGGCCGACCAGGTCCTGTCCGATGCCGACCGGCTGATCGAGGGTGCCCAGACCCATGGCCGCCGTGGCTATCAGCTCGCGGCGCGGCGCAGTGTCGCCTATGGCCGGGCCTTCCGGGCCGCGGTCTGGCTGCACAGCCGGCTTCGCCTGTCCGGCCCGCTGGCGCGCATGACGGCCGACCGTTTCGAATTCCTGCTGTCCCAGCGCCTGATCCTGCGCGATCTCAATGCCTTCATTCATGGCCGCATCCGCCGGATCCATGGCCGCCAGGTCGCCGATGTGCTGCACGATCTGCTCTCGCGCCGCATCGAGGCGGTGGAGACAGCACTGGAAGGCCTGCGCCTGCAATATCCCGGCTATGCCGACCAGCTGGAACGGCGCTTCATCCGGCGTACCGCCTTGCGCCTGGAAGAGCGCGAATACACCACCATGCTGGAAGACGGGCTGATCGGTTCGGAGGTTTTCACCGACCTGATGAAGGCGCTCGGCGATCGCCGCGCCGCGGCAGAACAGCGCCCGCGCCTGCTGATCGCGCCCCAGCGCGCCGAACTGGTCGGGCAATTCCCGCTCTTCGCCGATCTCGACGAGGCCGCGCTCAAACGTCTGGGCGGCGCTCTGCGCACCCGTTATGCCAATGCCGGCGAAGTGATCATCCGCAAGACCAGCGTGGTGAAGAGCGTGTTCTTTATCGCCTCCGGCGCCGTCGAATTGCAGAGCGCCGGCCAGAGCTGGCGCCTCGGCGGCGGCGAGATGTTCGGGCAAATGGCCATCCTGATGCAAAAGCCCCGGCGCGCCGAAGCCCGCGCCATCGCCCCCTCAACCCTGCTCACCCTCGACGAGGAACGCTTCCGCCAACTGCTCGATGGCAGCGAAGCCCTGCGCAAGGCCGTCCGCGCCAGCGCTGAAAAGCGCGGCATCGATCCGGGAATACTTTTGTCGGATGATCACGCGGGCGAATGACGGGGGAGAGTGACGGGGGAGAGTGACGGGGGAGAGTGACCCGCCTTCACCCGAAACCCCACCCACCGTCATCCCACCCACCGTCATCCCACGGTGCCCGGCTGCGCCTGCGCAGCCGTGTGTCCAGGGGACCTCAGCTATGAAGTTTGTGGGTGAGCGATGGCGGCGCCAATCGCCAGCCGGATCGCTGAGGTCCCCCGGATGCGCCTCGCGCACCGTGGGATGACGGTGAGTTTTGGAGTTGAAGGGAGAGGGTGAGCGCAGCCCCGAGCCTCAAACCACCCTTACCTCACCCCCCACAACCTCAACCTCGACCCCCGTCAGCCCATAGCCCGCAGCCGGGCCACCGACACAAACTCCGTCCGTCGCCGCAAAGCTCGCCCCGTGCACCGGGCAGACGATGAACTGGCCCTCGTGCAGCATCACCTTGCCGCCGGGCAGGTTGAGCGGGCGCTGGGCGTGGGGGCAGGTGTTGAGGAAGGCGGTGACGGTCTGGCCGCGGCGGACCAGGATGACGGCGCCGTCATTCCAGGTGGAGGCGCGGGCGCCGGGGTCGGGCAGGTCGTCGAGGTGGCCAAGCACCGTTCCCGCTTTGGGCAGGCCAGACACCGGCATACCCGTCATGGATTGAGGCCGGCGGGCGGGTTGAACACCCACTTATAGGGCGCGGCCTCGACCGACTGGAACAGGCCGGCGATGGCATAGGGGTCCTTGGCCAGCCAGGCATTGAGGGCGGCGCGGCTCTCCATCTCGACGATCAGGAGCGAGCCGGCGGGCTTGTCGTCACGGCCGAGCCAGGGGCCCGCAGCCTTGATCCGCTCACCGGCGGCGGTCAGCCAGTCGAGATGGGCCGGGCGGTTGGCGAGGCGGATATCGAGGGCGCCGGGCTTGTCGGTGGCGTGGACCATGAAGAGCATCAGGCGGATTCCAGCGTGAAGGGGCGAGCGAGCAGGGCTTCGATGGCGTCCTCGACACTGGTGCGGCCGGCGAGAATATCGTCAACGGCTTCGCAGATCGGCATTTCGACGCCGTGTCGTTTCGCCAGCGCAACGACTGCGGGCGCGCTGGCCACGCCTTCGGTGACCGAGCGGCGGCTGCCGAGAATATCGTCCAGATGCACGCCGCGCCCCAGCGCCAGACCGCAGGACATATTGCGCGATTGCGGCGAGGAACAGGTCAGCACCAGATCGCCCAGCCCGCACAGGCCGGCCAGCGTCTCGCGCCTGGCACCCAGCGCCAGGGCCAGCCGTGTCATCTCGGCGAAACCGCGCGCGATCAGTGCTGCATGGGCCGATTTGCCCAGGCCGCGTCCCTCGACAATACCGCAACCGATCGCCAGCACATTCTTCACCGCGCCGCCGATTTCCGCGCCGATCAGATCGGTCGCCAGATAGGGGCGAAAGCGCGGCGTGCCGAGCGCCTCGATCAGCGCAGTGCCGATCGCCTCATCCTTGCAGGCCAGGGTCACCGCTGTGGGCAGGCCCTGGGCGGTATCAATGGCAAAGCTCGGTCCCGACAACACCGCCGGAATGGCTGAAGGGATGGTCTCGCCCAGCACCTGGGTCATCATCGACAGGCTCGATTGCTCGATACCCTTGGCGCACAGGATGATCGGCAGGCCGCGCCTGGCGAAGGGGGCGAATTTTTCCAGCGTGCCGCGCAAATGCTGCGCCGGGGCCACGGCCAGAACCGCGTCGCAGACATCGAGATCCGCCATCGCCGTCACCGCCGCGATACTCGGCTCCAGCACCACATCGGGCAGGAAGATCGTGTTCTCGTGTTTGTTATTGATCACATCGGCGACGTCTTGCTCGAAGGACCAGATCAATACATCGCGGCCGGCCTTGGCCGCCGTCTGCGCCAGCGCCGTGCCCCAGGCACCGGCCCCGATCACGCCAATCGTCTGAAAATCTGTCACGCCTTTGGTCCTTTTCGTCCCGAGCCGATCACCGGGTCCAATCTGGCCGAGACCGCGTCCAAAGGCCAGCGCGCCCGCGCCGGGGCGTCGAGCCCGTCAGTCTCGCCCCTGAGCAAATGTTCCAGTCCGGCCAGCGCGATCATCGCCGCATTATCGGTGCACCAGCGCATCGGCGGTGCGATCAGGCGGAAACCTTCCTCGCGCGCCGCCGTTTCGAGCATTTTGCGCACCGTCTGATTGGCCGCAACACCGCCGGCGACGACAAAGGGTAGTGGAGCGGTCGTCTGCGGCAGGCTGGCAGCAAACTCGCGCATGGCCCGCCGTGACCTTGTAGCAAGGGTACGGGCAATCGCCGTTTGCACTGACGCAGCAAGGTCGGCGCGGTCCTGGTCGCCGGGATTCTCGAACCCGTCCCAGATCTGACGCGCCGCCGTCTTCAGCCCCGCAAAGGAAAAATCGCAACCGGGACGGCCCCTTAGCGGGTTGGGCAGATCAAAGCGCTTGGCATTGCCATTGGCGGCGCAGCGCTCCAGCGCCGGCCCACCGGGAAAACCCAGCCCCATCACCTTCGCCGTCTTGTCAAAAGCCTCGCCGGCGGCATCATCCAGGGTCGATCCCAGACGCCGGTAAATTCCGAAATCTTCCACACAAATCAATTGCGTATGCCCACCCGAGACGAGCAGGAGCAGATAGGGAAAGTCGAGATTCTCACTCAGCCGCGGCGACAGCGCATGCCCTTCAAGATGATTGACCGCAATCAAGGGCTTGCCCGACCCCAGCGCCATCCCCTTCGCCGTCATCAGCGCGGCCATCACCCCGCCGATAAGTCCCGGTCCGGAGGTCGCGGCAATGCCGTCAATTTCGGCCAAACTCAGCCCCGCTTCCTGCAAGGCCTGCCCGGCCAGCCCTGACATGGCTTCCGCATGCGCCCGCGCGGCAATCTCCGGCACCACACCGCCAAACGGCGCATGGGCTTCGGTCTGACCGAGGATAAGGTCGGACAACACTTCGATCTCGCCTGTGGCGGATCGGCGCAGCACGGCCGCTGCGGTCTCGTCACAGCTTGATTCAAGCCCGAGCACGGTCAGTGTGCCGTCTTGCGCTAAGGGGGATGGCGAGGCTAAGTCCATGTCTGTTCGATAACCTCACCGCCGGGATCCCGCAACGTGCCGCTACCGTCCAAGCCCATGCCCATCGCCACCCGGCGCTCCCCCCTCGCTCTTGTCCAGGCCCGCGACGTCCAGGCGCGACTGGCCCGCCTGCATGGCGTCGAGGACGAGATGCGCGACACCGTCTTCCCGATCCTCGGCCTGTTGAGCACCGGCGACCAGATCCAGGACCGCGCCCTGATCGAGGCCGGCGGCAAGGGCCTGTTCACCAAGGAAATCGACGAGGCCCTGCTGGAGCGCCGCGCCGCCTTCGCCGTGCACTCGATGAAGGATGTCCAGACCGAACTGCCCGAAGGCATTGAACTTGGGGCGATTCTCGAGCGCGAAGACGCTCGCGACATGCTGCTGGCCCGCGGCGGCGAAACCCGGCTCGCGGATCTGCCGCAGGGCGTGGTGATTGGCACGGCCAGCCTGCGCCGCCAGGCCCAGGCGCTGTATCAGCGGCCCGACCTGTCAGTGGTGGTGCTGCGCGGCAATGTCGATACCCGGCTGGGCCGGCTCGCCTCCGGTGAAATCTATGCCACCTTCCTCGCCCGCGCCGGCCTCAACCGGCTTGGCCGCAAGGAAGCGGACGCCGAACCCCTGGCGCTGTCGGAAATGCTCCCCGCCGCCGCCCAGGGCGCTGTCGGCGTAGCGATTCGCAGCGATGATGACCGGGCCCGCGAACTGTTAATGCCGCTCAACCACCGCGAAACCGAACTGACGACCCTGGCCGAGCGCGCCTTCCTGGCAAGGCTTGACGGCTCCTGTCGCACCCCGATCGCGGCCCATGTGCATATCGAATCAATGGACTTCACCGGCGAAGTTTTGACTCCTGATGGTCAGGTCCGTTGGCGGGAACAGATGCGATTCGATATGAAAACAGCCACCAGAACCAGCGCGATAGCCGCCGGCCAATCCCTCGGCCAGGCGGTCAGGGACGCGGCCGGCGATCAACTCGCCGCCGCGCTTGCCAACGCATGACGGTCCTGGTCACACGCGGCTGGCCCGGTGCCAAACGCACCGCTACAGAACTGCGCGCTCGCGGGATTGATCCGATTATTGCGCCCGTACTCGACATCAATTTTCGCGCCCGCATCGAGGTTGACCTGACCGGGGTCCAGGCCCTGGTCTTCACCAGTGGCAATGGTGTGCGTGCCTGGGGTCCCCGGCGCCCGGAGCGCGACCTGCCCGTCTACACAGTCGGCGACAGCACCGCCGCCGATGCGCGCAAGGCCGGATTTCGAAAAGTCCTGTCGGCGAACGGCGATATCCACGATCTGGCGGCGTTGATCAAACGCAAGGTCAAACCGCAAAACGGCGCGCTCCTGCATGTCCGCGGCATCCATGTCGCCGGTGATCTGGCCGGCGCGCTGAAAGCGGACGGCTATCAGGTGCGCGACGTGATCGGTTATGGCGCGGTCGCCGTCGACGCCCTGCGGGAGGACGCCATCGCGGCGATCCTGTGCGGCGCGCCCGTCGCCGTGCTGATCCATTCGGCGCGCGGCGCCAAGACCTTCCTCGACCTGGTACGAAAATTCGGATTGCAGGCCTGGCTGAAAGCGGTGACCGCCTATGGCATCAGCGCCAATGCCTTGAAGCCACTGGAAAACGCCGGCTTTGCCGAACTGGTCGCAGCGGCACATCCCAGTGAGGAAGCCCTGCTGGACCTGCTGGTTCATCCCATGGAACTGGCGCCGCTGGGCGACGCATCATAAGGTGCGAGAAACCTAGCTGAATCGCGTATTGAGATGGCCGATCCCAAGCA
The DNA here is from genome assembly GCF_900103475.1 of Maricaulis salignorans. GTDB lineage: Bacteria > Pseudomonadota > Alphaproteobacteria > Caulobacterales > Maricaulaceae > Maricaulis > Maricaulis salignorans. The sequence goes on from NZ_FNHG01000010.1 coordinate 99,162, forward strand.
GACTGCCGAACCCGAACCGGTCGATGCCGAGTTCGAACCCGCCCGTGACCTTCCCGACCGGGAAAGCGAAGGCGCCGCACGCAAGGGCGTGGGCGGCGCCACCGTCACCGTACTCTTCCTGATCGCCACGCTGGCAGGCGGCGGCCTCGGTTTTGCCGGGGCGCGCTATTGGCCTGCCGCCAGCACCAGCGAGACAGGCGCAGCCAACGAGCGGGCGGCACTGACCCAATCCATTACCGGGCTGGATGACCGGCTCACCGCAATGGAGGCCGAGAGCCCGGCGCTGACGGCCGAGGCAGCACTGGCGCAACCAATGGCGGCGATCAATGCCCGGCTTGACGCACTCGAATCCGCCCCCACAGGGGCCAGCCCGGACCTGACCACGGTCGAAGCGCGGCTGGCGGCACTCGAAAACACGGTGCCCGCCGATGACACCACCATTGCCGGCACTGCCGCACTGGAAGCTATTGCCGCACGTATCGAAGCCACCGAACGCGACCTGGCCAATCTCAACCGGCTGGTCCAACAGGCGAGCGAGGCGTCGGCGTCAGGCGACCAGAACGGTGTCGACCCGCTCCTGCTGCAAAACCTTTCCGACCGTCTCGCCGAACTGGAAGCCGCGCACGACGTGGCCGCTGGCCCGGTCGAACCCGTCGCTGATCCGCAAACGGCTGTTCTCGCCGGCCGGATCGAACAGCTCGAGACCGCGCTGAATGAAACCCGCGCCCTGGCCGAGGCGGCCCGCTCGACGGCCGAAACCGCAGCAGACAGCGCTGCGACCCGGCCGGCATCCTCCGATACCGGCCAGGCATCACGGCAGCTGGCAGCCCGCGCCCTGGCGCTCAGCGCCCTGCGCGATATTGCCGGCACCCATCAGGGTTTTGAGGCCGAACGCGCCGCCCTGGCCCAGCTCTGGCGTGGCAATGCCGATCTCGCCGCCATGGCCGCCTACGCCCGCGCCGGCGTGCCGACCCTGGACGACCTCACCGCTGACTATCCCGGCGACGCAATTCGCGATGCGGCGGGACCGGGACGAATTTTCTTCGGTCTGATCGAAGTGCGCCAGGCCAATCCGGGCACAGCCGATACCGGTGCCATGGCGATCTCGGCCCTGGCGGAAAACCGGCTCGCCCTGCGCGATCTGGAGGGCGCGGTCGCGCTGACCGAACGGCTGGACGAGACCTCGCTGCCCGCAGCCCGGGACTGGCTCATCGGCGCCCAGGCCCGGCTCGACCTCGACCGCCGGCTCGTCGCGCTGCGTCAGGCCCTGACCGAAGCGGCTGCGGCCCAGGGAGATGATCCGTCATGATCCGCCTGATTATCGTCGTCATCATCGTTATCTTGACGACCGCGCTGGGCGCTTTCCTGGCCCTCAATCCCGGCCATGCCAGTTTTGAATTCCTCGGCACGCAGATGGAGATGCCCTTCGTCGTCGCCGCCGGTGCCTTGATCCTGTTTTCCTTCCTGATGCTGGTCTTGTGGTGGGGCATCTACATGTTGTGGACCTCGCCGGACAAGGTGAAGTCCTTCCTCTCGCGCCGCCGCCGCGAACAGGGTTATGACGCCCTCGAACGCGCCCTGATCGCCTCCGCCGCCGGTGATGGCGAAGCGGCCGTGCGCCAGGCCGCGCGCGCCGATGCCCTGCTCGACCGTCCCGCCCTGTCGCGCCTGCTTGCGGCGCGCGCTGCCGAGGCGGCTGGTCATCCCGAACGTGCCGAAACCCAGTATGAAGCCCTGCTCGAAGATCCGCGTACCCGCGTCGTGGCCCGCCGCGGCCTGACCCAGCTGGCGCATGATCGCGGCGACCTGGAAGCGACCGCCGAACACGCCGCCGATGCCTTCGACAAGGCCAAGGGTGCCCGCTGGGCCTTCGATGCCCTGTTCGAGGCGCAAGTCGCCCAGGGTCGCTGGGATGCGGCACTGGAAACGCTCGGAGAGGGCGACCGGCGCAAACATATCGCCCCGGATATCTCGAAGCGTCGCCGTGCGGTCCTGCTGACCGCGTCGGCCCTGGCCAGCGAAACAAGCGACTCAGACCATGCCCGCGATCTGGCCGAGTCGGCCTGCCGGGCTGCGCCGGGTTTCGCGCCCGCAGCCAATCTCGCCTCGCGTCTCCTGAACGCCGCCCGCAAATACAAGAAAGCGTCCGACGTGCTCGAGGCGAGCTGGACCCTGGCACCGCACCCTGCGATCGCCCGCGCCTATCGCGATCTGCGCAAGTCAGACACCCGGGCGAAACGCCTCGAGCGGCTCAAGGGCCTCGCAGCACTGCAGCCGGAGCATCGCGAGAGCAAGCTCGTGCTGATCGATGTCGCACTGGAAGACAATGATGCCGCGACGGCACGCACCCTGATCGCGCCGCTGATCGCGGACGGGCCACCAAGCTCGCGCCTGTGCGCGCTGGCCGCACGGCTGGCCCGGCTGGAGGGCGAGGATGAACAGGCCCGCCGCTGGATGGCCCGCGCCGCGCACGCCTCGACCGAGGCCGACTGGTCGGACATGGACCCGGACGGCAACGCCTTCCCCTATACCGCCGACGACTGGAAGCGGATGGTCTATATCTATGGCGATGAAGGCCGGCTGATTCATCCGCGCTATGAGCGCTATGAGCGCAATGTCGAGGCCGTACCGGAAACCGCCCTGCTGGAAGCGCCGCACAAGCGGGGACCAACCCGGCCAGCCGCCTATTTCGAGGCACCGCGCCCGCCCGACGATCCAGGCGTTGACGATGATGACGAGGATACGGGGCGCGCGCGATGAGCCGGAGGCCTTTCCTCCTCGCCGTCGTCGGCGGTTCGGCCTCGGGCAAGACCCGGCTGGCCCAGGCCCTCGCTGATCATTTTGCCAGCCATGATGCCTATGTCATTCCGGAGGACGATTATTACGTCGATGCCGGGCATCAGCCGGGCTTTGTCGCCTCCGAATTCAATTTCGACGAGCCCGCCGCCAAGGATCACGCCCTGCTGGCCAGCCACCTCGCCGCCCTGCGCGAGGGCCAGCCCGTCGAAGCGCCGCAATATGATTTCACCACGCATTGCCGCTGCGAGCAGACCGTCGAGCGCCTGCCCGCCGGGGTATTGATTGTCGAGGGGCTGCACCTGCTGGCAAGCCCCGAGCTGGCGGCGCAATTCGATCTGACCATTTTCGTCGATGCCTGCGACACCACCCGTCTGGCCCGCCGCATCCAGCGCGATGTCGCCGAGCGCGGCCGCAGCGAAGACTTCGTCAAACAACAATTTGACGAGACCGTTCGCCCGATGCACGCGCTGCATGTCGAACCGCAACGCGAGACCGCCGACCTGGTGGTGGAGAATATGGGCGCGCCTGATTTCAAGGCTCTGGCCAGACCCGTGCTGGACCGGATCGGCCTGCATCAGGGCGACCGCCGGAACGTCTGACCGATTGGCTGATCCCGACACTGCACAAAGGCTTGCCCGCTTGCCCGTTCGCAGCTAGTTTCCGCCGCCTCTCGCCAGACAACCGGCCGGGAGCCTCGAGGTATGCCGCATTAGCTCAGCTGGTAGAGCAACGCATTCGTAATGCGTAGGTCAGGTGTTCGAGTCACCTATGCGGCACCACCCTTCGCCCTGTGGGCTTCGGGTGGCAAGCCACCCACAGCGCGCACCCGGGGCGAAGTGATGTCGTCCGAAACCTTGGCGCAGGTGAGCAGCGCGCGACATCAAACACAGTTTCTGACCGCCCTGCGGGCTGCAAGCCAGCCGAACGATTTCCACTGACGATTCAACGCTTGTTCCGCGCCGCAAAGGCGGCCTGCTGTTCCGGCGTCGCCGGGGCCTGGAAGTCGCGCTTCCAGTCGGCATAGGGCATGCCATAAATCCGTTCTCGCGCGGCTTCATCGGAAATCTCGACACCGCGCTCATCGGCGGCGATCTTGTACCATTTGCCCAGGCAGTTGCGGCAGAAGTCCGCCAGGATCATCAGATCAATATTCTGAACCTCCTTGTGGGCATCAAGATGCGCCAGCAAACGCCGGAAGGCGGCCGCGTCGAGCGCGTCGCGGTCAGCGGCGGACAGGTCTTCATGTTTCATGGCGTGGTCCTGCAGGCTTGCGGGGCGCCGGCAATGACACCTCGCCTGGTGGTGAGGCGGTCAGCTGCCGCGAATAATACTGCCAAGCGGGCCAAGCACCGAACCCTCACCCTGACCGGACCCGGTGACGGGAAGGTTGGCCATGATGCGTCCGGCAAGGCGTGAAAATGGCATGGATTGCATCCAGACCTTGCCCGGCCCCTTGAGCTTGGCGAAGAAGACGCCTTCACCACCGAAAATCATCGATTTGATATTGCCGGCCCGCTCGATCTCGAATTCGACCGTCTTGGTGTAGGCGACGACACAGCCGGTATCGACATGGATTTCCTCGCCCGCTGCCAGTTCGCGCTGCACCAGTGTGCCGCCGGCATGGATGAAGCACCAGCCATCGCCCTCGAGGCGCTGCATGATGAAACCCTCGCCGCCAAACAGGCCGGTCATGATTTTCCGCTGCAGGGCAATGCCGATCGAAACGCCCTTGGCGGCGACCAGGAAACTGTCCTTCTGGCAAATTAGCTCGCCATCGACATCAGGCAGGTGGACCGCGATGATGGTGCCGGGAAAGGGCGCCGCGAAAGCCGCATGCGCCTTGCCCTGCCCCTGATGGGTGAAAGCGGTCATGAAAAGGCTTTCGCCGGTCAGCAGGCGTTTGCCGGCGCCAGCCAGTGCGCCCATGAATCCCTTGTTCTTCTGCGAGCCATCGCCGAAGACCGATTCCATCGCAATGCCGGTTGACTTGTACATCATGGCACCGGCTTCCGCGACGACGGTCTCGCCCGGATCCAGCTCGATTTCCACGAACTGAATGTCTTCACCGCAAATCTTGTAGTCGATTTCGTGTGCGCTGCTCATCTCGGTCCTCGCCTTGTTGAGCGGCGATTATAGGGCCGGTCGCGGCAGGATTGTAAGATGCCCCGAGCGATTTCTGCGCCGGTCGCGGTCAGATACTGAGGAAATCTTCCGTGGCAACCGCATTGCGGATCACCTGGGCGATATTGACCGACTTGCGGCCGCGCTCGACCTTGAAGCTGGCATTCTTGTCGAGGCTGGCGATTTCCTCGCCAAGATGCTCGCGATCGACCGCCATGGATCCCGACAGCACCAGGAGCGGCGTTGCACCGGCAGAACTGCGTGCCACTTCAAGCGTCTCGGTGGGATGCACGGAATCGGGCAATCGCAGATCGAGCAGGATCAAATCGAACCCGCCAGCCTGCATGCGCAGCTTGGCCTCGCGCAAGGTCCGGACGACTTCGAAGGAAATATCAAAATCACCAGCCTCACAGACAGCCTGCTGCACCAGCATCGCGTCCGCGAAATCGTCTTCTACGTGCAGAACATGCAATGCCTGGTTGGCCATAATGAAGCTCCCTTCTACCGAGTATCGCCCAGTGGCGTTATTGAACCGTTTAAAAATCGAGGGTCAGGCGAAATTAAAGACCGGCGGGTCTGTCCAGACCGGCCCGCGCCGCGGCGGCCAGGACCGTATTGCGCAACAACATGGCGATGGTCATCGGTCCGATTCCACCCGGAACCGGCGTGATCCAGCCGGCATGGGCGACAGCTTCATCAAACGCGACATCGCCCACCAGACGGGTGCGGCCTTCGCCTCGCTCGGGCGCATCGACCCGGTTGATGCCGACATCAAGCACACAGGCACCCGGCTTGATCCAGTCGCCCCGGACCATTTGAGGCCTGCCCACCGCGGCGACCACAATGTCGGCAGTCCGCGTGAGCGCCGCAAGATCATGAGTGCGCGAATGGGCGATGGTGACGGTGGCATTCTGCTCAAGGAAGAGCAGGGCTGCAGGCTTTCCGACCAGGATTGAGCGACCGATCACAACGACCGATTTGCCCGACAATGACCCCATCGCGCGCTCGGCCAGCAAGACGCAACCGGCCGGCGTGCACGGACGCAATCCGGGCTTGCCCAGAAGCAGGCGGCCGGCGCTGACCTCGGTCAGCCCGTCGACATCCTTGTCCGGATCGATGGCGCTGATGACGGCATTGGAATCGATATGACCCGGCAAAGGCATTTGCACGAGGATGCCGTCGACCCCGCTATCACTGTTGAGGCCGCGCACGATCTCGACCACCTCGGCCTGGCTGACATCTGCAGGGCGGCGAATTTCGATCGAGGTCATCCCCGCCGCCTCGGTGCGCTTCACCTTGGAGCGGACATAGACATCGCTGGCCGGATCGTCGCCGATGAGCACCACAGCCAGACAGGGCGCGCGGCCCAATGCCTTCGACAATTCCGCGCCGGCCTGGCCGGCCCGCTGGTCGATCTCGGCCGCGACGGCTTTGCCGTCAATCAGTTCAGCGCTCATCTTCCACTCCCCCCAATCGCCCGGCAACGCGGGCGCGGTCCCCGGCATCGGCCGCCACCCGAACCGTTTTCAGCCTCGAAGTCATGCCGCGGATTACGTCGATATCGCGCTTTGGCAAATCGAGAAACTGCGACAAAACCGCTATCAGCGCCTTGTTGGCCTTCCCCTTCTCGGGCACGGCCCGGACCCGAACGCCCAGATGACAAAGCCCGTCGGCGGTTTCGGCGAAGCCCTCCACCGCATCCCGCGAGGCGTTGGGTGTCAGGCGAATGCGCAGAGTGAGACCGGTCTCGTCCTCGATCCAGGCTTGGCTCAAAGCACTCGCATCAGCATGGGCACCACATAGCCTTGCGCGAATGAGATCAGCAGCAAGAGCACGACCGGCGAGAAATCCATCCCGCCCAGATTTGGCAAGATACTGCGGATCGGCCCGAGCAGGGGCTCTGTGATACTATTGGTCAGACGCCAGATCATGCCGACAAACTGATTGTGCGGATTGACGACATTGAAACTGATCAGCCAGCTCAGAATGACGCCAACAATGACGATGATCCACAACAGACCGAGGATCGGGTTGAGGAAATACACCACCAGGGCCTGACCAAATGAGAGTTCGAGCGGCATAGCAAAATCCTGAGCGACAAAAGATGATTGGCTATGTAACCGCGTCGCTTCCTCGCGTCCAGAAGCCAGTGCTTGACACTGCCGAGCCGCGCTCGTACTTGCCTGCCCGGAAGGGGCCGTAGCTCAGTTGGGAGAGCGCGTCGTTCGCAATGACGAGGTCAGCGGTTCGATCCCGCTCGGCTCCACCATCCTTCGCTCGCTGCGCGAGCTTCGGCCGGGCAGGCCCGACACTCTTCCGAGCGAAGGATGTCCCGCCGAAGCCAGAGGCGCAGGCGGACACCCCG
>NZ_FNHG01000007.1 GCF_900103475.1 Maricaulis salignorans
GAGCGGCTGGAGGTTTGCGGGGTTCCTCCCGGAGTGGGAGGGTGCGGGACGCCGGCGAATGCCGGTAACCGGTAATTTTATTAGCGTGACATTCGTGACGTCCCGCACGTGCAGTTTTCCCGTGGCGTCTCCACCGCCGTTTCCAATCCAAAAAGGTATTCGGGTCGGTCGTTTAGTGCCGTCAGACCTTAATGGACGCCCTGCCAGTGCTCAGGTTGTCACCCCTTCGCCCGGACAGGCTGCACGCTCCCGTTCGCCGCGACTGACTGAGCTCGTGCCTCCCGTGCGACCGGAACGGGTTGAGCATAAGCGCAGGCTGCGGGGGTGGGGATAATTTGGGTCATAGATCGTCATCCCAGCGAAGGCTGGGACCCGGTTCGTAGAGCAAAAAGGGTCGGAAACAGGCGCCAAATCAATGAGATGTCGGCGCGCGAATCTGGGTCCCAGCCTTCGCTGGGATGAGGATGATTTGTATGCTTGGTGCTGGATAAGCCAGGTCAGCGCCGAATAATCACCCGCACCAAACGCCCCACCCCACCGTCATCCTCACCAGCTCCGACCGCTTCGCGGCTACCTCTTCCATCAAGGAAGAGGAGGGCGATAATCGAAGCCGGTCAGATCAAACTCCCTCCTCTTCCTTGATGGAAGAGGAGCGCCGGACTTCAGTCCGGGGCGGAGCTGGTGACGGCCTCGCGATTTCGTTTCAGCACCAGCTCGCCTGATCGGTTGGCGGATTGCGCAGCAATTCGAGCACATTGGCTTCGATCAGCCGGTAGCCGACATTGCCGAACAGGCGCTGGCGGCCTTCATTCATGACGAAGGTCGGGCTGCCCTTGATGCCGTGATCATTGCAGATCTGGTAATCGCGCAGCAGGGCGGTGATCGCTTCGGAGGAGCACAGCTTCTCCTCGATGCGGGCGCGCGCAACGCCGAATTCATCGGCAAATTCGCACTGGATCTCATAGCTGGATATGTCGCGCCCGTGCTGGAAGAAGGCGCAGCGCAGCGCCCAGGCGGCCCTGGTCGACGCGCGATCCGTCCAGGCCAGTGCCTCGCCATCCTCGGCTTCGATCAGTTCAATCGCCTTGATGAAGAGATGCGCGCTGGCCGAAGAGCGCGGCCGCGCATCGAGCCAGACGCGTGGGTGTAGCTCGACATGGGGAAATGGCGTCGTCACCTCGCGCAAATGCGCATTGAACCCGTCAAACCCCTTGCCGCCCTCAATCTTGCCCCAGGCATCGGCAAACACGGAACAGAAATGCGTCTCGATCTCGATTTTGGTACCGAAATCGCTCGCCAGCTGGTCCAGCCGCCGCTGCCCGATCCAGGCCCAGACGCAGAGGAGGTCGGAATAATAGGTGATCTTGATCGGGGGCATGGCGGGGCTCCTCAACGGGGATGCGGCCGTTTTGCCCTATGCCGGGAGCGATGGCGATGCGGCATTTGTGGTGTGTGCCGGGCTGATAACGGTTTTTGTGTTCGGCGAGGAGGGGGCGCGGCGGCGAGGGACAGGTACCTCGGGTACCTGTCCCCAGGGAGGACTCCCGTTTTCCCCGGGACGCGTACCAGAGGTACACGTCCCTCTACGTCCGCGGGGCTCCTCAACGGGGATGCGGCCATTTTGCCCTATGCCGGGTGCGATGGCGATGCGGCATTTGTGGTGTGTGTTGTCGACACTCCGTTTCTCCCCCCCCGGAATCCGTGAGCCGCTACAGTGCGAGCTGACGACCGCAACGGACTAGAATTGGCTACTCGATGAGCATGTCTTGGATGCTGTCGGGGGAGGTGTGCTTTATTGAAATCACTTGGATGATTTCGTGTTTCTCATCAATCGTGACTCCATTTTCTTTGAAAATCGTACTCTCGGCGACACAATCCAACATGTCCCCCGGCCGTAACACAATCTCGCCAGCGTGAAATCGGCTGAGCCACTGTCGATCCCGGACAGCCGCGAAAATTGGGCGGCGACCTAGTCTGAACTCCCATTGGGAACGACCAATTAGATCGGGTTTCTTTATCACGAGGCGCCACTGGGATCGCACCTGTTCGGTGTCGGGAGCGACGGATGGATCCGGCTCACCAGCCCGTTGGTCAAAATCTACAGAAGGAACTATCGGAAGCTGCCCCCCGTCCCGGACAGCAATTAATTTGGCTGTGCCTTCGATTTGTCTGGCCGTTGTCGCAAGCCGCCTAACCTGGGTGCCAAAATTCGGAACAAAATCATCAGGCAGACCATCGACGAGCCGAGCGGAAAGGGGGGCGGCTACTTTCTCAGCATCGGCCAGAAGGTCGCGCTTCGAATACCCTTCTTCAGAGAGAAATTTCAATGCGAGCCATTTGAATTCGACCAAAGCCTCACGCCAAATTGCAGACAACCCTTTGTCGCGGATGGCATCGTCATTGGTGCTCGATAGAGCGTTTTTGAGAAAAAGCCTTATTGAGCCTTGCTCGACGCGGTCAATCGTCAAAGTCAACGCCAACGGTCCGTTTAGCGTCCCTGATATGTATGCGTCCAAATGCTCAAATGAGGCGGTCACCGAAGTGAGCGCAGACAATACATTTGTGGCCGATGCCGATGTGGGATCGAATTCGATCCTCAATTCAAAATCAGATTCCATACAGCGATATTAGGAACGGAGTGGTGAAGTGCAAGTTTTAGTTGAACGGTATCGCCTAGGCTTCCAACCCCAACTCCCCCCACATCGCGTCCACCCGCGCCTTCGTCGTCTCATCCATATCCAGCTTCTCGCCCCACTCGCGGCTCGTCTCATGGCCCATCTTGTTGGTCGCATCGAGCCCGATCTTGCTGCCGAGCCCTGAGACCGGCGAGGCAAAATCCAGATAGTCGATCGGGGTGTTTTCGACGGTGACGATGTCGCGGGCCGGGTCCATGCGGGTGGAGACGGCCCACATCACGTCTTTCCAGTCGCGCGGATCGATATCCTCGTCCACGACGATGATCCATTTGGTGTACATGAACTGGCGCAGGAAGGACCAGGCGCCCATCATCACGCGCTTGGCATGGCCGGCATAGGCCTTCTTCATCTTGATGACGGCGATGCGGTAGGAGCAGCCCTCGGGCGGCAGCCAGAAGTCGAGGATTTCCGGATATTGCTGCTGCAGCAGCGGGATGAAGACCTCATTGAGGGCTTCGCCGAGCACGGAGGGCTCGTCCGGCGGACGGCCGGTATAGGTCGACAGATAGATCGGATCCTGGCGCATGGTGATGGCGCTGATCCGGAAGACCGGGAAATGCTCGACGGAATTATAATAGCCGGTGTGGTCGCCATAGGGGCCTTCCGGGCCATACTCGTCGAGCATGACATGGCCCTCGAGCACGATCTCGGCTTCGGCGGGGACTTTCAGCGGCACGGTCTTGCAGTCGACCAGCTCGACCTTCTGCCCGCGCAGGATTCCGGCGAACTGGTATTCCGACAGCGTGTCGGGGATCGGGGTGACGGCGGCGAGTATGGTGCCGGGATCGGCGCCGAGCACGACGGCGCAGGGCAGGGGATCAGGTTTCTTGTCTTTCCAGCGCTGGAAATGCTGCGCCCCGCCGCGATGCTTGAGCCAGCGCATCAGCGTCTTGTCCTTGCCCAGCTTCTGCATGCGGTAAATGCCGAGATTGAAGTCGTCCTGCTTGTCGTTCGACGGGCCCTTGGTGACGACCAGCGGCCAGGTGATCAGCGGGGCCGGCTCACCCGGCCAGCAGGTCTGGATCGGCAGGCGGTCGAGATCGATCTCGTCGCCGGTCAGTACGATGTCCTGGCAGGGGGCGCGCTTCACCGTCTTTGGCCGCATCGACATCACCGTCTTGGCCAGCGGCAGCATGTCCATCGCGTCCTTGAGCCCGCGCGGCGGTTCCGGCTGGCGCAGGAAGGCGAGCAGCTCGCCCACTTCGCGCAACTCGCCGGCCGTCGAGCGCGGCTGGCCGCCCAGCGTCACCGCCTGGGCGACGCGGCGCACCGTGCCGAACAGATTGACCAGAACCGGCATCCCGCTTTTGACGCCGTGCTCATTGACGACATTCTCGAACAGCAGGGCCGGTCCGCCGGCATGCAGGGTGCGCTTGTGGATTTCGGTGATTTCCAGATCGGTCGAGACCTGTGTCGTGATGCGGACCAGATCGCCGTCACGCTCGAGCTGGTCGATGAAGTCGCGCAGGGATTTATAGGCCATGTCGGGGTCTCGCTTGCACCGGGCCTCGAAACTGCAACTTCGCTGCGCAAAATGCCAGTGTGCGATGCGTCGCAACACCAGCCGCACAAAACGGAAAAAACCGAACAGGGCCGCGCATTTGCCCGCCGGCATGCCCCGCCATTGCCCGGTTTCTCTCTGTTTTTAATGGTGTTTGACTGAAATTGTCGATTTTCCGGAGACAAAGCGTTCAAGGCTTGTCGCTACTCAGCGGCGAACGGAATTCATACAGGCAAAAAACACGATGTTGCACAGGGCAGTGATGGTCTCGAAGGCCCGGGTTGATCTCGGTGTGGGCGCGCTTAACGGCGATCTGGGCTCGCTGCTGGCCTGTTGCATGAAAGCGAGTACGGATCGCCATATGACGGGCGGTCTGATCTGGGATTCTGGCTGGTTCATGGAAGTGCTGGAGGGGCGCCGTGATGCCCTGGAAGACTTCTGGCAGCACATCATCAAGGATCCGCGCCACGCCGACCCGCAACGTCTCGAATTCGTGCCCTTGTTGAAACGCAGCTATGAGACCTGGTCGGTCGCCACACCGCGCCGCGGCCCGGCCAATCATTCCCTGCTTCGAAACCTCCGCAGTAATGTCCCGACCGCCGGTGAGGTGCGGACTCACGTCCGCACCGTCATCGCCACAGGTCTGGTTGCGGAATCGCCGCCCCTGGTCTGCGCCGTCCGAGCCTAGCCGGCCGTTGTGCCGGCGGGGGGTTGCAGCGCGGCGACGACTTCGCGTGCCAGCCGGCCTGAGCGCGAACTGACACCGATCGTGGCGCCAAAGCGGACAATCACCAGCTGCTGTTCGGGCATGACATAGCCCCACTGGCCCTGGAAACCGCTCATCATGATGGTTTCCGGCGGCAGGCCGGTTGCTTCGGTCGGCAGCCAGAAGCCCATGCCATAGCCACCCCCCGAATTCGGGGTCGGTTCGGCGACGATGGAATACCAGTCTTCCGGCAGGATGCGTGTGCCATTGGCGACGCCGTTGTCGAGATAGAGCTGGCACAGGCGCGCCCAGTCCTGGGCCGTGGCATACATGTAGGACGAGCCCTGGAAGACCCCGTTCTCGCCCGGCTCCATGATCGCGGAATAGATGTCCAGCGGCTCGAAAATGCGCGCCCGCAAGGCGGCGACCTGTTCGGGCAGGCTGTCACCGAGCCGGCGCTGCAGCGCGTCGGAGGCCAGGATGGTATTGCCGCTCATATATTGCCAATGCTCGCCGGGCGCGTGGAGGCGCTGCCGCGTGGCGGCGAAATGCGGCATGTCCCACTGGGTGAAGAGCATCTGCGAATTGGGGTCGGTGCCGTTATTGAGCTCGGCAATCGCCAGCCCGCCGGTCATGCGCAGCAGGGCCTCGATCGTGATCGCGTCAAGGCGTGGATCGCCGACCGCGGCCAGGGCCGGGATTTCGCCCTCGGCCCTGATATCAAGCGCGCCGTCCTGGGCCAGGCTGCCGGCCAGTGTCGCGATCACGCTCTTGGTCATCGACCAGCCGTGAAAGCGGGTCTCGGCGCTGGCGCCGGGGGCGTAGTGTTCGGCCACGAGGCGGCCCTGATGCAGGATGGCGACACCCAGCGTATGGCTCCCGTCCGCCTGCGTCCCGTCAAAGGCGCTCGCCATCGCCGCGTCGAGCGCTGCGGTGTCGAACCAGGCATCGCGGTGGGCGGTGTCGAGCGGCATCGGCTGGAAATCGCGGGCGACCGGAACCGTCAATGCCGGGTCAAAGCCATGGCCGCCATGCACCAGCGTACAGCCGAGTCCGTCACGCCAGACGGCGCGCTGGGTCCAGAACAGGCCGAGCAGGGAGGCGCTGACCTCGCGATTCTCCTCATCCATCGAATAGCTCAGCGCGCCGGCGGCATCGCCGAGCAAGGGGTCGAGATAGAGCGATCTGGCCTGGTCGGGCTCGAGGCCGGAGACCCAGGTCAGCGAGCACATCTGCTTGGCGACAATACCGGTCGCGGAAGGCAGGTAGATCTGGCCGATGGGTGACAGGTTGAGCGCCACCACGGCCGCTGTCAGGACTGCGCCGCCGGCGCCGAGTATGATGCGTAACATGTCTGCTCTCCCCCAAATCCCCGATGCGTTCAGTCTAGCCGAATTTCGAGAAATCCGGCTTGCGGCGTTCCATGAAGGCGGTCGCCGCTTCGGAGAATTCTTCCGAGCGCAGCAATTCGGCGAACATGCCGCCTTCCAGGGTGATGCGGTCCTGGATGCCCTCGGACGGACGCCGCATCAATTCCTTGGCGGCACGCAACGATCCCGGTGCCTTGGCGGCGAGATTGGCGGCGCTGGCGCGGGCCAGGGCCTCGACATCATCGGCGACATCATTGATCAGCCCGTGGCGGGCGGCCTTGTCGGCATCCCAGGTCGAGCCGAGCAGCAGGAGGTCAGCGGCGATGACATGACCGAACATGCGCGGCATCACCTGGCTGGAACCGTATTCCGGTGCCAGGGCGAGATCGACGAAGGGGGTCTTGAAGCTGGCGCGCGGCGAGGCATAGACGAGGTCGCAATGCATCAGCATCGTCACGCCAATCCCGATGGCGAGACCATCGACGGCGGCGATCACGGGCTTTTTCGCGTGCAGCAGGGCGCGCATGAAATGCTCGACCGGCGGGGTTTCACCGCCGCCGACATGCGGCGGCGCCTGCATGAAATCGACCAGATCATTGCCGGCGGTGAAGATGCCGCCGGCACCGGCGATGATGAAAACCCGGATAGCCGGGTCGGCATCGCCGCTCTCCAGCGCTTCGGCTGCAGCCGTATACATCGGCCGTGTCAGGGCGTTTTTCTTCTCGGGGCGGTTGAAGCGTATCGTGCGGATACCCGCGGCATCCTCGACCAGAACCAGCTCGCTCATCGCAGTCTCCCATTTGATTTTGGCGCAGCCTAGAGCATTGCGCCGCCGCTTGGCCAACGCTTTTGCGCTTACCTATACGTCAAGCAGGTCAGGCAATCAGGCTTCTGTGGCGAGCCGGGTGAGGACGCGGTGCAGTGTGTCGCTATCGTCTTCGCCGAGCCGGGTTTCCAGCTCGGTATTGAGGCCACGCAGACTGATGTCGGCGGCATCGCCCAGGGCGCGGCCCTTCTCGGTCAGCGAAACCACGGCAGAGCGGCCATCGGTCTTGGAGGCCGTCTTCCTGACCAGGCCGAGCGCTTCCATACGGCTGACCAGACCCGTCACGGCAGGCGGGTTGAGTGATAAAGTGTCGCCGATCTCGCCCATGCGACGTTCGCCGCGACGCGCCAGCAGGAAGAGCACGGCGGCCTGGGCCGAGGTGACGCCGGCCTCGGCCTTGAGGCGCGCATCGGCATCCCGGTTGAGACGCCGGGCGGCGATTTCGATCAGGAGGAAGAGCCGCCGGTCAACGGCGCGGATACGAGCCATGGAATTGAAACTGAATTGATTCTGGCCGGCAGGGGAGGGCCATCACCGGAATTTCCAGACCTTGGCATAACGCACTTCCCGGTCTTCCAGATCGCGGGTCACCGGGACGGTATATTCGGCCAGCTTGTCCAGCCGGTCCTGGGGCAGGAAGGAGCGTCCGGGATCGCCGATCAAGACAGTGGCGCCGCGCCGTGCCAGGTCCTGCAACCAGCCACCGATCAGCCGCGCCGGAGCGTCCTCATAGAAGACATCGCCGGCGAGCACGACATCCCAGCCCTCATCTGTGCCGACCAGGTCGCCGAGCCGGGTTTCCAGCGTGACGGCATTGGCGGCGGCATTGGCCTCGATGGCGGCGATGGCGAATGTGTCGAGTTCGCAGGCCAGGACTGACGCAGCGCCGGCCTGCATCGCGGCAATGCCTGAGACCGCGCCGCCGGCGGCAAAGTCGAGCACGCGCTGGCCGGTCACGATTTGCGGATTGTCGAGGCAATAACGCGCCAGCGCCTGGCCACCGGCCCAGGCGAAGGCCCAGAAGGGCGGCGGCAGGCCCATCGCGCCCAGAGCCTCTTCGGTCTGTTCCCAGATCGCCACGGTCTCGACCGCCAGGTGGAGCTGGATTTCCGGGACCAGGGGCGGCGCCATCAGGGCCGTATGGGCACGAACGAAGGCGACGGGGTCGAGGCTCTCGCTCATCGGGTCCATTCAGAGCAGGGCGGCGAGGGCGAAGGTCGCGACCAGCAAAAGCCCGGCCGTCCGGTTGGACTTGAAGATCGCCAGGCATTGGTCGCCATTCTCGATATCGAGCAGACGGACCTGGTTGAACAGGTGCGCTGTATAGAGCGTGTAAGGGATCACCACCCAGGGCGTTGCCGCACTGAGCCAGATCGCGAGGCCGACGAGCACGGCATTGACACCGTAGAAGCCGGCGACCCAGAGCTGCGAATTATCGCCGAACAGGCGGGCGGTGGATTTGACCCCGACCAGGGCGTCATCTTCGACATCCTGGTGCGCATAGATGGTGTCATAGCCGAGCGTCCAGCACACCGCCGCGGCATAGAGGACCAGCACGGTGAAATCGATCTGCCCCGTCGCAGCGATATAGGCGACGGGAATACCCCAGTTGAAGGTCAGGCCCAGCCAGGCCTGCGGCCACCAGGTGATGCGCTTCATGAAAGGGTAGGCCGCCACCAGCAGCAGGGCGGCGAGCCCGACCCCGATCGCCGGTAGCGGGAATTGCACGAGCACGAGCAGACCGACGGCCGCCTGGGCGGCGACGAAGAGCCAGGCCTGTTTCAGTGTCACCGTCGCGGCCGGCAGGGGCCGGTTGGCGGTGCGGGCAATGCGGGCATCGAGATCGCGGTCGACGATATCATTATAGGTGCAGCCGGCGCCGCGCATTGCCACCGCGCCGATCGCGAACAGCACCGCATACCAGAGATCGATCCAGCCCAGCCCCTGGCCGATCCGCGCCAGCATCAGGCCGTGCCAGCAAGGCAGGCCGAGCAGCCAGAAGCCGATCGGACGGTCATAGCGCGCCAGGCGCAGATAGGGGCGCAGCGCCGCCGGCGCTGTATCTACCCAACTGCTTGGAAGGGAGTCTGCGACTCGCCGATCGAAATTCAATTGCATCCGCAAAGGTGTGACAAAGCCGGACGGCCAATTCAAGGCAGGCTTGACGGCAAGACGCAGTGCCGCCAAAGCCAAGGGCATGTCGACCGATCCACGCCTCTTCCTCGATTCGCCCTTCGCTGCCGCAGCCCGTCTCGCCCTGAGCCGGGAGGATACGCATTACATCCTCAATGTGATGCGGCGCGGCGAGGGCGATGGTGTGCGCCTGTTCAATGGCCGTGATGGCGAATGGACGGCCCGGATCGCGGACCCGCATCGCAAGGGCGCCATCCTCGAACTGGTCGCCCAGACCCGGGCGCAAACCAGCGTGCCGGATCTGTGGCTGCTCTTTGCACCGGTCAAACGGCAGAAGACCGATCTGATTGTCGAGAAGGCCACCGAGCTGGGTGTGCGCGAAATCCATCCCGTCACCACGCGCCGCACCCAGGCCGACCGCAGCAAGCCGGAACGCTTCCACATTATCGCCAAGGAAGCGGCCGAGCAGACCGAACGCCTCGACCTGCCGGAAATCGTGCCGATTGAACGGCTTGAGCGCGTGCTCGATGGCTGGGATCCGGCGCGCATTCTGTATTATTGCGATGAGGCTGGCGATGATGATGGCGAGCCCTGGGGCGGGAATGCCGGCCGCGCCGGGCCGATGCTGGATGTATTGCGGGCCGACCCGGCAGGTCCTGCAGCCCTGATGATCGGGCCCGAGGGCGGGTTTGCGCCGGAAGAACGCACCCGTTTGCGCCAGCTCGATTTCGTTCGCGCTGTTTCGCTGGGGCCGCGCATTTTGCGTGCCGAGACAGCGGTTATCGCGGCGCTCTCCCTGTGGCAGGCTGTGCGCGGCGACTGGGGCTGATCGTCACGTCCGCGTGAAACGCAGACCCTCGCCCTTGTTCTCTGCCTCTCACCTCCATATTTGAAACCTGAATTGTTTCACGCAGATTGTTTTGCGATCGGGGGCCTTGGGATGAGCGGCACGTATAATCAGGGCGGCGAAGGTGCTCCCATCGAACATAGCGACCAGCTGGCCGCCTATCTCGCCGCCGGCTGCAAGCCGCGCGAGACCTTCCGCATCGGTACCGAGCACGAAAAATTCGGCTTCGCCCTGAAGGATCACACGCCCATTCCCTATGCCGGCGACGGGCCGAGCGTGAAGAAAATGCTCGAGGGCCTGATCCGCTTCGGCTGGGAGCGCGTCGAGGAAGACGACAAGCTGGTGGCGCTCAAGCGCGATTCCGCTTCCATCACGCTGGAGCCCGGTGGCCAGTTCGAATTATCAGGCGCGCCGCTGGAAACGGTCCACCAGACCTGCGCCGAAGTGAATCTCCACCTGACCGAAGTGCGCGAAGTCGCCGATGAAATCGGTGCCGGTTTTCTTGGCCTCGGCTTTTCGCCGAAATGGTCACTGGACGAAACGCCGATGATGCCCAAGGCCCGCTACGGGCTGATGAAGGCCTATATGCCCAAGGTCGGCACGATGGGGCATCAGATGATGTTCCGCTCCTGCACCGTCCAGACCAATCTCGACTTCTCGAGCGAAGCCGACATGATCAAGAAATTCCGCGTCTCGCTGGCGCTGCAGCCGCTGGCGACGGCGCTGTTTGCCAATTCGCCGTTCAAGGATGGCGCGCTCAACGGCTATCTCTCCTATCGCGGCCATGTCTGGACCGACACCGACAATCATCGCACCGGCATGCTGCCCTTCGTGTTCGACGAAGGCATGAGCTTTCAGCGCTATGTCGACTGGGTGCTCGATGTGCCGATGTATTTCGTCAAGCGTGGTGGTCAATATCTCGACGCGACCGGCCAGAGCTTCCGTGACTTCCTCGATGGCCGCTTGCCGGCCCTGCCGGGCGAAAAGCCGGTGATCAGCGATTGGGAAGACCATATCGGCACCATGTTCCCGGAAGTGCGCCTGAAGACTTTCCTGGAAATGCGCGGGGCCGATAGCGGCCCATGGAATACGCTCTGCGCCCTGCCGGCCTTCTGGGTCGGGCTCCTGTATGATGACACGGCGCTGGATGCCGCCTGGGATCTGGTCAAGGGCTGGAGCGCCGATCAGCGCGACGGCATGCGCCTGGCCGCCGCCGTTCACGGCATGCGCGCGGGCTATGATGGCGACCGTTCGATGCAGGATCTGGCGAAGGAAGTCCTGGCGATTTCCCGCGCCGGTCTCAATGCCCGGGCGCGCCTGAATAATTACGGCGAGAACGAAGCCCACTTCCTCGATGATCTCGACGAGATCGCCGCCTCCGGCGTAACCCGCGCGGATCAGCTGATCGAGCGTTTCAAGGGGGAGTGGAAAGCTTCGATCGAACCGGTCTTCACCGAGTGCGCCTACTAGGTTTTTGCCGCCTTCACGTAGATTTGTAATCTAGATGAATGACGCAAGCGGCAACTGAGACTTGAGCCTTCCCCTTTGCCGTGGTCAATTGCGGCAATATTTTGACCCGCATCAAGCGGGAAAAGGGGAGGTTTGCGTGACTGATACCAATGCCACGCCGTCGACGGGGTCTGCGGACACGTCATTCTTTGGTCACCCGAAAGGGTTGGCGATTCTGTTTATGACCGAGATGTGGGAGCGCTTTTCCTATTACGGGATGCGTGGCCTGCTGGTTATTTACCTGACTCAGCATTTCCTGTTCTCTGACGAACGTTCGACCCTGATCTATGGTGCCTATACGGCGCTGGTCTATGTCATGACGATCATTGGCGGCACGCTCGCTGACCGATATCTCGGGCAGCGAAAGGCGGTCACATTCGGCGCCATTCTTCTGGTCTTCGGCCATGGGATGATGGCGTTTGAAGGCGAAGGCTCGCGCGAGATCTTCACCTATGACGGCGCCGCCTACGAGTTCACGCTCGATGGCCGCGGCGGCGATGCCAATCAGCTGATCGTTTCCGAGACGGGCCAGTCCCTGATCACGTTCGAGGATGAAGGCACCCGCCTTGTCATCGCTGATCCGGACGCGGTTGGCCTGCCTGCAGAGCTGCCATTCTCCAGCGATATGACCCGTGTCGAGCAGGATCCGCTCTACGTCAATATCCTCTACTTCGCCCTGGCCCTGATCATCGCCGGCGTCGGCTTCCTGAAAGCCAATATCTCCACCATTGTCGGCGCGCTCTACGGGCTCGGCGATACACGGCGCGATTCCGGCTTCACCCTGTTCTATATGGGCATCAATATGGGCGCCTTCCTATCGTCGGTCACCGTCGGCATTATCGGGATCGTCTATGGCTGGGCCTGGGGCTTCGGCCTTGCCGGTATCGGCATGTTGCTCGGCCTGTTCACCTTCCTCTTCTTCCAGAGCTGGCTGGGTGGCCGCGCAGAGCCGCCAAATCCTGAAAAGCTCAAGGAAAAAGTGTTCGGACCGATCAATGTCGAGATGGCCTGTTATCTGGCCGGCCTGGGCATTATCGGCGTTGCCATGCTCGCCGTGATGAACCCGGAATATATGGGCGGCATTCTCGGCCCGCTGGGCGTGATCATGTTCGTCGTACTGGTCGGTTACGCGCTGCTGAAAACCAAGGGTTCGGAACAAGGCAAGATGTTTGCGGCGATCTATTTCGTGCTGGCACAGATCCCGTTCTGGGCCCTGTTCGAGCAGGCCGGTTCGTCACTGACCCTGTTCACTGATCGTCTGGTGGATCGCACCATGTTCGGTGTTTCGGTCCCGTCCCCGGTCTTCCAGGGGCTCAATGCAGCTTTCATCTTCATCTTCGCACCGCTGATTGCCTGGCTGTGGATCTGGCTCGCCAAGCGCGGCCGCAATCCATCCACACCGGTCAAGTTCGCACTGGGTGTGTTCATGGCGGGCCTGGGCTTCTACGCCCTGGTGGGTGGCATGGGTGTCAGCGGCGGGACTGGCCTGACGGCCGTCTACTTCGTCTTCCTGATCTACTGGATCCACACCATGGGTGAGCTGATGCTCTCCCCGGTCGGATTGTCGGCGGTGACCAAATTGGCACCACCAGCGGTCGTCGGCATGACGATGGGCGCCTGGTTCCTGTATTCGGGCCTGTCCAACTTCCTTGCCGGTGTCATCGCCTCATCAACGGGTGCGGAAACCATTGGCGGTCAATTGACCGACGTGGCGGCTGCCAAGGCGACCTATATCGAGATCTACTCCCAGGTCGGTATGATCGCGATGGCGATCGCCGTGGTGATGCTTTTGATCTCGCCGATCATCAAGAAGATGATGGGCGATGCCGATGGCACGATGACGCCACATCCAACCGAGACTGAAGCCGGTGGTCAATCGATGGATCGCTCGTCCGGCGCCCCGTAGGGACTGGATCGGCACAAGACAAAGAAGGCCGCGGAGCGATTTGCTCCGCGGCCTTTTTTCTGCCTGGGACGGGGATTAGCGCCGGCCGCGCCGGTTGTCCGGTGCCTCGGCCTGTGCGCGGCCATTATCGCAGGCATCACGCGTTTCCGCGGCGCTGATCTCGAATACACCGGCTTCGCGGTCAACGGTGATGGTCGCGAATTGCAGGACGTCCATGCCGATCACCATGGCCGGCATCCGGCCCCAGTCGAGCGCCTCGAAAATATCGAGATCGGCCTGCAGGGCGGTGACTGAATTGAGACACAGACCGCCCAGCTGCAGATTGCGCAGCACAACAGGCAGGGCCTCGGCCACCAGCTCGTTTTGCAGCCGGCCTTCGACACCATTGATATTATAGGTGACGCCGCCGCTATGGTGCTGAATCTGGTTGCGCAGCCGCTCATTGACCAGCGTCCGCGCGCTGCCGGAATCGATCAGGACCCGCACGCCACGCATGCCGCGCCTGAGTTCGGCCTGACCGATCAGGAGGCTTTGCGGAGAGACCCATCCATCGGCATGGTCCGGCGGGGCGCTGTCGAGCGTCAGCGTCGCTTCGGAGAAATTGACCCTGTATCGGTGTGCAGGCAGGGCGTCGGCACCCAGCAGGCCCGCGACCGGGTGCGGCTGGCTGCGGTCGACCGGGATCACGACGCTGTTGAGGGACATCGGCGCCAGATCGGCGAAGCGCAGATCCTGCAAGGCGAAGCGTTCTGCCGAGAAGCGGGTCGTCAACGACTGGACGTCGCCATAATTCTCCCAGAGCGACTGGAAACCGAGCGCTTCGGCGACCGGTTGGGCGATCGCCGTGTGGCTCGCGCCGGTATCGAGCAGAAAAGTGTAGGGGCCGTTCGTGCCGATCTCGACATCGACCATCAAATGCCCGCTCGGTGCGCGTTCCAGTGTGACAGGATCAGCCAGGCCGGTGGCCGGGAGAAGGAGCGCGGCGGCGATGCCGGTCAGCAGAGCCTGGCGTGAGCGGCGGTCCAAGCGCGCGGGCGGCTGGGTCGGGCGTTCTTTCAATGGCATCGGCGTGTCCTCGGATCGTGAGACGGGCCAGGGCAGCAAAGCGGTCGAACTCCCGGACCCGCCGCGTGCCGTGGCCGGTCGAACAGACATACAAGTCAGCCTTCCTGTCCGGATGGGTTCACGCTAGCCGTGAACCGGGCCGCGCGCCACACTTTGCCGGCCTGGCTCGCGCAGACGTGAACAGGGCAGGCGGGCCGGGGTGGCGGCCCGCCTGTCAGGTCGAGGCCGGGGGCTAGAAGGTTCCGCGTACCCGCAGATACCAGGTCGAGCCCGAGCTCCCGGTGCGATACTCGGTGCCTGTCACAAGGCCGGCCGCCCTGGAGCCGTCGTAGAAAACCCGCTCCCGCTTGTCGCCGGTATTGAGAACGCCATCGACGCCCAGCCGGGTGGTTACGCCGCCCCACCGGGTGGTCTCGATGTAAAGATCGAGATCGCCATCGGTATTGTCATAGAGGCGGAATTCCTGGGCGCGGTAGACCTCGCCATCGGAAACCCAGTGATAATCCCAGCCCCAGGCGAGCTGCTGCGCCGGGAAAGTCTGGCGGTAATCGAGGCCGAGTTCCCATTCGCGCGTGCCGGAGAAGGCGCGGTCCTGGCCGGTCAGCGGATCCTCGACATTGGTATTATACCACTCGCCGAACACGTCGATCACGGCATTGGTCAGGCCGATCGCATCGAGTGGTGTGGTCAGATTGGCGGTGACGCGCAGATTGGTGCCGTCGCCAATATTGCCCGGCGCATCGAACACGCCGGTCGGTGTCGTGATCGGCACCCAGCCATCGAGATCCTCGATCCAGTCATAGCCGACCTGGAGCGAGAAGGAGCCGTCATCACCGAAGCGGCGTTCCCATTCGGCCTCCAGCGTCCAGGTGCGCTGGGGCACATAATCGGGATTGCCCAGGGTGGCGTTATTGTCGGCGATATCGACGGAGCTGGCGAATTTGCCGAAATCCAGCTGGTCGACATCGCGCTGCGCGGTCAGGCGCAGCCGGTTCTGGTCGTCCTGGCGCCAGTTCAGCGTCAGGCTTGGCTTGGGATAGGCGAAGGAGCGCGACTGCTCGGAATCGCCGGTCTGCACGATTTCCGAGAATTCATAGCGCAGGCCGCTTTCCAGGCTGAGCCGTTCGCTGACCGTCCAGGTATGATTGACGAAAATCTCGCTGCGCGTCTCCTCGACACGGGTATTGGCCACCGGCAGCACGACGGGCGTAACGGTCACGCCATCATCCTCGAACAGGGCCAGGCCGGTCGCGCGGGCATTGACCGCGATCTCGGCGCCAAATTCGAAAGCGTGACGCTCGTCCGGGGTCCAGGCGAGTGTCTGACGCAGGGCCGTTTCCTCGGTTTCGCCCTCGGCCTCGACGATGATGGCACCGAGAAAGCCCGACGCGGGATCATAGGTCTCATAGGCTTCCGGACCGTCATCCCAGGTCTCGCGGTCGGCGAGCGCCATTGTCTGGATGGAGAGGGTCGCGCTGAGCTCGCGGGCATAGCTCACCGAGCCGAGATAGGAATGGCCGTGATTGCCGGCCTCATTCTGCTCATAGCGCAGCGGCACATAGCCAGAGCCGGCCGGCGCGTCGATGAAGGAGACCTGGCTGTGCCGCCAGTCCCACGCATTGCCCTGGAGGTCGAAGCGAAGGCTGGACTCGGCATCGATCTGCCAGTTCAGCGAGAAGGAGGGCTCGACCTCGCGGTAATGGCGCTGGTCATTGTCGCGCTGGATTTCCACCAGGGCATCGCTGGCATCGTGCAGGGAGCGGCGGCGGTGGATCCGGTTGCCTTCCGTGCCGAAATCGAGGCCGAAGCTCAATTCAACCGGGCCTGCGACCGTGGCGTAGGAGATGATCCCGCGCGGCCCCAGCCGGCCCGATGGCGACAGCCGCAGGCGCGCGTCAAACGAGCCGGAATTGCCGGCGCCCTCGACCAGGATGATATTCACCAGCCGCGAATGGCCGCGCATATTGTATTCCGGCAGGGCTTCCTGGATCAGTTCCAGTTGCTCGACATCGGCAATCGGGATGCGTTGCAGCACCGTGTCCAGCGACAGGGATTTATTGGACGGGCGGGTGCCATTGATCAGCACATTGCCGAAACTGTCGCCCAGGCCGCGCCGGCTGGTATCGCCATCGGACAGCGAAAAGCCGGGAATACGTTGCACCATGTCCAGCGCCGTGACCGGTGAGAACGGTTCGAAATAGGCCTTGCTGAATACCGAAAGACCGCTCTGGCTGTCCACGCCGGCGCTTTCGCTGGAAGTCGTCTCGGTTTCAGCGTCCGACCATGCCGGTGCGCCGATGGCCGCGAAACAGGCTGTGCTCGCGATTGCCGTTGTCCAAATATCTCGCATATGTCCCCACAAGATGCGCCTGCCCCAAACCATGAAGCGGGGATACCAATTGACCGCAAACCCGGCCACGTAACGATTGGTAATAAAACTCACACAAATGCGCGCGGCGGCGCGTCGCGCCTGCCGTCACAGGGGCATCGCGCCAACATTGCTTTTCAGTCAGGCAGCGCCGCCCACGGTCAGTCCGGCGATTTTCAGGCTCGGCTGGCCGACCCCGACCGGCACGCCCTGGCCGCCCTTGCCGCACATGCCGACGCCTGGATCCATCGCGAAATCATCGCCGATCATGGTGATCTGGGTCAGCGCCGTCGGGCCGTCACCGATCAGGGTTGCGCCCTTGACGGGGGCCTCGATCTTGCCATTGCGGACCCGATAGGCCTCGGTGCACTGGAAGACGAATTTGCCCGATGTGATGTCGACCTGGCCGCCGCCGAAATTGACGGCGTAAATGCCGTCCGTGAGGCTGGCCACCATCTCCTCCGGCTTGTGCTGGCCGCCCAGCATATAGGTATTGGTCATCCGCGGCAGGGGTGGATAGGCGTAGGATTGGCGACGGCCATTGCCGGTCGGCGTCTGGCCCATCAGCCGCGCATTCATCCGGTCCTGCATATAACCGACCAGAATACCGTCCTCGATCAGCACGGTGCGCTCGGTCGGTGTGCCCTCATCATCAATGGTCAGCGAGCCGCGACGCTTTTCCATCGTGCCGTCATCGACAATGGTGACCCCGGCCGAGGCAACGCGCTCGCCCATCCGGCCGGCGAAGGCCGAGGAGCCCTTGCGGTTGAAATCGCCCTCCAGCCCGTGGCCGACGGCTTCGTGCAGGAGCACGGCAGGCCAGCCAGGGCCGAGCACGACATCCATGACGCCGGCGGGAATATCAATGGCGTCGAGATTGACGCGCGCAATCCGCATCGCCTCATTGGCCAGGCCTTTCCAGGCGTCCGGCGCGATCCATTGATCGAACTCAGCGCGCCCGCCGGCCCCGGCCGAGCCGGTTTCGCGGCGGCCGTCACGCTCGACCGTGACCGAGACATTGAGCCGGACGAGGGGGCGGATATCGGTTTTCATATCGCCATCGGCGCGCAGGATGGAGATCGAGCGTGTCGAGCCGGCGATCGAGGCGCTGACCTGGACCACGGACGGGTCCTTGGCGCGGCAATAGGCGTCGATCTCCTGCAGCAGGGCGGATTTGACCTCGAAGGCCGGATTGGCGACCGGATCAATCGCGTCATAGAGCTTGCGGTTTGTCCCGGCCGGTGGCGGCGCAAGAATGGCGGCGGGCCCGCGCTTCACGGCGGAGGCCGTCTCGGCGGCGCGCTTGACGGCGTCCAGTGTCGGGTCCGAGGAGTGGGCATAGCCGAAGGCTTCACCGGACACGCAGCGCAGGCCGAAGCCGCGGCTGGTGTCAAAATTGGAGGCTTTCATGCGGCCATCATCGAAGACCAGCGATTCGGAAGCCGCGGTCTCCAGAAACAATTCGCCATCATCGGCACCGGACATCGCCTCGGCGAGCACAGGCCGGACATCGTCAGCATCGAATTCGAACTGGGAGATCGGTTCGTCGGACATGATGGGCCTCACTTCTCGTTCTTCGGATAGGGTAGACATAGTTCAGCGCGTGCCCTGAGGGAATAAGCACGGGCCGGAGCAATAGCAGCGCCGCCTCGATTCGAAGCGCGCCACGCCCGGTCAGACTGAGACGATTGGACGCACGCGCGCAGCCATCACCGCCCGGAACCGCAAATCAGATAGCGATTTCATGTGGAAAGCCCGCCTATGACAGTCCTGAACCTGCCGGGTAAGCGGTTGAACGGCTTGAATTTTTCTGAAAATTGGACCAAGCCCTGCACAACGCGCTACAAAAAGTGTGCTTGGTGACCTGACAGCGTCGGTGACCACCTCTATATTCCGCCGCCATCGGTGAGGGTTTCCTCACCTTCACGCCTGACTTGTATGGGGAAGCCATGCGTTTCTTGACCGCAATTGTGCTCACTTGGATCACCGCATCCACTTCCGCCCTGGCGCTGAACGTGCCGGCGGACGGGGGATTGAATCTCCCGCGCGCCGTGACGCCGATCATGGAGCGGATCAGCGACTTCCACACCTTGCTGCTCTGGATCATCATTCCAATCACGCTCTTCGTCATGGCCCTGCTCGTCTGGTGCATGTGGCGCTACAATTCGAAGAATAATCCGGTCCCGAGCAAGAGCAGCCACAACACGCTGCTCGAAGTCGTCTGGACCGCATTGCCGGTCGTGATCCTGATCGCCATTTCGGTCTTCTCCTTCCCGCTTCTTTATTATCAAGAAGAAATTCCTGACGCCGATTTCACCATCAAGGCGACCGGAAACCAGTGGAACTGGACCTATGAGTATCCCGACCAGGGTGCGATGGAATATCTCTCCATCATGGTTCCCGAAGCGGATCTCCAGCCTGGCCAGCACCGCAATCTCTCGGTCGATTACCCGCTGGTGGTGCCAATCAACGCGGTGATCCGCCTGCAGGTGACCGCGACCGACGTGATCCACAACTTCGCGATGCCGGCCTTCGGGACCAAGATCGACGCCATTCCCGGCCGCATCAATGAGTCCTGGTTCCAGGTCACTGAGGAAGGCACTTTCTACGGTCAGTGCTCGGAATTGTGCGGTCTCGGCCATGCATTCATGCCGATCGAGGTTCGTGTCGTATCCCAGGACGTGTTCGACGCCTGGATCGCGGCTGAGCCGGGGACGGACGAATCGAATGCCGTAATTGCCGCATACGAAGCCGCGCGGGATACGCGCCTGGCGCAACTCGATTAGGAATGGGCTGAACCATGTCTGCTGACGCCGCAAATCACGACGCTCACACCCCAAGCATGTGGGACTGGAAGCGCTGGGTCTTCTCGACCAATCACAAGGACATCGGAACGATGTACCTGATCTTCGCGATTCTCGCGGGGATTATTGGTGGTGGAATGTCCGGACTGATCCGTTGGGAGCTGGCCGAGCCCGGCTTGCAGGTCTTCGACGGCATGGCGTTCGGCGGCTTCTTCGGCGATGCCCAGGGCTATAACGTCATCACGACGATGCACGGCCTGATCATGATCTTCTTCATGGTCATGCCGGCGATGATTGGCGGTTTCGGCAACTGGTTCGTGCCGCTGATGATCGGCGCGCCGGACATGGCCTTCCCGCGCATGAACAACATCTCCTTCTGGCTGCTGCCCTTCTCCTTCGCGCTGGCCCTGATGTCGATGTTCGTGCCGGGTGCGGGTGGTGCCAATGGTTTCGGCGGTGGCTGGGTGATGTATCCGCCGCTCTCGACGATGGGTCATCCGGGCCCTGCGATGGATCTCCTGATTCTGTCGCTGCACATTGCCGGTATCAGCTCCATCCTCGGTGCCATCAACTTCATCACCACGATTTTCAACATGCGCGCTCCGGGCATGACCATGCACAAGATGCCCTTGTTCGCCTGGTCGATCCTGGTCACCGTCTTCCTGCTTCTGCTCTCGCTGCCAGTCCTTGCCGGCGCCCTGACCATGCTGCTGACGGACCGCAATTTCGGTACGGCCTTCTTCGATCCCGCCGGTGGCGGCGATCCGGTCATGTACCAGCACCTGTTCTGGTTCTTCGGACACCCGGAAGTCTACATCCTGATCCTGCCCGGTTTCGGCATGGTCTCGCACATTGTCTCGACCTTCTCCAAGAAGCCGATCTTCGGCTATCTCGGCATGGCCTATGCCATGGTCTCGATCGGTGCGATCGGCTTCATCGTGTGGGCTCACCACATGTTCACCGTCGGTATGCCGGTTGATCTGAAAGCCTATTTCGTTGCGGCCACTATGGTGATCGCGGTGCCGACCGGCATCAAGATCTTCTCCTGGATCGCAACGATGTGGGGCGGTTCGATGGAATTGCGCACGCCAATGCTGTGGGCCATCGGTTTCATCTTCCTGTTCACCGTTGGTGGCGTCACCGGCGTCGTGCTGGCCAATGCCGGCATCGATGTCTCGCTTCACGACACCTATTACGTCGTCGCCCACTTCCACTATGTGCTGTCACTCGGCGCCGTGTTCGCGATCTTTGCCGGCTGGTACTACTGGTTCGAGAAGATCTGGGGCGTGAAATACAACTCCATCCTGGCCCGCCTGCAATTCGCCTTCTTCTTCGTGGGCGCCAATGTGATCTTCTTCCCGCAGCACTTCCTGGGTCTGCAGGGCATGCCGCGCCGCTATGTCGATTACGCTGACGGCTTCGCCTTCTGGAACGGCGTTTCGTCCTGGGGTTATGTGATCATGCTGGTGGGTATGGTGCTCTTCTTCGCCGTGCTGATCGAGGCGGCCCTGCGTCGTCGCAAGGCCGACGCCAATCCATGGGGCGAAGGTGCCACGACGCTGGAGTGGACCCTGTCCTCGCCACCACCTTTCCACCAGTTCAACGAGCTGCCACGGATCAAATAGGCAGCGTGTTGAACACCACCACAAATCCCGGCGATCATCGCGCAGAGGGCGGGGCCGTTTCGACGGCCTCGCCCCGCGACTATTTTGACCTGATGAAGCCGCGTGTGATGACGCTCGTCGTCTTCACCGCCTGCGCCGGTCTGGTAGCCGCACCGGTCGCCATGGATCCGGTGCTGGCAGCGATCGCAATCCTGAGCCTGGCCGTGGGCGCTGGCGCCGCCGGCGCGCTCAACATGGCCTATGACTCCGATATCGATGCGATCATGCAGCGCACCCGCAAGCGGCCCATCCCGCGCGGTGTCGTCAGCAAGGCCGATGCCTATGGGCTCGGCATTATCGCCTCCATCCTGTCGGTGATGATGATGGCGCTGGCGAGCAATTATCTTGCGGCCGGTCTGCTCGCCTTCTCGATTTTCTTCTATTCCGTCATCTATTCGATGTTTCTCAAGCGCTCGACGCCGCAGAATATCGTCATAGGCGGCGCGGCCGGGGCTTTCCCGCCGATGATTGGCTGGGTCGCCGCGACCGGCCATATCTCGCTCGATGCCTTCATCCTGTTCATGATCATCTTCCTGTGGACGCCGCCGCACACCTGGGCGCTGGCACTCTATAAATGCGGTGATTATGCCGCCGCCGGCATTCCGATGATGCCGGTTGCCAAGGGCCCGAAATCCACGCGGCTGCAAATCCTGCTCTATTCCATCGTGCTGGTTATTTTCGCCGGCGCGCCGGTCCTGACCGGACTTGGCGGTATCGCCTATGCCCTGACCTCGCTGGGTGGCGGCGCACTCTTCCTGCTGCTGGCCTGGCGCGTCTTCAATTCGCGCGCCGGTGAAGCGGGTTCGGCCGAGGAGGGCGCGCTCTATGCCGTCCGCGTCGGCGACAAGGCTGCGCGCGACCTGTTCGCCTATTCCATCGGTTACCTCACCGTCCTATTTGCCGCATTGATTATTGAGCACGGATTTGGTGCCTATATGGCGGTGCCAGGAGTGGGCGGATGACCGATACCAAGGATGAGACCCCGAAGACAGACGCGCCGGCGGCAACCCCGTCCGGACCGTCCGCGCATGCGGCATTCCAGGCCCGCGAAGGCCTGCCGACCGGGGAATTCGTCAAGCTGACGCCGGAACAGATTGCTGCGCGTCAGCGCCGCAATATTGCGATCGGTCTGAGCCTGGTGGTTTTCTGCGCCCTGGTTTTTGTCGTGACCGTCATCCGGATCGGCCAGAATTTCGCCGAGGCGGGCGCGGTATGAAAGCGCCGCTGGACAAGAATGCACGCGTAGCCCTGTTCGCCGGCGTCGCGGCTGTGACCATGGTCGGCGCCGCCTTTGCGTCGGTGCCGCTCTACAGCCTGTTCTGCCAGGTCACCGGTTATGGTGGCACAACCCAGATCGCCATCGGCGAGGCGGGCGCCGTGCTCGATCGCGAAATGACGGTCCTGTTCGATGCCAATACCGGCCGCGGCCTGCCCTGGGAGTTCGAGCCGGTTCAGCGTTCGCTGACCCTCAATGTCGGCGAGAGCGGTCTGGCCTATTATCGCGCGACCAATGTGTCCGACCGGCCTATCACCGGTGTCGCGACCTATAATGTCGCGCCGTTCAAGGCGGCGATCTACTTCTCCAAGATTGAGTGTTTCTGTTTTACGGAACAAACACTTGAGCCGGGAGAAAGTATTGATATGCCGGTCCTGTTCTTCGTCGATCCGCTGATCGCCGAAGAGCGTTTTCTGGATGATGTTCACGCCATCACCCTGTCCTATACGTTTTTTGAAACCGATGGGGCTGCGTCTTCGCCAAGCGATGCCGCGCCTTAGCATTGAACCTTTGTCCCGTCGCGGTTATCACGGCCCGACAGGACTGATTTGAAGTCGCAGGAGATTCGCGATGGCTGGGCATGCCGTAAAGCACGATTACCACTTGGTCGATCCGAGCCCGTGGCCGTTTGTCGGCTCGCTGGGTGCATTCCTTCTCGCCCTTGGCGCTGTCGGGAATATGAAGGGCCTTGTCGGTCCTGATCATCCGCTTGCCATTCTCTATGCTGATGGCGGCTGGGGCGGTCTGATCCTCGGTTTCGCCGTGGTCATCTACACGATGATCGGCTGGTGGGGCGATGTGATCAAGGAATCCAACCGCGGCGATCACACGCCAGTGGTGGATATCGGCCTGCGCTACGGCATGATCATGTTCATCGTGTCCGAAGTGATGTTCTTTGCCGCCTGGTTCTGGGTCTTCTTCGAATACGCGATCTTCCATGATGTCCGGATTGATCCGGGTCTGGCCTCCTGGCCGCCAGCCGGTATCGAAACCTTCGATCCCTGGCATATCCCGCTGATGAACACGCTGGTCCTGCTCCTGTCGGGCACCACCGTGACCTGGGCTCACCATGCCCTGCAGCATGATGATCGCAAGGGTGCCAAGCTCGGCCTCCTGCTGACCGTCATTCTCGGCCTTTGCTTCACCGCCCTGCAGGCGATCGAATACGCCGAAGCCGGCTTCTCGATTTCCGGCAATCTCTATGGTTCCGCCTTCTTCATGGCGACGGGCTTCCATGGCGCGCACGTCATTATCGGCACCATCTTCCTGGCCGTCTGCCTGTTCCGCCTGATGGCTGGCCAGATGTCCGCCAAGAAACATTTCGGCCTCGAGGCTGCGGCCTGGTACTGGCACTTCGTTGATGTGGTCTGGCTCTTCCTGTTCACCTTCGTCTACGTCGTCTACCAGTAACCGGAACTGACATGGATAAACCCTCCCCCTTCGCCGCCGGCCTCTCGGGTCGCTGTCCGAAGTGTGGGGAGGGGGCCATGTTCAAGGGCCTGCTGGCGCTCGCACCGCGTTGTGACGCGTGCGGTGCCGATTTCGAGAGCGCCGATGTCGGTGATGGTGCGGCGGTCTTCGCGCTGTTCATTGTCGGCTTTCTCGCCGTTGTTCTGTTCCTGCTGATGGCCGTCGCCTTCCGGGGCATGCCCTGGTGGGGTCATATGTTGGTCCAGGTCCCGTTTATCTTTGGCGCGTCCATTCTGTGCCTGCGTCCGCTGAAGGGACTGCTCTTCGCGCTGCAGTTCGAGCATGGCGCGCAGCAGGGCCGGCTCGACGATTAGGCCAGGCTCCGGCCCTGGCTTGCCCCCAGGGAGGTGAGGACGATCCTCATGCCATATTTCAGACCGCTCCCCGTACTGACTGTTTTCAGCGTGTTCGCGCTCGCTCTTCTGCTCACACTGGGCGTGTGGCAGATGCAGCGCATGGAGTGGAAGGCGCAGCGCATCGCCGCCTATGCCGAGCGCGGTGCGGTGACATCCTTTCGCGACGCGCTGTGCGGCGAGCATGCCGGTGCCTTCGGCCCGAGCATTACCGCGCCGGCACCGCTCGCCGGTGCGCAATTGCGCTATTACGCCCTGCGCGGTCAGCCCGGCTGGGTCCGGATCGGGCTGATGCCGGCGCCGGCCTGCGCTCCCGGCGAGCCGCAACGCTATCTTTTCGTGGAATCCGGTTTCGAGGATCTGGCCGGCAATATCATCGCCCGGCCGCAAGCCTGGCGGCTGGAACTGTTTCCCAGACCGGGAAGTTTCGCCAGCGGAAACGATCCGGATACCAATCAGTGGTATATCTTCGACCGGGACATGATGGCGCAGGCCCTCGACACGGATCCCGGCCAGGTGCTCGACGTCTGGGCGCGGGCCGATCTGGGTCTGCCCTCCAGCCTGAGCCAGACACCGCCGTCCAAGCATCTGGGCTATGCGGTGACCTGGTTCGGATTGGCGGCGGCACTGATCGGTGTGTATCTGGCTTTGCACATCGCTCGCGGGCGGTTGCGGCTAGCGGCCAGGCCGTAAGAGACGACGCGTAGACAGCCGGCAGAGAAACGGCAGGACAGGAGCAGGCGAGTGGCATTGTGGCGCGACGCGGAAATTGAAACCTCCCTGATGGCCCAGGGCATCCGCCTGAGTGCGCCTACGCTCGAGGATTACGAAAACTGGGCCAAGCTGCGCGGCGCGAGCCGCAGCCATACCGAGCCGTGGGAGCCTGCCTGGACAGTCGATGAGCTCAGCCGCAGCGCCTTCAAGCGTCGCCTCGAGCGCTACCAGATCGACCGGCAATCGGGTGCCGGCTATCCCTTCTTCGTCTTCCGCAGTCGCGACAATGTCCTGCTCGGTGCCTGCAATCTCAACAATGTCCGCCGCGGCGTCCAGCAGAGCGCCGATATCGGTTATTGGATCGGAACTCCCTATATTCGTCAGGGACATACACGTATGGCCGTGCGGCGGATCATGGCCTTCGCCTTCGATAATCTTGGCCTCCACCGGGTTGAGGCAGCCTGCCGTCCGGAGAACAGGGCCTCCCGCAAATTGCTCAAGAGCATCGGTTTCCAGTTCGAGGGTCGCGCCCGGGCTTTCCTCAATATCGCCGGCGAATGGCGCGATCATGACCGCTTCGCGCTGCTGAATACCGATCCGAGATTATGACATCGGTCGATTTCGAGAGCGGCGCCCGCGCCGCCGGCGCCGTCGCCTTTGCGATTGAGCTCGACCGCGGCGGCCAGATCCGTTTCACGGGCGCGCTCGAAGCCTTCGGATTGCAGCGGGCCACCTTCGACTGGAGCGGATTTTGCGACCGGCTCGGCCCGGCTGACCATGCCCGGCTGGATGCGGCGCTGGGCGGCGACCGGCTCGACCTGCGTATCAGGCTGATCGGCGAGACCGGCAGCGTGGCCTATGTCCGCCTGCTCGGACGCCGCGTGACCGAGCAGAGATTTGAGGGTCTGATGACTCCCGCCGGCCTGAGCGGTGAGGGCGCGCTGCGCATTCGTGAAGAGCACGCCCTGGCCAATGCCGTCGCCGCCGGCGAGGTGATCGCCTGGTATCAACCCATTATTGCCCTGGCGACGGGCCGTCTGGCGGGCTTTGAGGCGCTGGCCCGCTGGGAACGCCCGGGCGTCGGCGTGCTCGCACCGCAGGACTTCCTTGCGATGGCCGATGATCTCGACCTGCTCGACAGGATCAGCACTGAAGTGCGCGCCTCGGCGATCGCCGATCTCTCGCTGTGGCGAACGGTTTGCGAGGGTGGCAGCGAGCTTTTCGTCGCGGCCAATGCGACGGTGAGCGAACTGGTTTCGCCTTCATTCCCCGATGCCCTGCTGGAGGCCGTGCGGCAGGCGCAATTGCCGGCGGGCGCGTTCAAGCTCGAAATCGCCGAGACCGAAATCATGCGCGACCCCGATCTCGCGGCCGGTGTGATGGCGCGTCTGTCTGCAGGCGGTATCGCACTGGCGCTGGATGATTTCGGCACCGGCTATTCATCGCTGGCCCGGCTGGAAATGCTGCCCTTCGATGTCGTCAAGATTGACCGTTATTTCGTCCGCGCCATGGCCGCCAATGAGAGCGCCGGTACGGTGGTGCAATCGGTGATCCAGCTGGCACGGCATTTCGGCATGAAAATCGTCGCCGAAGGCATTGAGAGCGCCGAGAGCGGGGATGGCCTGCGGGCGATGGGTTGTGATTTTGGCCAGGGCTATCGCTATGCCGGGGCCCTGGCCCCCGATCAGGCCCTGCTCGCCGTGCGCCACGGGCTGGAGGGCCGCTTCCTGCCACCGGCCTGATGCGTCAGGCGGTGCCGGAAGCGCCGGACAAATGCTCGGGTGAGACACCCAGAACAGCCAGCGCGTTTTCCCATTTGCCCTCGATGTCGGGGCTGAAGACGAGTGCTTCATTGGCGTCGGCGACCAGCCAGGCATTGGCCGCGAGCTCGTCCTCCAGCTGGCCCGAACCCCAGCCGGCATAGCCCAGCGCCAGCATCGCGCAGCGCGGCGGCGTGCTCGACGCCATCGCATCAAGCGCGTCCTTGGTCGAGGACAGGCCGATATCGCCGGTGACGGCGAGGGTCGAATCGGCGGTCTCGAAATCATTGGTGTGCAGCACAAAACCCCTTTGGCGCTCGACCGGGCCGCCTTGCAGGACCGGACGGTCAATCGTGTCCTCGGTGGTTTCGACGCCGAGCTGTTCAAACACTTCCGGCAGGCGTAGCCCCTCGACGCGCTTGTTGAGCACGATCCCCATCGCGTGCTCGGCCGAATGGTCGCACATCAGGATCACGGACCGGTCGAAGCGCGGATCGCCAATGCCCGGCGAGGCGATCAGGAGTTTGCCGTTCAGGAAGCCGTCGGGCGGCGAATTTGAATCATCACTGCTCATAACCCCATGATGCGGGCAAAAAGGGGGATGCGTCCAGCGGCGTTCCCGCTATCTTGCCGTGCGCAACCGCGACTAATCTTATCAGCAGGAGAAACAGCCATGACCATTTCGGTGGGAGATCGCATTCCGGACGCCAGCTTCATGACCATGACGGCGAGCGGCCCGAACCGGGTAAGCACGGACGATGTATTTGGCGGCAAGACCGTCGCGCTGTTCTCGGTACCGGGCGCCTATACGCCGACCTGTTCGGCCAAGCACCTGCCGGGCTTTGTCGAGCACGCAGCCGAAATCAAGGGCAAGGGCGTCGACACTATTGCCTGCATGTCGGTCAATGATGTCTTCGTCATGAATGCCTGGGGCAAGGACCAGGGCGTCGGTGAAGACGTCATGATGCTGGCCGATGGCAATGGCGATTTCGCCAAGGCGCTCGGCCTGGAAATGGACGGCACCGGCTTTGGTATGGGCACACGCGCGCAGCGCTTCTCCCTGATCGCCAAGGATGGCGTCGTCACTGAATTGAACGTCGAGGCACCGGGTGAATTCAAGGTGTCCTCGGCCGATCACATCCTCGGCCAGCTCTAGTCTGGGCAGAGGCAAAACGGACCGGGCATTGGCCCGGTCCGAAACGGCCAAGGGAGGGCATTCATGGAACTTATCATCACCGGCGTATTGCTGATGCTGGCACTGGCGATTATCGCCTCGGTCATCAAGACCGTGCCGCAGGGCAAGGAATTCACCGTCGAACGCTTCGGGCGTTTCACGCGGACGCTCAAGCCGGGCCTCCATTTCATCATGCCCTTCATCGACGGCATCGGGTACAAGATGAATATGCGCGAGCGTGTTCTCGACGTGCCCAACCAGGATGTCATCACCAAGGATAATGCCACGGTTTCGGTCGATGCAGTGATCTTCATCCAGGTCCTGGACGCGCCGCGCGCGGCCTATGAAGTCGACAATCTCGACTTCGCGATTCTCAATCTGTGTCTGACAAATGTGCGGACCGTGATCGGCTCGATGGATCTCGACGAGACCTTGTCCAAGCGCGACGAGATCAATGCGCGTCTTCTGTCAGTGCTCGACTCCGCGACCAATCCCTGGGGCGTCAAGGCGACCCGGATCGAGATCCGCGATCTGTCGCCGCCACATGACATCACCGAAGCAATGGCGCGCCAGATGAAGGCCGAGCGCCTGAAACGGGCCGAAATTCTCGAGGCCGAGGGTGCCAAGCAGTCGGCCATCCTGCGCGCCGAGGGCGAGAAGGAAGCCGCGATCCGAGAGGCCGAAGGCCGGCGGGAAAGTGCCTTCCTGGACGCTGAGGCGCGCGAACGTGAAGCCGAGGCCGAGGCCAAGGCGACCGAACTGGTCTCCAACGCCATCGCCGCGGGCGATGTCTCGGCAATCAATTACTTCCTGGGCCAGAAATATATCGAGGCCTTTGGCAAGCTGGCGACCAGTGACCAGCAACGCACCGTGATCATCCCGGCCGAGTTCTCGAATATCCTCAGCACGATTACCGGTGTTGGCGAGCTCGGCAAGGCGGCACACGAAGCCATCCGCGAGACGACCCGCAAGACGTAAATGGCGAACTGAAAACGGAGGTCAGTGATGGATTTTTTATTATCCCTGCTTGAGCGTCTGAATCTGTGGATCTGGTGGGCCTTCGCCGGCCTGTTCCTGATCGGCGAGGTGTTGACCGGGACGACCTTTCTGCTGTGGCCGGCCGCGGCGGCCTTCCTGACCGGTTTTCTCGCGCTGGACATGCTGGGCGCGAGCTGGCCCATCCAGTTGAGCGTCTTCGCGATCCTGACGCTTGTCCTTGTGTGGGCAGGCGATCGCTGGGTGCGTCCAGCCATGAACCGCGGCGGGCAGAGCGGCCTCAATGACCGCGCCGCCCGCATGGTCGGCCAGCGCGTTGTCGTTGTCAGCGACTTCGCTGCGGGCCGCGGCCGGGTTCATTTCGATGATACCGAATGGGGCGCTCAGACCCTCGACGGATCCGACCCTGTCCGCGACAGCCAGGTGATTATCGACGAGGTCAGGGGCGTCACACTCATCGTGCACCCGGCCTGATCTGCGGGGGCCGGTTCATGCGCCGTAAACCCTGATCGTGCAGGATGGCCCGCTGGAGTGTCGCGGGGTTTTTCAACCTCGACGGAAAGCGGAGCGGGCATGGAGCGGATCGAAGAGGACAGGCGCGTCGCGGCGCTGCACGAGCTCAACCTCCTGGATACGGATCCGGAGGACGGGTTCGACTCGATCACCAAGCTGGCTGTCACCCTGACCGGCGCGTCCATGGCCGCCATTTCGCTGGTTGATCGCGACCGCCAATGGTTCAAGTCAAGCGTGGGCGTGGATGTCAGCGAGATGCCGCGCGACATCACCTTCTGCAATCATGCCATCCGCCAGGCGTCGACGCTCTATGTACCCGATGCGCGCCTGGACGAACGGTTCAAGCATAACCCGCTGGTCGCCGGCGAGCCTCATCTGCGCGGCTATGCGGGCGTGCCACTGCAGGTCGAAAGCGGTTACAGGATCGGCACGCTGTCGGTGTTTCATGATCAGCCGTTCGCGTTTGACGCCATGGTGCTGCAGCAGCTCGCGGTGCTGGCACGGGTTGTCGAGGAACAGATCCGGACACGCAGCCAGAGCGCCGAAGCACGGCGCGCCAATCAGTTGCTCGCCGGCATCGCCGCAATTCAGCGCGAATATATGACCGACGCCTCGTCGATCGATCAGGCCTTCGATCATTTGCTGGCGGCGGCGCTTGAGTTCACGGACAGCACGGCCGGCTTCATCGGCGAAATTGTCGAAGACGAAAGCGGGCGTTACCTCAAGACCCAGGCATTCAGCCATGTCGGTGCTGATGATGACGCCGGTGACGAGCGCCGGGCATCGCTGGAATTTCGCGATCCCGATACCCTGATCGGACACACGATCAAGACTGGCGAAATGGTGATCGCGAATGATCCGGCCCAGGATCAGCGCGGCCGCAATGCCGTTGAGGCCCTGTCGCCACTCCATGCCTATCTGGGCATTCCGCTCCTGGAAAAAGGCAAGCTGGTTGCCATGATCGGGATCGCCAACCGGCCTAGCGGCTATTGCGCGGATCTCGTCGCGGCGTGTGAACCGCTGTTTGTGACAGCTGGCAATCTGATCCGGGCCCGGCGAACGGAAGTGGCGCGTGACAGTGCGCTCGCCGAACTGGCCCTGAGCAAGGGGCGTTACGATCTCGCGATTGCCGGCAGCGCGTCGGGTATCTGGGAGATCGATTTTGCGGCGGGCACCATGTTCGCCTCCGAGCGCTCGCGCGAACTGGTTGGACGCTCGCCGGGCGACCCGATCGCTGGCGGCAAAGCCCACCTCCAGGGCATGAGTGAGTTTTTCGGCCGGGTGCACGAGAATGATCGCGAGCGCGTCCAGACCGCGCTGCGCGCCCATCTCCAACACCGCACACCCTACGCGCTCGAATATGACTTCCAGCACAGCGACGGGCATTATTTGCGCGTATTTGCGTGCGGACAGGCCGAGTGGGACGAGGCCGGACAAGCGACCCGGATGGCCGGTTCGATCGAGGATATTACCGAGCGCTCACATCTGATCGCCGAACGGGAAAGCACCGCGGCCCGACTCGCCGAAGTGACCAAGCTGGGTGGTATTGGCAGTTGGGAAGTCAATCTCGATGCCGACACGGTGTTGTGGGATTCGATGACCCGCAAGATCCATGAAGTCGATGATGATTATGTTCCCGATCTCGCAAGCGCGGTCGAATTCTATCCGCCGGAGGCCCGAGAAGCCCTGCAGGCCAATATTGATAGAGCCATCAAACTCGGTGAGGCCTGGGACCTGGAGCTCCCCTTCGTCACGGCCAGGGGCAACCATGCCTGGGTGCGTGCTGTCGGGCGCGCCATCGCGGTCGACGGTCACGTCGGCAAACTGGTTGGCTCCTTCCAGGACATCACCGGGCGGCGCGCGCGCGAGGAGGAGGCCAAATCCCTCTCGACCCGGCTCGCGGTCGCGCTTGACGCTTCCAATCTGGGCGTCTGGGAATATGACATACAGACACGGATAAACACCGGCGACGAGCGTATGATGACCCTGCTTGGGCTGTCCGGTGAGGTGTCCCTGACATTCGACGACTGGGCCGCCGCGATCCATCCCGACGACCGGGAGGCGATCATTGCCGGCACGCGCACGGCGATGGAAGTGGGGGCGGGCTTTTCCCACGCCTACCGCATCGTTCGTCCGGACGGCTCGATCCGGCATGTCCGTTCGCGCGGCCTGCTGTGCGAACGGCTCGATGGCAGTGCGACGGTGATCGGCGTGACCGATGACGTCACGGATGATGTCGGGCGGGCCGAGGAGCTCGATCACCAGCGCGCCCGGGCGGAGAGCGCCAGCCAGGCCAAATCGCAATTCCTGACCAATATGAGTCATGAAATCCGTACGCCGCTCAATGGCGTGCTGGGCATGTCGCAATTGCTCAGACTGACGCCGCTGTCCGATCAACAGGACCGTTATGTCAGGACGCTGCAGACGTCCGGCGAAGCCTTGCTGGATCTGGTCGAGGACATTCTCGACATATCCAAGATCGAATCCGGGACCATCCAGCTCGCGCGGGAACCCTTTGAAGTCTTGCCGGTGGTCGCATCGGTCATGGACATGGTCGAGACTGCGGCACGCCGGAAGGCGATTACAATTTGTTGCGAACAGGCACCCGGCTTGCCGGGGGTGGTTCTCGGTGACCAGAAGCGGCTGCGTCAGGTCCTGATCAATATCATCGGCAATGCCGTGAAGTTCACGAGCGAAGGCTCGGTCACCATCCAGGTCGAGCCGCAGGCCGATGACCGCATCCGGTTCTGCATCGCGGATACCGGCCCGGGCATCGCAGCCGACCAGCTGGAGCGGGTCTTCGACCGCTTCGCCCAGGTCGACGCCTCGCTGACCCGCCAGCACGGCGGTAGCGGACTTGGACTGGCAATCTGCCGCGACCTTGTCCGGCTTGCCGGCGGTGAGATCGGTGTGCGCAGCGAGCCGGGCGAGGGGGCCGAGTTCTGGTTCGAACTGCCGCTGCCTCCGGCTGAAGCCTCGGTCGTCGCCCCTGTCTCTCCTCCAGCCGAGCTGCCCCGACCCGGTGGCAGACGCACAGGGCCGGCGCGGATACTGGTCGTCGATGACGTGATGACGAATCGGCTTGTGGCCTCAGCACTGGTCGAGAATGCCGGCCACCAGGTCCGGCTTGCGGGCAATGGGCGCGAGGC
This sequence comes from Maricaulis salignorans, assembly GCF_900103475.1. Lineage (GTDB taxonomy): Bacteria > Pseudomonadota > Alphaproteobacteria > Caulobacterales > Maricaulaceae > Maricaulis > Maricaulis salignorans. The sequence goes on from NZ_FNHG01000007.1 coordinate 32,801, forward strand.
GATTGATGCGCTCGACAGCGACCGGTTCGACGCGATTCTGATGGATATCCAGATGCCCGTGATGTCCGGGGATGAAGCGATCCAGTGCATCCGGGCGAGTGGCAAGCCCTATTCCACCATCCCGATCTATGCTGTGACGGCCGATGCCACCAAGGGCGCCCGCGAGCATTATCTCGAGATCGGCGCCACCGGCTATCTCTCAAAACCGCTGGACATCAAGGAAATTTCCGCCGCACTGGACGAGGTCCTGCGCGGCGCGATGCATTGATCCGACAGGCGCTCAGCGCCGGGCGGTCCGTGCTTCGCTCAGCCCCTGGCGCGCCAGTTCGTCGGCGCGCTCATTGCCTGGATCGCCGGTATGTCCGCGCACCCAGCGCCATTCAATCTTGTGGCTCTGCGCCAGCAGGTCGAGGCGTTGCCAGAGATCGACATTCTTGACCGGTTTGCGATCGGCCGTCTTCCAGCCGCGCTTTTTCCAGCCATGGATCCATTTCATGATCCCGTCGCGCAGATAGCTGCTGTCGGTGATCAGGATAATGTCGTGATGATTGGCCTTCATCGCCTCCAGCGCCTGGATCGCCGCCATCATCTCCATGCGGTTATTCGTGGTGTCAGCCTCGCCGCCGCAGATTTCCTTGCGGTGTCCATTCCATTCCAGAATCGCGCCCCAGCCGCCCGGGCCGGGATTGCCGGAACAGGCACCGTCGGTGTGGATCGTCACTGTGCTCATTTCGGATATTTCCGCGCCATATCGTCGAGTCCGGCCTGAATCAGTTCTTCGAGGACATCCAGGTCCACATCCGCCAGCTTGGTGATGTAGAGGCAGGACTTGCCCTCCTTGAACTTGCCCAGCCGGTCGAGAATGAGGGTGTAATTGGCATAGCCCGGCATGATGTAGATGACCTGGCCGGACTTGCGCGGCGAGAAGCCGGTCCGCATCGAATCGCCTTCGCGGCCGCTCTCGTATTTGTAGTGATACGTGCCGAACCCGATGATGGACGGCCCCCACATGCGGGGCTCTTCACCGCTCAGCCGGCGCATCATTTCCAGCAGGATCCGCGCATCGGCGCGGCGCACCTTGTGCTCGACCGCGGCGATAAAGGCCTCCGGTTCGATATCCGCGGCTGCTGTCGTGTTTTCGGAATCGCTCATCGGATCAGGCCACCACGCGGGGAAGTTTGAAAATCACGTCTTCATCAGTCACGCGGATATCCTTCTGGTCGACGTCATAACGCTCACGGAACGCCGCGATCAGGCCCTCGACCAGATCCTCCGGCGCCGAAGCGCCCGCGGTGATGCCGACCGTTCCGATCGGGCCGATCATGTCCCAGTCGACATCCTCGGCACTGGAAATCAGTTGCGCCCGCTGCGCGCCGGCGCGTTTGGCGACTTCGACCAGACGCACCGAATTGGACGAATTGGGCGCCCCGATCACGAACACAATGTCGCAATTGGGGGCCAGCGCCTTGACCGCCGACTGCCGATTGGTCGTGGCATAGCAGATATCTTCCTTGTGCGGCGCCTCGATCTGCGGGAAGCGCGCCTGCAAGGCCGCCACGATGGCGGATGTGTCATCGACTGACAGCGTTGTCTGGGTGACGAAGGCCAGGCGCGAGGCGTCCTGCGGTGCGAACTGCATGGCGTCCTCGACGGTCTCGATCAGCGCGATCGCCCCGTCCGGCAATTGTCCCATCGTGCCCACGACCTCGGGATGGCCGGCATGGCCGATCAGCACGATCTCGCGCCCATTGGCGTGCAGGCGCTGGGCTTCGACATGGACCTTCGACACCAGCGGGCAGGTGGCATCGACATAGATGAGATTGCGCCGGGCCGCTTCTTCGGGGACCTGTTTGGGGACGCCATGGGCGGAAAACACCACCGGCCGGTCATCGGGACACTGATCGAGCTCCTCGACGAAAACCGCGCCGAGCGCTTCGAGCCGTTCCACCACATGGCGGTTATGGACGATCTCGTGACGCACATAGACCGGCGCGCCAAAGCGCTCCAGCGCCCTTTCGACGATCTGAATCGCGCGGTCGACACCGGCGCAGAATCCCCGCGGGGCAGCCAGCAGGACAGTCAGGGGTGGGCGATTGCCGCTCATCGGGTTCAGTTCTCCATCAGCGATACCGTTGCGCACGTCTCGTACGCATCGTATGACCGTCCTAACAAAGGGGCTTGGCGCTATCCAGAGGCCGGGCGGGTATTCAAGTCAGGTAATGCACAATGCGTTCTTTTGCCATTCTCGCCGCGGCCGCCATCTTACTCAATGGCTGCCAGACCGTCAGTGATGTATTTGAGACGGAGCAGCCGAATATCGGCCCGTGCCCGTCTGCAATGTCATTGTATGATGCACACCGCATCGTCGAGCTTGAGGGCGGCGAAGTCCGCTATGAGAATGTCGGCTTTACCGGCGAAATTCTCGGCGTGCGCTCGCTGTGCAGCTATTATGGCGAACGGCCGATTATCGCCAATCTCGAGCTGGACATGGCCTTCGGCCGCGGCCCGGCCGCCCAGGGCGACACGCATGTCTATGAGTATTTCGTCGCCGTGACGCGCCGCGATGTCGGTGTCATCGAAAAAGAGGTCTTCCCGATCAATATCCGGTTCCGCGCCGGCGAGGACCGGGTTTATCTGACCGAGACCATTGAGGCGATTTCGATCCCGCGCGCCAATTCCGAAACATCGGGAATCAATTTCGAGATCCTGACCGGTTTCGAACTGACGCCGGAACAGCTCGCTTTCAATCGCAGTGGCCAACGCTTCCGCGTGGGTGCCGGCCAGGACTAATTTCATGCCTTCAATTGCCGATCAGCTCAGTGCGAAACTGGGCGACGCGTTCGCTTCTCTCCAGCTGCCGCGCGAGCTGGGCCGTGTCACGCCTGCGACCAAGTCGGGGACGGCGCCCTTCCAGTGCAATGGCGCCATGCCGGCGGCCAAGCAGGCGAAGTGCAATCCGCGCGAGCTGGCCCAGAAAATCGTCGATGCGATTGCCGGCGATGCGCTGATCGCCGCCGTCGAGATCGCCGGACCGGGCTTCATCAATCTGACCCCGGCCCAGAGCGCCTATGATGCGCGCGCCGCCGAGATCGCCGGCGATGACCGCGCCGGTGCTCCCCTGACAGACGCGCCGCGCAAGGTGATGATTGATTTTGGCGGTCCCAATGTCGCCAAGCCGATGCATGTCGGCCATTTGCGCTCCTCGGTGCTGGGTGACAGCCTGCAGCGCCTGCTGCGCTTTCGCGGCGATGATGTGGTGTCCGATATCCATCTCGGCGATTGGGGCCTGCAAATGGGGCATCTCATCACTGAGCTGCGCGAAGAACAGCCGGACCTGCCCTATTTCGACGCGGATTATTCCGGTCCCTATCCGGATACGCCGCCGGTCAATATCGATGATCTGGCTCGGCTCTATCCCCTTGCCTCGAAGAAGGCCAAGGATAATGCCGACCGTCTCGAGCTGTCGCGCACGGCCACAGCCGAGCTGCAGGCCGGACGCCCGGGCTATCGGGCATTGCTGAACCATTTCATCGCGGTCTCGATCACGGCACTGAAGCAGGATTTCGATGCGCTCGGCGTGCATTTCGACCTGTGGAAGGGCGAGAGCGATGTCGATCCGCTCATCCCGGCCATGGTCGAGGATTTCAAACAGCGCGGCATTGCCGAGCTCAGCGATGGTGCCTGGGTGATCCACATCGCCCGCGAGGATGACAAGAAGGAATTGCCACCGCTCATCCTCGTCACCTCTGGCGGCGCTTCGCTCTATGGCACGACCGATCTGGCGACGATCCTCGATCGCAAGGCGAATTTCGCGCCGGACCTGACGCTCTATGTCGTCGACAGCGCCCAGGGCAATCATTTCCAGCAAGTCTTCCGCGCCGCCGAAAAGGCCGGCCTGGTGAAGGAAGGCGCGCTCGAGCATGTCAATTTCGGTTCGGTGAACGGGACGGACGGCAAGCGGCTTCGTACCCGCGATGGCGGCACATTCCGGCTCGCCGATCTGATTGCCTCCGCCATTGAACGCGCCGATCAACGCCTCAAGGAGGCCGGTCTGGCCGCCGATGTCGGGGCCGAGGAGCACGCCCGCGTCGCCCGCATGGTCGGGTTGGCGGCGATCAAATTCGCCGATCTGCAAAATTACCGCACCACGAATTACGTGTTCGACCTGGATCGTTTCACCAGTTTTGAAGGCAAGACCGGTCCCTATCTTCTCTACGCCGCCGTCCGGGTGAAATCGCTGATGCGCAAGGCGGCGGACGCTGGTGTCAAGCCGGGCAGGATTTCGGTCCAGGCTGACGAGGAGCGCGATCTGGTGCTGGCCCTTGATGCGTTTGGATCGGCGATTGATCAGGCGATCGATAATCGCGCACCCAATGCCTTGTGTGACCACGCCTTCTCGCTGGCCCAGGCCTTCTCGAAATTCTACTCCGCCTGTCCGATCCTCGCGGCACCGGATGATGCGACGAAGGCCTCCCGCCTGGCGCTGGCCGAGGCGACGCTGAAACAACTTGAGCTCAGCCTGCAACTGCTCGGCATGGAAGCGCCAGACCGCATGTAGCGCTCCCCCGAACGGGGGAGGGTGCGAGCCCTGCGATCCGCTAGCTTGCCCGGGGTAACCGTGGAGAATGGGCATGCCCGCACCAGCGCTTTTAGCCAGCCTTCTATTTGTTCAGCCGGTCACCGCCGGGTTTAGTGAGGATCCGGCACAGGCCTCGATTTGGCTGCAGCAGGCCTGCCGCATTCAGCAGGTCGGCTATAGTGGCGGCGTGCCGGTAGACCACACTGAGTTCTGCACCTGTTTTGACCGCAATCTGCGCGAAGCGAGCACGGACGATGTCTACCGCGTTTTCGCGTTGGGCTCGCAAGGCGCCGTGCGCGAACAGGGTCTGATCGAGGATTGGGAATCAGCCCGCGACACCGCGGCGGCGGAGGCTGGTGCGATGGCACCGGAGGTGCAGGCAAGCTTCACGACGATTTTGCAAAGCTCGCTGATGGCTTGCATGAATTTCTCCTTTCAGGGCGAATAGGCCGCCGGACCGGGCATTTCACGTCTTCGCGCATTGACTCTGCGCCGGCATATTCTAAGAGTGCGCAGCAACTGACAGGCCCGTCGCGAGACGCGCCTGGCGGGCTATATCTCCTCGCGGGAGAGACCGGCGAATAGGCCGGCGCCGAAGGCGCAACCGCCCCGGAAACGCTCAGGCAGACGGACCGCGAGAGAGTCAAACGCTGGAAAGTGAGTGGGGCCACCAGGCTTTAACTCCACCGACGGAGCAAGCGTGTCTCGCAAGGGCGGGTTCGCGCGGAATCTCTCAGGTCACGGGACAGCGGGGGCGACGACTTGCCGGCGGATCACCGCAGGCAGGATCAGCGCTCTTGTCAGGACCCGTCAATGACCGAAATTCTCAATAAAACCCCACTCCACGCCCTCCATGTCGAACTTGGCGGCAAGATGGTCCCGTTCGCGGGCTATGACATGCCGGTGCAATACCCGTTGGGCATTATGGGTGAGCACAAGCAGACCCGCGAGAAGGCCGGTCTCTTCGACGTCTCCCATATGGGCCAGGCGCGCTATACCGGCGATGAGGCCGCGCTCGAGGCGCTGCTGACCTGCGATCTCGCCCTGCTCGGCGCGGGCGAACAGAAATACACGCTTCTGCTCAATGACCAGGGCGGTATCCGCGACGATCTGATGGTCTCGCGTCCGGATGGCGATGGCATTTTCCTCGTCGTCAACGCAGCGATGAAGGACCAGGATTTCGCCCATCTTGAGGCTGGCACCGCCGGCAAGGGCAAGCTGGTCCGGCTGGAGGACCGCGCGCTGCTGGCGCTGCAGGGCCCGGCCGCGAAAGATGTGATGGCGCGGCTCTGCCCCGATGCCAGCAAGCTGATCTTCATGCAGTGCGGCGCGTTCACGCTCGATGGCGTCGAGGTGTTGGTGTCGCGTTCGGGCTACACTGGCGAGGACGGGTTCGAGATCTCCATCCCGCAAGCCGATGCGGTCCGTATTGCACGGCTCCTGCTGGCCCAGGATGAGGTTGAGGCGATTGGCCTGGGGGCGCGCGATTCGCTGCGCCTGGAAGCCGGGCTCTGCCTGTATGGCCATGACATGGACACGACGCGCACGCCGGTTGAGGCCTCGCTGATCTGGGCCCTGGCCAAGACTCGCCGCGAGCGCGGTGATTTCCCTGGCGCCGCCATCATCCAGCAACAGATCGACGCCAAGACCTCACAAAAGCGGATCGGCCTGACCCTGTCCGGCGCCCCGGCCCGCGAAGGTGCCGAGATCGCGACCAAGGACGGCAAGATCGTCGGCGTCGTCACCTCGGGCGGTTTCGGGCCGACCTTCAATGGTCCGGTGGCGATGGGCTATGTCGAGCGTGATTTCATGGCCGAAGGCACCGAACTCGACCTGATCGTGCGCGGCAAGCCACGTGCGGCCACAGTGACCAAGCTTCCATTCGTCCCGCACAATTTCTTCCGGGGCTAATTCCAATCAATCCAGAACCAGCTGGAGCAGGAGACAAATCATGACCACGCGTTACACCGAAGACCATGAATGGATCACCGTTGACGGCGATGTCGCAACCGTCGGCATCACCGTCCACGCCGCCGAACAGCTCGGCGATGTCGTGTTTGTCGAATTGCCCGATACCGGCAAGACGCTGGCGAAGGGCGATGAGTTCGCCGTCGTCGAATCGGTCAAGGCCGCCTCGGAAGTCTACGCTCCGATCGATGGCGAGATCATCGCCATTAATTCGGTGCTCGACGATGCGCCGGCAACCGTCAATGAAGACGCTGCCGGTGCCGGCTGGTTCGTCAAGATCAAGATGTCGGATGCCTCCCAGCTCGACGGTCTGATGGACGAAGCCGCCTATAACGCCCACATCGCATAAGGCTGATTTCATGCGTTACCTCCCCCATATCGATTCCGACCGCAAGGCGATGCTCGAGGCGATTGGCGTCGCTTCGATCGACGATCTCTTCACCGATGTGCCCGAAGCGGCGCGCCTGAAAGGGCTGGTCGATCTGCCGCTTAAACAGGGTGAACTCGCGGTCGAGCGCGCCATGTCGGCCATGGCTTCGAAAAATATCTCGGCCGGCTCGGTGCCGTTCTTCGTGGGGGCGGGGGCCTATCGCCACCATATTCCGGCGACCGTGGATCATCTGATCCAGCGCTCCGAATTTCTCACTGCCTACACGCCCTACCAGCCGGAGATCAGTCAGGGGACCTTGCAGACCCTGTTTGAATTCCAGACCCAGGTCGCGCTTCTGACCGGCATGGATGTCGCCAACGCCTCGATGTATGACGGTTCCACCGCCTGCGCCGAAGCGGTGATGATGGCGGCGCGTGTGACCAAGCGCGACAAGGCTGTGATGGCCGGCACGGTGCATCCGCACTATGTCGAGGCGAGCAAGACGCTGGCGAAATACTCCGATGTCGAGATTGCCGTCACCCAGCCGTCGGTCGGCGGGCTGGACGAGCTGATTGCGGCGATCGACGAGACCACGGCCTGCGTCGTGGTGCAGACGCCGGATATTTTCGGTCAGCTGCATGATTTGCGTGCCATCTCCGAAATTGCCCACGCCAAGGGCGCGCTGGTGATCGCGGTCTTCACCGAAACCGTCTCGCTCGGCCTGGTCGAGGCACCCGGTGATATGGGGGCCGATATCGCGGTTGGCGAAGGCCAGTCGATTGGTGTCGGGCTGAATTTCGGCGGCCCCTATGTCGGTTTGTTTGCCTGCAAGAATGAGCGCAATTTCATCCGGCAAATGCCCGGACGTCTGGCTGGCGAAACCGTCGATGCCGATGGCCGCCGCGGCTATGTGCTCACCCTCTCAACGCGCGAGCAGCATATCCGCCGCGAGAAGGCGACGTCGAATATCTGCACTAATGCCGGTCTGTGTTCGCTGGCCTTCACCATCCATATGACCCTGCTCGGCGAAGCCGGCCTTCGTACACTGGCGCGTCTCAATCACGAGACCGCCTGCGAACTGGCCGACCGGCTCGGTTCGATCGAGGGCGTTGAAGTCCTCAATTCCAGCTTCTTCAATGAATTCACCTTGCGCCTGCCCAAACCGGCGGCCGAGGTGGTCGATGAGCTGGCCCGTATCGGCGTGCTCGGCGGCGTGCCCGCCAGCCGGCTCTATCCCGGCCAGTTCGAGGATCTCCTCCTCGTGACGGCGACGGAAACCAATACCGAGAGCGATATGATCGTGTTCGAAAAAGCCTTGCGGGGTGTCCTCTGATGGCAATGAATACTCAAGGGCGTCCGACCCGCATGGCCGAAAATGTCGCCACCGGCGGCTATGGCGATACCGTCTCCGGCTCACGCGGGCTGGAACAGGCCGAACCGCTGATCTTCGAGCGCGGTGGTGTTGAAAACACCGGCGTTGATTTCCCGGCTCCCAAGGGCAGCAAGACCCGTCTTGGCGGTCTCGAACGCACGGCACCGATTGGGCTGCCGGGTCTGTCCGAGCCGGAAACCATGCGCCATTATGTGCGCCTGAGCCGGAAGAATTACGCCATCGATCTGGGCCTCTACCCGCTCGGTTCGTGCACGATGAAGCATAATCCGCGGCTCAATGAGAAAGTCGCGCGCATGCCCGGCTTTGCCGATGTGCACCCGCTGCAGCCGGCCTCGACCGTGCAGGGCGCCTATGAAGTGATGGACGTATTGGCGCATTGGCTGCTGAAACTGACCGGCATGCCGGCCGTCGCCCTGTCGCCGAAAGCCGGCGCTCATGGCGAGTTTTGCGGCATGATGGCGATCCGCGCCCGTCTCGACGCCGATGGCGAAACCGGCCGCCGCCGGGTGCTTGTTCCAGAATCAGCCCATGGCACCAATCCGGCGACCGCTGTGCAGTGCGGCTTCACCGTCGACGAGATCCCGGCCGATGCCGGTGGCCGCGTTGATATGGCGGCACTGAAGGCCAAGCTCGGGGATGATGTCGCCGGCATCATGCTGACCAATCCCAATACCTGCGGTCTGTTCGAGCGTGACATCAGGGAGATCGCCGATCTGATCCATGGTTGCGGTGGCTATTTCTACTGCGACGGTGCCAATTTCAACGCCATTGTCGGACGTGTCCGTCCCGGCGATCTCGGCGTTGATGCGATGCATATCAATCTGCACAAGACTTTCTCGACGCCGCATGGCGGCGGTGGTCCCGGTGCCGGCCCGACCGTGTTGTCCGAAGCCCTGGCGCCATTTGCGCCACTGCCTTTGCTGATGATTGATCGCGATAATCCCAAGGGCATGGCGATCATGCACATGGCCGAGCATGAGAGCGAGCTCGACGGCAAGGATCTGCATCCGTTCGGCCGCATGGCGGCTTTCCATGGCCAGATGGGCATGTTCACCCGTGCGCTCACCTATATGATGAGCCATGGCTCGGATGGCCTCAAACAGGTCGCGGATGATGCCGTGCTCAACGCCAATTATATCCTGGCGGGCCTGAAGGGTGTGATGACGCAGGCCTTCGAGGGCCATTGCATGCATGAAGCCCTGTTCGATGACCGCTTCCTCAAGGGCACGGGCGTTACCACGCTCGATTTCGCCAAGGCGATGATCGATGAGGGTTATCATCCGATGACGATGTATTTCCCGCTCGTCGTCCACGGTGCCATGCTGATCGAGCCAACCGAGACCGAATCCAAGGGCGGCCTCGATCGTTTCATCGAAGTGATGGAATCGCTCGCCCTGGCGGCCAAGGCCGGCGAGACGGCTCGCTTCCAGGCGGCCCCGGTCCACGCCCCGCTCAAACGTCTCGATGAAACCCGCGCCGCCCGCCAGCCTGTGCTGCGCTGGACGCCCGCCGCCGACGCGGCGGAATAGTTGAATGACAGGCGCCTCCCACCGGCCCGGCCGGGGGAGGCGGCTCTCACTGGTCCGCGCCACCCATCCGGGGCCCGGATGGTCCGTGACAAATCTTTCATGCGAAATCCGGCGCACGCATCTTGTGTTTGCGCCGGTGAAGCCGCATCTGAAGAGGGCTGCGGGCCACTCGGTAAGCGGTAAATTATGAGTTCCTCTGTCCGGTTGCCGGCCGGCAGGGCGCGCTCGATCGCTGAGTGACGGGATGATTACCTGCCCTGACAGGCGGGCCCCATGAATCCGGTGCGCATATACAACAGCCGTGATGGGAGTCGCAGGCACTGCCTGATTTTCGGCTCTTTTGCCTCGCATTGGGGTCAAGTTTACGAATTAGATGTTATCTAATCAGTCCTGAGACCGGCCCCGATGCCGGCGGCATTCCGGGCAGATGGTTTATAAGGATGGTCACCACATGAACGAGGCGCTGAACGGATTGGCACGGTCGAACGCATTCGGTGCGGCGATTGTGTTCGTGATCCGCACCGTTGTTATCTCGGTCGGTGTGATCCTGATGATCCTCGCCGTGCCCGTTGCTTTTGTGACCCCGCTCATCCCGGTTGGGCTGCCGATGGGCCTGTTCGGTCTGGTCCTGGTCGCTGCGGCTTCCAAGACTGCCCACACTTTCATCACCGATGGCCTGCGCCGTTTCCCCTGGGTGTGGAAGCGCGTCCGCTTCGCCTTTGGTGAGAAGGACGCTGCCGAATAGGCCGCGTCTCCCGGTGATTTCCAGGCAAAGAAAAAGGCCCGCAGCGATCACTGCGGGCCTTTTTGCTGTCTGGGATTCCAGCCGGGTCTAGTTGAACTGGGCGCCAACCTGCTTGATGTCGGCATCCACCAGCTTGTTCAGATCCGCCTTCTTCAGCGAGGAGGTGAGCAATTGCTCGGCCGCCCTGGCGGCCAGATCGGCCGCGGCAGCCCGGACATCGGCCGCAGCAGAGGCTTCCGCCTGGGCGATACGTTGCTCGGCCAGAACCGTCCGACGCTCGAGGCGTTCGGCCATGTCCTCGCGAGCCTGCTTCTTCAGCATTTTCGCTTCATTCTTGGCCTGGGCGACAATCGCTGCAGCCTCTTCGACGGCATCCTGCTGGCGGCGCTGGAAGCTGGCGAGCAATTCCTGGGCCTCGTCACGCAGGCGGCGTGCTTCGGCGATCTCGTCGGCAATCCCCTGGGCGCGGGCGTCCAGTTGCTTGGCGACGAGGCCAGGTACGCGGACATAGATCAGCGCACCGATGACGATGAAGAATGACAGGGCGACCCAGAAGGCCGCTTCGTTTGGATGGATCCAGTCGAGTGTCATGATGTGCGTCCCCTAGCGGCCGTCACTGACGGCAGACTGGATCGACTTGTCGTCGAGTTCGGTCCCCGTCAATTGAACGATAATGGCCCGTGTGGCGTCGACAGCGATCGTTTCGACGTTTGCCAGTGCCTTGGTCCGCATGTCGGCAATGCGCGTCTCAGCGGCATCCTGACGCTTGGCGATTTCGAGATCGGCCTGGGCGGCCTCGGCGGCCATGGCCTTGTCGACCTCGGCCCGGTTGCCCAGGGCCAGGGCGTGAGCCTTGGCGCGGGCATCCGAGAGCAGGCGTTCGTATTCGGCCGACGAATCGTCAGCTTTCTGCTTGAGGTCGGCGGCCGCATCGAGATCGTCTGCGATACGGTCACGCCGTTCTTCAATGGCATTGCGGATGCGCGGAAGGACAACCTTCCACATCATCAGATAGAGCAGGGTGAAGGTGACCGCCAGCCAGAACAATTGTCCTGGCCAGGTCGAGACGTCCAGCTGCGGCAGACCACCGCTGGCATGTGCCTCGGCGGCATGTTCGACCACCGCATGAGCCGGATCGGATGAGGCTTCGCCATGCGGCTGCGCCTGGCCGACCAGCCATGTGGATTCGGAGAAATTGATCATCTTCAATGCTCTTTGAACGGCAATGGGAGCGGGTGGAGACGGATCAACCGAAGAGGATGATCATCGCCACGACGAAACCCAGAAGACCGGTGAACTCGGTCAGGGCGAAGCCGATCAGGAGGGTGGTGAACTGACCTGCGGCGGCAGACGGGTTGCGCAGTGCGCCCGAAAGATAGCTGGCGAAGATGGTACCGATACCGACGCCGGCGCCTGCGAGGGCGAGAGCTGCAATGCCTGCACCGATTTGCTTGGCTGCTTCGATTTCCATGGGATGGCTCCTGTTGAATAAGGTGTGTGGCTGGAAGGGTGAAAAACTCTAGTGAGACGGATGCAATGCATCATTGAGATAGATGCAGGTGAGAACCGCGAACACATAGGCTTGCAGGAAGGCAATCACCAGCTCAAGCGCGGTGACGGCCGTCGCGACCGCCATGGGCAGCACAGCGCCGGCAATGCCGATCGCGCCCAGGCTGGACAGGGAGAGCACGAAGCCGCCGAACAATTTGAGCAGGGTGTGACCGGCCATCATGTTGGCAAACAAACGAATGGCCAGGGAGAAAGGCCGGCTCAGGAAGGAGATGAATTCGATCGGAACGATCAGGATATACATCACCGGCGGCAGACCGGCCGGTGCGAAGAGCTTGAGGAAGCCGAAACCGTTCTTGATGAAGCCGGTGATCACGACCAGGGCGATCGAGGTCAGCCCGAGGGCGAGGGTCACGACCAGCTGGCTGGTCACCGTATAGCTGCCGGGCAGCATGCCAAGCAGGTTGGCGACCAGGATAAAGATGAAGAGCGTGAAGACATAGGGGAAGACCGCGCGGCCTTCCTCGCCCATGATCGAACGCACCATGTCGGCGACGAAGCCATAGAGGATCTCGGCGATCGACTGCGACCGTGTCGGCACCATGGCGCCGCGGCCGGTCAGAAGGATCAGGCCGAAACTGGTGACCAGCGTCGTCAGAATCATGAAGAGCGCCGAATTGGTGATCGTCAGGTCGATTCCGAACAGGGTCGGCAGCTCCAGGACGGGCTGCACGACGAATTGGTGCATCGGATCTGTTTCGAGCAGGGCCATCTAGTCTTCTTTCGTCGCGTCAGAACCCGGCATGGCGCCGGTTTCACATCCAGTCGTTTCGGCCGTGGCCGCATTCTCTGCATTCGCCGCTGCCGCCTCGCGCATGATATTGCGCAAGCCGGCCGCAAAACCCAGTATTACCCCGACCAGCATGCCCCACGGCGCGATGTCGAAAAACTTGTCCGCTGCCCAGCCCAGGGCCGTCCCGACCAATACACCACCGGCAAAGCCGCTACCGTATTTGACGCTGACACTCCAGGCATTGCTCGTCTCGGTCTCTGGTTGGGTCTTTTCGCGGTGCCGGGCGATCTTCTCGCTCAGGCGCCGGTCAAAATCCTTCAGATCCTCGCTACGGTCGGGTGTTTTCGCTCTATCGTCTCGTTCAGACATGGAAATCGATCCGCCAGCCGGGCCTCCCGGCAGGCGCGCGCAAACTAGACTCGGCCCCCTGGAGTGTCAAGCAATGGAGCTGGGGCAATAAATCTTTGAAAAAATTGCGGAAAATTGTCATTCCGCGGCAACCAGCTGTTCCGCGCCGACCAGGTCGACCGATACAAGCTGGGAAACCCCGCGTTCCGACATGGTCACACCATAGAGCCGGTCCATGCGCGACATGGTGAGCGGGTTGTGGGTGATGACGAGAAAGCGGGTATCCGTCATGCGCCGCATTTCATTGAGCATGCGGCAATAACGGTCAACATTGGCGTCGTCGAGCGGTGCATCGACCTCGTCCAGCACGCAGACCGGGGCGGGATTCGACAGGAAGACGGCGAAGATCAGCGCCGAGGCGGTCAGCGCCTGCTCGCCACCGGACATCAGCGACATCGTCTCCATCTTCTTGCCCGGCGGGCAGGCGAAGATTTCCAGCCCGGCTTCGAGCGGGTCATCATTCTCGGTCAGGCGCAGTTCGGCATGGCCACCCTCGAACAGGGTCGCAAACAGGGTGCGGAAATGGGCATCGACGACGTCGAAGGCTTCCAGCAGGCGGGCGCGGCCTTCACGTGACAACTGGTCGACCGCCTTGCGCAAGCGGTCAATCGCGGCGAGCAAATCATCGCGCTCGCGGCTCATCTCCTCGACGCGCTTGGCCAATTCCTCGGCCTCTTCATCGGCGCGCAGATTGACGGCGCCGAGCCGGTCGCGGGCCTGGCGGGCCTCGTCGAGGCGGCGCTCGACATCGCCGCTGCCAGGCGAATCAATATCCTCGTCGGTAACGCGCCGGGACAGGGCGGCGGGATCCTCGCCGGTCGCGTCCTGCAGGCGTTCTGTGGTCTCGCTCAGCCGGTCGCGCGCCGAGCCGAGCCGGGCTTCGGCGGCCGCCCGGCCTTCGCGGGCCGCCGATGCCGCATTCTCGGCGGAGCGGGCCGCGCTCTCGGCGGCCTTGAGCTGATCTTCGGTGCCGGCAGCGGCCTCGCGCGCTTCACTCGCCGTGCGGGCGGCGCTTTCGAGGCGGTCCGTCAGCGCATGCAGGCTTTGCTGCAACGTTTCGGGGCGGGCAATCGCCTGCTCCAGTGCCGCCTGGGTGTCGGAGATCTGACCGGCAATCTGTTCGATTCGCTCGGCGGCGGCCTGGCAGCGTTCCGCCCAGGCATCGCGGTCGCGGCGGGCAGCGAGGTGACGCTGGCGGCGCAATTCCGATTCGCGGCGCACGCTTTCCAGTGCCGCGCGCGCATCGGCGGCCGCGCGCCGGGCATTTTCCGCGCTCTCCCGTGCGCGCTCGAGCGCCGCATGGTCTTCGCCGGCGCGTGCCGCTGTTTCGACCACAGCCTGGGCCGCCGCCAATGCCGTCTTGCCGTCAGCCGCTTCAAGGGCGAGGCGTTCGAGCCGTTCGCCCAGCGCGTCGGCGCGCGCCGAGGCCCGGGCGGCGCTCTCGCGCAATCCGGTGATACGGGTCTGGGCGTCGCGAATGGCTCGCTCAGCCGGTGCAATGGCAGCGCGGGCGGACTGCTCCGCCTGCCGGGCGGCGGTCAGGCCCGACTGTGCCGTGTCGCGCCGTGTGGTCGCCGCAGCAAATTCGGCTTCGCTCGCGGCGAGGGCCTCGCCGACCGCATCGAGACGATTGCGTTGTTCCAGCCGGGCCACGGCCGCCGAGGGCGCGTCGGCGCGGGCGACCAGCCCGTCCCAGCGCCACAGATCGCCTTCGCGAGTGACCAGGCGCTGGCCGGGTTTGAGCTTTGCGGCTGCGGCGGCAGCTTTCTCCGGCTTGATGACACCCACCGCATCGAGCCGTGCGCGCAGGGCTGCGGGCGCCTCGACATGGTCGGAGAGCGGCACGCAGCCACCGGGCAGGGCCTCGGCGTGACAATCGGTCTTGTGCCAGTGACGCGCGGCGCTCTCATCGAGCGAGGCGTCGAGATCATCGCCCAGCGCGGCCGCCAGCGCGTGCTCATAGCCCGGGCGGGCGCGCACCGCATCGAGGGCCGGTGAGACATTCTCCTGCAGCGCGCTGGCCAGCAGGCGTTCAATCGTCGCGGCTTCGTGTGTCAGGCTGTCGCGCTCGGTGGAGAGTTCGCGCCAGGCTTCGATCGCCAGCTGTTGTTCGGCCTCGGCATCCTGACGCGCCAGCTCGGCGGTATTGAGCGCAGCCTTCGCGGTCTCGTGGGCGGTCTCGCTCGTGCGCAAGGCAGCTTCCGCGGCCTCCAGCTCGGACAGGGCCGAGGAGGCGAGCAGGGTTTCACGCTCCCGGGCCGCGGCTTCAATCTCGCGGTCGATCTGGCCGAGCCGGGCAGCCAGTCGTTCGGCATCGCGGCGGGCGCTTTCGAGCGCAGCCTGGCGTGCCGCGGCGTCGCCGGCCTTGGTGTCGAGCAAGGCTTCCTTGCTGCGGCGCTGGGTGTCGGCATCAAGCGCCGCGGCCTCGGCGCCGGCCAGGCTGGTTTTTTCGCGCGCCATTTCTGCCTCAAGCCGCTCGACTTCCTTGGCGGCCTGGTCCCGGCTGGCGGTGGCGTCGTCGACAATATGCTGTTCGCGCCCGGCGGCGGAGGCGAGCTCATCAAGCCGGGATTCCAGACTGGCGATCGTGCGCTGGACATCGGCGGCATCGCGCTCGATCCGGTCGCGCTCACGTTCAAGATTGCGCAGCGCTGCCGCCGCTTCGGCTTCTTTCAAGCGCGCCGGCTCGCGCATGGCGGCGAGAATTTCGGCCTGGATACGGGCTTCGGAGGCGGCCGCTGTGGCGGTCTCGGCGCTCTCGCGCTTGTCCACCAGTATGGCCTCGCTCTCCTCGACGAGGCTGGCAGCCGCGCGCCAGCGATTGAGCCAGACTGTGGCCTCCAGCGTCCGGATGCTGGCCGAGAGCTTGCGATAGCGGGCCGCTTGCCGGGCCTGTTTCTGCAGGGAAGCGTGGCGGCTGCCGATCTCGTCGATCACTTCCTGCAGGCGATCGAGATTGGTTTCCGCGCCGCGCAGGCGCAATTCCGCCTCATGGCGGCGGGCCCGCAAACCGGCGACCCCGGCGGCTTCCTCAAGAATTCGGCGGCGATTTTCCGGTTTGGCGGCGATCAGTTCGCTGATCTGGCCCTGGCGCACCAGGGCGGCGGAATTGGCACCGGTGCCGGCATCGGCAAACAGCAGCTGGACATCCTTGGCCCGCACTTCTTCGCCATTGATCTTGTAGGCCGAACCGGCCCCGCGCGTGATCCGGCGGCTGACATCCAGGCTGGCGGCGTCGTTGAACCGGGCCGGAGCGAGCTTGTCTGAATTGTCGACGGTAAGCAGGACTTCGGCGTGATTGCGCGCCGGGCGGTTGTCCGTGCCGGAGAAAATCACATCCTCCATGCCGCCACCGCGCAGGGATTTGGCCGACGTGGCTCCCATTACCCAGCGCAGGGCTTCAAGCAGGTTGGATTTGCCGCAACCATTGGGTCCGATCACGCCAGTCAGTCCGGGGTCAATCCGCAATTCGGTCGGATCAACGAATGATTTGAAACCGGTCAGCCGGAGCTGCGTGAACTTCACCCGACCTCCATCGCGTTATGGATTGCCGTCAGCCGGCAATCGGACCCTGCACTCTGTGTCAGCCCACCCTTAATGCGCGGAAACCGACCCGTGATCGATGCCCTCGGCGGCATCATCGAGGAAGTGAAGGATGATTCGGCGGAACGTGT
Source organism: Maricaulis salignorans (assembly GCF_900103475.1). Taxonomy (GTDB): domain Bacteria; phylum Pseudomonadota; class Alphaproteobacteria; order Caulobacterales; family Maricaulaceae; genus Maricaulis; species Maricaulis salignorans. The sequence continues at coordinate 49,769 of NZ_FNHG01000007.1, forward strand.
CTCCGTCCAATTGAGCGGGGACCCTGTCTCCATTGATCAGAAGCGGCGTGCCGCCCCAGTGGAAAATCGCGCCTTCCGCGGTCATCGCGGTGTTCAATATCTTGCCGCCAATGATGAAGCTCGGCGTGCCGGCGATGCCGTCCTGATTGGCCTGGACTGCTACGGTATTGACCATTTCCGTCATCGCCGGATCGGCATAGCAGGCCGACAGGGCTTCGGGTGAAAGCCCGACAGCAGCGCCGATCCGGTCATAGACCGCACCGACATTGCCCTGGGCCTGGGCTGTTTCGAATATGGTGGATTGCTCGGCGAACAAGAGGTCGGTCGCGCTGAAAAACCTGTCATCCTCGGCGCAGGCGGCCAACACGATGCCAATCGCCGCGATCTGCGGCGGGCTCGTCAGCATGGGGCGGAAAATATAGCGGACCTGGCCGGTCTCGACGAATTCCGACCGGATGGTCGGCCAGGCTTCGGTCTGGAAATGCGCACAATGCGGGCAGGCATAGGAGGCGTATTCCACGATCACCAGCTCGGCATCCATCGAGCCGATGGCATTATCACCCGGCCGCTCGGCCTGGGCGGGATGCTGGGCCGAGGCAGCGGCCGTCAGCCCGCCCCATGTGCAGGTGGCCAGAACGAGGCTGCAAACAAGGCGGGCTATCGGTTTCAAGAGCTTAGTCCTCAGTGCTGGCAGGGTCGGCCGTCGCGGACGTGTCGCCCTCGAGCTGGCTCAGAAGATGGTCGATCAGGATGCGGAAAGTCTCGGCATCCACCATGCCGGGCAGAGGTTCGCCATCAATCATCACCTGGCGGCTGCCAAGGAAATAGGTGTATTCGGACGCACCGGGCGCGCGGCGTGCTTCAAGCAATTCACCATTGAACAGGAAGCGTGGCGTGCTGTTGATACCCTCGGCCAGGGCGCGTTCATGGGCCGCGACGATTTCGGCATTGATGTCCTGGTCATTGAGGCAGGCGTCGAACGCCGCTTCGCTCATCCCCATCGAACGGGCGATAGCGAGGTATTGGCTGCGCGCGCCGCCGGGTTGGCCTGCCGCCTGGAAGATAGCCCGCTGCTGCTGGAACAACAGGTCGAGCATGTCGAAATAACGCTCGGGCGCGACACAATGCGCCAGCGCAAAACCGGCGATTGCGAATTGCGGCGAGCCGGTGATCATTTCGCGGAAGACATAGCGCATGCGGCCGGTCTCGACGTAATTGGTGTCGATCATCGGCCAGACTTCCTCGTGGAAGGTGGCGCAATGGCCACAGGCGACCGAGGCATATTCAACCATGGTCAGCGAGGCATCGGCGCTGCCCATGCCGCGGTCGCTGCCACGCTCGTAAGCGGTCTGGTTGGCACCGGCCGGGTCGGTTTCGCCGCCACAGGCACTCAGGGCCAGGCTTGCAGTAAGGGCGATGGCGGAAAATACGCGTCGGGTCAGTTGCATTGCGGGTGTCCCCCTGGGTCACAAATCGGTGGCGTTGCGGCTTTTGACACTATGGCCGAAACGATCAAGCGCGGACAATAGCCGCGTCTCGAGGCTTTGCTCCACCCCCTCGCTCACTTGTGATGCGGATGGAGGCTTCGTCATCTTCGACGTGTCCGGCAAAGGCGCGCGCGTCGCGCCCTGCAAAACACGCAGGCGGGTCGGTGAACGCTCGCCGGCAAACAGGCGCACGCGCTCAAGTATGCGGCGGCTTTCCGCCTGCAGGACGGCGGCGGCGGGACCGCGGGCACGGATCACAAGCACCCGGTTACCGGCCGCATTCTGGATCGCTTCGGGCATGCACCATTCCGCCAGCCGCGCGCCGACAATTTCCGGCCAGTGCTCGACCAGCCGCTCGACCCCGACGCCAAAACGCCGGGCCAGTGGTTTGAGAATGCGCTCGGCCGCCCGTCCCGCCGGTGGTGCGGCGCGGATCGAACGGCGGCCGCGATGCGTTTCCAGGAAACGGCGCGCCTGACGTTCGAGAGTTGACGAAGGGGGTTTGGAGACCATGCTGGCATTCTCGCCTCGATAGGGCCTCGCTGCAAGTTACGGAACATATGGCCGCGCCGACGAAAATCACCGCTCTGCGCCAGGCCTTGCTCGACTGGTATGATCGCGAAGGCCGCACTTTGCCCTGGCGTCTGCGTCCGGAGGACCGGCGCGCGGGGCGGGTGGCTGATCCCTATGCGGTCTGGCTGTCGGAAATCATGCTGCAGCAGACCACTGTGCCGCATGCGACGCCCTATTGGTTCCGCTTCCTGGAATTATGGCCGACGGTCGGGGATCTGGCGGCTGCGCCGCGCGAGGATGTGATGCGCGAATGGGCCGGTCTGGGCTATTATGCCCGCGCCCGGAACCTGCATGCCTGCGCTATAGAAGTCAGCCAGCAATTGAACGGCAGGTTTCCCGCAGAGCTGCAGCCACTTCGCGCCCTGCCTGGGATAGGCGAATACACAGCCAACGCAATTCTCGCTGCCGCCTTCGACAAACCGGCCAGCGTCGTTGATGGCAATGTCGAACGCGTCCTGACCCGCTTCTACCGCATCGAAACCGCGATGCCGAAAGCCAAGCCGGAAATCCGCAAGCTCGCGGGCGAGCTGGCCGACCCTGACAGGCCTGGCGATTACGCCCAGGCGATCATGGATCTGGGCGCCACGATCTGCACGCCGCGCAGTCCCGATTGCGAGGCTTGTCCCTGGGCTTTCGCCTGCCAGGGCCGGGCCCGCGGCGATATGCTCAATTATCCGAAAAAGCTCAAGAAAATCGCCCGCCCCATCCGCCATGGCACGGCCTGGCTGGTGCGCCGCCAGGGCCGGGTCTGGTTGCGGCAACGCGCCGACACGGGCTTGCTTGGCGGCATGATGGAAGTGCCCTCAAGCGAGTGGGGCGAAGCCGGGGTGGCGGGCGATCCGCCCTTCGAGGCAGCATGGGAGGATCGCGGCGAAATCCGCCATGTTTTCACGCATTTCGAGTTGCGCCTGAGTGTCCGTGAAGCCGAAGCCGGCCCGGGCTGGGAACCTCGAGAAGGTATTTGGGCCGAAGACAATGCCCTGCAGGATCACGCCCTCCCGAGCGTGATGCACAAGGTCGTGTCACGGCGCAAACCCGCCAGCGAGCGCTAGTTTTCCACCCGAGTCAGTTTTCCAGGGTGGCCCGCACCTCGGCCCGCATCACATCGATCGGGGCCAGGCCCTGCTTGGTGCGGATATGCCAATAAGTCCAGCCATTACAAGATGGTGCGCTCTGGATCTGGGCGCCGACCTGGTGGATCGAGCCGGAGCGTTCGCCGGCAATGATCGAGCCGTCAGCCCGGACACGCGCCGTGTGGCGGCCCTTGGGGCAGTAAAGCGTATCGCCCGGCTTCACCATGCCGCGCTCGACCAGCGTGCCGAAGGGGATGCGTGTCTGGGCGCGCGGAGACTGGGTCACACACATCGCATCGCGGCTGGCCGGCTGGATTTCTGCGAGGCGGGCGCGGGCGACTTTGAGATATTCGGCATCGCGTTCAATGCCGATATAATGGCGCCCGAGCCGCTTGGCGGCAGCACCTGTGGTGCCGGTGCCGAAGAAGGGATCGAGCACGACATCGCCCGGATTCGTAGTCGAGAGCAGGACGCGGTGGAGCAGGGATTCCGGCTTTTGCGTCGGATGCGCCTTCTTGCCGTCATCGCCCTTGAGGCGTTCGCCGCCGGAACAGATCGGCAAAGACCAGTCGGAACGCATCTGCACGCCGTCATTGAGGGCTTTCATTGCCGCGTAATTGAAGGTCGGACGGCCGTCCTTGGTCTTGGCAGCCCAGATCAGGGTCTCGTGCGCATTGGTAAAGCGCGTGCCCTTGAAATTCGGCATCGGATTGGTCTTGCGCCAGATAATGTCATTGAGGACCCAGAAGCCGGCGTCCTGCAAGATCCCGCCGACGCGGAAGATATTGTGATAGCTGCCGATCACCCAGATGGCGCCATTCGGCTTGAGCACGCGGCGCGCCTGCTCCATCCACTGCCAGGTGAAGAGATCATAATCGTCGAAACCGCCGATCTGGTCCCAGTCATTATCGACCGCATCAACCTTGGAATTGTCGGGACGGTGAAGATCGCCGCCGAGCTGGAGATTATAGGGCGGATCGGCGAAGACGAGATCGACGCTGGCATCGGGAAGCGATTTCATCACTTCGACGCATTCGCCTTCCAGAATCTGATCAATCGAGGACTTCACCATAACGCACCACTCCACTCGTCTGCATGAGGGGCAGTTCTCAGCCCTTCAGGCCTAACGGGTCGTTAAGCACGAATCAAGTTATCCACATGGAGTCCGGATTTGCCCGTCGAGTCCGATTCTGCGTCTAGCGGTTTTCGAGGGCGGCGCGGACCGGCGCATAGCTGAAACGGTGAATCGGGCAAGGGCCGAGCGCGATCAGGGCGTTGCGGTGAGTGGCGCTGGGATAGCCCTTGTGCCCTTCAAATCCGTAGCCGGGAAAACGCAGCGCCGCGCGCAGCATCAAATCGTCGCGGACCGTCTTGGCAATGATCGAGGCGGCGCCAATTGCCGCTTCCGAAGCATCGCCCTTGATGATCGCCTCGGCGCTGCAGGGCAGGCCATGCGGCACACGATTGCCGTCGATCAGGATGTGGCCAGGCGTGAAGGGCAGATTGCGCACGGCCCGCGCCATGGCGGTCATGGTCGCCTGAAGAATGTTGAGCCGGTCAATTTCCTCCGGCTCGGCAATGCCGACCCCGACCCAGGCGAATTGCCGGATCTGCAGCGCCAGGCCGGCGCGTCGCTTTTCGGAGATCACTTTGGAATCGCCGAGGCCGGCGATCGGGCGGGCCGGGTCAAGGATCACGGCCGCGGCCACAACCGGGCCGGCAAGCGGGCCACGCCCGGCTTCATCGACGCCGGCAATAAGGATGCGCGGGGCAGGACGGGTAAAAAGGTCGGACATGGCAGCAGCCATAGCCATTGCCTGCCTGCACCGCAATCAGGGCCAGCAATCAAGAGCCGGACCTAGAACAGGCTCGGCTGCACCGCCGTGCCAAGCGGCCGTTCAAAACCGGCAAAGTCGGGCACGGGCCGTGCGCCATCGAGGCCGCTTCGCTTCACTGCAGCGCGGAAGCGCGCCGCGATCAGTTCGGCATAGGGCCCGGTGCCGCGGCCGCGTGTGCCCCAGCTGGCATCATAATCCTTGCCGCCGCGCATCTGGCGCAGCAGTGACAGGACGCGTGCCGCGCTGTCGGGACGTTTATCGGCGAGCCAGTCACGGAACAGGTCCTTGATCTCCAATGGCAGGCGCAAGAGCACATAGCCGGCCCGGCGGGCTCCAGCGGCCGCTGCTGTGTCCAGAAGTGCCTCTATCTCGTGATCATTGAGACCGGGTATGACCGGCGCCATCATCACCGTCACCGGAATGCCGGCCTCGCTCAGCCCTTTGATGGTTTCCAGCCGCCGGTGCGGCGCGGCGGCGCGTGGCTCCAGATCCCGGGCCAGCTTGCGGTCCAGCGTGGTCAGCGAAATCGCGCCGGAAACAAGCCCGGCGCGGGCCATCGGCGCAAGAATGTCGAGATCGCGCAGCACCAGGGCCGATTTGGTGATGAAGCTGACGGGATGTTTGTAGCGGGCGAAAACCTTGAGAATCTCCCGCGTTGTCTCCAGCTTGCGCTCCAGCGGCTGCCAGGCATCGGTATTGGCCCCGATCATGATCGGGCGCGGCCGATAGCCCGGCTTGTTGAAGGCCGCTTCCAGCAGGGCGGCAGCATCGGGCTTGGAAAAGATCACGCTCTCAAAATCGAGCCCCGGCGAATAGCCGAGAAAGGCGTGGCTCGGCCGGGCATAGCAGTAGACACAGCCATGCTCGCAACCGCGATAGGTATTGATCGACTGGTCGAAGGAAATATCTGGCGAATTATTGGTCGCGATGATCGAGCGCGAGGTGTCTTTCAGAACAATCGTCGCCAGCGTGGGCGGAGTCGCATCACCATCGCTCCAGCCATCATCGAAAGCCTCGCGGCTCGTCGCTTCGAACCGCCCGGAAAGGTTTGACCGAGCGCCTCGACCCCGGGGCGGCGGGGTCTGGATTGGGGCATTCAGGGCGTAGCCTCCTGGGCGCTCGGTCATGCGAAAGAGTATGTCTCAGGCTCAGAACAAATCAAGAACAAAAAGTGCAATAGGGCGAGTTTTCCGCGTTCGTGAGCGAGGGAGGGCGTCTCATTGGCGCGGTGTCAGCCTTCCAGCCGCTTGGCCAGCATCAGCATGTCCTGCCAGACGAAGCGTTTTTCCGTCGGGCGGCGCAGCAGGTAGGCCGGGTGGAATGTGGGCAGGGCCGGGATGGTTGTGCCGGTTGGCTCGCCGGCAGCGTCGCGCAGCCGGTAATCGGCCCACTGGCCACGCAGTTTGGTGATGCTCTCGCTGGCCCCGAGCAGTGATTGCGCAGCAATGCCGCCGCCGAGAACGAGGATGTCCGGCTTGATCAGCGCGATGTGTCGCTCGATGAAGGGCAGGCAGGTCGCGATCTCGTCCTGGGTCGGGCTGCGATTGCCCGGCGGGCGCCAATTGATGACATTGGTCAGATAGAGCTGGTCCGGTGCCAGGCCGATTGAGGCGAAGATCCGGTCGAGCAGATGCCCGGCGGGACCGACAAAGGGCTGGCCCTCCATATCCTCGTCCCGGCCCGGCGCTTCGCCGATCATCATGATTTTTGCCGCCGGATTGCCGCGCGCAAACACGGTATTGCGCGCCGTATTGCGCAGCGGGCAGCCGTGAAATCCTTCAATCGCCGTGCGCAGGGCGTCCAGCGTGTCCGCCTTGCCCGCCAGTTCGCGGGCGCTCGGGCCCTCATTGCCGGCATCGCCAAAGCCGGCAGCCTTGGCCGAGGCCGCGGTTGCGGCTGCGGGGCGGCGCTCGCTGGCGCCGGTTTCCCTGGCGCCGGTCTGGGCCGGCGCGGCCTTCGGTGTCAGGGGCGCGCGCGGCCGTACGATCGGCTCATCCAGCGGAATCCCGGCATCCTCCCACCAGGCGAGCAATGCCTTGAGAGCTTTTTCGTCCTGCACGGTAAGCGGAGAAGTGGAAATGGTCAGACCTTACGTGAACGTCAACGTCACAAAACTTCTGTCCCGGCGCGGCAAGCGCTGGAAGCGGGCGCAATCCTAAGCTATGACCGGATACCCGCAAGCCGGATATGTGTTGAATCCGAAGAGACAAGAGGTCGCCGCCCGATGACTGATACCGCAATCGAACGCGAATCCATGGATTATGACGTTGTCATCGTTGGGGGTGGGCCGGCTGGCCTGTCCGCTGCGATCCGTCTGAAACAGCTCGCGGCCGAAGCCGGGACCGAGGTCTCGATCGCCGTGCTGGAAAAGGGTGCCGAGATCGGTGCCCATATTCTCTCCGGCGCCGTGGTTGACCCGAAGGCGCTCAACGAGCTGCTGCCCGACTGGAAGAATATGGGCGCGCCGATCAATGACGCGGTGAAGGCCGATATATTCGAGATATTGGGCCATCACGGTTCGATCAGCCTGCCGACCATCTTCTTCCCGCCGCTGATGAGCAATCATGGCTGTCACATTGTCTCGCTGGGGAATGTTTGCCGCTGGCTCGGCGAGCAGGCTGAAGCCCTCGGGGTCGAGATCTATCCCGGCTTCCCGGCCGCCTCGCTGGTCGAGGAAGGCGGTGTGATCAAGGGCGTGGTCACCGGTGATTTCGGAGTCGCGCGGGATGGTTCCCACAAGGATGGCTATCAGCCCGGCATGGAATTGCGCGGCAAATACACGCTGATCGGCGAGGGCGTGCGTGGTTCGCTGGCCAAGCAGTTGATCGAACGCTTCGACCTCTCCGCCGGCAAGGAGCCGCAGAAATTCGGCATCGGCCTGAAAGAACTGTGGCGCGTGAAGCCGGAGAACCACAAGCCCGGCATGGTGAAACACACCATGGGCTGGCCGCTCGACGGCAAGACCGGCGGTGGCTCCTTCATGTATCACTATGGCGAGAACCTGGTCTCGATCGGTTTCGTCGTTCACCTCAATTACAAGAATCCCTATCTCTCGCCCTTCGAGGAATTCCAGCGTCTCAAGACGCACCCCGCGATCAGCGATATTCTCAAGGGCGGCGAACGCCTGTCCTATGGCGCCCGTGCCATCACCGAGGGTGGTTATCAATCGGTGCCGAAACTCGCCTTCCCGGGCGGCGCGCTGATTGGCTGTTCGGCCGGCTTCGTCAATGTGCCGCGCATCAAGGGCAGCCATAACGCCATGAAGACCGGCATGCTGGCTGCGGAAGCCGCCTTTGCCGCGATCCAGTCGGGCCGCGCCCATGATGAGCTCGTCGAATACCAGAGCGCCTACGAGAATTCCTGGGTCGCACGTGACCTCAAGCGCGTTCGCAATGTCAAACCGCTCTGGTCAAAATTCGGCACCCTGTTTGGCGTCATGTTTGGCGGTATCGATATGTGGTGCAACACGCTGTTTGGCGGCTGGTCACCCTTCGGCACGATGGGGCATGGCAAGAGTGATGCGGCCAGTCTCGAGCCGGCTGCGCAGCACAAGCCGATCGCCTACCCCAAACCCGATGGTGTGCTGACCTTCGACCGCCTGTCCTCGGTCTTCATCTCCAACACCAATCATGAGGAGGACCAGCCGGTTCACCTCAAGGTCGCCGATCTGGCGCTGCAGACGGCTTCGGAGCTGGAGGAATTCGCCGGCCCGTCGACCCGTTATTGCCCGGCGGGCGTCTATGAGTGGATCAAGGATGAGACCAGCGGCGAGGAGCGTTTCCAGATCAACGCCCAGAACTGCGTCCACTGCAAGACCTGCGACATCAAGGACCCGAACCAGAATATCAACTGGACGACGCCCGAGGGCGGTGGTGGCCCGATGTACGCCAATATGTAGGCCACAAGTGTTGGGCCCTTGCACGAGGGCCTGCGGAGAGCGAGCATGACGCCATGATCAAAACCTTGCGCGTCCTGCCGCTTTTTCTTGCCGTTTTCGCGATGGCATCCTGTGCCACAACGCCCGATGACGAGTCGACGGCCTACGGGGCCTTCCTGGCGGCACGTCATGCCGGGGTGAACCGGGATGCCCAGCGCGCTGCCGATTATTATGCCGAAGCGCTGCGCCTGATGCCCGGCGATGTGGTCCTGACGGATCGCGCCTATATCACGGCAATCCTGGCCGGTGAGATGGAGCGCGCCGTGCCCCTGGCGATGGCCAGTACGGCATCCGGCGATCCGAGCCGGCTGGCCGGCCTCTACCTGGTCGCCGACCAGATCCATGCCCGCCGTTACGCGCAAGCGCTCGACACGCTGCACAATGCACCCGACTACGGCCCGTTCAACACTTTCCTTGCCCAGATCTGGACCCAGTGGGCCCTGCTGGGCAGCGGGGCTGCCGATGAGGCGCTGAGCGGTGCCGAAAACCTGGCGGCGCCGGGTTTCCTCTCCCCTTTCATCCCGATCCATCGCGCCATGCTGTTCGAGGCCGCTGACCGGATTGAGGACGCAGACGGCGCCTATCAGGCGGCGGTTTTTGCCTCGCCTTTCCCGCGCATGGCGACGGAGCTCTATGGCAGTTTCCTCGAGCGGCAAGGCCGGCCCGACGATGCCACCGCACTCTACCAGGCATATCTTGAGGGCAATCCGCTCGATGCCACGATCCGCCTCGCAATTGACCGCGCCAGCACTCGCGGCCGCGCGCCACGGCGCCCGAGCGTGGCGCAATTTGCCGCCCGTTCGGCCTTCGGACCGGCGGCGAGCCTGGCGGCGCAGGCGGATATCGACCTGGCCGTCATCTATCTGCGTATGTTGCAGCGGCTCGATCCGGACGAGGCCTCAATCCGCGTCATGCTCGGCGAAACCCTGCAGCGCATCAACCTGCCCGAACTGGCCCTGGTGGAATATGCCGCGGTTCCGGCGGGTCCGTTCCGGACCTCCGCGGAGATTGACCGGATCTGGCTGATGGCGCGGCTCGGCAATCTGGACCCGGCGACCGCGTCGGCGCAGCAACTGGTTGAGCAGACCGGCGAAACCGAAGCGCGCCTGATCCTGGCCGATCTGTTGCGGGTGCAGAACCGGTGCGGCGAGGCTGCCGAACTCTATCGCGGCGTTATTGTTGATCGGCATGCGGCGGGCCAGCCCGACGACTGGCGCCATTATTATTTCCGCGCCGCCTGTCTGTATGGCGATGAGGACTGGGCGGTCGCGGAGGCGGCCTATCTTGAGGCCCTCGAAGTGGCTCCGAATGAGCCGCAAATTCTCAATGATCTTGGATATTTGTGGATTGATCACGGGGTCAATATCTCGCGCGCCTTTGACATGGTGTCACGCGCTGCCGAGCTGGAGCCGGAACAGGGCAATATCATCGACAGCCTCGGCTGGGCGCATTATCGGCTGGGCCAATACGAGGCCGCGGTCAGCGAGCTGGAGCGTGCCGCAGCGCTCGATCCGGGCAATGCGACAATCAATTACCATCTCGGCGATGCCTATTGGCAGGTCGGACGCCGGCTTGAAGCGGGTTTCCAGTGGCGCCGGACGCTCGATCTCGAGCCCGACGACACTGAGCGGGAAGGCCTCGCTGTGCGCCTGCAATCGGGTGTGCCTGCTGGCGACTCCGTTCCGATCGAGGTCGATAACCCGTGACTGGCAGCGATATCGTCGAACGCGCCGCGGCCAAGGTCAATCTGACCCTGCGGGTCGGGCGCGCGCGTGCGGACGGCTATCATCCGCTCGACAGCCTCGTCCTGTTTGCCGATTGGGGCGATGCGATCAGTGTACAGGCGGCTCCCGGACTGACGCTCACGATGTCCGGCGAGGCTTCGCGGGCCTTGGCGAGCGAGCCATCCAATCTGGTTCTGCGCGCTGCCCGGGCCTTGCAGGTCACGGCCGGACTGCAGACCGGGGCGGCGATCCATCTGGAAAAACTGATCCCGGTTTCGGCCGGTCTCGGCGGCGGTTCGGCCGATGCGGCGGCTACATTGCGGGCGCTGAACCGGCTTTGGCGATTGGACTGGCCGACCGAAAAGCTGGCGCAGCTGGCGCTTGAACTGGGGGCGGATGTGCCCGCCTGCCTGTATTCACGGCCCCTGAGAATGCGCGGAATTGGTGAATGGATTGAGATGCTTGGCGATGTTCCGCCGCTTTTCGCGGTGATCGTCAACGCCGGAATCCCGGTCTCGACTGCAGATGTTTTCAAGGCCTTCGATGCCGGTGATCCGCAGCCCCTGATCGAGTCTGCGCCCGATCTGGACGCCTTGCCTGACTGGCTTGCCGGCGAGCCCAATGATTTGCAATCGGCGGCGATTTCTGTGGCGCCGGATATCGCCCGGACGCTGGAATTGATCGCCGCGACGGGCCGGCCGAGCCTGGTGCGTATGTCCGGGTCCGGGGCCAGTTGTTTCGGGCTTTACAACAGCTTGTATGAAGCGATGCAGGCGGCTGGCCTGTTGCGGGCGGCGCTTCCGGACTGGACGATTGTGCCGGCGCGGCTGGGGGAGGGTGGTGATGCGTGAAATCCTGCCCCTGATTGCGGCCTTTGCGACGGCATTGCTGCTCGGCTGGGCGATGCGGCGGGCGGGGATTATTGACCGTCCCAATGCGCGTTCCAATCATGAGCGGCCGACACCGCGTGGTGGTGGATTGGGGATTTTGGCGGGGTTTTTCATAGCCTTGGCCCTGATGCCACAGACTTCACCGGCGAGCGGAGCGATGCTGGCGGGGTTGGCCCTGTGCGGGGGTGTTGCCGGTCTGATCGGGCTGCTCGACGATCTTTTCACCCTGTCGGAAACGCTCAAATTCATCATTCTGGCCGCCGTCAGCCTTGCCCTGGCAGGGATTGCCGGACCTGTCCTGCACCTTGCCGTAAGCCTGCCATGGATTATCGGTCTGGCTGGCACTGGCCTATGGGTGTTTACCTGCAGCAATGCCGTAAACTTCATGGATGGCTCGGACGGGCTGATTGCCGCCTGCCTGATCCCGGCCTGCCTCGTGCTCGCAACGGCTGGCGGCGGTGATATTGCGATGGCCAGCCTGGCGCTGGCCGCGGCCCTGGCCGGGTTTGCCGTCTGGAATGCGCCGCTGCTGCGGGCGCGCGGGACGCTGTTCGCCGGCGATGCCGGTGCGCTGGGGGCCTCGGTCCTGTTCGCCGGGCTGGCGCTGCGCTGGGCGGCGACGGGGCCGGACGGAACGGTGTGGCTGGCCGCGCTGCTGATCCTGCCCCTGCTCGGCGATGTCCTGTTGACGATGGCGGCGCGGGCCCGGGCCGGACGCCGCCTGTTCGCCCCGCACCGGGCGCATGCCTATCAACTTCTGATCCGGATGGGCTGGAGCCATCGGCGTGTGGCGGCCATGTGGGCCGCGCTGAGCCTGGCCTGCGGCGCGCTGGTTCTGGTCGGCGCCGCTGGGCCGGAGGGGTTGAAAATTGGCGTCTTCGTGATCGGTGTGGCCGGCTTCACGATTATCCATCGCATCGTGCGCAAGCGCGCCGCTGCGGCCGGTGAGGACATCACCCGATAAGCTGAAAATCAGTGGGCGCGGGTGACGACGAAGCTGGCCAGCGCTTCCAGGGCGAGGCGCCATTCATTGGCCGGGAAGATCGCGAGCGCCTGGCGCGCCTTGGCGGCCCGGTTATGGGCCGCTTCAATGGTCGCCTCGATGGCCTTGTGTTCGCGCATATAGGCCAGGGCGGTCTCGAAATCGCCGTCGTGCTGGTCGAGCTGACCGATCACCCGATCCCAGAAAGCGCGCTGTTCGTCATCGGCGGAGAGTATGCTCAGTGCGACGGGCAGGGTCACCTTGCCTTCGCGGAAATCATCGCCGACCGATTTGCCCAGCTTGGCCGCGGCGCCGTCATAATCAAGCGCATCATCGACCAGCTGGAAGGCGAGGCCGAGTTCGCGGCCATAGGTTTCCAGCGCCTTTTCCTCGACGATGGGCCGGGCCGCGACAATGCCGGCGACCTGGGCGGCGGCGGCGAACAGGGCGGCGGTCTTGGCGTCGATGATCTCGAGATAGGTTTCAACCGAAACGCCGGTATCCTTGACGGCGGCGAGCTGGCGCACTTCGCCTTCGGCAATCGTCGAGGCGGCGGCGGAGAGCACGCCGAGTGCTTTCATCGAGCCGGCTTCGACCATCAGGGAGAAGGAGCGCGCAAACAGGAAATCACCGACCAGTACGCTCGAGGCATTGCCCCAGACCAGATTGGCAGCAGCCTTGCCGCGCCGCATGCCGCTCTCATCGACGACATCATCATGCAGCAGGGTGGCGGTGTGGATGAATTCAACAGCGGCGGCGAGCTTGATCGGCGCCTCGTCGCGGCAGCCAATCATATTGGCCGCGGCAATCGTGATCATCGGGCGCACGCGTTTGCCGCCGGCCTCGATCAGATAACGCGCTAGTTCGGGGATCAGGGTCACATGGCTCTGCAGACGATCGAGAATCAGCGCATCGACCCGGCGCATATCGTCGAAAGCGAGCGTGGCGAGGCGCTCGGCGGCGTTAAGCTCTGCCGGTTCGGGCATGGGAGCCGTCGCTTTCACTTTCACAATGCTGTCCACGCCTGGAGTTTCCCTTGAAGCTCGTAGAAACCTGATGACAATAGAAATCCCCGCCATGCCCGGCAAGCGGCCTTGTCGGTGGCAATTCAGCACAGGAGTTCGTGCCCGATATGAAAGAGGTCCTGAGAACCAATGATCCGGTGCGGCTGTCCTACGCGCAAAGCCTGCTGAATGATGCGGGAATTGAGGGGGTTGTGCTCGATGAAGGCATGTCGACCCTGTATGGAGGCGGTCTGCCTTTCATCAAGCGGCGGCTGATGGTGGTCGATGAAGACGAGGCCGAGGCGCTGCGTTTGCTCGCCGAAGCCTTGCCGGAGGAAGAATGAACGAGACCACGCTTGATCGCCTGCTCGACGGCCGGGTGGAATTGCGCCAGTCGGCGCGGGGCTATCGCGCCGGGATGGATGCCGTCCTGCTGGCCGCCAGTCTCTGTGCGAAGCCGGGCGAATTGCTGGTTGAATTTGGCTGCGGGCCCGGTGCGGCCCTGCTGTGTGCGGCGCAGCGCATGCCGGGCAATAGTTTTCTCGGCCTGGAAATCGACCCGGACGCGGTCGAGCTGGCAACGCAGAATATCGCCGCCAACCGGCTGGGCGATCGGGTGAGGGTGCGCCAGGGCGATATCGCCGCGCCGATGGGCGCGCTGAGGGCCGCCCAGGTTTTCTTCAATCCACCCTATTTCGACGACCCCAGGGCGCTGCGCCTGCCCAAGGCGGAGAAACAACGCGCCTGGCTGGCCGGTGATGTGCCGCTGGCCGACTGGGTCGGGGCTGCGGCGCGCCTGCTTGAACCGAAAGGGCGGGTGACGCTGATCCACCGCGCCGATGCACTTGGCGATATCCTGGCCGCGCTGGCCCCGCGCTTCGGCTCGGTCGTGGTCCGCCCCATTCATCCCCGCGCCGACCGTCCGGCCAAGCGCGTGCTGGTCACGGCCCGGCTCGGCGGCAAGGCGCCGCTGGTCATTCTGCCCGCCCTGATGATGCATGATGAAGGTGAGGCCGCCCATACCGCCGAAGCCGACGCGATCATGCGCGGCGAGGCCGTGGTGACGATGGTCTAGGGCGTCTCGCCGGGCTCGACCGTGGGCTGATAGAGAATAATGCCGACGCCGCTGGGGTCGGTGAGATAGAGATAGGTCAGGCCCCAGGGGCGCGGTTCCGGCCCCTCGCTCGGCCAGAGATCGCCGATGCGCGCCTGTTCGGCATAGACATCGTCCACCGCGATCTGGATCGAGACGCCGGCGGGATCGGGCGCGCCTGCAACATCGCCCAGTTCGAGCTGGCCGCCGCCAGGGACATTGAATATCACGCCGCGATCCCCCTCATCGGACCAGGCCTCCTCGACGGGCAAGGCCAGCACCTCGCGATAGAAGGCGTCCATGGCGCCGAATTCATCCGTATCGATGCGGATCTTCAGGCCGGCCGGATTGTCGGCGCTGGCCGGCGCGGGCAGGAGCGCGCCAGCGAGGAGGAGGGTGGAGATGATGGCGGGGAGGATGGGGGACAAAATCTGGCCTTTCCGGCACGCATTCATGGTTTGAGCCGCTCCTGCGGTGTGGCGCAGGCCGGTGGTCACTGTCTCGAGCCGGCGGAAAATATACCCGGACGACCGGGACCATTCAAGCGTCGGGCGGGCGCCGCGGCCTGAGCCCCGCGCGACCTCATGCCGGGTGCGGAGGCGAGTCCCGGGCCCTCCGGGCGCGATGTTGCGTCGCAATAAAACAAGGACTCGCGCGCTTGATCCGGCGGGCTGACTTGCCTAGTGTCGGCGCGATTTTTTGATCTTGATTTTTCCAGCGGGAATAATGCCATGGCCGCCGACAAAGCGCCGTCCTTCCAGGACCTCATCCTGCGTCTGCAGCATTACTGGGCCAGCCATGGCTGCGCCATCCTGCAGCCCTATGATGTCGAGGTCGGTGCGGGCACGCTGCATCCGGCGACGACCCTGCGCTCGCTGGGCCCAAGGCCGTGGAATGCGGCCTATGTCCAGCCTTCGCGCCGTCCCGGCGATGGGCGCTATGGCGAAAACCCCAACCGGCTGCAGCATTACTACCAGTTCCAGGTGCTGCTCAAACCCTGTCCGGACAATCTGCAGGAACTCTATCTCGGCTCGCTCGATGCGATCGGGATTGATCGCGACCTGCATGATGTGCGCTTTGTCGAGGATGATTGGGAAAACCCGACCGTCGGCGCCTGGGGGCTGGGCTGGGAAGTCTGGTGTGACGGGATGGAAGTCAGCCAGTTTACCTATTTCCAGCAGGTCGGCGGGCAGGATGTCGATCTCGTTTCCGGCGAGCTGACCTATGGGCTGGAGCGTCTGGCGATGTATGTCCAGGGCGTCGACAATGTCTACGATCTCGACTTCAACGGCGCCAAAGGGGCTGACGCTCTGAGCTATGGCGACATCTTCCAGGAAGCCGAGCGGCAATTCTCCGCCTTCAATTTCGAACACGCCGATGTCGATATGCTGACGCGCTGGTTCGAAGACGCGGCCGGCCAGTGCAAAGCCCTGCTGGCGCTGGAAAAACCGCTGCCGCTGCCGGCCTATGATTTCTGCCTCAAGGCCTCGCACATCTTCAATCTGGTCGATGCCCGCGGCGCCATTTCGGTTGCCGAGCGCGCCAGCTGGATCGGCCGCGTGCGCGAACTGGCCAAGGGCTGTGCCGATGCCTGGGTGGCGTCGGAACGGGTATTGTTTGAAGGCGCGGCGTGATGAAACTCCCCATGCGCGGTGGCTGTCAGTGCGGCGCCATTCGCTACGAGATCACCAAACAGCCGATGACGCTGTATTGCTGCCATTGCACGGCGTGCCAGCAGCAATCCTCGAGCGCCTTCGGCATGTCGATGCTGGTTGAACGCGACGGCTTGCGCTTCCTCAAGGGCGCGCCGACCGCCTTCGCGATGGAAACCGGCAGCAAGACCGCCAAGATGGGCCTGTTCTGCGATGCCTGCGGCACGCGTATCGCCCATGATACCGAGGGCAAGCCGGCGCTCTCGCTCAAGGCCGGCACACTCGACGATCGCGCCCGGCTGCGCCCGGTCGGCCATATCTGGGTGCGCAGCGCCCAGGACTGGGTCGCCTTCCGCGATGACGACCTGATCTATGAAAACGCGCCCGATGATGGCTATTTCGCCCTCATGGAACGCTGGTCCTCCCAAGAACATGCCTGAACGGAACGCGTTTGATGTCTGAACTCCTGTTTGAAATCTTCTGCGAAGAAATCCCCGCCCGCATGCAGGCGCGTGCCGAGGCTGATCTGGCGCGCCTGCTGGGCGACCGGCTCAAGGCCGCCGGGCTGGGCTGGAAGACACTGACCACATTTGCCGGTCCGCGCCGTCTCGGCCTGGCCATTACCGGCCTGCCGCTCAAGACCGAGGATGTCCGCGAAGAGCGCAAGGGGCCGCGCACCGATGCGCCGGAGAAGGCCGTTCAGGGCTTCCTGCGCGGTGCCGGGCTGGACAGTCTGGACGGCTGCGAGACGCGCGACGACAAGAAGGGCCAGTTCTGGGTCGCCATCATTGAAAAGCCGGGCCGCGCGACAGTCGATGTTGTCGCCGAAGCCATTCCGGCGGTGATGAAGGAATTCCCCTGGCCCAAATCGATGAAGTTCGGCGAGGGCGAGAAACTGCAGCGCTGGGTGCGCCCGGTGCATCGTCTGCTCTGCCTGTTTGATGGCGCTGTCGTGCCGTTTGAGGTGTTCGGCATTGTCGCCTCAAACATCACCGAAGGCCATCGCCGCCACGGGCCGGGCCCGTTCGAGATCCGTGATTTCGCGCACTACACCCAGGTCCTGCGCGAACAGGGCCATGTCGTGCAGCAGCGCGAGGCGCGCGAGGCGATCATTCTCGAGGGTGCGCGCAAGGTCTGCCAGGACGCCGGTCTGGAACTGGTCGAGGATGCCGGCCTGCTCCACGAAGTCGCAGGTCTGGCCGAATGGCCGGTGCCGCTTCTGGGCAAGATGGATCCCGATTTTCTCGATCTGCCGCCGGAAGTCATCACCCTGACGATGAAGACGCACCAGAAATACTTCGCCGTGCGCAAGCCGGGCGAAGAGGGCCTGGCGGCGCATTTCGTGGTCGTCGCCAACCAGGCCGCCCCCGATGGCGGCAAGGCCATCGCGGCCGGCAATGCCCGCGTGCTCTCGGCAAGGCTCTCTGATGCGCGGCATTTCTGGGATAATGACCGCAAGACGCCGCTCGACGAGATGGTGAAAGAGCTCGGCAAGGTCACCTTCCACGAAAAGCTCGGCTCCGTCGCCGACAAGGTCGAACGGGTCGCCGCCCTGGCGCGCGAACTGGCGCCAATCGTCGGCGCTGATCCGGACCTGGCTGAAAAGGCCGCCCGCCTGGCCAAGGCCGATCTGGTCTCCGAAATGGTCTATGAATTCCCTGAGCTGCAAGGCGCGATGGGGCGCTATTACGCGCTCGATCAATGGCGCGCGGCCCAGGCCCCCTCCGGCCCCTCCGGGGCCACCTCCCCCATGAATGGGGGAGGACAAAATGGCGATGCGCCTCGTCTTCCCCCGCTTGCGGGGGAAGTGGGCCGGGCAGGGCCCGGCTCGAAGGGGGGGCTTGATTGGGCCACGCTCTGCGAAGCCGATGCCTACGCCGTCGCCGATGCCTGTCGGGACCACTACAAACCGCAGGGCCCGACCGACGATGTGCCGACTGCGCCGGTGACCATCGCCGTCGCACTGGCGGACAAGCTCGATACGCTGGTTGGCTTCTGGGCGATTGATGAGAAGCCGACCGGCTCGAAAGATCCGTTTGCGCTGAGGCGGGCGGCGCTGGGGGTAATTCGGATATTGCTTGGCGGTAAAGCACGAATGCCGCTGGCTCCTGAAATCAAACAGGCTGTTTGGGAGCTGGTGCGCCCGAATTTCGACGAGCCCGGCAAAAATTGGCGGTTCCACGACCGTTGTAAGCACGTCCCTGACGGAAGGGAGCTTGGCGAACCCATTGCTGCCGAAGGCCAAATGGATTCCTCCTCCCACCGGCGGATGGGCCGATTTCAAGGGGGGCTGATGGAGGGGCACCAAATTTTCAAGGAGGATTGGACGGCTGCCTGTCTTGCCGACCGCCCGTCATGTGACGAAATTATCGCCGACCTCCTCGCCTTCTTCGCAGACCGCCTCAAAGTCCATCTCCGCGATGAGGGCATCCGCCATGACGTCCTCGACGCCGTGTTCGCGCTCGGCGATGACGATCTCGTCCGCGTCACCAACAAGGCGCGCGCGCTACAGGCCTTCCTCGATACCGATGACGGCGCGGCGCTGCTGGCCGGCTTCAACCGGGCGGCGAATATTCTCAAGTCTGAGGAGAAGAAGTCCGGCGAGACCTTTGACGGTGCGCCCGATGCGGCCTATCTCGCTGGTGCACCGGAGGCGCCCGAACAGGCGCTGATCGCGGCGCTCGAGGCGGCGCGTCCCAAGGCCGATGCCGCACTCGCCGCCGAAGACTTCACCGCCGCCATGGCCGCGCTCGCGCTTCTACGTGCGCCAATCGACGCGTTTTTCGAGACTGTCACGGTCAATGCAGACGAGCCTGCATTGCGCCGCAACAGACTCCTTTTATTGTCCGATATCCGGGCGGCGATCTGTGCCGTGGCGGATTTCAATCGGATTGATGGTTGATGACGATGCTTGAACAGGGATTGAAGTCATGACTGCAGGCAATAAGTGGGTTTACGCGTTCGGTGCCGGCTATTCGGAGGGCGAGGCAGGGATGCGCGAGCTGCTCGGTGGCAAGGGCGCCAATCTGGCCGAAATGGCGACGCTCGGCCTGCCGGTCCCGCCAGGCTTCACCCTGACAACCCAGGTCTGCACGGCTTTCTACGAGAACAAGCGCCAATTCCCGGCCGACCTCAATGAACAGGTCGAAACCGCCCTGGCCAAGCTGGAAGCGACAGCCGGCAAGGTGCTCGGTGATCCGGCCAATCCGCTGCTGGTCTCGGTGCGTTCCGGTGGCCGCGCCTCGATGCCGGGCATGATGGATACCGTGCTCAATCTCGGCCTCAATGACGAAACCGCCGCGGGTCTGGCCGAATTGTCGGGCGATCGCCGCTTTGCCTATGACAGCTATCGCCGCTTCATCCAGATGTATTCCGACGTCGTGCTGGGCGTCGATCACGCGATTTTCGAAGACATTCTCGACGGCTTCAAGGACGAGAATGACTATTCCCTCGACACCGATCTGAGTGCCGATGACTGGGAGCAAATCGTCAGCCGCTACAAGACCGCCGCCGCCACCGCGCTCGGCCGGCCTTTCCCGACCGATCCGCGCGAACAGCTCTGGGGCGCGATCGGCGCTGTCTTCATGAGCTGGATGACCGAGCGCGCCAAGACCTATCGCCGCCTGCACGACATCCCCGCCAGCTGGGGCACGGCGGTCAATGTCCAGGCCATGGTGTTCGGCAATATGGGCGAGACCTCGGCGACCGGCGTGGCCTTCACGCGCGACCCGTCGACCGGTGATAGCGGCTATTACGGCGAATTCCTCGTCAATGCCCAGGGCGAGGATGTCGTGGCCGGCATCCGCACGCCGCAATGCCTGACCGAGGCGATGCGCGAGCGCATGGGTGATCACTCGCCCTCGATGGAAGCGGCGATGCCGGAAAGCTATGCCGAGCTGTCGGCAGCCTTCGACAAGCTGGAGCGCCATTATCGCGACATGCAGGATATCGAGTTCACGGTCGAACGCGGCCGGCTCTGGATGCTGCAGACGCGTACCGGCAAGCGCACGGCCAAGGCGGCCCTGCGCATCGCCACCGACATGGCCCAGGAAGGCCTGATCACCGAAGAAGAAGCGGTGATGCGGATCGATCCGTCGCATCTCGACCAATTGCTGCATCCGACGCTCGATCCGAAAGCCGAGCGCGATGTGCTGACCACCGGCCTGCCGGCCTCTCCGGGCGCGGCGACCGGGCGCGTCGTGTTCGATTCCGACGAGGCCGAAGAGCGCGCCAAGGCGGGCGAGAAAGTCATCCTCGTGCGCATCGAGACCTCGCCGGAAGATATTCACGGCATGCATGCCGCTGAAGGCATCGTCACGGCCCGTGGCGGCATGACCAGCCACGCTGCGGTCGTCGCGCGCGGCATGGGCCGGCCGTGTGTCTCCGGTGCCGGCCAGATCAAGATCGATTACGCCAAGAAGCTCTTCATGGTTGGCCGCCGCACCGTGCATGACGGTGAAATGGTGACGATTGACGGCTCCAACGGCCAGGTCCTCTATGGCGAAGCCAAGATGATCAAGCCGGAACTGACCGGCGAATTCGCCATCCTGATGGGCTGGGCTGACAAGACGCGCCGCATGAAGGTGCGCGCCAATGCGGAAACGCCGCAGGATTGCCAGACCGCCGTCGAGTTCGGCGCCGAAGGCATCGGCCTGTGCCGGACCGAGCACATGTTCTTCGATGCCGACCGCATCGCCGCCGTGCGCGAAATGATCCTGTCGAATGACCAGGATGGCCGCGTCACCGCGCTCGACAAGATCCTGCCGATGCAGCGTGATGATTTCGCGCAGATCTTCCGCATCATGGGCGAGCTGCCCTGCACCATCCGCCTGCTCGATCCGCCGCTGCACGAATTCCTGCCGCACACGGAAGAAGACGTCATGGACGTCGCCACGGCGACCGGCCTGCCGGCAGAGCAATTGATGGCGCGGGCGCGCGATCTGGCCGAGAGCAATCCCATGCTCGGCCATCGCGGCTGCCGTCTCGGCATCACCTTCCCGGAAATCTACGAGATGCAGGCGCGGGCCATTTTCGAGGCCCAGATTGCGGTCGAGAAGGAAACCGGTTTCCAGCCCCTCGCCGAGGTGATGATCCCGCTGGTCGCCACCGTCGCCGAATTGTCCATTCTCAAGGCGCGGGTCGCCGGGGTGGCCCAGGCCGTCGCCGAGGAGACCGGTGCCAAGCCGAAATACCTGATCGGCACCATGATCGAATTGCCGCGCGCCTGCCTGATGTCGGGCGAGATCGCCAAGGATGCCGAATTCTTCTCCTTCGGTACCAATGATCTGACCCAGACCACATTTGGCCTGTCACGCGATGATGCCGGCAAATTCCTCGGCGATTATCTCGAAGCGGGGATTCTGGAAAAGGATCCCTTCGTGACGATTGATCGTGACGGCGTTGGCGATCTGGTCCGTATCGCCGTGGAACGCGGCCGTGCGACCCGCCCCGAATTGAAACTCGGGATATGCGGCGAACATGGCGGTGATCCGGCATCGATCGATTTCTGTGAGGACGTCGGACTCGATTATGTGTCCTGTTCGCCCTATCGCGTGCCGATTGCGCGCCTGGCCGCGGCCCAGGCTAATTTGCGACGGAAATGATAACCTGTTGAACTTCGTGCGTGAAATGGCTCTTCTCTTGTTCGGGGAGAGTCATTTCTTATTTGTAATCGTGCCGCGTGCTTGACCAGATCGGTCTGTTCTCATAGAGGACAGCGCTAATTTTCAAGCAAAGGCGGGTTAGCTTTTGCGTGGTACGGTCATTGCAGCGCATTGATTCGACCGGGGTAGAAACCAGGAGTGCGAATGAGTTCGGACGCAGTACGTAGACAGCAAGAGCAGGTCGCGACCGCCTTTTATACGGTGGCGTTCGTCCTGTTGTGCCTGCTGACCGTACTGGCGCTGAACGCCGCTTCCCAACGGGCCCGCGAGCAGGACGAGACCGTTCTCTGGCAGTCCCTGGCCCAGCGCTACCTGCATGCCGGCGATGTCGAGACCGCCTGGGACGCGCCGCGTACCCTGCAGATCGCCGCACTTTCGCTTGAAGCCGATCGCGTCCGCGGTGCCGTCCTGACCGAGCGCCCGATCGATGATTTGCGCACGTTCGACAGCACGCATTTCTCGATGGCCGCCGATTTCACCGCCGAGCTGAATTGCCTCTCCCAGGCGATCTATTACGAATCACGCAGCGAGGCCTTTGTCGGCCAGCTCGCCGTCGCCCAGGTGATCATGAACCGGGTTCGCCATTCGGCCTATCCGGACACGATTTGCGGCGTTGTCTATCAAGGTTCCGAGCGTAGCACGGGGTGCCAGTTCTCCTTCACCTGTGACGGGTCCGCCATGCGCACCCCGCGCGGCCGTGCCTGGCGCCGGGCCGAACTGATCGCGCAACATGCCTTCATGGGCTTCGGCCGTGATGTGACCCGCCGGGCCACCCATTACCACACAGTCGCTGTTGACCCGCACTGGAGCGATACGCTGGTGCGGACCCGCCGGATCGGTACGCACATCTTCTACCGCTTCCCGACCCGCACAGAGCGTTCGGCCGGTGTTGTGGCGGGGCGTGACGCCTGACCGGCGGCATCGCCAGGACGACGCGACAGAACAAGACCCCGGAGCGATCCGGGGTTTTTCTTTGCCCGGGGCTCGGGGCCCTGGCGCGCGGGCTCAACGGGCCATGCGGGCCCGGCATGCTTAACGATATTGGTTATTAAGACATTGCTGCAAAGCTTCCGGCGTCAGGGATTGCATCAAACGTCCCGGTTTCGGATCAGGCATGAGCGCTTCAACCTCTACCACCACCCCGCAACGGCTCTGGCTGTGCATGAATGACAGCCCGCGCTTGCGGACCCTGTCGAGGGTCCTGGCGGAGGGCATGGATGTCACGGTGTATCTGGGGCCTCAATCGGTACCCGATGGTCCTGTCGCCGTGATGCTGGTCGATGATGCCAATGCCGCCCTCGTGGAAACCGCGCGGGACCACGCGGCCACAGCACAAAAAATCGTCCTGGTGACGAGTGGTTCCCGGCGGGCCGGGGCGGCCGATCTCTACCTGCCCGGTGATATTGATGCCGGCCCGCTTGCGACGGTGATTGAAGGTCTGCTCGCCTATCGCGAGTTCGAGATCTCGCCGGCGGCGGCGCTTGAGCCGGTCATGACCCTGCACAATG
Organism: Maricaulis salignorans; assembly: GCF_900103475.1. Taxonomy (GTDB): domain Bacteria; phylum Pseudomonadota; class Alphaproteobacteria; order Caulobacterales; family Maricaulaceae; genus Maricaulis; species Maricaulis salignorans. The sequence continues at coordinate 73,193 of NZ_FNHG01000007.1, forward strand.
CCACATTCAGCGTCCGGACCATGGCCGAGGCAAGCCGGCTGGCCAATTTCCTCGCCGCCACACTGCCACGCGCCTGTGAAATGGCGGTCGGGCTCTATGTCCTGCTCGCCAATGCCATCGAATTTGGCAATCTCGGCTTTTCCGCTGCGGAGAAGGCCCAGGGTCTGGCAACCGGCAATTGGCGGCGCAAGCTCGCGCAGCGCCTGGCCGAGCCGGGCTTTGCCTCACGCTGTGCCAGTATCGAGTTTCAGCGCGGCGAGCGCCTGGTCACCATCCTCGTCCAGGATGATGGTGATGGCATCAGCGTGGAAGCTGACATGTCCGGTGATCCGGAACGGTCGAGCTATCGCAGCCGGATCGTGAAAGTTCTCAAATCGCTTGGCTTCGCCGAGCTGACCTGGCTGAGTGCGGGCGTCACTGCCGCGGCGAGTGTCGTGCTGGAGCCGACTGCAAGGCTGGTTACCGGCCGCGCCGCACCGCGGCCCTGACCCGCCAGCCTCGTCCCCGGCACTTGCTGCCAGACACTCCCCGCCTGATACCGCCCGCCTGATACCGCCCGCCTGACGTCGTCTGGCTGACGCCGTTTGCCTGGCCGTGCCGCCGCGATTCTGCGGTTTCAGCCGAACAGTCCCGAATCGGCCCCGGTTTGGCGTCGCCGATCCGCCCGGCTTGAGCGGGACCCGTATCGCCGGGATGGTCCATGCCCCCATATTGCTCGCGAGCCCGCGCAGGGCAGGACTTGTTTTTCAATAGTTTAGACGCGGACATCTGGCATTCATCGACCTGTCGGCTTTCTGAATGGCGCCCTCAGGATCGGCTCACATGGCTTCAACTAGAACAGCATCAGTCTTCGATGCATTGGGCGTCGGGCCACACCAAATGGAGTTAAGCCATGAAAATTCGTCTTTTCCTCGCCAGCGCCCTCGTCGCTGTTTCTGTCCTCGGTACGGTTGGTGCTGCTGAAGCACAATCACGCAATCGCGTCGCCATCAGCCAGCAAGGCTATAATAACGACATCGCCGGTCGCCAGAATGGCCACCGCCAGTCGATGGTGATCAATCAGCGCGGCGATCGTCAATATGTCACCGTGATCCAGGACGGCGCCCGCAACGGCACCACGGTCGGTCAGTCCGGTCGCTATAACCAGGCCCATGTCGACCAGTTCGGCCGCAGCAATGATGCGGTGATCGGTCAGCAAGGCCGGAATAATTACGGCACCAGCGTCCAGACCGGCAATCGCAATCTTTCGGGCATCGCCCAGATGGGCCGCAACAACACCGCGACGACGAACCAGTATGGTTCCAATAACGGTGTCGGCATCATCCAGGTTGGCAATGGCCAGAACGCCCACGTCAACCAATCCGGTAGTGGCAATGTCACCCTGGTCATCCAGGGCGAGCACTAACACCGGACGCAGGCTCGGGGAGGGCAGGTCAGCCCTCCCCAAACGGCCATTCCGGCCAGCCCGCCACCCATGAAACCCCGCAGTCGAGAAGGAGACTGTCATGAGCATGAATATTCTGGCTGCCAATGTCGCAGCAATCTCTGGCGCAGCCCTGCTGGCACTCCAGCCTGGAGAGCCTGATGGCTTTGCCCACTCGGCGGCCGATGCGGCCCGTTACGCGGACTCAGCCTGCCATATCGAGCTGGCCGCGACACCGGACGGTCTGTTGATCACGGCCTGGGGTGAGGGTGAGGCGGGAAGCAATTACCGCATGGTTGTCACCCAGCGCACGGGCGGCGGTGGCTTCGACATTGTCCAGGAGGGCGATGTGCCGCTCAGCGGCAGTGAAGACACGCTGTTATCCGACATCCTGCTCGACACCGATGCGGATTTCTCGGCCCGGCTGTCGACCTGGAATGCCAGTGGCGACCCGGTCTGCAACTGGAATGAACGGGTCTGATCGAGACCGGCCATTGCGGGCTTTCCGTGATGGCCGGTTCGCAGACCGCCAGGCCCGGATCCGGCCATAGCAGGTATTCACCATCCCGCCTCTGGCCCTTTGTCTCGAACGGCCCCATCTGGTGGCTTCCAATCAAGGGGAAGTCATCATGTCCATTCCATTGTCATCCATTGCCAAAACCCAGCTCGACCAGACCTATCGCGCGCTGGACGGTATTCTCGCCAAGGCCGCGGCCCACGCCGCCGAGCACAAGGTCGATGAGGCGGTTTATCTCGACTGGCGCCTGACGCCCGACATGTTTGCGCTCAAGCGCCAGGTCCAGCTGGTCAGCGATTTCTCTGTCCGCGGCCTGTCGCGCCTGGCCGGACAGGATCCGGTCTCCATCCCCGATACCGAAGCCACATTTGATGATCTGCGTGCCCGTCTGGCCGCCGCCCGCGCCGCCGTCTGGGCCCTGCCGGCCGCCGCGCTTGATGCCGAGCCCTCGGGCGAGGTCACCTTCCCGGCCGGCCCCGGCAAGGAAATGACCCTGCCGCGCCATGCCTTCGTGCAGAATTACGTCCTCGCCAATGTCCTGTTCCACGCCTCGATGGTTTATGCGGTGCTGCGCAGTATCGGCGTTCCGGTCGGCAAGCGCGACTTCCTCGCCGTCTAGGGCGAGGAGCGCTCACGCCTGTCCCGTCACCCCTGCGACCGGCATGCCTCAGCCCAGGCGGCGAGGCGTGCCGGTCCGGGGGCTGCGCCATCAGGGGCACAGAAACCCCGGCCACACCCTTGGCGGCGGCGCCCGGCCTTCCTATCTCTGGAACATGAACGAGACACAGACACTGCCCGCCTCCCTGCCGCTCTTCCCGCTCGCCGGCTGTATCCTCCTGCCCGGGGAATTACTGCCGCTGAACGTGTTCGAGCCGCGCTATCTCAACATGGTCGATGATGCCCGCCGCGAGGGTGGGCATATCGGCATTATCCAGCCGCAATCCGGCGATGCCGCCGCGCCCGCGCCCGGACAGCCGGCCCTGCATCGGGTTGGCACGGCCGGGCGTATCAAATCCTTCGTCGAGACCCGTGATGGCCGCTATCTGCTGACCCTCGCCGGGGTCAGCCGTTTTGCCCTCAATGCCGAGGCGCAGGCCGCTAGGCCCTACCGGGTCGGCCGGGTCGACTATAGCGGTTTTGCCCAGGACCTGGCACCGCGTCCGGCGCTGCAGGGTGACCGCTCGCGGCTGATCCGCCTGCTCGGCGTCTGGCTGGCCGGCGAGAATATCCAGCTCGACTGGAGCGGGCTTGAACACATGCCTTTCGAGGCCCTGGTCGACCGCATTGCCATGCTCGCACCCTTGCCGCCCCAGACCCGCCAGGACCTGCTCGAGGCGTCCGGCAGTGCGGCGCGTGCGGTGATGATTGAAGCGCTGGTGGCCGGCCTGATTGCCGCCCGGGCCGGTGGCCGGCCGCAATAGGCTTGCCTCAGGGGCGCTGGGCGCGAAGCCAGGCGAGCGCCTGCTCGCGCGAGCGGAAGGCGCGGGCGACACCATCCATCTTGTCGATCACCTGCAGGGCGGTGCGCAACTGGTCCTGCTGGTCGCCGCGGCCGATGAAGGCCAGCGGCATGCCGCGGCACTGGCGGCCAATGTAGCGGATGCGGGTTTCCAGCTCGACCTTTGAGAAATTGAAGTCGGCGGCGCGGATGTCGAAGGCGGCGAGCCGGATAGATTCGCTACGCAAAAGACTGTTGAAGGCGCGCTCACCATCGCTGCCGGATTTCGACACGCGCGGTCCCTCGCTCCGCATTTCCAGCAGACCGTTATCAATGCGTATCTCGAACTCACTGGTCGAATACGTGCGCAAACCGGATATTTTCCCCTGATCCTCAAAATCAACGACAGCGTATGGAGGTGAAGTTTGCAGAAAATGCGGCCACAACGCGACATTTTGCCCACTTTTGCCTTAATCTGGGGCGAAGAATTCCGCACGACAGCGGTGTGAGACAGAATTTTGTCCATACTTTCATGTGGTCAGCCCAAATCATGCGCACAGGACCAATGCCGGGGGCGTGCCAGGGCCAGGCGGGGCTGGAGCCGGCGAATGCCGACATAGGGCGCCTGGCGCCGGCGCGGCGTTCAGGGCTGTGACAGGTCTCGATCTCGCGGGAATAGCTTGCGGCGAAGATCATCGCGCAACTGCTCCGCTTCCGCTTCCGGCAGCCCGACCGGCTGAGGGTGCAGCGCCGCCTCGGCCGCCTCGACGGCCGTTGGCGGTTCGCCATCCTCATCGATCGGGTTGCCAGCCGGCCCGGCATCCATCTCCGGCGCGGCCGGCAAAACCTCCTGTATCAGATCCGCCTGCCGCCAATGCCCCCGCGCCGCCCATTGATACAGCGTCGAGACCGGCACCGACAACGCCCGAGAAATCTCCGCCATCCGACACCCCTCAGCGCGCATGGACCGCGCCCGGGCTTCCAGGCTTGCAACACGTTCAGGAGATCTGCGGGTTCCGGCCATGCGGGGGAGTACAGGGCTGGACGGGGAGAGGGGGATGACAAGGTATTGATTTTTTTTGTTTGGTGTTGCTTTTGGGAGCAGGGTCCCAGCCCAGACCCGCCCATAATTCCCTTGCCTGGAACTCCGCCGTATCAAAGCCGCGCCGTCAAGGCGCATGCCCGCTTCGCGGCGCCGAAGGCGGCCTTGACGGCGCGGCTTTGATACGGCCCGCTAGCTGGCATGGGGGTTGGGGGGAAATTGCGTGTGTCCCGCTTTCAATTGCTCACAAAGCCTGAGGCATGACGCTCTTTCTTGAGGATGATCTCACGGTCCCGCTGGTCGCGCGGTCGGAAGGCCATGACGTATTCCCGGCCAAGCTTGATGCCTAGGTGGCGCAGGAGAGGGCCGTCTTGGGTCCCGCTCAATACGACGATGCCTCTCGGGTGCAATTGATCGCGTGCGCCGCCGTTCCGCCTAATGCGTTTCATGGGATCGAGCTGGTGGCCTACGGTCTGGATTACCGAGCGATGCAGGGGCTTGCCCAGGAAGAGTTCGAACAAGGCTAGCACGCGTTCGGTCCCGCTTTCGTGCAAGAATATCTGCTCCGCGTCGTTTGCGTTGACTGTTTCCCAGATATTGACCGGGAATGGCTCTTGGTAGGCCAGCCAGTGAATATTGTCCTTGCTGGCTTTGCTGAAGCTTCTCTTTCCATCCCGGTTCTTGCCAGGATTGAGGCTTCCGTCCACGGCCATTGCAAGTCCAAAGCTGAACAGTGATTTGGCGACATCGGCTTGGCAGAGGATGCAGGCATGGCCCACGGCTTCGGGCGGAATCATCCAGTTCTCGCGGGAGGTGAATTTGACATCGACATCATGGGCGCCGATCCGGAAGTCGAGCTTGCCGCGGGGGAAGTTCAGCAATTGGCGCAACGCCGCCTCGACTTTAATGCCCAGAACAGCTTTCTCGTTTGGGTCTAGCTCCGCAAACCGAAGGCGGCGTGTGCGGGGCGCATCGATGAGCTCGTCGATCGCCTGTCTGAACAAAAACGGCAGTTCAGACAGTAGGGCCTGCTCACCACCGGCAGCTGCCACTATCCGTCGCCGAATTTCAAAAATTGGAGTGTCTGGCATCTCTCCGCCCCCCGGGGTTGCACGGGAAACAGATATCAGGCCGACTTAACCAAACCTTTAAGCGACCGTCCTGACGGGATAAACCAGTTTTGCGGATTGGAGCGCGGTGGCCAGCTTGGTTGCAACGGCCTGCGCCACCGGCGGCGGGAATGCATTCCCAACCTGCCGGTAGGCCGCCGTCTTCTTGCCGGTAAACTCCCACTCGTCCGGGAAGCCCTGGATGCGGGCGACCATTGGGACGGTGAGGCGCGGCATGCCCACGAAGTCCGGGTCGGGCGCTTCGTTGGCGATGGTCTTGCCATTGACGCCGAGCGCGGCCCAGGCGGCCTTGGCGCGGGTCGGGCCGAGGTCGGGGCCACCATGCTTCTTGGAGCCGCCGACAATGGTCGGGGCGATGGTATTGGCGCGCTCGCGCCAGAGATCGGCACCAAGCCAGCCGCGCGCGGCCATTTGGTCATGCAAGGTCTCGCCAACCGTGGCGGCTTTGCCCGGGCTTGCGCCGGGCCAGGCGAAATCATCTTTGAAGGCGTCTTTGATGGCGACGATAATGACGCGCGGGCGCAATTGCGGGACGCCATAGTCGGACGCGTTCAGCAATTTCCATTGAGTGTGGTAGCCCAGCTTGCGGAGCTCAGCCTTCAGATGAGCGCGATAGTCTTCGAATGCGGGGCTAAGAAAGCCGCGCACATTTTCGATCATCACGGCGCCAGGGCGGATCTCGTCGATAATGTCGAGGGCGGCGGGGAAGAGATTGCGTTCATCGAGCTCACCAAGCTGTTTGCCGGCGACGGAGAAGGGCGGGCAGGGCAGGCCGCCGGCCACGAGGTCAACGCCTTTATAGGCGCTGACGTCAAACTGGCGGATATCGCCTTCCCAGACATTCCATTCCGGCCGGTTGTGCCGCAGCGTGCGGCAGGCATCGGCATCAATCTCGGCGACACACTCATGGGAAAAGCCCGCACCCTCCAGGCCAAGCGCCTGGCCGCCGGCGCCGGCGCAGAGCTCGACTGAGCTGAGCATGTTGGAGAGATTGAATTGGCTTTGACGCGACATATTGTGTCCCCAAGTGTTGCCCCACACTAAATACTGTGGCTGAAGTGAACAATAGAACAAATAGGGAACATACTGTGTTATACACAAGATGTCTAGCGTTTCGGCGCAGCGCCCCTGCCCGTGCGCGATCAAAATAAACTAAGCTTGGTCTATCGGGCGCGCAGGCCCTGCCTGGCATGCCTGTCTACCCACGTCTGCCAAGCGTCTACGTCATAGTTGCTCGCTAGCAGCAGTTTACGCGTTCCGGAGATTGCCGCCTCCCTGGTCTTCTCGTCACTATCCATCGCTTGATCGATATCCCAGAAGCGCACTTCGACCTTCTTCGCGACTGCCGCGGCCGCAGCGGCCTCGACCAGAGGCGCTGAGGCCGGCTCGGCCAGGAGTGTTTGAGGTCCCGTGTTCAATCGGAAGGCAACGGCAAGCATATCTGGCTCCGTGTGGGCGACGCGATAGGCATAGCAACTGATCATCTCAACGGATCCCGGAAAATTGGGTTGCCGGGACAAGACGGCCAACAAGAACTTTCCAACACCGACTGCAAAAAGGCGTACAAGACGTTCGTCTGGCGCGGACAGAATGTTGCGCACACACTCCTCAAAGTCGCCAAAATCAGCCCCGACAGCGGCCGAGATTTCTACATCAAAGTTGCTCTCGGGACGTGCTAAATTGTCCTTAATTGCGTTCCAGATTTCTTGTATGTCTCCAACCAATCCGTCCGTAGTGACACGGGTGGTAAGGTACAGCAACCAGGGTTGGGCGGCGCCCAGTTGATGCGTGATCAATGCTTTGAGCGAAGCCATATTTGTTGGGCGCTCGACGGTTCCATTGCCGGTCAAGTGATCACAGAAATCCAAATTCACAACATCGAATTTTCGAGACCCTTTCAGTAGCTGAGCGGCTTGTGACGACGGGACGGCAATTTGTTCTAGGCGGTCCGGTGTTATTTGGCTGGCATCGGATACTCTATCGGCCTGCTTTAACGCTGCCTCAGCGGGGAACCAAAACTCATTCCCCCTCGGTTCGGCCTCGCCAGTGCCGATAAAGCCAAGATATTCCAGCTCGATGGTGAATTTTGCACATATGTCGCTCAATACTCGCACGTCCCACATATCTGGGCCCGGAAGCGTGAGGTAATTCAATCGGCGGTTGGCGCAGGGGTACTTTTTTAGGTGACTCGTGAGTGCGGAGCCCCACTGGTAGTCTCGGACTATTTGCTTCACAGGCAGGTGCCATGGTGCAAAATCCCGAGAGCCAGCGGGAACGTCTTCAGGACGTTGACCATAGATTTCATCCAGGTCGATATCAGGAACGTCGCTCAACGGACGACCTTCAATATTTGCGCTACAATTTCTGCATGTTGGTCAAACGACTTTTCAGTCAATAAATCGAAAGCAAGTAAGATTTCATATATGGCCGTTGCTTGACGCTTCACTTCAGGGTCAAGCGTCGAAGCCCCAATTGACTTGGAAATTTCCGATTCATCCAGTGTCAGATTGCCATCGTCTCGGGAGCGATTTATCTCTGCAAATTCAGAAAAAACTTCAATACTTGGTCGTGGCTCGTCTCCACGCTCTCGTTGCCAGAGCTCTTCTAGGCTTGATTCAATAAAATCTTCATTGTTTTCTATAAAATGCAGCTTGCGCGTATCCCGCAGTCGCCTGGAAATTTCTTTATGCTTGTTGGTTAGTTTTCTAAGTGATCTGTGAAGCCAACTCTGTACGAACTGTATATGGGGGTGGGCATAATTGAAGGACTCTCGGTCGATATTCAACGCAGCATCGACACCATCATGAACAAAAATCTCCGACACAATTTGCCGTAATCTTGTGGTCTCAGAGATCTTGTAGTTCAAAAAGCTTTCATCAAAATACGCGGAGCTTGCGCCACGAATTCTGATTAAAACGCCATTATTGTCTCGTGGAATTACGCGCCCATTCCAAAACAAATATCCGTCAAAGGATAGATCGCCACCCCGAATAGTCGGGTCAACCTTTGATAGGTCGGGTTTGAATTTGCCAACAAACAACAGTGAGTTGGGCAGCCCGCGTTCGCCTGTGGAAATGTGGCGGTACCGAATCGGGCGTCGGAGGAGAATTCCATCGACATCCACATCGAAGCTACCGACTGGCGTTTGCTCGTTCTCCATCAGCAGCGGGGCGCCAGCTACTTGATCCCGGGCGGCCTCCCTGACGGTACAGCCTGAGGTCAAGTCCAACTCCTGGGCTGGAGTGCTGGAATCTGGTGGCAACCAAAAGGCTTTGATCGAGTCTTTCGCTGAGAGCTCGAATGGGGACGGTCCCACGTAGCGAACTGGCGACGACAGCGCTAGGTTCCAAACCATGTGGAGGTAGGCGTCCAGCGAGGATGAAAGATCTGGCCGTTGAACTCTGGTTGTTTGGCTTTCGACAGCATCCATCAAAAGCGACATCCGCTCATCGGCGGGCGTGTCGCTGCTCCATGGAAGCGACGGCCCACGCTTTATCTCTCCCTCGCGAGTGGCGCCAACGAATTGCCCAATATGGTGAGCAGGGACAGATTCTTTTATGCTGGCGAAGGTGTCCCAATCATTTGAAAGGGCAGCTTTGTCTTTTTCGTCGATGAGGCGCCAGCGGTCGGTCGAGGAGAGAATTTTTCGTACGTTTGGTTTGACATAGCTAATAATTATGTCGGTCCCGTGCGCATATGTGTCCTCCGTGGGTTCGGTTTTTATGAAGACCTTCCCCGATCGAAACGAGTCTTCGCCATCTCTTGAGTCGCCCTGCGCGCTATTGTCCTCTTCGTAGGTTCGAAGGTGAATCTCGGCTATCGTACGGTAAGATTCACCCTCAACCTTTGTTGCGATTGTGAACTGCCTTGCGAGTTGGCTAACGGCGAACATGCCAACGCCGATTTTGCCTATAATTGGTCGTCCGTTTGGCGTGAGGCCGACATCGGCTTTTGAGGTGATGCCGAGTTCCTTGCCCTCATGTGTCCGTTTGGCACTTCCACCAATGGACTTGATCAACCGAGTGAGGGTCTGAAGGGACATTCCCCTTCCGTCGTCACTCACCGTAACCCTGGAAAATCTAGGGGCGTCCGTGTGGATAGTAACGCGCGACGCGTCTGCATCCCAAGCGTTCGAAATTAGTTCCCGAAATGCTGCTGCTGGTTCGCGGTAAATTCCGTCGGTGACGCGGGCGATCACCCGATCGCTTGCTTCCAAGTCCGTCACGACAAAGCCACCGTCGTAGCTTTCACTGCGGAGGTAGTCTTGAACTTCTTGGCCGTCCTTGCGGAATGGGATGGGCTCTGCGTCCTGCATTTTTTAAAGTTGCATAGACATTGGTACGATAGTCAACCAATTCTGCACTCAATTCTGTCGATTCCTGCGTGCGCTGGATAATGCTCCAGGGATGAAAACTTGATGGCTTTCACCTAACCCTCCAGCTTCTTAATCTCATCCCTTAACCTCGCCGCCTCCTCAAACTCCAGATCCGCCGCCGCTTCGCGCATCCGCTTCTCCAGATCCGCAATGACCGCGATGACATTGCCGCCATAGCCGGCCTGGTCCTGGTCGCGCATGCCCTTGGGCTTGCCGGAGCCCTTGCCGCCGCGCCAGGCGCCGGGGCTGCGGGCTTTGGCCTGTTTTTCCATGACTTGTTCGAGAATGTCGGAGACGCCGCGTTTGATGGTGAGCGGGGTGATGTTGTGTTCTTCGTTATAGGCGACCTGTTTGGCGCGGCGGCGGTCGGTTTCGCCGATGGCGCGGTCCATCGAGCCGGTGCGGCGGTCGGCATAGAGGATGACTTTGGATTCGCTGTTTCTCGCGGCGCGGCCGATGGTCTGGATCAGGCTGGTTTCCGAGCGCAGGAAGCCTTCCTTGTCGGCGTCGAGAATGGCGACGAGGCCGCATTCGGGGATGTCGAGGCCTTCGCGGAGCAGGTTGATGCCGACCAGCACGTCATAAGTGCCCAGGCGCAGATCGCGGATCAGTTCGATCCGCTCCACCGTGTCGACGTCGGAATGCATATAGCGGACCTTGAGGCCCTGCTCATGCATGTATTCGGTCAGATCCTCGGCCATGCGTTTGGTGAGGACGGTGACGAGGGTGCGCATGCCGGCTTCGGCGGTCTTTCGGGCCTCGTCGATGACATCATCGACCTGGCTGGCACCATCAAGCGAGACCGGGCGGATCTCGACCGGCGGGTCGATCAGGCCGGTCGGGCGGATGACCTGTTCGACGAAGACGCCGCCGGTCTGGTTGAGTTCCCAATTGCCCGGCGTCGCCGAGACGCTGATGGTCTGGGGGCGCATGGCATCCCATTCCTCGAATTTGAGCGGGCGGTTATCGAGGCAGGAGGGCAGGCGGAAGCCGTGATCGGCCAGCGTCTTCTTGCGCGAGAAATCGCCTTTGAACATCGCCCCGAGCTGGGGGATGGAGACATGGCTTTCATCGGCGAAGACGATGGCGTTTTCCGGGATGTATTCGAACATGGTCGGCGGCGGCTCGCCCGGTTTGCGGCCGGTGAGATAGCGGGAGTAATTCTCGATGCCGGCGCAGGAACCGGTCGCCTGCAGCATTTCCAGATCGAATTCTGTGCGCTGGGACAGGCGCTGGGCCTCGAGCAGCTGGCCTTCGCTCTCCATCCAGGCGAGGCGGGTCTTGAGCTCGTCCTTGATCGACTGGATCGCCTGGTTGAGGGTCGGTTTCGGGGTCACATAGTGGGAATTGGCGTAGAATTTGACGCTCTTCAGATCGGTGATGGCGCGGCCGGTCAGCGGGTCGAACTCGGTCACCGTCTCCAGCTCGTCGCCGAAGAAGGAGAGGCGCCAGGCGCGGTCATCATAGTGGGCCGGGAAAACCTCGAGACTATCCCCGCGCACGCGGAAAGTGCCGCGGCCGAAAGCGGCGTCGTTTCGGATATATTGCAGATCGACCAGTTGGCGCATCACCGCACGCGGATCGGCGGTGTCACCGGGCTTCAGCTCGAAGGTCATCGCGGTATAGGTTTCGACCGAGCCGATGCCGTAAATGCAGGAGACCGAGGCGATAATGATCACATCATCGCGTTCGAGGATGGAGCGCGTCGCGGCATGGCGCATCCGGTCGATGGCCTCATTGATCGAGCTCTCCTTCTCGATATAGGTATCGGTCCGCGCGACATAGGCTTCGGGCATGTAGTAGTCGTAGTATGAGACAAAATACTCGACCGCATTATCAGGAAAAAATGATTTGAACTCGCCATACAACTGGGCTGCCAGGGTCTTGTTGGGGGCGAGGATCAGGGCCGGGCGCTGCACCGCCTCGATCACCTTGGCCATGGTGAAGGTCTTGCCGGTGCCGGTGGCGCCGAGCAGGACCTGGTCGCGTTCGCCGCCATTGATCGCCTCGACGAGTTCGGCGATGGCCTGGGGTTGATCGCCGGTGGGTTCGAACTCGGCGACACAGCGAAAGCGTTGACCGCCTTCCGATTTTGCCGGCCGGTCGGGCCGGTGCGGTTCCCAATTCTCGATCGGATGCGCCGGCGCGATCGCCGGCACGGTGTCGAGCACGAAGTCTTCCGGTGCGGCGAGGCTGTCGTCGAGGGTAAGTTTGACCATGGCCGAGATATACGCACGCCAGGCCGCCGCGACCAGAGGGGCCGGGTGCGATGCTGACGTCAGGCTGTCAGGAGGCGCTCATATCGAATTAACCACGGGTAGGCGGATATTAAGCCGCAGGCGCTAGTCTGCGGGTTCTGTTCTGGAGATCCCGATGTCTGCGTTTGACCTGTCCGGCCTTAATATTCTGCTGCTCGATGACAGCCGCTCGATCCGGCAGGTGCTCACAACCCTGTTGCGGGGGCTGGGCGTGACACGGATTTATGAAAGCCGCGACGCCGATGAGGCCCTCGTCACCGCGCGCCTGTGCCGGCCTGATCTGGCGCTGGTCGATTATGATCTCGGCCTGACCAGCGGGCTGGAGGCGGTCCGGCGCTTCCGGGATGCGCGTTGCAGTCCGCGGCCGGACCTGCCGATCATCCTGCTGGCGCCGCCGAACTTGCCGCACGTCTCGCGCGGTGCCGAGGCCGCCGGGATCGACGCCATCCTGCCCAAGCCGGTCAATGCAACGACATTGGCGGCGCACATTCACCAGATCGCGCAGGCCGGTGCCTTGCGCGCGCTCTCGCCGCTATCCCGTACCGCTTAATCAGTAATTCAGTTCTTTCAGGCTACTGAAAGGCACCAGCACGCCGAGGTTCGCAATGCCAAATCAAATTCTGCTAGGAGTTCGCATCCTGATTGTCGAGGACGTTGCCGCGACCCGACGCCTGATCGCACGCTTGCTTGGCAGTCTCGGTTGCCATGACCTGATTGAGGCAGATGGTGTCGAAGGCGCCTGGCAGCACCTTAACCGGCAACAGATTGATTTGATGCTGCTCGATTATGAACTCCTCGATGGAACCGGCATCAAGCTGATGCAGGAATTGCGTGCCAATTCCGCCTCGCCCAACCAGTCCGTTCCGACCATCATGTTGACCGGTCATTCCGAGGCGGCGGTTGTCGAGCAATCCATCCGCGCCGGCGCCGATGGCTTTCTGGTGAAGCCGGTCATGCCGGACAAGCTGGGGCGGCGCATCCTGGAAGTCCTGTCCAGTCGAAAAAGCGATATCGTCCGGGCGGCCGGACAAGGTCCAAAGACTGAAGTGCAGTGGATCTAGACTCGCCTGTCCCGGCGCGCCGGTATCATGCGTCGTCGAACACCCCGGCCTCGATCACGGCGTCCAGACCCGTTTCCAGATAATCGCCCAGCATGGGCGCTCCGAGCAGGTATTCGGCGGTTGGTGAGCTGCGGCGCGCCAGGGCTTCCCTGACCGCAGCGATGAATTCGCTGCCATCGAAATCGCCCCGGCCGATCCAGTACAGGGCCACCAGTTCGACCTGGCTCTCCTCATCAAGGCAATCGATCCAGTTCTTGATCTCGTCGCGGATGGGGTCACGATCTCCGGTCAGCATCGATTCGACAAAATCAACTTCGGAACTGTCCGGGTCCGATTGAAAATCGTCGATTTGTTCCTTGCTGTCATAGGCTCGGGCCCGAAAGATCAGGCTGCGGACTGACTTTTCTGCCATATTCATGGCCACGTCCTTTTCCTCATTTGCCGTGTCGGCGGCTGGCCGGGCGATGTTAGCATAATGGGCGCGCGAAAGTGAGCCGGTGGCCTGGCGCGCGCGAAGCGTGAAGGGCAGCGGCAGGGTGCGGCTCCGCTAACCCACTGGAAACTGGTGCCGCACTGCACAAACTGGCGCTCAAGCCAAACTGGCGCATGCCGGGGCAAGACTTGGTTAAGGTCAAACGGGCAGACTCGAACCGTCCAGAGATTCACCACTGCTCAGTGAGACCCCATGTCCGGCAGTTTCGACCGCATCCGTGTCCTGATCGTTGAGGACAATGCGCACATGTCGACGATCCTGCGCACCATCCTGCAAGGGTTTGGTGTCCGCACGATTATCGAGGTGCGCGACGCCGCCGATGCGTTTGAAACCATGCGCGACGTCAATCCGGATTTTGCGCTGGTCGATTACATGCTGGGCGATCTGAACGGCCTGGAATTCACGCGCCTGGTCCGCACCGCATCCGATAGTGCCAACAAGTATCTGCCGATTATCATGGTCACCGGTCACACCGACCGTTCCAAGGTCATCGAGGCGATCAATGCCGGCGTCAATGAATACCTCGCCAAGCCGGTTCGTCCGGTTGACCTGTTCCGCCGCATCTCGGCACTGATCGAACGGCCGCGCCGCTTCGTGAAGGCGTCGACCTATTTCGGCCCCGACCGCCGCCGCCGGCAGGATCCGCGCTTTGCCGGTCCCTGGCGCCGTTCCACCGATGATGAAGAGGCCGAGGCCTCCTGAGCCCGGTCCCTAAGGTGAGGCCCGCTCGCTGCTGGCCATCTCCCTGTAAATATTGAAGACGATCACAACTTCTTCGGCACCGACGGCCTTGCGCTTGCGGATGATCGAGGCGAAGTCTGCGTTATTGACCAGTAGTTCCGGTCCGACCCTGACCAATTCCTCCCGGGTGATCAGGGCGGTGTCGCAGCTTAGCGGCGCACCGCAGCCGGACCGGCAGCTGATCGCGTCCGCCTGACTCAGCATTTCCCCAAGTGCGATGGACGCGTCGCGGTCAGCAATGAAGACGCGGCCGAAAGGATCAAAGCCCACCGAACTGAGATGAAACAATACTCCACGACCTTGTGCCATGGCTCCCTCCTGTCGATTGAGACACAAGGTGTACACCTTTTGTTCCGCAATCTCAAGGCGAGAATCGATTCGCGGCGGCGATCAGGCCCCGGATCTCATCGGCCAGGGTGCACCAGCTGGTGACGAAGCGGGCAGAGCCGTCGGGCCATTGGTAGAAGCGGGCACCAGCGGCGCGCATACGGTCTGCGAGGGGTTCCGGAATGCGGGCGAAAACCTCATTGCCATCAACCGAATGCAGAATCTCGACGCGCGGGAGGGCGGCCAGTCCGGCGGCGAGCTCGCCGGCACGGGCATTGGCAGCCCGCGCCAGGTCCAGCCAGAGATCATCGTCCAGCCAGGCTTCGAACTGTGCGGCCATGAAGCGCATTTTTGGCGCCATATGACCCCCACGTTTCTGCCGCCCCTGCAGGGCTTCGAACCGGTCGAGCACGGACGGGAAGAGCACGACCGCCTCGGCCCCGAGCGCCCCGTTCTTGGTCGCGCCGAAGCACAAGGCATCGACGCCGGCCTTCCAGGTCAGTTCCGCCGGTGTGCAGCCCAGCGAAACCAGCGCGTTGGCAAAGCGGGCTCCGTCCATGTGGACCAGGGCCGGGCGTTGCCTGAGCCGCCCTGTGCGTTCGGTGACTTCAGAGACCGAGTAGGCGGTGCCGCTTTCAGTCAGATTGGACAGTGAGAGCACGCGCACCGGGCTGGTGTGGACAAAGCCTTCGGGGATTTCTGCCAGGGCCCGGTCGAGCGCGGACAGGTCGATCTTGGCATGCGCCCCGGTCAGCGGGATGAGCTTGGCACCGCCGGTGAAGAATTCCGGTGCACCGCGCTCGTCGCGATGGATATGGGCCTCGTCATGACACAGGATGGCACCATCGGGCGGGCACAGGACGGACAGCGCCAGAGCGTTCGAGGCGGTTCCGGAAACCGCGAACAAGACCTTGAGATCGCACTCGAATATCTCGCGCAGCCGGGTCTCGACCCGGGCGGAAATCGCGTCATGGCCATAGCTGGACTCGAAGCCGGTATTGGCGGCGGCGATGGCTTCGATCAGTCGGGGATGGGCGGGGGCGGTGGTGTCGGACAGGAAGTTCATGGGCGGCAGAAGAAACCGGCTTGCCGCGGATCGTCAATCTCGAAACGCCGGATCGGGGTGGCGCGGCGGCAGGCTGTCGCGCATCTGATCGGCGGATGAGGTCGGGCTCTGGCGGGTATCTGCGAGGGTTGGCTGACCGGACAGATCAGCAAGCGGCAGGCCATCCCCTTCAAATAAAGCACGAATTTGCTCCGGACTCATATCGCGACCGATCGCGGCGCGCTGTCCGGCCTCCAGATTGGCATCGCTGGCATAGCGCAGCATGGACAGCCCGTCGGGATGGGGATCATCCGGGCAATGACCGGCTTCGCGGGTGGCCTCTGATGAGGTGAGGCAGAAGATTTCGCGGATGACGAAGGGCGTTCCGGTCAGGGCCGCACTCTCGGGGAGCGCCCCGATTGCGTAGTCGGCAAGCGCGGTCGGCTCGTCGGCTATAACGCTGCTATTGACCAGGCTTTCATCATCGGTTGGCCTCGCATTGGCCTGCTGTTGGTCCGCTATTGCCTCGCGGCTTTGCGGATCGTTGGCGTCCTCGGGGTCTGATGGCGGTACGGGGACAAGGTCGGGCGAAACCTCCTGCGGTTCGATTTCCGGTTCCGGCTCCGGTTCAGGCTCCGGTTCAGGCGCGATCTCGGCGACCAGCTGCAGATCGATGACGTTGAGGGGCGGGGTCGCAATCGGTGCCTGTGGCAGCAACAGGATGATTGCGAGCAAAACCCCATTGGCCAGCACGGCCAGCGCCCAGGCGAGGACACGGCGCGTGCGCACAAATGCGGGTCGGACGGCGGCCTGGCCCAAACAAAACTCCCAACAGCCCCCGCCGTGGCTCTATCGCTAGCCGACGGAGCGCGCAGACGCCAGCCTGACAACATGACAATCCGGTAAACCTGCACGCGCACTTTGTGCGCGCAGAGGGGCGTTATACTCTGTGCGCCGACCGTGCGGCCCCTGGCACAGCAGGTTGCATGCGCCCATGATACCGGAACCCAGTCTCGGACCCGCCATGACGGAACGTTATTACAATAAGGGCATTGCCCCGAAACTGGTCCTGGCCTGTCCGAAATGCGGCGCCGGGGCCCGGTTCGAGAGCCTGTATGGCGATCAGCCGCTGCCGGTCCTGCTCGCCGACGGCAAGGCCGGAACGAAACAGTCCTGGGCCGGTCGGCTCAGCTGTCTGGGTTGCGGCCTCAACCGGACGCATGAGGTCGACTGGCCGCGCGAGGCCTTCTACCAGCTGGAGTATCGCGGCGAGACGCTTTGGGCCTTCGACCGGGCGATGATGGCGGACATTGCGGCCTATCTCGGTGCCGGCCCGGACCGCGATACGGTGCGCCGCCAGAGCCCGCATGCGACGCGCCTGATGCGTCTGCCCAAGACGTTTCTGTCGGCCAGGGCGCGCGAGACGCTGATCACGAAGATCGAGGCCTTGCTGGGGCGCGGCTGAAGGTCAGGTCGATGACCGCCAACAATTCCAGAACCGGCATGAATTCCATCGTCAAACGGTATGCGGGATGCGACAGGACCATGCCGGGAAGCGGTTATTGCCATCATCGCCGGGATTGAGCCGCAATGAGATCGGACGGTCGGCGATAAAGGGGAGGTCGAAGATCAGCCGGCAATCGCCGGTGCGTGCCCTGCGCGGGATGGGCCTTGCGCCATGTCGATCATTCCCGTCAGCGCATCCCCGATGGGGTCCGTGCCCACGGCGCGTCAATCATGGCCCATCGCTCTGGCGGCGCCTGGATCAGGCCTGCCCCTGTTTCTCCGCCCAGACCACATAGCGTTCCGGCCCGGGGACCAGCGCCCCGAACGGCCAGCATGTCACCAGCGCCAGCCTGGATGGGCCTGTCTGCGGCTCAATGCCGGACCGGGTCGCGTCGACGATCTGGGTATGGGTGACGCGGTACTCGATCCGGTGGCCCGACGCGGTTTCCAGCATCACGGTATCGCCGGCGGTCAGGTCCTTGAGAAATTCGAAATGCGTGTCGCGATGGGCGGCGATGATGGCGGTGCCCGGTTCGCCGGGGGCGGCGGAGACATTCAGCAGGGCGGGACCGAAGGCGAGGGCTTCGCCGCCGGCTTCGGCGAGGACGATGGCGTGTTGCCCGAGGGCAGGGACGGAGAGCCGGGCCACGGGCCAGGTATCGGCCCAGGGCCATGGTGTCGCCGCGACCTCTCCGTCGATCGCACGCGTCCAGGCCCTTGCGAGCAGGACTTGTGCGAGCTCCGCTTTCGCGGTCAGGACGAGGCCCTGACCGAAGATCGCGGCACCGGTGATGAGCATCAGTGCCGCGATGAGGGTGGAGCGGTTCACCACAGACGCCGCTCGCGATTGGTGATGAGCCAGACCAGGGCGATCAGCATCATCAGGCCGCCGAGCCCCATCAGAAGCTCACGTGGCGTTGCGGTGGCGGGCAGCGGGACACCATCGGCGTCGAGCGGCACGGCATCGGGGGCCTGGCCCGGCCGCAGCCGGGACAGCATCGACGGATCAAGTCCGGCGTGCTGCACCGGCCCGATGCGATCATCCATGACGGCCTCGAAATCCCAGCCATGCGGCACCATCAGTGGCACATCGCGCTGGACGAGTTGATCGCCAACCGGGCGTGCCGGGGTCGCATCGACGGCGACGAGGCTGGTCAGCCGGGTGACGAGGTGGAAGTCGAGAGCGGTCTCCAGCACTGAGGCGTCGATGGCGGTCGGCGTGGCGCCCTGGAAGCGCATTTCCTCCAGCGCCCGGATGCGGTTGCGGGCCCAGAGCGTGGCGACACCTCTGGCGGGCCGGGCTTCAGCCAGGGCGATGTCCTGCTGCCAGGTCGATCCGGCGAGCGCGCCTTCGAGCCGCATCACGCCGTCGGGGCCGGCGAGGCGTGCGGTCAGCAGGACCGGTTCGCCATAATAGAGATCGGGCAGGGGAGCCGGCCAGATCTCGCTCAGGGCCCCGGCCGGGAAAAGCGCGTCGAGATCGGTCATCACCGGGCGTTCCAGAGCCGTGAACAGGGCATCCATGGCGCCAGCGACTTCATTGACATCACCGATATGGGTGAAGGTGCCGCGGCCCAGCCGCGCCGCGCGGCTCATGAAATAGGTATTCGGTGCGGCGCCAATCCCGACAGGGAAGAGGCGCGACCGGCCCAGCCCTTGATCGATGGCGGTGAAGAGTTCGGCCTCATTGCCAATGGCACCGTCGGTGAGGAAGACCACCTGGCGGACGCGGGCTGTGTCTTGCGGCGTGTTGTCGACGAGAGCAGCCCTCAGCGCCGGCAGCATCACGGTGCCGCCTTCGGCTTCCAGCCTTGAGGCAAAGCGCCGGGCCCGGGCGATATTGGCTGGCGTGGCATCGACGGCGGCGGGAAAGACGCGCTCCATCGTGTTGTCAAAGCGGATCAGGTTGAAGCGATCGCCGGGCTCGAGCCGGCTGAGGGCGGCGACGAGGGCCTCGCGGGCCTGGCGCATGGAGGCGCCGGCCATCGAGCCGGAATTATCGATCACGAAAATCGTTTCCCGCGGCCGGCGCGGCGTGTCGGCGCCGAGCGTCGCGGGCGGCAGGATCTGGGCGAGGAGATAGGTTTGCCCGTCGACCGCTTCGGTGAAGAGTGCCGCGCTGGGGGCGGTTTCGTCGGCGGGGCGCCAGGTGAGCACGAAATCGCGATTGGCGGGGATGGGGCCATCGGCCAGCGAGATGATGGCGTGGCCAGGCTGCGACCGGTCGACCAGGGTGGCGTGATACTGGCTGGCGACCTGTCCGAGCGCGAAGCCCGGCTGGAGGTCGGCGCGGATGCTGACGGGCAGGCGCAAATAGGCGCCAGGTTCGGCAGATGGGTGCATCAAGGGCGGTGTGATCCGCATGGCGTCGGCAAGCGCCGCCAGATCCTCACCACCATCCGCGGCGAAGACGAAGCCTTCCGGCTGCGGGATATAACGCGGCGTGATTGCCAGCGGCACGCGAAGTTCGAATGTGCCGTCATTCAGACGCGCGACATCCTGGTATTCAATCTGGACGATAATGGTGTCGCCGGGGCCGATATTCGCCACCGAAGTGGTGAACATATTGGGCCTTTCCTGTTCAACCAGGCTGGCCCGCTGGCCATTGGCGCGCGCGGCCTCATAAATCTGGCGCGCCTGTTCGCGTTCATGGATTTCTCCTTCGATGAAGCGGTCACCAATCTGCATCCGCAACCGGTCGACACCGCTATCGGCGGGCATCGGGAAGACATAGGTCGCTTCAACCCAGGCGTCGGACGGGTTCTCGAAGCGCTGGGTGATGATGGCGCGCACGATGGGGCCGGCGATGTCGAGGCGGATATCGGTCGCCACCAGCGGTGCCGGGACGTAGAGCCCGCCGTCCACGGTCTTGAGCAGGAGCGCGCCCTCATTGATCTCGCTGAGGCGGACCATGCCGGCCTGGGCGAATTCTGCAGATGTGAGTTGCGATTCAGCTGGCGCCGCATCGGCGTGCGCCTCCGACCAGAAGAAGAGGCTGGCGCCAAAAACGGCGATTGCGGTGATCAGCCCCAGCCAGGCCTGTCCGCCAGCGGGTCTGTGTGAGTGTCCGGATGCCATGTGTCTTCCCCTGTCCCTGTTTTTGACCGGCCACCCGATGAGCGTGCTCGAACGGGCGACCGGTCTCCCTGTCCACAGTCAGGCTGGGCCGCGATTGGGCGCGTCGCGGGGCGGGTTTGCGGCCATTGCGGGGAAAATTGGGGCGATGTCTGGGCGTGCCACCGGATGTTGCATCGCAATATTTTCCTGCACGTCTTTGCGGCAAATACGGGGTTTGCGCATTTGTCGCTGATGCGGGGATTGGCGCGTGCACAGAGCGGGATTAGGCTTGCGCAACGTCAATCATTCGATTCAGGACATCCCCGATGACATTCGAGCCCTCCGACGCGCTGAAGCGCGTGAAACCGTCTGCGACCCTGGCCGTGACCCAGAAGGCGCGCGATCTGAAGGCGAAGGGGATTGACGTCATTTCGCTCGGCGCCGGCGAGCCGGATTTCGATACCCCCGATCATATCAAGGAAGCGGCCATCGACGCGATCCGCCGCGGCGAAACCAAATACACCGCCGTGGACGGGATCGCAGAACTGAAGACGGCGATCATCAAGAAATTCCGCCGCGACAATTCGCTCGAATACACCGCAGCCCAGGTGCATGTCGCGCCGGGCGGCAAGCCGGTGATCTTCAACGCCTTCGCCGCCAGCCTCAATCCCGGCGATGAAGTCATCATCCCGGCGCCCTATTGGGTGACCTATCCGGAAGTCGTACGGCTGCTCGGTGGCGAGGCGGTGTGCGTCAAGACGGATATTGGCAATGGCTTCAAGATCACCGCCGATGAACTGGCCGCCGCGATCACGCCGAAGACGCGCTGGCTGATCCTCAACTCGCCGTCCAATCCGACCGGGATGGGCTATAGCGCCGAGGATTTGCGCGCGCTGGCCGATGTCCTGCTCAAGCATCCCCAGGTCTGGATCATGACCGACGACATGTATGAGCACATCGTCTATGGCGACTATAAATTCGCCACCATCGCCGAGGTCGAGCCGCGGCTCTATGATCGCACCCTGACGATGAATGGCGTCTCCAAGGCCTATTCGATGACCGGCTGGCGGATTGGCTATGCCGCCGGCCCCGTCGAGCTGATCAATGGCATGCGCAAGGTGATCTCGCAGACCACCTCCAATCCATGCTCGATCAGCCAGTGGGCGGCGGTAGCCGCGCTCAATGGCGATCACAGTTTCCTGGACGCGCGCAATGCCGCTTTCCTACGGCGCCGTGATCTCGTGCTCGACTGGGTCAATCAGTGCGAGGGACTGGTCGCGCCGACACCGGAAGGGGCGTTCTATGTGTTCGCCGATTGTGCCGGTGTGATCGGCAAGACGGCACCGAACGGAACCGTGATCGAGAATGACAATGATTTCTGTTCGGCCCTGCTCGATGCCGAGGCCGTTGCGGTGGTGCCGGGCATCGCCTTCGGGCTCGAGCCCGGTTTCCGGATTTCCTACGCGACCTCCGATGACCTGCTCAAGGAGGCCGGGGTGCGGATCAAGCGTTTCTGTGCTGCCCTGACGGCGAAATAGAAAAAATCTATCGCTCCGCCAATGTTTCCTGATTGGAATTATGTGGTGGGGTCGGGCATGTTGTTTTTAACCACAGCGGCCCCCGCCGCAGGTGACAAAAGGAGATAGAACATGAGCATCAATATGGGCCTTACAGACGATCAGCGCACGGCCATGGCCAACGCCGTCACGGCAGTCCTGGCAGATACTTATGCGCTGTATTTCAAGACGCATGTCTACCACTGGAACGTCACCGGCCCGCGTTTCCACGACCTGCATCTCCTGTTCGAACAGCAGTATAACGAGCTGTGGCTGGCGACCGACGATATTGCCGAGCGTGTCCGCGCGCTCGATTTCAAGGCACCGGCCTCCTACGCCGCCATGGCTGCCGCCGCGACGGTGAATTCCGAGGGCAAGGCCCAGAAGGCCGATGTGATGATTGCCGATCTTCTGCGCGGTCACGAGGCGGTTGTCGCCACGATCCGCAAGGCCCTGGAACTGGCCGCCGAGCATGGCGATGACGCCACGGCCGACGTGCTCAGCCCGCGCCTGACGACGCACGAAAAATACGCCTGGATGCTGCGCTCCACCCTGGGCTGATCTGACCCGGCAATCGCGCCTGAATACAAAGATGCCCCGGCCAACAGGCCGGGGCAGTTTCGTGTCTGGGCTCGGGTAAGCCAAAATGAGGGCGCCGGACCCGGGGGGAGGGGAGGGTCCGGCGCAATTTGCATACCTCACGGGGAGGAGGGGTATGCGAATCCCATTGGAGGGAAGGAGGCGGTGTCGCCACCGCGTCTGTGAGAGCTATATGAGCCATGTTGCACCGCAGCACCAGACGCGATCCGGCATATTGGTCATGCAGAAATGAAGCGTCACTCTGGATGATCCATGCAGAAGCTTGATGGCTGGGCGAGCCATCAAACCGTGCCGGCAAATCCACCCTCAACCCGGCCCTTCCGGAAACACGCAAAGAAGTGGTCCGCCCGACGTGCTGTGGGTCTGAGGCCGGCGCCGACTCAGCTTTCCCAGCGGCGCGCCTGTTCGATCAGGAAGTCGCGGAAGGCGACGATGCGCCGCGATCCGCGCAATTCGCTGGGATAGACGAAATAGACCTCGAAATTCGGACCGCGCAGATCCGGCAGAACCTGGTGCAGCCCGCTATTCTCCCGCGCGACATAGTCCGGCAGGGCACCGATACCCATGCCGGCCTCGATCGACTTCATCACACCATGAATCGTATTGACCTCGACCACGGCAGGGCGCGGCGGCTGCCCTTCGGCCCGGCCGACCCGGGCGGCCCAGTCCAGCCCCGGGATGGGCGCCAGCTGCGGCGGTCCGTAATGGATGATCGAGTGCCCATCCAGATCGGCGGCGGTGACGGGTGCCGGATGCTTCTCGAGGTAGGCCGCGCTGGCATAGAGATGCTGGTCCACGCTGAGCAGTTTGCGCTGGACCAGATCATTCTGGGTCGAGGGCCAGGGGCGGATGCCGACCTCGGCCTCGAGACCGGCCAGATCCAGTTCATGATCGTCGAGCATCAGGCGAATGCGGATTTGCGGGTATTGATCATGAAAACCGGCCAGGCGCGGGGCCAGCCAGATCGCTCCGAGCGCCATCGGCGCTGTCACTTTCAGCTCGCCGCAGGGTTCGTCGCGCGCATCCTGCACACGCGCTTCGGCGATCGCGGCCTTGGCGGCGATTTCCTTGGCGGCCTCGAACAGGAGATTGCCCGGCTCGGTCCGGATCAGACCACGCGCATGGCGGTGGAACAGGGCGGCACCCAGATCATCCTCAAGCGCCGCAATCTGCCGGCTGACCGCTGACTGCGACAGGCCGAGCATCTCCGCCGCCTTGGTCAGCGAGCCGGCCTGCGCGGCCGCATGAAAGGTCTTCAACTTGTCCCAGTCCATGCGCGGCATCCTCCCGGCGGTCCATCATTGCCGCACTCTACAGGCAGGACCGCGCCGGGTGAAAGCTCAACCTGCTCCCCGGGCAAATCGGGGGCGCGTCAACGCCCCCGGTGCTCAGCCTTCCGGCGTCTCTTCGCGAGCGCCACCGAAGCTGGGTGTCATGTTGATGACCGGCTGTTCGCTGGGCGTCTCGATATCGATCGTGTCGACCGTGCCAAGTGCATTTTCCCGGATCAGACGCAGGCGCTGCTCGAACACGTATTGCAACAGCACCAGACCGGTCTGCGGCAGGATGTTGCAATTCATCGATGCGAGATTGACGACATTGGGATTGGAGGTGCCGCTGACTTCGACCGGGCTGCCGCTGCCGGTACAGCCGGTGACGCCATTGGTCATGTCCGCAATATGCCACTCAACGACATCGGTCGCGACCGGGCGATTGCCCTCCAGCTGACGGGCGGTGTTGTCATTGGCGAACCGGGTCAGGTGGGCGCGGAGATCGGTCTCGAAATCGGGGAAGAGCGGACGCGCTTCGCCGTAGATCTGGGAGACGCGCAATTCAGTGTCGCTCAGTTCAACGCCGCGCAGTGAATTGACGAAATCCGTCGCATTGCTGTCGAGCTGACGCCAGACCTGGGTGCCGCGGAAAGCTTCCCGGCGAATATTCGGTCCACCGATCGAACCATTGTGAAAGCCGTAGATCACGCGCGGATCGTCCCATTGCGGGTAGACGATGCGCAGGCGGATATCGTCAAGGCTCAGCGGGACGCCGGCGACGTTGAGGATTTTCGCTTCGAACAGAGACTGGTTGGTGCCGATGGCGCGGGTGCGGTTGATGCGGCTTTCCGGGTATCGCCCGATCACCTGTTCGATGACGGCGGCATTGTAGAGATTGAACCAGTAGGCCAGCTGCTGGTCACTGTTCAGGCTGCCGAAATCGACCCGGTTGGGCAGGTCTTCCATGGCAATGCGGAACTCGCGTATCGCCTCTTCATAACCGTCATCCATCAGGTGATAGATGACCCGGTTGCCCTCATAGCGGTAGCGTGAGGTATTGCCCCGATAGATCGCGGTGCCGGTCTGTTGCGGGCGGCCGCGGGCCACCTGACGCCGCGAGGCGGGGACACGCAGGACAATATCATTGAGAATTTCGGACCAGGCCTCGAAGTTGAGAACCTGTGTGGATTCGGGGTCATAGGCCTGGAATTGCTCGAGGCTGGCCGGGGTCGCAGCGGTCTGGGCCGAGGCAGCGCCGAGCAGAAGCACCGGGATGAAAACACAGGATAGAATGCGCAGCATGATGGAATAACCCCAACCGGTCGTGAAAAGCAGTCAGTCTCCTAACAGCAAGCCCGCCAGATTTCTAATTTCTATTTGGACATATTTGGACGGCCAGCGGCCCGGCTTATTCCTGGCTGGCCAGATAGCGTTCCGCCTCGAGCGCCGCCATACAGCCCATCCCCGCCGCCGTGACGGCCTGGCGATAGATGTCGTCGGTCACATCGCCGGCCGCAAACACGCCCGGGATCGAGGTTTTCGGCGTACCCGGCTCGGTGACCAGATAGCCGCCCTGCTTGGTTTCCAGCTGGTCCAGGAAGAGCTCGGTCGCGGGCGCATGGCCAATGGCGACGAAAAAGCCATGCGCCGGGATATCGCTGACCACATCGGTCTTGAGATTGCGGATCCGCACGCCGGTAACGCCGGGCGGGTCCATCTCGCCGAGGACTTCGACGACTTCGCTGTCCCAGACGATTTCGATCTTGGGGTGTTTGAACAGGCGGTCCTGCATGATTTTTTCCGCACGCAGGCTGTCGCGGCGATGGACCAGTGTCACCTTGGAGGCAAAATTGGTCAGGAAGAGCGCTTCCTCAACAGCGGTATTGCCGCCGCCAACCACGACGATTTCCTTGCCGCGATAGAAGAAGCCATCGCAAGTGGCGCAGGCGGAAACGCCGAAGCCCTGGAATTTCTGTTCGCTTTCCAGCCCGAGCCATTTGGCCTGGGCACCGGTGGCGATGATCACGGCGTCGGCAGTGTAGATCGTGCCGCCATCGCCCTCGAGCACGAAGGGGCGGGTCTTCAGATCGACATCGGTGATGATGTCGGAGATGATTTCAGTGCCCATTTTCTCGGCCTGGTCGCGCATCTGCTCCATCAGCCAGGGGCCCTGGATGACATCGGCGAAGCCGGGATAATTCTCGACATCCGTGGTGATAGTCAGCTGACCGCCGGGCTGCAGGCCGGAAATCAGCACGGGCTCAAGCATGGCGCGGGCGGCATAGATGGCGGCGGTATAGCCGGCAGCACCGGAGCCGATGATGATCAGGCGCGAATGGCGCGTCTCGGACATGGGAATTCCTCAATCTGGCAGGCGCGGCCATGGCCGCCGCATTTCGTGTTGCGCTCTATATAGTGGCTCGCGCCGGTCTTGCTGCGTGGTTTCGCAGCACGATTACTCGACCGGGGGCGGTGTAAGGGCGCGCACCATGCCCATATCGCGCCCGCCGGGCCAGTTCATGGTGTCGAATGGTGTCGAAAGCGCCCGGTCCCCGGTGATCAGATAGGCCGCATAGAGATGGGCCGAGCGCGTGCCGGAGCGGCAATGCATGACCACCGGTCCGTCGGATGCGGCGAGCAGGCGGGCCAGCTCGCCGGTGAGGGCCGGGCTCGCGCCGGAGGCACCGCCAATCGGCAGTTCGGCATAGCGCATTCCGCGGCTTTCGACGGCGGCACGCATGTCGAAGGGCAGGGATGCGGTCTCTTCCGGAGTGCGTGAATTGACCACCAGTACGGCGCCGGCCGCGGCCCAGGCGTCAAGATCGGCTTCGCTGGGCTGACTGGCCAGCCAGACTTCGCCGTGGCGGCTGACGATTGAATCTGAATTGGGTTCCGACATGGCGACTCCGAACAGGGACAGGAGGGATACAAGGAAATGGGTCATGCGGCGTCTCCGCTAGCGGCGTGGGATTGCAATGGCGGCTCCCAGCGATTGATCAGCAGGCCGGCAGCGCGGTCGGTTTCCGCCAGCGGTGTATAGGACCATTTTTCGAGTCTGCCGAGCCAGGGCCGCATGGCGCCGTGCGCTTCCAGCGCGGCGTGCAGCCGGGTGAATTTGCCCGCCGAGCCGTCCATGGGCAGGGCATAGACGGGTTTCCCGGTGGCGCTCGCCTCGACCAGCATATTGGTCGATTCCTCGGTGACGAAAATCCAGTCGGCCGCCGCGAGAAAGGCGAAATACGGATTCTCGCCCTCGCCATCAAACAGCCAGACGCGGGGATGGCCGGCGAAGGCCTGGCTCAGCCGGTCGCTCAACGCCTTCGGCGTGCGCCGCGATGCCGTGATCATCAGGCTGACATTATCTGCGAGCAATCCCTCGAGCCGCTCGACCAGATAGTCGGCAATGCGCGGTGTCAGGCGGAAGCGCTTCGAATCGCCGCCGATCAGCACCGCCGCGCGCGGCGGCGCCAGGGCCTCGATCTGCGCCGCAAATCCGGCGCGCCCGTCTTCGAGCAAAGTCGCGGAAATCCGGTTGGGCGAACCGATCATGGCCAGCGCATTGGGCCGGGTCAGCCGGTCATGGGCGGGCGCAAGGATCAGGTCGAAGTCCCGGTAGCGGGTGCGTGGATCCTGGACATAGGTGAAGAAGCAGCGCGTGAAGGTGCGGCGATGCCGGCCGGCCAGCTTGATCGCAGCCCGCCCGCAGCCGATCCAAAGATCCGGAGGGCCGCAGTCGGGCAGGGCAACCGAACCATCCTTGTGGGCGACGGCACGCCCGATCCGCATCCCGGTTCCGGCCGCAGCCAATTGCGCCTGCACGGCCTCGGCCAGGCCCAAGGCCTGGTTCTCGATCCCGCGGCGGCCGTCTGAGACGACCCAGCAGATCAGCGAAGGGGGCGGGGACTGGGTTTGCGACATGGTGCGAGTTAAACGGCGCGGCCCTGTTCCGGTCAAGCGCGGCAAACCCCTTGACAGAGGTGCGCTACAGATGTCACATGAGTTACAAGTGTAGCGTAACTGTGACGGGAGCCACGCATGACGCAATCCGCCCCATCCCCCGCCGAACTGGCAATCCTGAAGCATTTATGGAGCGCCGGGCCGCAGAGTGCGCGCGAAGTCCAGACCGGGATCGAGCGCGAGACCGGCTGGTCTTACTCCACCACGCGGACCCTGATTTCACGCATGACCGAGAAAGGCCTGGTTGAGCGCGCCGATGTCCACGGCCTGTCTGTCTTCAAGGCCCGGGTCGGCAAGGTGGCGCTGATGGGGCAGATGATCCGCGACTTCGCCGCCAATGTGCTCGACCTGGATGGCCCGCTTCCAGCCACTGCATTTGCCGGCAGCCGCCTGTTTTCCGATGAGGAGGCTGCGGCCCTGACGCGTTTGCTTGAAACTGAAACGTCGCCGGATGTGGCAGAGGAAGCTGACGCCGGGGAGGATGAGGCATGAGTGGCTTGCTCACAGCTCTTCTCCTCGGAGGCGCACTCACCCTGCTGGCAGCCGGGCTCACCTGGCTGGCCGGACTGGTCCTGCAGGCCCGCGCCGGGCAATCATCCCCGGCCTTGTGGCGCAGCGCCCGCCTGGTGGCGATATTGCCGCTCCTGTTGGCACCGGTGCTGTTTGCCATCCCGCAAACCCTGCCGCCCCTGCCGGCGCTCGAATTCATGGATGAGCTCGCCCTGGATCGGCCCGAGACGGCACCGGTGCGCGATGTCCCGGCGGTAACGCCTGCCGCGGTAACGCTGCCAGCGCTGCAAACCCTGCTGGCGGCTGTCTATGCGATCGGCCTGATGGCCTCGCTCCTGTTTGCCCTGCGGCGTCACTATCATCGCCGCCATTTGCTGGCGCACAGCCGGGTCGCCGATGCGTCAGAGCGCAGCCTGCTGGATCGCGAGGCCGGCAAGCTGGGCCTGTCGGCGCCGGAAATGCGCCTGTGCCCCAATGCGGTGTCCCCCTTTCTGACCGGGTGGCGTGGTGTGATTGTCGCCCCGGAGCGCTTGATGCAGTCACCGGAACGGGCCCGGCATGCCCTGGTGCACGAGCTTTGCCATTTGCGCCGCGGCGATGAGCGCGACCGCCTGCTCGGCTCGGCCCTGACCATTTTGCTCTGGTTCAACTGGCCACTGCGCCAGATCGAATGCGAACTCGACGCCGCCCGCGAGATCGCCTGCGACAGCGATGCCGTCGAAGCACTCGGACGCACCCAGTGCAAGGCCTATGCGGCAACACTGATCGAATCCATGCGGAGCTCGGCGCAGCCGGTTTCTGCCTTCGGTCCTCACAACAGGAGACAACGGGAAATGCGTATCAGATCAATCCTGTCCGGCGGTCAGACCGTCAAACATTCACTTCTAACGGCCGGTGCCCTGCTGCTCCTTGCCGTCCCTGTGGCCTATGCCCAGACAACACTCACGCCGCGTCGTGTGGTCAGCGCACCGGTTGAACAGATTGCGCCGTTGGTCGAAGCCCGCGTGCTCGCTCAAGCCTATGGCCAGGCGGAGCGCTTCGAAGCGGCGCTCCCCAACGCCGCCGCCGTGGACCGGACTGCGCCGGATGACGGGCAGAACCAGTCTCTGATGCTGGCTCACCGGCTGCAATCGGGAATGAATGTTGAGGCCTCCACCTCTGCGGCTCTGATCGCGGAGCCTGTCGCACCGGAAGTCGCACCCCGGCAAAAGGCGTCATCGCCGTCTCCGGCTCCCGTCGCGGCGGCGGCTCCGGCTGCCACACCGCAACCGGTCGCCGCGCCGGATCTGTCCGGTTCGATCGTGACCGGCCGCATTACCAGCGCCTACGGTCCCCGTCCGGCCCGGCCTGCTGGCTCGCCGGTCTTTCATGGCGGCACCGATATCGCGGCGTCGACCGGAACCGCCATTTCCGCGCCCGGCGCCGGCACGGTGGTCCATGCGGAGATGGGCTATAATGGCTCGGAGCGCTGGGGCAATACGGTCGAGATCGATCATGGCGATGGCTGGTCGACGGTCTATGCCCATCTCGACGCAATCGGGGTCGCGTCCGGACAGTCGGTGGCGCCGGGCCAGCAGATCGGTACGGTCGGCACGACCGGGGCTTCGACGGGACCGCACGTCCATGTCGAACTCCACTTCAATGGCGAGCGGGTCGATCCGGCCGGCTATCTGACCGGCCTCGATTGACGAGGCGTGCAGCCTGAAGCGTTCGGGAATGAGGCCGGGGCCATGCTCCGGCCGTTTTCGTTTGACCGGTAGGGCGGCCGGCGGGCACCTTCTGGTCACAAAAACCTGTCATACCCGGATCGATGACTTTTCCGCGACAAATCATACTGGCCTATTCGGAAGTTGTGCCAGGCGCCGATGATGCGCTCATCCGGGTGCGGGCCTGGCGGGTGGTGGCGAGCGCCTTGCTGCTCGCAGCCCTGCTGGCGCTTGTTCTGGTGGCTTGTGCTTCGGTGCCGTCAAACCGCGCGCGCTTCAATGCGCCGGTCGCCGACGCCGTCGTCTACAGCGCCTTCGGCGATACCCGGCAACGCAGTGGCGGCCGGGTGGGGCATCATGGCGGGATTGATCTGGCCGCGCCCTATGGCACGCCGGTCCATGCCGCCGGTGATGGCGAAGTGGTCTTTGCCGGCTGGGGCTATCATGGTTCGCCGCACTGGGGCCTGCTGATCGCGATCGATCACGGCGAGGGCTGGACGACCCTCTATGCGCATCTGTCCGAGGCCGGCGTCGAGGTTGGTGACCGGGTTCGTGGCGGCGAGCCGATCGGGCATATCGGCACCAGCGGCAATGCCACCGGACCGCATGTCCATCTGGAAGTGCGCCATGAGGGCGAACCCGTCGATCCGGTGGGCCATATACCCGGCCTCAACTAGGCGATCCCTGGCACCACGGAAAACGGCCGGAGCATCGCCCCGGCCGTTCTGAAATTATCTGGTTTGCGAAGGGCTCAGCCCCACTCGACTTTCATGATCTCATAGGATTTCAGCCCGCCGGGCGCATTGACCTCGGCGACATCGCCGACTTCCTTGTTGATCATCGAGCGCGCGATAGGCGAGGAGATCGAAATCTTGCCCGCATGCACATCGGCCTCGTCTTCACCAACGATCTGATAGGTCGCCTGCTCTTCAGTGTCTTCGTCGAGCACGGTGACAGTGGCGCCAAACTTGACGGTGGAACCGCCCATCTTGGTGACATCGATCACCTGCGCGCGGGCCAGCTTGTCTTCAAGCTCCTGCACGCGGCCTTCGATATAGCCCTGGCGCTCCTTGGCGGCATGATATTCGGCGTTCTCGGAGAGATCGCCGTGCTCACGTGCCTCGGAGATCGCCGCGATCACCGCCGGGCGTTCTTCACTTTTGAGACGTCTCAGTTCTTCGTCGAGGGCTTTTTGCCCTCCGACGGTCATAGGGATCTTGTTCATGCGACCACTTAACTACGGGAAATCAGAACAGGCTAGCGCCAGAGCTGCATACCATCAAGAGTAGGTCTGCAGAGCACGCGGTTCCAGCGCGCCTTCCTCAATGCGCCGCATCGACATGATCGCCGCCCGTGCTGCCGAAGCTGTTGTATAGCAAGGGATTTTCATCTCCAGCGCGGTCCGTCGAATGGAATAGCTGTCGAGATGTGATTGGCGGCCCTCAGTGGTGTTGAAAATCAGCTGGACCTCGCCATTCTTCATCAGATCGACGATATGGGGACGCCCCTCGAACACCTTGTTGACCCGGGTGACCGGCACGCCGGCATCGGAAAAGGTCTTGGCTGTCCCGCCGGTTGCGAGAATCGTGAAGCCGAGCATCGCGAGCACGCGCGCCGGTTCGATCATCGCCGCCTTGTCTCCTTCGCGCAGCGAGATGAAGACGCCCCCCTTGCGCGGCAGGTGAATCCCGGCACCGAGCTCCGCCTTGGCGAAGGCCGCCTCGAATGTGGTGTCGATGCCCATCACTTCACCGGTCGAGCGCATTTCCGGCCCGAGCACCGGATCGACGCCCGGGAAGCGCGCGAATGGCATCACGGCTTCCTTGACCGAGACATGTTTCGGTGCCGGATCCTTCAGCTTGAAATCGGCGAGGCGGGCGCCGGCCATGACCTTGGCGGCGAGCTTGGCGACCGGCTGGCCGATCGCCTTGGCGACGAAGGGCACGGTACGCGAGGCGCGCGGATTGACTTCGAGCACGAAGATATCGCCATCCTTGACCGCAAACTGGACATTCATCAGCCCCTTGACGCCAATCGCCATCGCCATGGCGACGGTCTGGCGCTTGAGCTCGGTGATCATCTCTGCCGACAGCGAATAGGGCGGCAGCGAGCAGGCGCTGTCGCCGGAATGCACACCGGCCTCTTCGATATGCTGCATCACGCCGGCGACCCAGACTGTCTCGCCATCACAGATCGCGTCGACATCCACCTCATCGGCATCGGTCAGATAGCGGTCGAGCAGGAGCGGGGACTTGCCCGAGACATTGACGGCATCGCGCAAATAACGCTCGAGGCTGTCGGTCTCGCGGATGATTTCCATGGCCCGGCCACCGAGCACATAGGAGGGGCGCAGCACCAGCGGGAAGCCGAGCTTTTCGGCCGCAGCGCGCGCCTCGTCCTCGGAATGGACGATCACATTGGGCGGTTGGCGCAGGTCGAGCTGGTTGAGCAATTCCTTGAAGCGCTCGCGGTCTTCGGCCAGATCGATCGCGTCCGGCGCGGTGCCGAGGATCGGCACGCCTTCCGCTTCCAGTTCGCTGGCCAGCTTGAGCGGGGTCTGGCCGCCATACTGGACGACGACGCCGAGCAGGGTGCCGTTCGAACGCTCTGTCTCGATCAGTTCGAGCGTGTCCTCGATCGTCAGCGGCTCGAAATACAGCCGGTCGGCGGTGTCATAATCGGTCGAGACGGTTTCCGGATTGCAATTCACCATGATGGATTCGATGTCCATGTCGGCGAAGGCAAAGGCGGCATGGCAGCAGCAATAATCGAACTCGATGCCCTGACCGATCCGGTTGGGTCCGCCGCCGAGGATGATCGCTTTCTTGCGACCGGTCGGTTCGGACTCGCACTCGACGCTGCCATCAAAGGCCGGCGTCTCGTAGCTGGAATACATGTAGGGCGTTGGTGATGCGAACTCGGCGGCGCAGGTGTCGACGCGCTTGAAGACGGGGCGGACGCCCAGGGCGCGGCGGGCGCGGCGCACGGCGGTTTCGTCCTGGCCGGTCAATTGCGCCAGGCGTGCATCGGAAAAACCCATCGCCTTGAGGGCGCGGAAGGCACTGGCCTCGGCCGGCAGGCCGAGCGTCGAGATGTCACCCTCGACCAGGACGATCTCCTCGATCTGGCGCAGGAACCAGGGCTCGTAGAGCGAGGCCGCACGGATTTCCTCAAGCGTCAGTCCTTCGCGGAAGGCCTGGGCAATGACCAGGAGGCGGTCCGGGCTGGCAATTGCCAGCGCGGCGCGGACCGCCTGTTTGCGCGCCGTCTCGTCAACGGCCTCTTCAACGCCGGGCAGGACCATATCGTCAAAGCCCGACAGGCCGGTTTCCAGCGAGCGCAGGGCTTTTTGCATGCTTTCCTGGAAGGTGCGACCGATCGCCATCGCTTCGCCGACGGATTTCATCGAGGTCGAGAGTGTCGCCTCGGCACCGGGATATTTCTCGAAGGCAAAGCGCGGGATCTTGGTGACGACATAATCGATCGTCGGCTCGAAACTGGCCGGGGTCGCGCCGCGGGTGATGTCATTGTCGATTTCGTCGAGCGTATAGCCGACAGCCAGCTTGGCGGCGACCTTTGCGATCGGGAAACCGGTCGCCTTCGAGGCCAGCGCCGAGGAGCGTGAAACGCGTGGGTTCATCTCGATGACGACCATGCGTCCGTCCGCCGGATTGACCGCGAACTGGACATTGGAACCACCAGTCTCGACACCGATTTCGCGCAACACGGCGATCGAGGCCGAGCGCATGATCTGGTATTCCTTGTCGGTCAGCGTCATGGCCGGGGCGACGGTGATGGAATCGCCGGTATGAACGCCCATCGGGTCGATATTCTCGATCGAGCAGATGATGATGCAATTATCCGCTTTGTCGCGGACGACTTCCATCTCGAACTCTTTCCAGCCGACAATGCTTTCCTCGACAAGGATTTCATCGACCGGCGAGGCGTCGAGCCCGCTCTGGCAGATCAGGCGGAATTCCTCGACATTATAGGCAATGCCGCCGCCGGTGCCGCCGAGCGTGAAGGAGGGGCGGATGATGGTCGGCAGACCGATCTCGATCATCGCGGCCTCGGCTTCTTCCATCGTGTGGACGACGGCCGAACGCGGGCTTTCCAGGCCGATTTTTTCCATCGCAGTGCGGAAGCG
Organism: Maricaulis salignorans; assembly: GCF_900103475.1. Lineage (GTDB taxonomy): Bacteria > Pseudomonadota > Alphaproteobacteria > Caulobacterales > Maricaulaceae > Maricaulis > Maricaulis salignorans. The sequence goes on from NZ_FNHG01000007.1 coordinate 107,353, forward strand.
CTGGCGGTTTTCCGCCTTGTCGATGACATCCGCCTTGGCACCGATCATCTCGACCTTGAACAATTCCAGCACGCCGCGCCGGTCGAGCTCAAGGGCGCAATTGAGCGCCGTCTGACCGCCCATGGTCGGCAGCAGCGCGTCAGGGCGCTCGATTTCGATCACCTTGGTGACCATTTCCGGCGTGATCGGCTCGATATAGGTCGCGTCGGCCAGTTCCGGATCGGTCATGATTGTCGCCGGATTGGAATTGACCAGGATCACCCGGTAGCCCTCGGCCTTCAGCGCCTTCACCGCCTGCACCCCGGAATAATCGAATTCGCAAGCCTGGCCGATGACGATCGGGCCGGCGCCAATGATCAGGATGGATTTGATGTCGGTGCGTTTGGGCATGGGGTTCCAGTCTCACGTGCGCGCGCGTCCGGCCTGCCGCTGCGGGTGGCAGCGCCGGGTGGACGGAATGATTTAGTGCTGAAGCGGGTTCCTAACCGGGAATCGCTCCCATGGCGAGACAGAAATGCCGGGAATGACAGACAATCTGCTTGGGGACACGCTCAATAGTCCTGGGGCTGGACGGTGTCGTTGGCGTGGCAGAGCTTGGGGCGCTGCTTGTCGGCAGTGTGACTACGGGCTCCGGAAAATGGTCGCCGCTGCCCCGAAGATGGAAACCCCCAAAGATATTACTCGCGTAACCGGGTGCACAAAACGGGCGAATCGCGCCGCGCCCACGACCCGTCGAAGGAAAGCGTTGATTCTCCGTTCCACCGCGCGACCGGCCAGCTCTCCTGCGGCCAATTCGACGATCACATCACGAACCTCCCGGGTCTCGGTGCGGGCAGCGCGAAGCTCACGTCTGGCTTCGACGAATTCACGCCGTTCCGGGGCATCAGCCGGTAAAAGGTCAAGAGGCGGGTCGATGGAGAGGCCTTCATCCTGCAGGGCAAGGATATCGTCCAAATACTGCCTGACCGCGTGGAGATACGCATTTTGTGCATTCGACAGTGCGGGAAGGCTGGCCGCTCTGCGCAGCAGGGCCGAGCGGCGGCTGTCGAGCGCATCAATCTCCCGATTGAGTGAAGCCAGGCGTCGCCGCAATCGTCGGTTTTCCGCCTGCAACTGATCAATGCGGGCATGGGATTGCGCGTTCCTGCCTTCTGCCTGACGCGCCTGGCTCGCTAGGTTTTGCTGGCGGTCAACATACTGCTGCCTGCATCGTAAGTAGCGACCGATTCCCGCATTGGCGGGGTTGCAGTCATCGGTGCCAGGCGTCGCACAGCTGGCCAGGGCCGCACCGCCTGATAACAAGGCGGCCCGTCTTGAAAGCTTGCCGAGGCCCGCAATTTCAGACTCGTGGCGCATTTGCCAATTCCGCGAGGATGTTTCGGGCATTGCTCAGAGCGCGTTCGTGACGGCGCAGAAGGGCAAGTTCAGCCCTTGGTGCATTCGCCCGCGAGCGCTCACGAATCTGATTGCGAACTGACTGCAGGTTGCCGTCAACAATTCTCATGCGATCTCGCGCCTCGGATCGACGAGCATCAATCGCGCGGACCGCTTCAAAATATCTGGAGGAGCGGCTGGCCCGCTCCCGTTCGGCAACTTCAATTTCGTAATTCAGGCGGCGCTGGTCTTGCTCAAGTTCAGCGGTTTCGAGCTCGAGTTGGTTTGCTTCGATTTCCAGTTGTCCGATGTATGAATTGTATTGCGTTTCTGAACTTTCGAACTCTGCTTGTCGTTCGCCGGTCTCGCAGCCAATAGCGCCGCCCATCGTCGCCCCGACGATGGCGCCAAGAGTCGTCCGGTTGTCATTATTCGAGTCGACCTGATCGCCCAGCAAGGCACCGAATAACCCTCCTACCAGGGCGCCCTGCGCGGCGTTGCGTCGTCCTTGTTCGGTTTCAAGGCAATTCCCCGGATCCTGATTTTCATTGGCCGGCTGCTTTTGAAGGCCTTCAGCCGGACCTGAAACTGCGACGGCGACTACGCAACAACACAATAAGAATGACCGTTTCATCAATCCCCCCTTAAGCGGCAACTTGGCCCAACTCTACTGGTGATTGTTTCAAGGGTCCAGACTCGTGCGTCCCCACCGCATGCACGCCGGTCCCGATCGTCTAGAGATGTGCAATTTCCAGATCGCGCCACAACATGGGCTGGATGTCGGGCCGTGTCCCCGTAATGCCGTCGCTGACCAGCCAGTGCGCGCGCTCATGCAACAGCGGAATGACGGCCTGGTCGGCGAGCAGAATGCGCTCGGCTTCGCGATAGGCGATGGCGCGGACCACCGGATCGCTCTCGCGCCGGGCCATTTCCATGGCGGCCGCGAAATCAGGGCTGTCCCAGTTGAAATTGGCCGCAAATCCGCCCGGTCCGAACGGGTCGAGCATGAAGAAGGGATCGGCTTTCAGTCCGCGATTGAAACTGGCGACCGCGATGTCGAAATCGCCGCTATCGACGGCCTGGTAGAGATCGGTCGGGTAGCTGACCAGGAGCACGGCCTCGACGCCGATGCGGCGCCAGTCATCGGCAATGGCGATCGCGATCTGTTCGCTGACACCGGGCACGGTGCGGATCTCGACACGGCCGGGCAGTGCCGGATCGGTGGTCGGGCGCTGATCGACCGGGGCCATCATCCCGTCGGTCGGCGGAATGATGCGGTGTGTGATGCTGGCCGTATTGTCGAAGAAATTCGCGGCGATGAAATCGCGATCAATGGCGGCGGACAGCGCCTGGCGTGTCGCAGGCGGCGCCAGTCCGGGACGGGCATGATTGACCTTGAGATAGCGCAGGATCGGTGCGTCGAAGCTTCGGAACCGCTCCCCCAGGCGCTCGCGCCAATAGCCGATCTGATTGCCTGGAGGCTTTTCGGCGAGATCATATTCGCCGGCCCGGAACATGCGCGTCCGGGTGCCGGCATCGCGCACGGCATCGATGCGGATGCGCTCGATCGCTACGCCAGCCGCGCCGGCATAATGCGGGTTCTTTGCCAGATCGAGGCTCATCTGACTGGCCGCCGTGACGGTATAGGCGCCGGCGGTGACGATGTTTTCCGGACGGATCCAGTCGCGGCCATGCGCGTCGATGGCATGGCGCGGGAAGGGGTAAAATTCGCGCATCAGCGTCGGCAGCAGGCCGAGCGGCGTGTCGAGCCGGACTTCGATGGTGTGATCGTCCAGGGCGGTAAAGCCCATCGCCTCTGGCGGCATCTCCCCGGCCAGTACGGCGCGGGCATTCGCGACGGCGAAGAAATCGCCCAGATTGGCAAAGCTCTGCTGCGGGTCGACCAGGCGCCGGGCCGACCAGACAACATCATCAGCCGTCAGCGGGTGGCTGTCTGACCAGCGTGCGTCCTCGCGCAGGGCGAAGACCCAGCTCAGCCCGTCAGGCGCGACCCGCCAGCGGGTCGCGATGCCGGGCGCAACCGAGCCATCGGGGGCGTAGTCGGTCAGTCCGGCATGGATTTGTTTGTAGACCAGCGCCGCGGAGGCAAATTCGCCCAGTGCCGGGTCGAGACTGTCGGGCAGGGTCTCGATCGCGACGCGCAGCATGTCCGCAGGCGTGTCGGTGCGGGCGCAGGCGGCCAGACCCGTGGCGGCAGAGGCGGCAATGAGGGCGCGACGTGAAAACATGGACGCACTATGGGGTGATTTGACCGGGCGAGGGAAGCGGCAGCTCTGGGTCCGAACGCCGGTCGGCGCATACTCCTGATGGCCGCACTTTCCTTCCCGGTTTACCGGGGAGGGGGACCATCCGTAGCTTTGGCGAAGGATGGTGGAGGGGCGGCGCGCGCAGCGAGCCGAGACGCCGCCTGCGGCCCCCATCGACCCTGCTTCGCCTTCGGCTGTGCAGGGCCACTTCCCCGGCAAGCCGGGGAAGAAAGTGTGGTGTCTGATCGAATCTAGGCCGGTTCGCTGACCTTCAGGGATCCGACAAAGCGGGTGAAGACGCCGAAACTGTCTTGCGGGCCCGGCGAGGCTTCCGGGTGGTGCTGCACGGCCTCGACGGGTTTGCCGGTCAGGCGGAAGCCGCAATTACTGCCGTCGAACAGCGAGACATGGGTCTCGACGGCGTCCTCGGGCAGGCTGGCACCATCGACGGCGAAGCCGTGATTCATCGACACGATCTCGACCTGGCCGGTCTCGTGATTCTTGACCGGGTGATTGGCGCCGTGATGGCCTTGCGGCATTTTCACGGTGCGGCCACCCAGGGCGAGGGCGAGCATTTGATGGCCCAGGCAAATGCCGAGGATCGGGATATTGCTGTCGATCAGCGTGCGCAGGGTCGGCAGGGCATAGGCCCCGGTCGCCGCCGGATCACCCGGACCGTTGGAGACGACAATGCCGTCCGGCGAGAGTTTGAGAATATCGGCGGCAGGCGTATTGCCCGGCACGACTGCGACGCGGGCACCGGCGGACACCAGCAGGCGAAGGATATTCGCTTTCACACCATAATCGAGCACGACAACGCGTGGGCCCGTCGTGGCACCTCGTCCATGACCGCTATCCCAGTTCCAGGCGCTCTCATCCCACTCGCCCGCCGCTTCGCGGGTGACGGCGGCCGCGAGCTCGCGGCCCTCCATTGTTGCGGCGGCGCGGGCGCTGGCTTTCAGGTCTTCGATATCGATATTGCCCGCCGGGTCATGGGCGACGGCACACATCGGCATGCCGTGCTCGCGAATGCGGCGGGTCAGGGCGCGCGTATCGACGCCGGTCAGCGAGATGATGCCCCGTGTACGCAGCCACTCGCCAAAGCTCTCCGTGGCGCGGTAATTGGCCGGCGGCGTGAGCGGGGCGCGGCTGATCATGCCGACAGCAGCGTGGCGAGCCGGGGCGCTGGCCGATTCCTCGTCTTCGCTATTGGCGCCGACATTGCCGACATGCGGGAAGGTGAAGCAGACGACCTGGCCGGCATAGGAGGGATCGGAGAGGATTTCCTGCTGGCCGGTCATCGCGGTATTAAAACATAATTCGCCGATCGCGATTCCCGAGGCACCACACCCCTGTCCCACGAAGACGCTGCCATCGGCGAGCGCCAGGGCTCCGGTCGGATTAGGCTGCGAGATCTGGGACATGGCTGTGCTCCTGAAGCCGGTTTGCCGTAAGGGACATACGCGCCATGAGGCGGGTGCGGCCAAACGGTCGCGTAGGTAGTCAGAGACGCCCTTCCGGTCAATCCCGCAACACCGATTTCGATAAGCCTTGATTCTTCGGCAAAGACAGCATATCTCCGCCGGTCTTGAAACGGGCGTATGATCGCACCGCAAGAATCGGCTCGATGGATGAGCCTGGAAGACAATGGACCTGAGCAGACGCGCAAACTCAACCGCTCTGAGAAATTCCACTGCAAAATCAAAATATTGACATTTTAGGCGCTTTGCAGCGCCAGAAACGGTAGCCTGAGTGATGTCTCTTCGTGATCGAATCGCCACCGATATGAAATCGGCCCTGAAAGCACAGGACAAACCGCGCCTGTCGACGCTGCGCCTGATTGCTGCCGCGGTTAAGGACCGCGATATCGCTGCCCGCGCTGAAGATCGTTGTTGCGGCTGTGATGAGGCTGAAATCCTCGCCATCCTGCAAAAGCTGATGAAGCAGCGTGAAGAAAGCGCCGACACCTATGAAAAGGCTGGCCGGCTCGATCTCGCCGAGGCCGAGCGTGCCGAGGCGGAAATCGTTCGCGAATATCTGCCGACGCCGATGGACGAGGCTGAAATCGCCGACGCCGCCGTCGATGTCGTCACCGAACTCGATGCGGCCGGCCTCAAGGATATGGGCCGCTGCATGGGCGAGCTGAAAACCCGCTATGCCGGGCGGATGGATTTCGGCAAGGCCGGCGCCAAGGTCAAGGACCTGCTTGCCGGTACGGCCTGACGGGGGCTCTGCGCGGGCCGGGCCTGACCCCGGCTTGCGATTGCAGCGTGACGCGCCCGGGATTCCGGCGCAACATGTGACCTGGAATTTGACGGCCATGCCAACCCGGATTGCGGACCCGTCGGGCTTGTGTTCGCAGTCAGGGCTGCGCCTTTGAGGATTGCCAAACCAAAATGCGTCTGGGCGAGGACTTCATCGACGAAATCAAGGCGCGCGTGCGCCCGTCGGACCTGATCGGCCGCACGGTCGGGCTGAAGCGCCAGGGCCGCGAATTCGTTGGCCTGTCGCCCTTCAAGAAAGAGCGTTCGCCCTCCTTCTTCGTCAATGACGAGAAGCGTTTCTACCACTGCTTCGCCTCGGGCAAGCATGGCGATGTCTTTACCTGGCTGGAAGAAATGGAAGGCCTCTCCTTCATGGAGGCGGCCGAGCGGCTGGCCGGCGAGGCAGGCCTGAGCCTGCCGGCGCCCGATCCGCAGGCGCAACAGACTACCCAGCATCGCAAATCCCTGGTCGAGTGGATGGAGGCCGCCCAGGCCTTCTATCTGCGCGCCCTGCGCACGCCCGCGGCCGAGGATGCGCGCCGCTATCTCAAATCGCGCGGGCTGTCGGGCGAGGATTGCGTCCGTTTCGGCATTGGCTATGCGCCGGAAAGCCGGACCGCCCTGAAGGACGAGCTGGTCACGGCCGGGGCGCCGATCGGCGATCTGGTCGAGTGTGGCCTGCTGATCGAGCCGGATAGTGGCTCGCCCTATGACCGTTTCCGCCACCGCATCATGTTCCCGATCCAGGATCCGCGCGGCCGTCTGGTGGCCTTTGGCGGCCGGGCCCTGTCGAGCGAGGCGAGGGCGAAATATCTCAATTCGCCGGAAACGCCGATCTTCCACAAGGGCTCGATGCTCTATCGCTTCCCCGAAGCGCGCCGGGCGGCGGCCGACCCGAAAGCCGATATCCGTGGCCTGATCGTTGCCGAGGGTTATCTCGATGTGATCGCCCTGGCGCGGGCCGGGCTCGAGCAGGGCGTTGCGCCGCTGGGGACGGCGATCACGGAAGAACAATTGCAATTGCTCTGGCGCGCCGGCGGCGAACCGGTGATGTGTCTGGACGGCGATAGCGCCGGCCGGGCGGCGGCGCTGAAAGCCGCCGATCGCGCCTTGCCGCTGCTGCAGGCCGGCCACACGCTGCGCTTTGCCTTCATGCCCGATGGCAAGGATCCCGATGATATCCTGCGCGAGCAGGGCGCAGGCGCCCTGCGTGAGGTTTTCAAGCAGACGCGTTCGCTGGCGGATTTGCTCTGGGAGCGCGAGATCGGCGTTGAGCCGCTTGATGATCCTGATCGCCGCGCCAGCTTCCGCCGCCGGATCCGCACCCTGCTGGCGCAGATTGCCGAGCCCGATATCCGCGCCGAGTACAAGCGCGAATTCGACAATCGCATGGAGGCCGCGTTCGGCACCACGCCGCAACGCGCGCCGTGGACCGGCAAGGGTAAAAAGGGCTTGCCGCGGCTTGGCCCGAGCGCCGAACTGCGTCGCGCTGCCAAGGGCTCTCCGGGCGCGTCCGATGCCCGAATACTGTTGCTGGCTGTGATTGAATGGCCCGAACTGGCCGCCGATCAGGTTGAAACCCTGGCGCATTTGACTCTCGGTTCGCTTGACTTACTACGCGACACCGTTCTAGACGCCTGCTCTTCTGGACAATCTGTGCAATCGGATTGGCTACGCGCGAAGCTTGCGGAAATGGGCTTTGCGGCGGAGCTCAGGCGGTTGGACGGTGAACGGGGACCGATGAGGGCAGCAATTGGCGGGGCAGATGCTTCCGGCGAACAGCGCAGTGAGGCTTGGATTAAGCTCGCGGCTGCCTATATGGAAAGAAATGAAGCGACTGATCGTCGCGAAGAGATTCGCGCGCGATTGGTCGAAGAAATTGGCAGGGATGATTCGGAAGGTGTGCGTCGACTGGTGGAAGCCTATCGACGCGAAACCAGCCGTTCCGAATCTTCCTGAGTTGGATATTGTCGATTGGCGCCGTTCAGCGGCGCGACCAGGGACGAATACATGACCAAACCCGCCGAAGCCAATGACGCATCCGAGAGCCAGGACGGTCCTCTCCTGGACCTGACAGATCAGTCCGTCAAGAACATGATCAAGGTCGCCAAGAAGCGCGGCTATGTGACCCATGACGAGTTGAATGCGGTGTTGCCGAGCGAGGAATTCTCGTCCGAGCAGATCGAAGACGTGCTCGGACAATTGTCCGAGATGGGCATCAATGTCGTTGATAATGACAGCGAAGCCGATGACGACAAGGAAACCACTGGCGCCGCCAAGAGCAGCGACGGGGACTCCGACGACGATGATGATGATGGCGAGGAAGAAGGCGAGACCCGCGCGGTCGCCGGTGCCTCGAAAAGCGCCATTACCGGCCTCAACACCCCGACCTCTGCCGACCGGACCGATGACCCGGTACGGATGTACTTGCGCGAAATGGGCTCGGTCGAGCTGTTGTCCCGCGAAGGCGAGATCGCCATCGCCAAGCGCATCGAGGCCGGCCGCAATGCGATGATCCGCGGCCTGTGCGAAAGCCCGCTGACCTTCGAAGCCATCATGGTCTGGCGCGATGAATTGCATGAAGGCGAAGTCCTTCTGCGCGACATTATCGATCTCGACGCCACCTATGGCAGCCAGCAGGCTGAAGCCAATCAGGACGAAGACGACGAAACCGGTCCGGCCGAAGATGGCGAGACCCCGACCCCGCAGGCGCCGGGCGCGGCAAAGCCCGCTGACGGTGAAGCCACGTCAGACGACAAGGACGCGGAGTCCGAGGACGACGACGCCAAGGCCAAGGGTGATGACGAAGACGATGACGAGGATGGCGAAGCCACATCCAAGTCCGATGACGATGATGATGACGACGATGATGATGAGGGCGTCACGCTCTCGCTTTCGGCGATGGAAGCAGAATTGCGTGAAGGCGTCATGGAGACGCTCGATCTGATCTCGACCGACTTCACCGCCTTCCGCAAATTGCAGGACAAGCTCGTTGCCGCGCGTATCGAAGGCAAGGACCTGACCAAGCAGAGCCGGGACAAATATGAATCCCTGCAGAACTCGATCGTCACCAATCTCAACACCATGCATCTCAATAATGCGCGGATCGAGGCCCTGGTCGAGCAGCTCTACGCGATCAACAAGGAGCGCATGTCGCTCGAAGGCCGCCTGCTGCGCATGGCCGATGCCCATGGCGTGCCACGCGCGCAATTCATGGACAGTTATTTCGGCAATGAGCTGAATCCCGATTGGCCCGGTTCGATGGCCAAGACATCCAAGGCCTGGACCCGCTTTATCGACCGCGAAGGCGTCGACGCCTCCAAGATCCGCGACGATCTGGCCGAGCTGACCCAGCGCGCCGGCGTTCCGATTGAAGACCTGCGCCGCATTGTTCGCACCGTCCAGAAGGGCGAGCGCGAAGCGCGCGTCGCCAAGAAGGAAATGGTCGAAGCCAATCTGCGCCTCGTTATTTCGATTGCGAAGAAGTACACCAATCGCGGCCTGCAATTCCTCGATCTGATCCAGGAAGGCAATATCGGCCTGATGAAGGCTGTCGATAAATTCGAATACCGCCGCGGTTACAAGTTCTCGACCTATGCCACCTGGTGGATCCGTCAGGCGATTACCCGCTCGATCGCCGATCAGGCTCGCACCATCCGTATTCCGGTGCACATGATCGAGACCATCAACAAGATCGTCCGCACCTCCCGCCAGATGCTGCACGAGATCGGCCGCGAGCCGACCCCGGAAGAGCTGTCGGAAAAGCTCGCCATGCCGCTGGAAAAAGTGCGCAAGGTGATGAAGATCGCGAAAGAGCCGATCTCCCTTGAAACGCCAATCGGCGATGAGGAAGACAGTCATCTCGGTGATTTCATCGAGGACAAGAATGCCATTCTGCCGATTGATGCCGCCATCCAGGCCAATCTGCGCGAGACCACCACACGGGTTCTCGCCAGCCTGACCCCGCGCGAGGAACGCGTCCTGCGCATGCGCTTCGGCATCGGCATGAATACCGACCACACCCTGGAAGAAGTCGGCCAGCAATTCTCGGTCACCCGGGAACGGATTCGCCAGATCGAAGCCAAGGCGCTGCGCAAGCTGAAGCACCCATCGCGGAGCCGCAAGCTGCGGAGCTTCCTGGATAATTGACGCTTGGCGTCGTCCCGGAATTGTTCCGGGATCGCGTAGCGTCAATCGGCGCACTCCGCTGTGTGAAGATTGATTGGAGAAAGCGCTTCGGTTTACCGTGGCGCTTTCTTTTTAGCCCAAATCGGCGGAGCTGGATCAGCGGGAGCACTCAAGATGGACGTCACCGCAAATTCCGCCGATTTGAAGGAACGGTTGCATCCGATAGAGGTGTTCGTGTCCGAGTTGGAGCGATCACTCCCAAAGCCGAATTTTGACCGCGAACAGCTTGGATACCGCTACGAGTCGCCAGAAGTTACCCATTTTTGTCTGCTGAAGTTGGCCCGCGCAGTCAGCGCGCTCAACGCATGCATCGAGCTTTATAGGGCAGGGTACATTCAGGAAGTCTGCGTGCTAATCCGAACCATTATCGAATGCACGACGCACATAGATTTTGTGATTGCTGGAAGGCAGTCTTCAACGGGTTCCCAACGAGCTGACCGATATCTATCAGACTATTTTGCAGATATTCACCGAGGAGATTCGGCGAGGAAGACGGTGCATGTCCGACAAGAGAATGTTCACAAGGATGTTGCACGCGCCCTTGACGAAGCATTGGACGGGATCCCAGAAGCATCTCATTACACGGACGTCGATACGTTGGAGCTCCTTTCGACCGTCTATCGGACGTACTCAAACTATGTGCACGCCCGCTACCCCGAGGTCATGGAAATGTACGGCGGTTCGCGCCAGAGTTTCCACACTCAGGGCATGCTTGGGACGCCGAAGGATCAAGAATGCTACCAGATAATCAGGTCGTATTCAGACACGATTTCCAATTCTGCGCGGTCGATGATCGTGTACCTTGATATCGGCGAACTCGTCAGATCGAACAGTCTTTTGGTCGATTGGTTTGCGACATTTGCGCTGGAGGGTGAGTGAACTGACCATGCCCCTCACCACACTCACCCTCCCAACCACCGGCCCGGGCCTCTACGATTTCACGCGCGCGGCACAAAGCTTCGTCTCCGAACAAGCTCCCGGCGAGGCGCTGCTCACCGTTTTCGTGCGCCACACCTCCTGCTCGCTGACAATCCAGGAGAATGCTGATCCGGATGTGCAGCGCGACCTCAACGAATTCTTCGCGCGGCTGGTGCCTGATGGCGATGATCCGTCAATGGCGTGGCTGGCGCATACTGCCGAGGGGCCGGATGACATGCCGGCGCATATCAAATCGGCGCTGACGCAGACCTCGATCGGGATTCCGGTGGCGCATGGTGAGCTCCTGCTCGGCACCTGGCAGGGGATCTATCTGTTCGAGCACCGCGACCGGCCGCAGCGCCGCGAGGTGGTGTTGCATCTGACGGGGTGACACCCGGCCGGCGCGCCGCACCAGCCGGGCCGGGATGACTATTCGGCCTTGGCAGTCTTCGCCTCACGGCGCGCCTTGAACAGGCCGCGCAGCCAGCGGCTCAGCAGCCAGAAGAGCGGCACGATCACCAAGAGCCAGGGTGCGAAGCCGGCGATGAAGGTGATGACATTGGCCAGACCAGCAGCCAGTTCGCGGAAGACATTGGTCAGGGCCGAGGTCAGCGGGTCGAAGGCGCCCGGGCTGACCGGTTCAACGCGTGAGGCGTAGTTCAGGCCCAGTGCCGACATCGAGACGCGGCCGCGCATGACCCGGATCTGGGCTTCGGCGCCCTCGATCTCGCCCTGGACATTGGCCAGTTCGCGTTCGACCTGGACCAGTTCCTCGACGCTGGCAGTTTCGCGCTCCAGCAGCGAAATCAGTCGCGTGCGAAGTACCCGCTTCGCTTCAAGCCGGGCTTCCATGTCATAGATGGCTGAAGTGAGATCATCGGCCGATTGCGACTGGTTCTGGATCCGTCCACCGGCTGTTTCAAGCTCGGCCTCAAGTCCGCTACGAAATGTTTCGACCCAGGCCGGGCTGGCGCGTAATTGCACACTGGCCGAAATCGAGCCGCGGCCATCATCATAGATATTCGCCGACACGATCTGGCATTGCTGGGCGCCGGCCTGGGTACAGGCGTTCTGGTGTCTTTCGACCAGGCCCGGGGTTGTGTCGGCCGGTGTTTCGAAGCGGTAATCATAGCGATAGGCAATCAGGCGCTCGACCACACCATCTGCCGGGGCTGAACCCGGGGCAGGCGGCGGTGGTGATGGCGATGGCGCCGGAGCTGCCCTGGAGCGGCCGACGGCAAAGTCGTCGGCCATTTCCGCGACGCCGCCTATGCCGGCACGATTGCCATCCTCATGGCGCGTGGCGTCTTCGCAGGCGCTCAGTGTCAGTGCTGCCAGGGCGGTTGCCAGCCAGATCCGTATCGTCATGTCCGTCATTCCCTCACGAAGCCCGCCGCAATCCGGCGCGCGGTAAAAACTCTTGCGGTTAGATATTGCGTGCGCAGTCCCGAGACCTAGTCTTCCTCGCCCTCGAGCAGGCGTTGATAACTGTCCACCAGCGCCAGATAGGGCGGCACCGAGGTATTCTGGATACCGCCGCCGGTCTCGACCGCCATCTTGATCTCGAAATGCAGATGGATGGTGGTTGCGGTGTCACCAAACTCATTGGAGACAAAACCGAGGGCCTGGCCGCGCGTGACATGATCACCGACGGCAACTTGCAGGGTCGGCTTGTCGAGATGGAGATAGGTGTAGCGCACGCCATTATCGCTCATCAGCCGTACCGAGTAACTGCCGATTGAGGTGATCGTGCCATCGGCGGCCGCGAGCGCCTGGTGGACGCCGTCATTGCAGGTCGCCGGGCGAATATCCTGGCCCTGATGGCCATGCCCGCTCGGGCACATCGGCGTGCCATAGCCGCGGGTCTCGCAGAAATTATCGCGCCAGGAATAGGCATAATTGGCCGCATTGCACTGGCCGCCGGCAGGGCCGAGATAGCCGCCATAACCATAGACCTGGCTATTGGCATAGGCCTGGCCGGCCTCGATCGGGAAGCGCATGCCAGGCGCGTAATTGATCTGCAGGATCTGGCCGGTACCGGAATCCTCGACCAGATCGCCGGCAGGCATCCAGGAGAAGGCGATGCCGGCATCGTCCAGCAGAGGTTCGGCGGGTGGTTCCTCAATTTGATCAGGCTCGGCTACTGCTTCCGGTTCGGCCTCCTCGTCAGGCTCATCCGCCTCGGCCGCCTCGCCAGGTTCGCCCTCGGGCTCCTCCGTTGCTTCGGGGGCCGGCTCTTCCAGGGCAGGTTCGTCCGGCGCTGCCTCGCCCGGGGCGCCGGTGTCGGCGGCGGGCCACCAGATCATGGCGGCGATACCGGCGGCCGCGACAGCGGCGGCGAGGGCGCGTTCGATCTCGCGGGTCGACATGATCAGCCTCCCTCGCCGGGCGAGCCGGCAGCGATCACCAGCGAGCGGGCCAGACGGCGGACCAGCACATCATCGGCGCACCGCGGATCGCTTTGGGGATTGTCGCATTCCAGCGTGACGCTATAGGCGGCGCCATAGCGGTTGAAGTCGGCGACCTGGCCATATTCAGTCGCGGAGACGCGCAGCGCGTCCGGTCCCGTCGCTCGCAATTGCCGCGCTGTGACCGCGTCGGGTGCCACGGCATGGGCGAGGCGGGTGCCGAAGACTTCGATCACGAGGCCGTCGCCGCTGATGGACAGCGTGTAGAAATCGGGACGCGGAAACAGCAATACGGCAGGCGGCGGCGACGCGCTCAGCACCGCCATGTTCGGGACCAGTACCGGCAGGCGTGTATTGGCGACTTCAGCGGCTTCACGATTGCTCGGCCGGGGCATTTCCGGTGCCAGGCGGGCGGCCGCGACCGGCGCGCCGTTGGCGGCACCCTGGCGGCGGGCATCGGCCCTCGCCTGATCCCAGTTGATCGTCATGCTGCGCGGTGCGTCGGGGCTTGCCGGCTCAGCGGCAGGCCGGGTTTGCTGGACCGCCAGAAGATTGGGCGCCGGCGCGGTCTGTGCCTGCGTGCCGCTGCTGGCGAGCAATGCCAGTGCCAGTGGGGTCAAAAGCTTGCGTGTTCCGAACATGTCACCCTCCCGAGGTCTGCAAGATACACTATTTTGTCGGCACATGCATGAATGGCGTTTGAAACCGTGAGTAGGCTCCCATTCATGTGACGGCGGTTGCGGCTGATAAAATCAACGTGTCTGGGCGTTGAAATCGGCGGCGGGGACACGTATGTGCAGTGCAGCAATAATCCGCACGGAGTTGAGCGCGATGCGTCTCACCATGATGAAATGCAAACTTCACCGGGCCACTGTGACCCAGGCGGACCTGCATTATGAAGGCTCGATCTCGATCGATAGCGATCTGCTCGATGCTGCCGGCATCCTGCCTTATGAGCAGGTCGATGTGCTGAACATCAATAATGGCGAGCGTTTCACCACCTATGCCATCGAGGCGCCGCGTGGCAGCCGCATGTTCGGCATTAATGGCGCCGCCGCCCGTCTGGCCCAGATCGGTGACCGGATCATCGTCGTCGCCTATGCCGATATGGACGCCGCCGAAGCGCGCCAGCACGACCCGGTCGTGGTCCTGTTCGATGAACACAACCAGGTCGTCGCCAAGCCGGACGCTGCCTGATCAGTCGTCGCTGATGCAGAAATCGGCATTGATCGTCGCCGTAACCGAAAGCTGACCGGCGGCAACCGGCGTCGATTCCGAATCCATCCGGGCCATCATCATCGGTACCGCAGGCCGGGCGAAGTTTTCGCTTATCCGGGTAATCCCGCACAATTCGAAACCGGCCGCATCGGCGAACAGGTCGGCGCGCGCCAGCAGGCTGGTGATCGCTTCACGGCGCGCCTGGTCCATCGCCTCGGAAGTATCCTCGGCGCCGAAGCTGACATCCTGGATATTATTGGCGCCGGCAGACACCATGGCGTCGATCGCATTGCCGACGCGCGAGGTGTCACGCACCTTGGCGGTCACCGTATTGCGGGTTTCATAGGCGATGATCTCGTACTGGCTCTGGTTCTGCCGCGGCTCGCTGCGGTCGGCATAGACCGGCGTGACGCTCAATTGCGAGGTCTGGACATCATTGCCGGTGACACCGGCGCGGCGCAGCGCGTCGAATACAGCGGTCATGGCGCGGGCATTGTCCTGCATGGCCTGTTGCGCTGTCGCGGCGCGAGTGACGACGCCGGACTGGACTGTGGCGTAATCGGGGGTGACCTGCACATCGGCGCTGGCCGAGAGCGACAGGGTCGGGTTGACCTCTTCGGCCAGTGCAGGGCTGGCAGCGAGAAGCAGGGCGGTGGAGGCAAGAAGGGCGCGAATCATAAATCATGGCTCCTGGGTTGTGGATCGGTATGGACCGGGGTGATGATCATAGGCTGATATCGATCACGCCGGTAGGATTGTTGTGCCGAGTCAGACACAGCCAACCTGTCTGCAAGCTGAACGGCGCCGCCCCGGAATGACCCCTGACCGCCGCAATCTCGGCGCATTTGCACCCAGCTTTGAACGCATGCAGCCGCAAGATAGGCGGCTTGTGATGCTGGGGAGCACGCCCTCCAATGATTATGCGCCTGACAATATTGCTGACCGCCTTCTGGGCCGCACTGGTTTATCCGCTTCATGGCGAGATCAGTGCGGAGACCGAAGCGGGCAGCATGCCGCAACGCTCCAGCGTGCTGGTCCTCTATCCCGATGAGGGCGAGGATCAGGCGCTGGGCGAATTGCATGCGGTCAATATTGCCAATCTGGCCGGGCGTCATGCCGAGGCGGCGCTGGCGGGCATCTCCCAATACCAACCCAATGATCGCGACGCCCATGACGCGCTGATTGTTGTCAACTCGACCTATGGCCAGACTGTACCGGCCGCGCTGCTGGACGATGCCATGAGTGGCGAGGGCACGACGGTCTGGATCCAGCCTGACCCGGCGAGCCTGCAGGCCTCTGCGCCCGGACTGGCGGCACAGATCGGCTGGCTGGCCGAGGCGGCGACGACCAAGATCTTCCCCGAAGTGGTGTATCGCGGCGAACATTTCACCCGCTCGCCTGACAGTACCGATCTGGTTGCCGGCATTCGTGTCACCGATCCTGACCGCGTTGAAGTGCTGGCCGAAATGCAGGCGGCCGATGGCGAACGCATGCCCTGGGCGCTGCGCTCCGGCGCGCTGACCTGGGTCAGCGAGAGCCCGATGCCTTATGCCAGCGAAGATGATCGCTACATGGTGTTCGCCGATATCCTCTCGCGCACCCTGGAGCCTGATGCCCCGGATGTGCGCCAGGCCTTGATGCGGATCGAGGATATCGGACCGGATGCCGATCCGGCGCAGATCCGAACCCTGCTGGCGGCGATCGAGGCGCTCAACGTGCCTTTTGCCGCGACCGTCTACGACACATTTGTCGACCCGAACGGCCATTTTT
Source organism: Maricaulis salignorans (assembly GCF_900103475.1). Classification (GTDB taxonomy): domain Bacteria; phylum Pseudomonadota; class Alphaproteobacteria; order Caulobacterales; family Maricaulaceae; genus Maricaulis; species Maricaulis salignorans. The sequence continues at coordinate 123,760 of NZ_FNHG01000007.1, forward strand.
CCGATGGCCGCGAGCGCCGCTTCAGCCTCAATGAACGGCCGTATCTGGCCAGCGCACTGCGCGATATGGCGCGGGCCGGTGGCACATTGATCATGCACGGCCAGACGCACCAGCACGGTGATATTCCCAATCCGAATTTCGGTGTCAGTGGCGGCGATTATGAGTTCTTCCGTGCCGGACTCGATGCCGGGGGCCGGTTCGATCTGCTCGGCCCGCTCGAGGATGATGATGGCGCCATGTGGGATGAACGCCTCGATCTGGCGTTTTCCAACTGGGACGAGGCCGGTCTGCCGCAGCCCTGGCTGTTCACTTCGCCGCACTATGCCGCCTCGCAATCGGCCTATCGCTCGATCGGTGAACGTTTCCCGGCGCGGCTGGAGAGGGTGCTGTATTTTGGCGGTGAAGCGTCCGGCGTGGTCGATGGCCTCGACCCCCTCTATGGCGAGCAATTCTTCCCCTATCCGGTCCGCGATATCCGCGGTGATGTGATCCTGCCGGAAACGCTGGGCAATTGGGCGCCGCAAGGCAGTGTGCACGGGCGCTCGATGGAGGCGATGCTGGAGACGGCACGGCGCAATCTTGTGCTGCGTGACAGCTATGCCAGCTTCTTCTTTCACTGGTATCTCGACCCGGCCCGCCTGACCGAGCTGACGACATCCTTGCAGGCGATGGGCTATGAATTTGTCTCGCCGCAATTGGCCGCCGCAGTGATCCCGGCCCGTCTGCCGCTGGCCGGCGCTTCGGAGACGACGCGTGCATCGCGGGCCTATTGGAGTGAGGTCGACAGTCTGCGTTTCTGGCTGCGTGACCAGATCGAACTGATCATTCTGGCCCTCGTCCTGCTGGCGCATCTGCTGGTGTTCAGCATCGGACCGAAACGGCGCCGCGCTGTCGCGCACTGAGATCGCCTGCCGCAACGTCTTGGCCTGCGCGCCAAGACGCAGTATCGATGACGGCCTCGCTTGTCGAGCGGGCCTGTAGCTCAACTGGTTAGAGCCGGCGGCTCATAACCGCTTGGTTGGGGGTTCGAGTCCCTCCGGGCCTACCATTTTCCTTTTTCGATGCACGAAAGTCTCCACGCCGCAAGCGGCTGGAGGTTTGAGTGGCCCTCCCCGGTTTGGGAGGTGTGCGGGACGCCGGCGAATGCCGGGTTTTGAGTAATTTAGGGGGCATCCGAGACGTCCCGCACGTGGAGATTTGCTCAGGTCCCTCGCGGGCCCTGCCTCGAAATGACCGTGGACGAACAGTCGAGCATTCATGCTGCCCTTCCCCGATCATGGCCTCACCAGAGCGCGGGATGTCACCCCTCTGCCCGGACGAGCTCCACGCTCCCGATCGCCGCGAATGACTGAGCTCACGCCTCCCGTGCAACCGGAACGGCTGAAGTATGCGCGCAGGTTGGTGGGGTGGGGATAAGTTTGATGATTTATCGTCATCCGGACGAAAGCCGGGAGATCGATCGACCGGGCTCCGTGCTTGTCCCGCCTGGGTCCTGA
>NZ_FNHG01000031.1 GCF_900103475.1 Maricaulis salignorans
CGGGAGCGTGCAGCCTGTCCGGGCGAAGGGGTGACAACCTGAGCACTGGCAGGGCGTCCATTAAGGTCTGACGGCACTAAACGACCGACCCGAATACCTTTTTGGATTGGAAACGGCGGTGGAGACGCCACGGGAAAACTGCACGTGCGGGACGTCACGAATGTCACGCTAATAAAATTACCGGTTACCGGCATTCGCCGGCGTCCCGCACCCTCCCACTCCGGGAGGAACCCCGCAAACCTCCAGCCGCTCGCGGCGTGGAGATTTTGGTGCGCCGCACGCTTGCGAAGATCAGCCCGCCGGGCTTTGATGGGAGTATATTCGACACATGCCGGACAAAACGATGGAATTTCACCGCACGAAGCGCCTTCCGCCTTACGTTTTCGAAGAAGTCAATCGCCTGAAGGCCGAGTTGCGGGCCAAGGGGACGGACATCATCGATTTCGGCATGGGCAATCCGGATCTGCCGACGCCGGCCCATGTTCTCGCCAAGCTCAAGGACACGGCCGACAAGCCGCACACGAATGGCTATTCCGCCTCGCGCGGCATTGCCGGCCTGCGCAAGGCCCAGGCGCGCTATTACAAGCGGCGCTTCGATGTCGATCTCGATGCCAATTCCGAGGTCATTGTCACGCTCGGCTCCAAGGAAGGCTTTGCCAATCTGGCCCAGGCGATCACGGCGCCCGGCGATGTCATCCTGGCCCCCAGCCCCTCCTATCCGATCCATACATTCGGATTTCTCATTGCCGGAGGCACGATCCGGCATGTCCACGCGCCCTCACCGGAGGAATATCTGCGCGGACTGAAGCATGCAGTGAGGCATACGGTTCCCAAACCGATCGCCGTGGTGGTGTGTTATCCCTCCAACCCCACCGCACAGACCGCCTCACTGGATTTCTACCGCCAGGTGGTGGAGTTCGCGACCGAGCACGATCTCTTCATCCTGTCGGACCTGGCCTATGCCGAGGTCTATTTCGGTGACACGCCCACCCCGTCCATGTTGCAGATTGACGGGGCCAGGGAGCGGACCATCGAGTTCACCTCGATGTCCAAGACTTATTCCATGGCCGGTTTCCGGGTCGGCTTCGCGGCCGGCTCGGAACGGCTTGTGAGCGCTTTGGCGCGGGTCAAATCCTATCTCGACTACGGCGCCTATACGCCGGTCCAGGTCGCGGCTTGCGCGGCGCTCGACGGGCCGCAGGACTGTGTCGAGGAAATGCGGGCGATCTACAAGCATCGCCGTGATGTTCTGGTCGAGAGCTTTGGCCGTATCGGCTGGACCATCCCGGTACCCGAGGCGTCGATGTTTGCCTGGGCGCCCTTGCCGAAGGGTTGCGAGGCGATGGGCTCGCTGGAATTCGCCAAGCAATTGATGGAAGAGGCCGGCGTCGCCGTCGCGCCGGGCATCGGTTTTGGCGAGCATGGCGAGGGCTTTGTGCGCCTCGCCCTGGTCGAGAATGAACAGCGCATCCGCCAGGCGGCGCGCGGCGTTGGCGAGTTCCTGAAAACCCGCCAACCGGCTGTCCGCGCGGTCTGAGTGAGCTAGAAGTAGTGTGTGATGCTGGTCGAATGTGACCAGGTCCCGCCGGCCCGCGAACGGGAACGGCGGCGGCGCATGCGCGACTGCATCACGGCACGGGCATCATCGAGCGAGGGCAGATCCTCGGCACCGGCGGCGATCTCTTCGCGGTGAGCAACGAAATCATCATAGGCTTCGAGCTCAGGCGCCAGCGCATTGGCGACCAGTTCGATCATGATCGCATCATCGATATAGCCAATGCCCGGCGTTGAATCGGGAATGAGATCATCGGGATCGGCGAAATAGGCCAGCGCATCGAGAACGCGCTTGCGGTCGTCGCCGGCCAGGCGCCAATCGGCATCACGCAGCATGGCGACCAGCGGGCCGAGCTGTTCGATCCGGTCACGAACAAAGGCCGGCGGATTGGCCGCCATCGCCTGCTTGCTCATTGCTGCCACGCCCTCAAGGATGACGGCTTCGTCATCGGCGATGCGCGCATCGCGAGCCTTGGCGAGACGGTCCCGGAAAAAATCCAGATCAGACTCGCTCAGCTCGAACTCGACCTTGAGCGCGGTTTGGACAGGAGCGGACATCAATTCAACCTCATCATAAGCCAACCTTGCAAAACGGGCCGGTCGGCAAGGCCCGATCGAAGCGCCCGACTGGCCTCCGATAACGCGCAACATTCCACATCACGAAAATCACGCAACCGGAATTGGCTCGATCCCAATCCCCCCGCACACCCCTCACGCCCGCCCGGACCGTTAACAGCTGCGCCGGGCGGGCCGCGGCGGCGCGTTAATGCCCGACTAACCCTGGTCACAAATGCGCCGCGCGAAGCCGGCTGGCCTCTGCTAGCCTGACATCATGAATATTGCCCTCAATACCGCCGTCTCCGGCATGTTGAACGCCCAGGCCCGAGCCGGGGCGGCGTCCGAAAGCCTCGTCACTGCCGCGGCCAAGGGTGATGGCGTTATTCAAGCCGTGATTGCGGTCAAGCGTGCGGAAGCCACGCACGAAGCGTCCGCAGCCATGGTGAAGGTCGCTGACGACATGACGAAAACCCTGCTCGACATTATCGCCTGAGCTCGCGTCAGTCGGTGGGTGGCCGGTGGGAGTCATCCCCCGCGACTTGCTGTCTCCATTGGCGTGTTGCTGCAGGCGGGGGATGACGAACCGGCACCGCAACAGCAAAAATGTACACACGGGCGGCCAGGCTCTCGCAATCGGCGGGAAATCACCCTATCTGGGGGCCATGACCGATAAAGTTTCCGTAGATATTGTCGCCGATCTCGTTTGCCCCTGGTGCTGGCTCGGCAAGCGCAACTGGGATGCCGCCCGCAAGCTGGTGCCGGAGATCCCGGTCGAGACCGTCTGGCGCCCCTATCAACTCGACCCCGATCTGCCGCGCGCCGGCCGGCCCTATGGCGAGTATATGAAAGCCAAATTCTCCGGCGAAAACACCGAACGCTGGGCCCAGATGCGCGCCTATCTCGAACAGGCCGCACCGGCCGCCGGGATTGAATTCAGGTTCGACGCCATCCCGGTCCGCCCCAATACGCTCAATGCTCATCGCGTCCTGCGCTGGGCCGCCGGACAGGGTGTCGAGGATGCCGCCGCCGAAGGCCTGTTCCGGGCGTTTTTCGCCGACAGCCGGGATATTGGCGATATCGAGACCCTCAGCCAGATCGCCGGGGCCGCCGGGCTTGATGGCGAGCTGACGGCCGAACTGCTTAGCGCGAACCAGGACGAGGCGGCGCTGCGCGACGAGGAAGCCTTCTTCCGCAAGCTCGGCGTGAGCGGCGTGCCGACCTATATCTTCAATGGCCGTTTCGCGGTGTCCGGCGCCCAGGAGCCGAAAATCCTCGCCGATGCGATCCGTCAGGCCGCGCAGGAACCACCCGAACAGGAATAAGGCTTTCGCCGCGGCGTCGCAGCTTCTAGGTTTCACCAGGATTTTTCACGGAGTCGCCCCATGACCGCCATGCAAGCCGTTGCCCTTTATGCCGGCCTCAACATCCTGCTCTTCCTGTTTCTGGCCGTGAATGTCAGCCTCAATCGCCGGCGGGCAAAAATCAGCCTGGGCACCGGCAATGATGCGGCCCTGGAACAGGCCTGCCGCACCCATGGCAATGCCGCGGAAAACCTGCCGCCGGCGCTGATCGCCCTGATCATGCTCGGCCTGCTGGGCACCGGCACACTCGTCCTGCACATCCTCGGGATCGCACTGACCCTGGCGCGCGGCCTGCACGCCTATGGTCTGCTCACCGACCCCGGACGCAGCATGGGGCGCGTCATCGGAACCGCCCTGACCTGGCTTGTTCTGCTGGCAGGCGCACTGCTTCTGCTGTCCAAGGCGATCAGTTGAACCATTGCGGCGAACCGCCGCGGGGAGCTATAGCCGCTACATGACCCAACCCAATTCCGCCCCCGACCCGCAAAAACTGCAGGATATCGCAGCCGACCTCATCGCCCGCGCCCGACGGGCCGGCGCCGATTCCGCCGAGGCCAGTGTCAGCGAATCGCGCACCACCGAGCTCTCCGTCCGCGATGGTGACCTGGAAGATATCGAACGCTCTGAATCGCTCGATGCCGGTGTGCGCGTCTTCGTCGGCGCCCGGCAGGCCGGAGTCGCCTTCTCCGACCTGTCCGAGCATGGCCGCAGCCTGACAATCGAGCGCGCGGTCGCGATGGCCCGCTTGTCACCGGAAGACCCGTTCTCGGCCCTGGCCGAAGCCGAGCGGCTGTGCACCAACCCGCCCGAGATTGCGATGTTCGATCCGACCCAGTGGTCGCCGGAAGAGCTGGAAGCGCGATCCATCGAGGTCGAACAGGCTGCACGCGCCATTCACGGCGTCTCCAAGACCGACGCGGCCTTCGCCAGTTTTGGCCAGGGTGCCGCCGCCTATGCCACCACGACCGGCTTCAACCAGGGCTGGCGCAAGAGCATGTTCAGCTATGGTGCCAGTGTCATCGCCGAGCGAAATGGCGCGATGGAGCGCGACTATGCTGCCACGGCTGCCCGGCGCCCGGGTGATCTGCGCACCACACTCGATATCGGCACCGAGGCCGGCGAGCGCACAGCCCGGCGTGTTGGGCCACAAAAGATTGACAGCGGCGTCCAGCCGGTCGTGTTCGACCGTCGCGTTGCCACCACTTTCCTGTCCGCCCTGTGCGGTGCCATCAGCGGCCCGGCCGTGGCACGCGGCATCTCATTCCTGCGCGACAAGCTCGGCCAGCCAGTTTTCGCTCCGGGCATCAATATCATCGATGATCCGCATCGTGACTGGGGCCACAGCTCCTGCGCCTTCGATGGCGAAGGTACGGTCAATCGCCGCTCCAACCTGGTCGAGGATGGCCGGCTGACCACCTGGCTGCTCAACAGCGCCGCCTCACGGCAATTGAAGCTGGCGCCGACCGGCCATGCCCGGCGCTCCATGGGCGGCGCGCCCGGTGCCGGTCCGACCAATCTGCATCTGGAAGCCGGAAGCCAGAGCCGCGAGGCCATGATCGGCGCGATCGAGTCCGGCGTTCTGGTGATGGAAATGTTCGGACCTTCGCTCAATTCCAACACCGGTGACTGGTCGGTCGGCGTCTCCGGATACCGGATCAGCAAGGGCCAGATCGACCATCCGGTCAGCGAAATCACCGTCGCCGGTAATCTGATGGACATCTTTGCGCGGTTAGTACCAGCGAGCGATCTGGAATTTCGCGGTTCGGTCAATTCGCCCAGCATTCTGGTCGACAAACTCTCGGTTGGCGGGCTCTAGACCCGGCCCGGGCCCCACATTTTTCGGGATAGGAAATATGGACAGCACCAAAATCAATCAGCAGCTCCTGCACCTGGTCATCGGCGGCGAACTCGTCTGCGTCGACCCGCAAAACTGCGAATTCAAGGATCTCGACGCGGTCGATTTCGTCGGCGCCTACGGCAGTTATGAAGACGCCCGGGCCGCCTGGAAAAACGCCGCGCAACGCACGGTCGACAATGCCCACATGCGCTATTTCATTATCCACGCCCATCAATTGCTCGACCCGCATTCGGACAAGCGCAAGACCTGACGGACCCAGTATTTGACCGACCAACCCCACCCATCCACTGCCGCGCTCGGACGCCGGCTCTGGCGTGACTGGGTCTCCAAGCGCCCGGGTCTGTGGATCGGGGCCATGCTGCTCTCGGTGGTCACCGCGGCGGCGGCGGCGAGCTATGCCGGCCTGGTCGGATGGACCTTCAACTTGCTGGAACAACGCGATCCGGGTTTCTTCCCGATCGCGCCGCTGGCGGCGATCAGCCTGGCCGCCGTGCGCGGTATCAGCCTCTATTTCCAGACCCTGCAGACCAATCGCCTTGCCCTGACGGTGATGCAGGATCTGCAGAACGCCATGTTCACCAAGCTGGTACATGCCGATTTCGCGCGCCTGCAATCAGAGCCGGTCGGCAGCCTCGTTTCGCGCTTCACCAATGACATCACCCTGCTGCGCGAAACCCTGGTGCGGCTCTCGAACAATCTCCTGCGCGATACGATGACGGTGATCTGGGCGATTGCCTGGATGCTCTATCTCGACTGGATGCTGACCCTGCTGGTGCTGGTGGTCTATCCCCTCGCCGCCTGGCCGGTGATCAAGATCGGCCAGCGCCTGCGCAAGACCTCGGCCCAGGCCCAGTCGCAAATGGGCGAAGTGACCAGCCAGCTCGAGGAGAGCTTTTCCGGCACCCGGATGGTGAAGACCTACGGGCTCGAGGATTATGAAGCGGCGCGCGCCGACAAATCCTTTTTCGAGCGCCTGAAATTCCTCTTCAGCATCACCGAGAACAAGGCCCGCGTTGACCCGATCCTGGAAGTCGTCGGCGGCATCGCCTTCGCCGGACTGGTCGGATTTGCCGGCTGGCGCCTGCTGGGAGGCGAGACCTCGGTCGGCAATATTCTCGGCGTTCTGACCGGCATCGGCGTCATGTCACCGGCGATCCGCGCCATCGGCACATTGAGTGCCGTGGTCCAGGAAGGCTTCGCCGTGCTCGATCGCGTCTTTCATCTGCTCGATGAAGACAATGAGGTCGCCGCTGCGCTCGAAGCCCCTGCCCTCGCCGTCAAGACGGCCCGGATCGATATCGAACAGGTCAGCTTCGATTATGCCGATGGCACCACGGCGCTGCGCGATGTCAGCCTGCACGCCAATGCCGGCCAGACGATCGCACTGGTCGGACCGTCCGGCTCGGGCAAGTCGACCATTCTCAACCTGATCCCGCGCCTGTATGATCCACAGGCGGGCTCTGTGAGCATTGACGGCACGGATATCCGCTCGGTCTCGCTGGCCTCCCTGCGGCGCCAGATCGCCCTGGTCAGCCAGGATGTGACCCTGTTCGATGACAGCGTCGCGGCGAATATCGGTTTCGGTCAGCTGGATGCGGATCGCGATACCATCATCGCCGCCGCCAAGGCCGCCGATGCCCATGATTTCATCATCGCCCTGCCGGAAGGCTATGACAGCCCGGTCGGCCCGCGCGGGAGCAATTTCTCCGGTGGCCAGCGCCAGCGTCTGTCGATCGCCCGCGCCATCTTGAAAGATGCGCCCATTTTGCTGCTCGACGAAGCCACGAGTGCGCTCGATACCGAGTCAGAGCAACGCGTCCAGGCCGCGCTGGAAAGGCTCTCAGCCGGACGGACCACGCTGGTCATCGCCCACCGCCTGTCAACCGTGCGCAATGCCGACTGGATCTATGTGATGCAGGATGGCCGCGTTCAGGAAGAGGGCCGGCACGACACACTCATCGCGCAAGAGGGCCTGTATGCCAATCTGTGCCGGCTTCAATTCGGCGACGACGCCCGCTAGCGATCGGCACCCGCAGCCAGCATGCTGGGCTGCAAGTCCGCCATGGGCAAACGCACCGAGAAGACCGAGCCGGCACCGGGCGCGCTCTCGACTTCGATATCGCCATCCATGAGTTCAGCCAGTTTCTTGGAGATCGCCAGACCGAGTCCGGTGCCGCCACTCTTGCGGGACATTGCCGACTCGCCCTGGGTGAAGGGCATGAAGACCCGTCCGATCAGCGCCTGGTCCATGCCGATACCGGTATCGCTGATGTCGAATCTGACAACATGGCGCCCGTCGTCGTGCTGGCTGGCGCGGCAGCGCACCCGGATCTCGCCACGTTCAGTGAACTTCACCGCATTGGAGAGCAGATTGGAGAGTATCTGGCGGATGCGGGCTGGATCACCACTGGCATCTCCCTCGGCGCAGGGGTCGATCTCGACTTGCAGGGCCAGTCCCTTCTCCAGCGCCTTCATACGGTAGGGCCCGATCACACTCCGGATAAGCTCGGCCGGACAATAGCTGGAGGCCTCGACCTCAAACCGTCCGGACTCGATATTCGCGAGGTCAAGGATATCATTGAGAATATCGAGCAGGGCGTGGCCGGACTTCTGGATCAACTCGACCATTTCGCGTTGCGAGTCCTGCAACTCGGTATTCATCAACAGGCTCGACATGCCGAGCACGCCATTCATGGGCGTGCGGATCTCATGACTCATCGTCGCGAGGAATTTCGATTTGGCGCGGCTGGACTCAGTGGCTTGCTGCCGGGCCTCGAGCAGGTCATGGACATCGGTCAGCGCGCCGACCAGCCGGGTGGGTTCACCGTCCGGCGTGCGGACCGCTTCACCGCGCAGCCGGAACCAGCGATGAGCGCCATCGGCGACCTTGAACCGGACGGACATGTCGAACGGACGTCCGGCGCGAAAATGGGCCTGCAGCGCCGACTCGACCCGGGGACGATCCTCGCGGTGCAACAAGGCCCGGAGCGTATCGGCTGGCGTTGTCGATTCGCGCGGCTTGTCGCCGAGCAATTCGCGGCAACGCGCCGAGGTGTAGACCTGGTCCGTCTCGAGGCACCAGTCGACAATGCCGTCAGACATGCCCCGGATCGCCAGGCTGGCCCGCTCCCCGGTTTCAATGGCGAGAATTTCAGCCGTCAGCCGGCGCCGGTAGTGGTGCATGACCCTGAGCAGGCTGTCCGCGTTTTCAATCGGGCGCTTGAACAAGACCGCGATGACACCGATCGATTGGGCACCGTGATAGAGTGGCGTTCCGGCAAAGCCGCGAATGCCCATCTCCTCGAGCATGTAATCATGCGGAAATTCCTGCGCGACCCGGTCTTCGAAAACCAGTGCCCCGGATTTCATGACCCGGGCGCAGGGGGTGCCTTCAACCCGATAGCTGAAATTCCGGCTGGTTCCGCCCTGGGACGCAACATGAAGCGTCCGCATTTGCCGGTGTCCCGGATCGATTCGCCCGAGATAGACGCTGTCAGCATCGAAAAAATCGGCGACCAGGCTGACAAAAGCCGACAGGAATGCCTGGCCGGATTCGCGCGACAGACGAGAGTTAAGTCCGTCCAGCAGCTCGTCCGTTCTTTGCGCGGCAATCACCCTGTCATGCATTTTCAAGCTCCCGATGCGACGTGACCTGTCCGTGCGGACCGGATATCAACGTGGTTAACGGGTATTAACTTGCAGGAAAGCTGGGGAAAGAGTCGTCATATCTGATGAATCGGGCCGAAATACAGATTCGGGACGCGACTATTCGCGGCGAAGCAGCCGCTCTGTCAGCAGGTTGCCCCACCAGCTCGACATGAAGCCGGCCTGCACCGCGTCGCGGTCATAGACCGTCTCGACCCAGTCCATGAAACCGATCGGATGAGCTTCGTTATAGGCGCGATAGGTCTCGAAAAAATAATCGAGAACGCCCGTCTTCCCGGCTTTGACGTGGAGGTATTTCAGGGACAAATGCTCGATTGCCTGCTCATAGGGCAGATTGAGATGGGTCAGGGCGAACAGCACCGAGATCAATCCCGCCCGGTCCGCCCCGGACTTGCAGTGCACCAGAGCCGGGTATTCGATTGATTCGAAAATTTTCACCGCGCGCTGAATGCGATCAACATAGGGCGCTTCGCGTGACCCGAAGGGCATGTCATGCATCGCCAGTCCGTGCCGTTCGCATGCTTCGCGCTCGAAATCATAATAACAGACCCCCGGCTGGGTACCGCGAATGTTCAGGATCGTCTTGAAGCCTTCAGCGGCCAGCCATTCGATGCGGTCCGGCGAAGGCTGATTGGCCCGCCAGAGGCCCCCGCCAACCTCGTGCATATTGTGGAACCGCAGGCGCAACACGCCGTGATCCTTCCACAGATAGTCACTCCAGGCGCGTTTGCGATCCTTCGGATCGGTGAGATCATAGGCCATGCGGTTTCTTTCTTGCTGCGACGGGATTTAGGATGCCCGGGCCAGTGAGGCAACCGCGCGCCGTGCTTGACCTTTAAGCCGGTGAGGGCGAGCAAGGGAACACGATGTTGAAACGCTTGCTGTCAAAGCCCTGGGGCCAGGAAATCGCGGCCTTCCTCGCACTGCTCTATGTGGAGTCGGTGCGCCGTTCGATTCGCTGGGAAGTGCGCAATGGCGACTATGTCCAGCAGGTGTGGGACGAAAACCTGCCGATTCTCGGCTGCGTCTGGCATGGCCGCGTCCTGATGGCCCTGCAGGCCTGGAACCAGCATTACGACCGGATGGTCGCGCTGGCATCGCGCTCACGAGAGGGCGATATCGGCTCGCGTTTTGCGCGCTGGTACAAGGTCGGCCTGGTGCGCGGTTCCTCGCGCAATGCCAGGAAGCCGGAAGCCAGCAAGGGCGGGGAAGCCGCCTATCGCGCCATGGTCAACCATCTCAGCCAGGGCGGCAGCGGCGCCGTCACGCCCGACGGCCCGCGCGGACCACGGATGCGCGCCGGCTACGGGGCCATCCGCATGGCCCGGGATTCCGGCGTCCCGATCGTTCCCGTCACCTGGTCGACCCGGCGCAAGACTGTGCTGCACAAGGCCTGGGACAAGCATTGCCTGCCGCATTTCTTCACCCGCGGCATCATCATCTGGGGCGATCCGATCCATGTCGCCAAAACGGCGACGGCCGAGGAAATGGAAGCCGCGCGCCTCCTGCTGGAGACCCGGCTCAATGAACTGACCCGCGAAGCCGATGAGGCCGTCGGCGGCGAGATTATCGAACCGGACAGCGCGGTGCGGCCGGGTACGGGTGCTCTCGCCGGGGTGAGGGAGACCACGCCGTGAACCTGCCTCCGGCACTGACGGCCTATCGCCTGCTGATGCGGTGCGCTTCGCCGCTTGCTGTGCCGCTGCTGATGCAGCGGGCCCGGACCGGCAAGGAAGACCGCGAACGCCGCAATGAACGCCTTGGCCGCCCAACCTTCCCGCGCCCGCCGGGCCGCTTGGTCTGGCTGCACGGGGCCAGCGTCGGCGAGAGCCTGGTCCTGGCCAGCCTGATTACCGAATTCGCCGCCACCCACCCGGAATTACGCTTTCTGGTCACAACCGGAACCATGACCTCGGCCCGGCTGATGGCCAAGCGCCTGCCGGCCGTGGCGCGCCACCAGTATCTGCCGATCGATACCGTCACGGCGGTGACCGGTTTTCTCGATTACTGGAAGCCCGATCTCGCCGTCTTTGCCGAATCCGAACTCTGGCCCAATCTGGTGATCGAGACGGCGCAGCGCGGCATTCCGATGGCGCTGATCAATGCCCGCATGAATGACCGCTCGCTGGCAAACTGGCACAAGCGGCCCGACTCGGCGCGCTATCTGCTGGGCTGTTTCGACTGGATCGGGGCGGCCGACAGCCGCACCCGCGACGGGCTGGAAAACCTGACCGGCCAGGCCGTCACCCTGGCGGGTAATCTTAAACTGGAAGTGCGCGCCGAAGCACCGGACCCGCAAGCGCTGTCGCAGATCCGCAAACAGATCGGCGACCGGCCTGTCTGGCTCGCCGCCTCGACCCATCCGGGTGAGGAAGCGATCATTCTCTACGCCCATGCGCTGACACTGAAGGCGCATCCCGACGCCCTGCTGATCCTCGCCCCGCGCCACCCGGAACGCGGCGAAGAGGTGGCGCGCCTGATCGACAAGCAGGGCTTTCGTTTCGCACGCCGTTCGGCCGGCGAGCTGCCGTCCGCCGGCCAGCAGATCTGGCTGGCCGACACGCTGGGCGAAATGCCGCTCTGGTATGGCGCCGCCCGGCTTGCCCTGATCGCCGGCAGCCTCCTGCCCGATATTGGCGGCCATAATCCGATCGAGGCCAGCCAGGCCGGAGCCGTCGTGCTCAGCGGAGAGCACACCGCCAGCTTCGATGATCTCTATGCGGTCTACCGTCAGCACAAGGCCGTGATCACGGTAAACAATGCCGCGACGATTGCGGCGGCACTGGAGCAGGTCTGGTCGCATCGCGGCCCCTCCATAAAAGCGGCGAAAGCGGCGATCACCGAGGCCTCGGGCGGCGCCATGGCCACCAGTCTGGCGGCTCTGGAAACATTGCTGGAACACGGCAAGGGCGCGGAGATCGCACCATGAGGGAGCCCCCATTCTGGCGCACCGATGGCGGACGCAGTTCGGGCAGTGTCGTGCGGGCCCTGCTGACTCCGCTGAGCTGGATTTATGGCTGGGCGACCGCCCGGCGGATCCGCAAGGCCGAGCCGCTTGATCCCGGCATTCCGGTGATCTGCATCGGCAATCTCACCCTGGGCGGCACCGGCAAGACACCGGTCGCGCAGACCATTTTGACCCGTCTGAGCGATATGGGATATCGCGCCCATGCCCTGTCGCGTGGCTATGGCGGCGCGCTGAAGGGGCCTGTCCAGGTCGACCCGTCAACGCATTCGGCCCGGGAGGTTGGCGACGAACCGCTCCTGCTGGCCCGCGTCGCACCGGCCTGGATCAGCCGTGACCGGCCAGCCGGGGCGCTGGCTGCCGTTGCCGCCTCGGCCCAGGTATTGGTGCTCGATGACGGCCATCAGAACCCGACCCTGCGCAAGCAATTCTCCTTCGTCGTGATCGACGGTGAAACCGGCTGGGGCGCCAATAAGGTGTTTCCGGCGGGACCGCTGCGCGAGCCTGTCGCCACCGGTCTGGCGCGCGCCGATGCGGTGATCGTGATGACACGAAATGCCGACACCCTGCCCGACTATCGCGGCCTCGGCCTGGCCGATCTGGAAATCCCCGTCCTGCATGCCTGGCTGGCCCCGACCCAGGCGCCGCCGCGCGGATCGCTGGTCGCCTTCGCCGGGATTGGACGGCCACAGAAATTCTTCGATGCGCTGAACGCTGCCGGGGCCGATCTGTCGGAAACCGGCCAGTTTGCCGACCATCACCCCTATTCAAAGGGCGACCTCAAGCGGCTGCAACGACTGGCCAAGGCCCATAAATCAGCCCTGATCACGACGGAGAAAGACTGGGTACGATTGCCCACCGCGATGCAGGACGAGGTCACCGCCTGGCCGGTCCGTGCGGAGTTTGCCAATCCGGCAGCTGTGGACGGTCTGTTGCGGGACATGATGGACGCCAGCGCATCAGGCCGCTAAATCCGTTTGATGATTGAAGCGCAACGCAATGCCTCCTTCCTGACCCGCGCCGGCTGGCAGCTCCAGGCGCTTGCCTGGGACGGCTATAATACCTGGTATCGCGCCAAGGGCCTGGACCGGGCATCGGATGCCGGCGGTGAGCTGTTGCAGCGGCTCGGGCCGATGACCTCGACCCACAAGATCGCCCGCATCAATATGCAGCGCTGTTTCCCGGAAGCCGCCGAGCCGGAGATTGACCGGCTGTTGCGCGGCATGTGGGACAATTTCGGCCGCCTCGCCGGCGAGATGCCGCATATGCATCTGTTCGAGGATGACGGTTTCTTCGCCGAACGGGTCGAGTTTATCGGCCGCGAAAAGCTCGAGGCCGCGCGCGATGCCAACCAGCCGCTGGTCATCATTTCGACCCATAGCGCCAATTGGGAAATTTCCGGCACGGCGATCTCCAAGACCGGCCTGCCCTGCTATATCACCTATCGGCCAGCCAATAACCCGCTGATCGATGAGCGCATCCTGGCCGCCCGCGCCGATTACGGCATCAAGCTGATGACCGCAAAGGGCGGCGAAGGGGCCAAGGAATTGCTGCAGACGCTGAAGCGCGGCCAGACCGTCGCGCTGATGAACGACCAGAAGATGAATGACGGTGTCGAGGCGCCCTTTTTCGGGCATCCCTCAATGACCGCGCCCGGCCCGACCAAACTGGCGATGCGTTTCAATTGCCCGCTCGTGCCGCTCTCGGTTCGCCGGCTCGAGGGCGCGCGCTTCCGGATCGAGATCCATGACCCGATCGAGATCTCGACCAATCCCGACAAGCCCGCCGCCATCATCGAGACCGTGACGCGGATCAATCAATGGGTCGAGGCCGAGATTCGCCGCGCGCCGGAACAATGGTTCTGGGTCCATCGCCGCTGGGCGAAGGATGTCTACCGGCAGGAGGCCTAGCCGCCTTAGTCGACAGGCTGCAGCTGCGTCAGATCGAGCTCGAGCAAGAGCGCCGGGTCGACATAGAAACTGTTCTGGAACTTCACGCGCCAGTCGAGATGCGGCCCGGTGGCGCGACCACCCGCGCCGATCTCGCCGATCAGTTGCCCCTGTTCGACCAGATCGCCGGCGGCAACATGTACGGCGCTCATGTGCAGAAAGCAGCTGACCAGGCCCTGGCCGTGATCGAGGAAGATCAGACCGCCCTCATAATACATGTCGGACTCGGCGAGGATGACGCGACCGGCGGCCGGTGCCACGATCGGCGTGCCTGGATCATTGGCCCAGTCCAGACCCCAATGCGGATTGCCCGGCGTGCCATTATAGATGCGCTGCGAGCCATAGACGCCAGTCGTGATGCCTTCGGCGGGCCGGATAAATCCGGCGAGAAAGCCGATCCCGTCCCAATGCGTCGCGAAAGCGGCCTGTTTTTGGGCGTATTCGCGCTGGCGCCGCGGCAGGGTCGAGGCATCGGGGGTCACGGTTGATTGCGGCACGCCTTCAATGCGTTGAATGGCAAATTCGCGCTGGGTGATGGCCTGCATGCGGTCAATATCACCAGCCGCACTGGCGACCGTGAAGCGAAGCTCGTCCGGTGCATCCCGCGGGATACCGATGACGGCCCAGCCGGAGGCATCGGCCTGCGCGGTGACACCGCCGAGCGTCACCTGGCTGTCCGGACCATACTGACAGATCAGCAGCGAGCCCTCGGCGAAGTCGCCGGCGCAGCCCTGGATCGGCGCGCGTGCGGCCGGGGCAGTGCTCGCCCCCGCCTCACTGGCATCGGGTGATTGCGAGGCGATCATCTCGCCAATCGGGTCGAGCGGCGCCGTCGTGCTCTGCAGGGCGAGGGCAGCGAGGAGCGCAATCATTGGCCACGCTCGCCATTCAGCTCGGCCCAGCGCCGGGTCGCGATAATGCTGTCGCGATAGGCTTCCTGGTCATCCACGCTCCAATAACGCAGATCCGTCAGGGCGATCGGATCGCCGGTCACGGCACAGCGCACGAACGCGCCGGGCTTGAGGATGATGAAATCGGCATCGCCGAATTCCAGGATGGCTTCACCCGAGAAATCAGCTTCAA
Organism: Maricaulis salignorans; assembly: GCF_900103475.1. GTDB lineage: Bacteria > Pseudomonadota > Alphaproteobacteria > Caulobacterales > Maricaulaceae > Maricaulis > Maricaulis salignorans. The sequence continues at coordinate 14,995 of NZ_FNHG01000031.1, forward strand.
AAGGATTGTCTGTCTGGCTCATGAAACCCGTTTAGCATGCGTTGACGGATAAGGGGAATGGGCGGCCTGCGCCTGCACGAAAATCTCCACGCGGCTCGCCGCTGGAGGTTTGAGTGGGCCTCCCCGATTGGGAGGTGTGCGGGACGCCGGCGAATGCCGGAGTTGAAGTTGAGTTGAGTGTGACATCCGTGACGTCCCACACGTGGAGTTTTACTCGGCTGCCTTGCGGCTTCCGCCTCGAAATGACCGGGGATGCACGGTCGAGCCCTAATGCCGTGTCTCCCCGATCATGGCCTCACCGGAACTCGGGCTGTCACGCCTTCGTGCGGATGAGCTCCACGCTCCCGATCGCCGCCAGTGACTGAGCTCACGCCTCCCGTGCGACCGGAACAGCTGAAGCATACGCGCAGCTGGAGGGGGTGGGGATAAGTTCGGCCATAAATCGCCATCCTGACGCAAGTCAGGACCTCGATAGACCGGCCTCCGCGCTTGTCACGTCGAGGTCCTGACTTGCGTCAGGATGACGTAGGATAATTGTGCGCTGTGGGGGATAAGTAGCGCGTGGGCGCGTCCTCATGCCCGACAAAAACCAAACCCTTGTCATCCCTGACGGATGCCCCGCGAATGCGGGGCGCAGATCAGGGACCCAGAAGCGCCATGGTGAAACCATCGGGACTGACGGGGCAAATAAGCGCTACTTCGGCGAAAAGGTCGATTTCTGTCGGGCGTCTGGGTCCCTGATCTGCGCCCGGATCGCTTCGCGTCCGGGCATCCGTCAGGGATGACAAATTTTGAATTTTTTGGACTTGCGGCGGTCCGGGTGCAACGTTTGCAGGTTTGACCCGCGGAGGGTGACAGACGGGTGACGGCGTCCCAGGCCCACCCAAGTCGGGACACGCACCGGCTGGACGCCGGACCGTGTCCCGGGAGCCTTGCTGGATTCCCCGGCGGCAGCCCCCCCCCCCCCCCCCCCCCCCCCCCCCCCCCCCCCCCCCCCCCCCCCCCCCCCCCCCCGCATGCGCGAGGGCAGGTAAATCCGGGGGAAGTCGAACTTTGTATTCGTTACGAGAGAGGCCACGCGGGGCCACACTCCGCCCTGAAACCCATGCCGAGACCCGGCCAGACTGGAATTGACTCGTCAAGGGGGGGGACCCGCGAAGCGGCGCCTGCGGCGCCCTTGACGAGTCAATTCCAG
>NZ_FNHG01000006.1 GCF_900103475.1 Maricaulis salignorans
TGGCAGGGCGTCCATTAAGGTCTGACGGCACTAAACGACCGACCTGAGTACCTTTCTGGATTGGAAACGGCGGTGGAGACGCCACGGGAAAACTGCACGTGCGGGACGTCTCGAATGTCACGCTACTAAAACTACCGGTTACCGGCATTCGCCGGCGTCCCGCACCCTCCTATCCCTCCAGCCGCTTGCGGCGTGGAGATTTTGGTGCACACCGCCGCCCCGGCAGACAGGACCATCCTGATATCGCCGGCGTCGTAAACGCTGACCACCCCTCCCCATAAGCCACCATCCCTGCTAAACCCCGCGCCATGACCGAAACCACACCCCAAACTCCCTGGACCGCGACGGCCCTTACCCTCTTCCCCGAGGCCTTCCCTGGCGTGCTTGATGTGTCGCTGATCGGGGCCGCTGCGAATCGTGGACTTTGGGCGCTTGAAGCTGTGGACATCCGGGAGTTTTCCCGTCATAAGCACCGCTCCGTTGACGACACTCCGTCTGGCGGGGGTGCTGGTATGGTGCTCCGGCCTGATGTGGCGGCAGCGGCGATCGATGCGGTGCAGTCTGACTGGTCTGGTCAGAAACGGCCGTTGATCTATTTGACTCCCCGGGGACGGCCACTTTCTCAAGCGCGAGTGAGGGAATGGGCGGCTGGTCCCGGTATTGCCGTGTTTTGCGGACGCTTCGAAGGCCTCGATCAAAGGGTCATTGAAAGCCGCGAAATGGAAGAGGTCAGTGTCGGCGATGCCGTGCTGGCCGGTGGCGAAGTCGCTGCACAGCTTCTCATTGAAGCCTGCGTGCGATTACTCCCCGGCGTGCTGGGCGACCCGGCCTCGACCGAAGATGAGAGTTTCGAGGGCGACCTCCTTGAATATCCTCACTATACGCGACCGCGCGTTTGGGAGGACAGGGAGATACCCGAAGTCCTGTTGTCGGGGCATCACGGCCAGATCGAGGCCTGGCGCCGGCAGCAAGCGGAAGAGATAACGAAGAAGCGCCGCCCGGACCTTTGGTCCCGGTTTCTGGGGCGCAAGGAGAATGCGCGATGAATATGATCGAGCGGATTGAGCAAGAAGAAGCTACCCGCGTCCTTGGCGACAAGGTCCTGCCTGATTTCGCCGCTGGCGATACGCTGCGCGTTCACGTGCGCATCAAGGAAGGCGAACGCGAACGCGTCCAGGCCTATGAAGGCGTCTGCATCGCCCGCAATGGTGGCGGCCTCAATGAGAGCTACACCGTTCGCAAGATCTCCTTCGGTGAAGGCGTCGAGCGCGTCTTCCCGATGTATTCGCCTAACGTCGAAAAAATCGAGATTGTCCGCAAGGGCAAGGTTCGCCGCGCCAAACTGTATTATCTGCGCGATCGTCGCGGCAAGTCGGCCCGGATCACCGAGCGCACGACCGGTCGTGGTATCGTCAAGCGCGAGCCAAAGAAGAAGGGCTAAGCCCTCTCTCCCTTACCGAACAGAAAACGCCCGCTGGTCAACCAGCGGGCGTTTTTTTACGTCTCGTTAACAGATGCTGGCCGGTTTTGCGGCGCGAGTCCGGATTTGCGGGTTCACCGCCAGACGGTTAGCACCAAACCCGCAATTCAGGACTCCGGGGCCGTCTAGCCCTCTGAGTCCTCAATTCTGTGCATGTCCTCATCGGACAATCCGAAATGATGCCCGATTTCATGCACCAGGACATGTCCGACCAATTCGCCAAGGGTGACCGTCTCGCGCTCCGCCCATTCATCAAGAATCGGCCGCCGGAACAGGAAAACCCGCGAAGCTTCCGGTGTCGGGTCCAGGGTCGACTGCTGCGTCAGATCCACGCCCATATAGAGGCCGCTCAACTCGAATGGCTCCTCCAGCCCGACCGCCTCGAGCATTTCTGCATCGGCGAAATCGGCGACGAAGAGCTCGACATGGCCGCACATCGTCCGATAGGCCTCGGGCAGGCCTTCCCAGGCGCTTCGGGCCAGGGTTTCAAAGTCCGACAGCGTCGGCGGGGTCAGATTGGCGATATTGGTCATGAGGCTTATCCAGTTTTGCTGAGACGCCTCTAACCGGGATTGCCGCCCAGTGCACGCACCAATGCCGCCGCGACGTGGGAGCGGCAACTTGTCAGGCGAACAAAAAACGAACAAACTACCCGTATGGACCTTTCTGACGTCGCCTCCGACCGCAATCCGCAGATCGATGATGCCCAGGCACTGATGCGTGGCGCGGCCCGCCTGCTCTGGCAGATGGGGTTCAGTGCGATCCCGGAATTCTCCCTGCCCGATGGTCGCCGCGCCGATCTGGCCGCAATCGGACGCAAGGGCGAGATCACCATAATCGAGGTCAAATCAGGCCTTGCCGATTTCCGCGCCGACCATAAATGGACCGATTACACCGGCTATTGCGAGCGGATCTATTTCGCCGTCTCGCAGCGCTTTCCCCACGAGGTCATCCCGGAGCATGCCGGCCTGATCATCGCTGACGGCTTTGGCGGTGCGATCGTGCGCGAGAGCCCCGTGCTCACCCTGGCCCCGGCCCGTCGCAAAGCCCTGACCTTGCGCTTCGCCCGCGCCGCTGCCGATCGTCTGATGCGCGTCGGTGAAGGCGAGCAAGCGGGCTATAGCGTCGACGGAAGCTGACGCAGCACGCGATCAGGCCTCCGGCTTCACTCGCCAGGGCGGATCGATCCGGTTGACGCCGGCATGGTAGAGCTTGATCAAATGCCCGTCCGGATCGCGCAGACTGGCCTCGCGCCACAGCCAGCTGGTATCCGCCGGTGCGGTTTCAAACGCGAAGCCTTCGGCCTGCAGCGCCGCAACCTCATCATCGAGTGCATCGCATTCCAGATAGATCACGGTGCCCGGCACAACTGGGTCGGCCGTCAGATGCAGTGAAAAAGTGGTATCGCCCTCCGGCGCGAGAAAGCGGGAATAATGCGGCGAATCGACCAACAGGCGAAAGCCGAGCCGCTGGTAGAAACCCTTTGATCGCGGAATATCACTGACCGGTATCGTCAGCTGGTTCAGACGCATGGCTCGCTCCTGTGTCGTCGGCAATCTCGTCGAGCGGACGCAAGAGCCGGTTAAGGCTGAGATCACTCAGCAAATAAGCCCATCCCGCCGTGCGGGCATTGATCGCATCGGCTGCCACCTGCCCGCCATCGGTGACGGCAACCGCACTGATGACGGCCCAGCGCGTCTCGCCCAGGGCCAGGATTTCAAGGCTGACGCGCAAGCCGGAGAAGGTCTCCTCAACATGGCGGCCCACAGGTTCGCCGCGCAGCCGGTCGGCCCGGCGCACATCGCGGAATCGGATACGCGACAGGGCAGCAGACGGGCCGTTTCCGGCACCGGCCGTGATCGGCCGCCAGCCGCCCGGTTCACGCAGCGAGAAATTACGCGCCGAACGGCCAGCGCGCTCGAACACATAGGCCGGACCCCGCTCGGGCGTGATCAATGTGCGGGCAATATCGGTCGTGTCCAGGGCGAGAAAGTCGAGATCAATCCAGCCATCCGCCAGGGCAATCGCGGGGATCACTGCGGCACCGCCGGACAATTGCGCGGCATAGCTTCGCGGCCGGTCCGGAAAGCGCAGATAGACGCGTCCATTGCGGGCGGCGCCGATCAGGATGTCGGTCAGGACGGCGCCATCAGCTCCGCGCACCGTCAACCGCGTGCCGGAACCTGGCTGCCCGGCCTCGGCCAGCTCCAGCCGCGCATGCTTGGCCGGGTCGGCTGTTCGGGCACCGACATAGCTCAGATCGGCGAGGAAGGCGTCCAGCTCGGCCAGGCGCTCAGGGATGACCGGGTGATCATCGCGGCTCGGCATGACCCAACCCGCATCGCTGCGCGTCAGAGTGAAGTGATCCTCCGGGCCGGTAATCTCGATCTCCCGGGCATTGGCCACACTCGCCGACCAGTCCGGCAGCACCGGTCCGCTGACATCAGGACGCCAGTCGCGCTGGATCTGTATCGCAATCGAACCGGCGCCCGCAGCCAGAAGCAGGATGGCCGCACCGCCAGTAATCACCAGTTGGCGCAGTCTCTGTCGATCCATCGGCCGGCTCATGTCGCGCTCCTGCGGCGGCGGGTCAGTGCCCCGGCCAGGCCGAGCAGGACCACCAGGGCCGGCGGCACGCCGATTGTCCAGAATTGCAGGCTGGAATTGAGGGCGTCGATATCATGGCGGAACTCGCGCTCGACCTCGCGCAAATGCGCCCTCGTGCTGAGAATTTGTTGGCGCAGCGCCACCGCTTCATCACGGCCGGCGCGGGCGCCCGGATCGGCCAGACCCGAGGCCTGGCCGGAACCGAGCAATTCCTGCAAGCGGGTCTCGGCCGCGTCAATTTCCGCCTCGAGCCGGTCCTGTATCTCGACATAGCGCGCCTCAGCCTCGGCCCGCAGGTCATCGACCCGCGTCATCGGCCGCGCCGAGGGAGCGCGCGAACGCAGCCCGATCAGGGCTGGATCGCCGGCCGCCATATCGACCAGATTCATGGCGAGGGCGAGATTGTCGGCGACAATCATATCGCCGGCCGCCGGGTCGCTGCGCAGGTAGAAACTGTCATCAAGCCAGTCGATATCGGCCACCACGGTCAAATCCAGCGCCGTGACCGAGCGATTGAGATGATCTGCCGGGCTGAACATGGCGTCGGCGGCAGGCGGACCGTCGGGAAAGGCCGAACCGGTTTCGCCGCGTAGCCGCGCCCCCAGCACGACAGGCTCACGGCCAGCCTCATAGTCACGCAGCAGATCGTCCGGACTGGGCGCTCCTGCAGCGATATCGGCATCGACCAGGGCACCATCCGGGCTGGTGGTCATCAGAGCTGTCACCTCGAACCCGCTATCTGGCAGGAAAACCAGAGCCCCGGGCGAGCCGAAATTAATGCCGCGATCGAGCGTAGCGGTCGCCAGATCGTCGCCATCGATCTGGGCGGCGCCGATGGAGAACCAGAGCGGATAGGCACGGCGGCGGGCACGGCCATCGGTATCAATAATCTCGACCGGCAGGCCAAGCGTACGGTCCATCGCCACACTTTCGCTGTCCCAGGCGACACCCCAATTGGCCAGCAGCATGGGCAGGTCCGAGGCCCGCTGGGCATCGACAGGCGGCAGACCATCGAGGCCGGGCCGCAGTGCCATATGGGCCATCGGGTCGATAAGCAGGAGCACGCGTCCCTGGCGCAGGGCGAACTGGTCGATCAGATAGAGCTGGCCCTCATTGAGCCGGCCGGGATGGATGATCATCAGTGCAGCCGCATCCGGGATGCGATCAAAATCGCGATCAAGCCATTGCAGATCATAGGCGTCATTGAGATCGGCGATGAAACGGTTGGGCGCTCCATTGGACGGGTCGAGCGGCAGACCGGTCAGGATCGCCAGCCGTGGGCGCTCGGGCCGATCGACATCGGAGATGAGCCGCGTGAGGTCATACTCCAGACGCGCTTCATCGGCCTGGTCGAACAGGTCGATCACTGCCTGGTCATCAACCGAATTGCGGGCGACCAGACCAAAGAATATCTGCTCACCGGTATCAGTCGGCAGGGCGGCGAGACCCGCCGCGAGCGCTTCATCCTCGGCCTGGGAAAAGGGCGCCGGGTCGATCTCGATCAGACGGATCCGGCCGCCGGACTGTTTTTCATAGGCGCGCAGCAATTCGCGCACCCGGGTCGCATAGCTGCGCACCGCAGGATATTGCGCCGCTTCGGCCCGCGAGTGATAGAAACGCCATTCAACCGGCTCATTGAGACGGTCGATGACCGCCAGTGTGCCGGGCGAGAGCCGGTAAAGGCCATTCTGGGTCAGGTCGACCCGCACGCCGGACAGGGTCTGGCCGGACAGGAATGTTCCGGCGAGGAAGATAACGACAATGCTGGCCAGCATCAGCGGCAGGTAGAGCGCCTTCTTCATCGTCCGCCCCCACGCTGCTCGGCAATCATGACGCCGGCTGCAGCCAGCGAAGCGAGGATCAGGCCGGCGAAATAGAGCAGATCGGTCAGAGCAATCACGCCATTGCGAAACGCATCATAATGTTCGAGCGCACTCAGCCCGGCGATAAACTCCGACAAGGCGGCCGGGGCATTCTCGCCCAGCACCGACAGGACCAGGGGCAGACCGGCCATGGTCAGCAGGAAACAGGCACCGGCACCCAGCACAAAGGCAACGACCTGGTTGGCCGTTGTCGCTGACAGGGCCTGGCCGATGGCCAGATACCCGCCCGCCAGGAGAAGCGCACCGAGATAGGCAGTCGCAATCGCCATATTGTCCGGCTCACCCAGATAATTGACCGCAATCCACATCGGTGCGGTCAGGGCAATGGCGGCGGCGGCGACGGTCCAGGCGGCGAGGAATTTGCCGCCCGTCGAGGCCCAGAGCGGGATCGGCAGCGCCATCAGGAATTCCAGCGTCCCGCGATCCCTTTCCTCGGCCCAGGCCCGCATGGCCAGAGCCGGCATAAGGATGACCAGTAGCCAGGGCAAATGGTCGAAGAGCGGCGCAAGATCAGCACGGTTGGTGTCGAAGAAACGGCCGATATGAAAGGCAAAGGCCGGCGCGGCAAAGGCGAAGACGGCCAGGAAGACATAGGCGAGCGGGGTCTGGAAATAGGCGGTCAATTCGCGGCGGTAGACGGCAATCAGCGAACCCATCACGCGGCCTCCACGGTCGCGCGGGGCCCGGCGGTGAGGTGGCGGAAAGCGGCTTCGATCGTTGCGTCGGATGTGACCGCCTCAAGCGCGTGGGGCGTACCGTCGAACAGGAGCCGGCCCTCGGCGATGATAATGGCCCGGCTGCACACGGCGGGGACTTCGTCGAGAATATGCGTCGAGATGATGATCGCCTTTTCCGGCGCCATTTCGCGGATCAGCTCGCGCACCCCGTCTTTCTGATTGGGGTCGAGCCCGTCGGTCGGCTCGTCGAGAATCAGAACGGCCGGGTCATGGGCAATCGCGGCGGCCAGGGCGGCACGGCGTTTATAGCCCTTGGATAATGTGCCGATCGGCTGCGAAGCGGCTGCACCCAGCCGGGCGCGGTCCAGCGCCAGTTCGGTCGCCCGCTTCAGCGCATCGCCGGAGAAGCCACGCACTTGCAGGCCGAAAGCGACAAAGGCGCGCGGTGTCATCGCCGGATAGGCTGGGGCCCCCTCGGGCAGGTATCCGAGACGCGATTGCGCCTCAATCCGGTCCTGTACGCAATCATGGCCGGCGATGCGGGCACAGCCGGAATCGGGCTCGAGACAGCCGGCGAGCATGCGCATGGTCGTGGTCTTGCCGGCACCATTGGGGCCGAGAAAACCGAGGACTTCACCGCGCTCGAGCGTGAAGCTCACATCGTCGACGGCCCGCAGGCCTCCGAATTCTTTCACCAAATGGTCGGCAACCAGCATGGGAAGGGCTCACGTATTGCAGACCCTAGCGTTAGCGCGGTGCAAGCCACTTGGCCAGCGCGAAGGCCGGTCACAAAATTACAAATTCGGGGAAGCGTGTCGACCGGCGCGCTGCTCTTGATCCGGGGGGCTGGGGGGGCTGTTTAAAACCAGGACCCAGAGCTTTGATGCGGCCGATCGACCCTCGAACCGTGGCTGTGTGGTGCGGCGCGAACGGGCCGAAAATATGGCAGCTTTGCGGCACAGGGTGAAATGTTTGTAAGCTGGCGCCCACGACTCACCCGCGATTCAACCGGCAGGAGAAAATAGTGGCGGCAGGCCCTCAGATCGCAAAACGCGCACCGGTCATGGTGATGTGGAACCGGCGCGAACTCTCCGAGATTCTCAATGTCTACGGCCGCTATGTCGCCATGGGGGAATGGAAGGACTACGCGATTGACGGCCTGGCGACCAATGCCGTGTTCTCGATCTTTCGCCGCGCCAGCGAAGTGCCGATGTTCGCCATTGTCAAAACCCCCGCCGACGCGCAGCGCCAGGGCATGTACAAGGTGGTCGCCGTTGACGGCCAGGTCCTCAAACGCGGCCATGAACTGCCCCAGGTGCTGCGGGTCTTCGAGAAGAAACGTTTCTCGGTCGTCGATTGAGCCTTGCCCAGAGACCAAGAAAAACCCCCGGAGCCAGGCTCCGGGGGCCGGTATTCAGTGGGGCATGACCCCGATCAGCTTCGCCAGACTACTCGCGATTGCCCATCAGCATCATCAGGAACTGGAACATGTTGATGAAGTTCAGATACAGGCTGAGCGCGCCATAAGAGGTCGCAACCGACATCTGGGCCTCATTACCGCCAAGCTGGTAGTAGGTCACTTTGAGGCGCTGGGTGTCATAGGCTGTCAGGCCGGCAAAGATCGCCACGCCGATCACCGAAATCACGGTCATCATAATGCTTGAGGCCAGGAAGACATTCACGACCATGGCGATGATCAAACCGATCAGGCCCATCATCAGGAAAGAACCCATTCCCGTCAGATTGCGCTTCGTCGTGTAGCCCCACAGGCTCAGACCACCAAAGGCGGCAGCCGTGATGAAAAAGACCTGGGTGACACTTTCGGTCGTGTAGTTCAGCGCCCAGATGCCGAGCGAGGCACCGATCAGCGAAACGACGGCCCAGAAGAGCAGGTTCGCAGCCGATTTCGACGGGTTGCGCATCATGAACATCGATCCGAACAGGATGATGAGCGGTGAGAAGGCGATCACAGTCCCGAGCAGGGTCCGGGCCATATAGGTCGCAGGACCGTTGGCCGTTTGCACCAGAACCGGGTGGAAGAGGAGCTCGGTCACGGCCGGAACGCTCGACGTCACATAGGCGAGCACACCAGACAAGACGAGGCCAAGGCCCATCTTGTTGTAGACGCCCAGCATGAATTTGCGCAGCCCGGCGTCGACGGACATGTCCAACGAAGGCGTGCCGGCATGGGTGCGGGAAAAATCATTCATAGTTTCGGTCCCTCATTCCTGTTGCCGCCCGATCAGGCGATTTGCAGTCAATATCGGGCGGCTGCAGACTGATTGCAAGACGGGACGCGAAGGCTTCGCATCCCCCCTCGCGGCGGCGTCAGCTCTGTGCCGAATTCAGCGCCCTCGCTGCCGGGACCGAGAGCGCGGCGCGCGCAACCAGAGCGCCGCCAGCCGCGGCCGACAGGATGGCCACCGCGCTTACGGCCGCGACCGCCACCCAGTCCGGCGCCCACACCGCCTCGACCAGCTGGGTCATCACATACCAGGCTGGCGGGATCGCCAGTAACAAGGCCAAAAGGGTCGCCATGACGCCGACCAGTCCGAATTCCAGCGCGAAGATCGCCAGAACCCCGGCCGGCGTCACGCCAAACGTCTTGAGCAGGGCCGCATCAGTGACGCGCCGCCTCGCCGCTGCGGCGAAAGCGCCCAGCATCACCAGGGCCCCCGCCAGGGCCACAACACCAGCAACCGCATTGATCGCCACCGTTGTCTGCGCGAACACCTCGGCGGCGGCCTGCAGGCGCTCGCGAACGCGATAGATCACGGTATCGGGGAAGGCCGAGCCAACCGCCCGGGCGATCGCATCCTCGAATTCCGGTTGCGCCCGCAACAGAACCGTCTGGGTCGGATTGGCGGCTTCCAGCGTCCCCGGCGCGAAAATTATGGCGACATTGACCCCGAAACCACCCCAGTCGATCGTCCGCAGGCTGGCAATCTCGGCGGTGATCTCGCGGCCCAGGATCCGGAAGGTCACGCTGTCGCCAACTCCGAGACCGAGCCCGCGCGCAGCGTCACCCTCGATCGAGACGAGCGGCGGTCCGGCATAATCCTCCGGCCACCATTCGCCGGCTTCGAGCACAGCCTCCGGCGGCATCCGGGCCAGATAGGTCAGGCGCGTCTCGCCATCGACCAGCCAGCGTTCTGACGGCGCGACGGCCTCCAGATCGAGCGGCTCGCCCTTGAGACCTGTGATCCGGCCCAGCAGGGCCGGTGCCCGGCGGTAGCGCGCAGCATCGGTGATCTGGGCGCCGGCCTCGGCCGCGATACGGTCGAATTCATCACCGCGATCAGACGGTATCTGGGCGATGACCAGGCTCGGCAGATTGGCCGGAGCGGTGTCGCGGATCTGGGTCACCAGATTGTGCTGCACCAGCGTCACCACGGCGAGCAGGGCCAGGCCAAGCCCCAGCGCCGGTGCCGCGACCGGCGCCACCGAGCCGGGGCCGCCCAGCTGGGTCAGGGCCAGGCGCAAGCCACCGCGGGTCCGATGCGCCAGCCCGGCTGCCAGCCGTCGCAAACCGAAGGCCGCGCCCCAGAGCAGGAGGAAGACGACCACGGCGAAACCCAGCATCACGCCGGCCACCAGTGGCGACGGGCTGAACAGCACAGCCAGTGCAATAAAAACCAGGCCGGTCAGCACGGCGGCAATCCGCTCCGCCCATGGCGTCGCACTCTGCCCTCGCACCTCGCCGCCCAGCAGGGCTGCCGGCGGAGTCGCCCGGGCCCGTCCGACCGCCGGCAAGGCGAAGGCCAGCGCCGAGAGCATGCCGAACAGCACAGCCAGAGCCAGCGGACCGGGATAAATCCCCGCCTGGACCGGAATCGGGAGGGCATCGCCAAAGCCCTGCACCAGGGCGATCGGTGCCAGCGCGCCCAATGCTGCACCGAGCAGCGAGCCGGCCAGCGCCAGAACCAGGATTTGCAGCAGATAGGCCAGCCGGATCGTGGCGCCGTCAGCACCCAGCGCCTTGAGCGCCGCGATGGACCCGGTCCGCGTCGACAAAAAAGTGGAGACAGCCTGCGCCACACCCAGCCCGCCCGCCAGCAAGGCGGCCAGCCCGGCCACGGCCAGGAAAACACTGAGATTATCGAGCAAATCGTCAAACTGGTCGCCAAGATCATCGCGGGTGGTGATATTGACGCCCTGTTCGCGCAAACGCGGTGTCCATTGCGCCGCGAGCGCCGCCAGGTCTGCGTCCTCATCATCGAACAACACGCGCAAGCCGGATCGATAGATCGAGCCTTCGCTCATCAGCCCTGCACCCTCGACAATGTCCAGCGCGACCAGAAGGCGCGGCGCGAAGTCGAAACCGAGATCGAGCCGGTCAGGTTCACTGACCAGTTCGGCGCGCAATTCGAAGACCCGGCCGGCCAGTTCGATCCGGTCACCGATCTGTGCATTGAAGACCCGGAAAATGTCGGGGTCGGCAGCGGCGCCGGCCATCCCGTCCTGCGGGGCCAGAAGATCTGGGAGCGACCGATCCGGCAGGGTCACCACTGTGCCGAGCAGCGGATAGGCCGGATCGACACCCCGCAGCCGGACCAGCCGGCGGATATCGTTGACACTTGCCATGACATTGATGTCGGCGATTTGCGACACCTGCCCGGCAGACCCCATCTCCGCCACCAGATCATCCGGCAAGCTGGCGCGCTGAACAGAGAAGGACAGGTCGCCTCCGAGGATCCGGCTCAGCTCGCCGGCAACGCCCTGGCGGAACATCGCGCTCGCCGACCCGGCTGCGGCAATTGCAGCGACGCCAAGGGTCAGGCAGGCCAGGAAAACGACGAAACCACGCGTGCCGGCGCGCAATTCCCGTCCAGCAATGCGCAGGGCCAGTCCCGCATTCATGACTGAATAGCCCCGTCGCGCATTTCAACAATCCGATCGGCCCGGCTGGCGAGGTCGCGATCATGGGTGACCAGGACCAGGGCCGCGCCATGTCGACGCGCGGCCTCAAACAGGAAATCGGCAATCATGCTGCCCGCGGCCGTATCGAGATTGCCGGTCGGCTCGTCGGCAAAAATGATCTCCGGCCCGACGGCCAGCGCCCGCGCCACGGCGACGCGCTGTTTCTCGCCGCCCGAAAGCTGACCCGGATAATGCTTCAGCCGGTGCTCCAGCCCGACCTGGGACAGGGCTTCGGCAGCACGCTCACGCACCCGGTCCTGGCGGGCAATTTCGAGCGGCGCCATGACATTCTCGAGCGCCGTCATCGTCGGCATCAGATGGAAGGACTGGAAGACGAAGCCGACGCGGCCACGGCGCAAACGGGCCAGCTCGCCCTCATTGCGACCGGTAACGGGATCGCCAAGCAGGATGATCTCGCCGGATGTTGCCCGTTCCAGCCCGGCGGAGACCGCCATCAGGGAGGATTTTCCCGATCCGGACGGGCCGACAATTGCCACGCTCTCGCCAGCCCGGACGTCGAGACAGACATGATCGAGAATATGGATCGGCCCCGATGCGGCCATCAGCGTCAGTTCGACATCGCGCAGCGACAGGACGGGGGGCAAGCTGGTATCTGTCATCACGGATCCGGAGTTTGCGTTGATATCGAATTTCGATATATGTCATAGAATGTCGTTCGGCAAAGGCCTTGTTTAAGATGCGTCACATGCTTCACCTTATCGTGATCGGACTGCTTGGCCTCACCGCACCGGCCTTCGCGTTGGATGACGAACCAGCCTACCGGCTGGTCGTGCTCGGTGACAGTTTGAGCGCCGGTTTCGGCCTGAGCGATAACGAGGCCCTGCCGGCCCGGCTCGATCAAGCCCTCGCAGCCCGGGGTCTGGCCCAGGTCATCGTGCTCAATGCCGGCGTCTCCGGCGATACCACGGCAGGCGGCCTGGCCCGGTTCGACTTCTCGGTCGGTCCCGATGCCGACGGCGTCGTGATCGCGCTGGGGGCCAATGATGCCCTGCAGGGACAGCCACCGGCGCGGACACGGGCCAATCTGGCGGCGATGATCGACCTGGCGCGGGCCCGCAATCTCGACATTGTCCTCGCGGGCATGCAGGCTCCGGTCAATATGGGTGTGGAGTACCGCGCGCAATTCGACGCGATCTATCCCGACCTGTCACAGGCCGAGGATATCGCTCTCTACCCTTTCCTGCTGGGGCCGGTCATCCTGCGCCCTGAACTCCTGCAGCGCGACGGCCTGCACCCGACGGCCGAGGGCGTCGAGCTTATGGCCGCCCCGCTGGCGGACTTCATCGCCACAGCCCTGTTCGTCCTGCCGCTGCGAGAAGTGACGCCATGAGCCAGCGCCTGTTCGCCGCCATCGGCCTGCCGGACAGCGTGTGCGATCCACTGCTGGCCCTGCAGTCAGGCCTGCCCGGTGCCAGTTGGAGGCCGCGTGAAAACCTCCATCTGACGCTTCGTTTTTTCGGCGATATCGATGAACGCAAGGCCGAGGATCTCGAATTCGAGCTCGGAAAAATTACCGCACCGGCCTTTGATCTCACACTCAAGGGTGCGGGCTGGTTTGGCCGGCTGGAGCCACATGCACTGTGGATTGGCGCCGAGCCCGCTCCGGCGCTGCTGGCTCTTCAAACGAAATGCGAACGCGCGGCCCGACGGGCCGGGCTTGCCGCCGAAACGCGCGATTTCGTTCCCCACGTCACCCTCGCCTATCTCAGAAAAACGCCGGTGGAGGCCCTGGCCGGCTTCACGCAGGCGCTCGGCACCTTCCGGTGTGATCCAGTGAGGATCTCACGCTTCAGCCTCTATGCCAGCTGGTTGAGCCGCGGTGACGCCAATATCTATCAGCCGGTCACGAGCTACCCGCTAGGCTAGTCTTGCGCATCGACCTCAAAGGCGGACGGCAGAACCGTCACCTGCCAGCCACCATCCAGCTGGTAAAGCCAGAAAATATCGCCATAGGCATGATCGGCCAGACGCCCGTCGCTGCAGCCAACGGCCTGCGATGCCTCCGGGCCGGCAAATTGCGCCAGCCAGAGACAGCTGGTGTTGGAATGCTCGCCGACCAATGTCCAGCGAGCGTCCGAAGCGGCCGCATCGGCAAAGGCCGTGGCGCGATTGCGCGTAATCACGTCCTGCGCCGCACAACCCGCCTCCATGCCGTCCCCGGCCTGATGAACGATCACCGCCTGACCTCCGGCCTCGGCGGTTCGCAGGGTCCGGCAGGCGGCACTCGCATAGGCCTGGTCAACCGCCGGAGTCCCGATCAGCTCGGCCAGCCGCGCCACCATGGCCTCGCCCTGAGGGCTGAGGGGACAATCAAGCGCATTGCAGTCCGACGAGATCTTGCGCGCATGCCGGACGACCAGAATATGCCGCTCAGCGCGCTGCAGGTCGGCAGACCGGTCAGCCGGAGCCCGTTCCAGCAAGCCCGGACGATCAAAGCCCGCCATGGTTTCAGGACCGGCGCAGGCGGCCAGTATCGACAGAAGTACAAGCGTCGGAAGTAAGCGGGTCATGCGGGGCCTCGTGTCCGGTTCGCACGGAGCATAGAGCGGTGCCGGGGACGCATCCAGCCCTAAAGGAAACGGACGCCGGCTAGACTTCCCGTCGCATCGGCAGACACACAGTGATCACTGTGCCGGTGTCAGCCTGACTGTCGATCTCCAGCGTGCCGTCCATCAAGGTGGCCAGACGCCAGCAGATCGCCAAGCCGATGCCACCATCACCGCGCATACTGCCGAACTCGGCACGCACCCGTTCGATTACCTCGGGTGGAAAATGTAATTCCCCTGCGACCGCCGTGAACTTCACCCAGGCGAGTCCCTCGCCTTCTTCCTCGACATCGATCAGGCCGCGAATGGTGCCGGGCGGGCTGTATTTGATCACCAGCGAGGCGAGCGTTGAAAGCAGCTGCCGCGTCAACCGGCTGTCACCGATAACCTGCTTCGTCGCTGCGGCGGAGATCTCGGTGGCAAACACCAGACCCTTGTCACGCGCGGACGGCGCAAACAGGGCCTCAATCGATTTGACGAGCTCAGCCGGTGAGAAGACCAGATTGCGCACTTCAACCTGGTCTGACCTCAACCGCGACAGGTCGATCACGACACCAACCCGCGCCAGCATCGTCTGGGCGGATTGCTCCATCGTGGCGAGCAGTTTGCGTTGCGCCGGATCAAGCTCGGTGTTTCCAAGCAGGCTGCCCAGCCCGATAATCCCGTTGAGCGGTGTCCGCAATTCATGGCTCAGCCCCAGCAGGAATTCCGATTCATGCTGGCTGGACTCCCGCTGGCTCTCCACCGCGGTCTTGAGCTCATTCTCGAGCGTCGTGCGCACATGGTGCTCATGCTCAAGCGCCGATGTTGATTGCTCCAGGCTTTCCATCAAGCGGCCAAATCGCCAGGTGAGTTGCACCACCCCCAACAGGAACAATATCGTCGCGACCGTTTCACAGGCCCAGCGGACCCAGGTCTCCAGGACCGTGCCGATCTGGACAGATTGTCCCTCGCCGACCAAGACCGGTCCAGCCATCAGGAACACGAGATGAAGGAGGTGGTATCCGCCCCAGATCGCCATCCCGACTGCAATCAGGCCGAGTTCACGCGAGATTCCCGCGAAGCTGATAGCCCGCAAATTCCTCGCCATCACGAACAGCGTTAAAGCCAGCACGAGGATTACAAAGACATCTTGGACAGCCGTTGACAGCATGAAGTTCTCACTCATGCGCGGCCCTACAGATGAGCCACGGGGCAGTCTATCACCCGTCCAGGGGCGTCGCATGATGACACCCCGGTCAAACCGGCGGCGCAAAATCACTCGTATCGTGCTGTCTGTAAAGCGTTAACTGGCCCGATGAATTAAAGATACGTGCGCTTGACTCGGTTGGCCGGTGCGAGAACGCGCTTATCCTCAATCATTGCGGCCCAACCGGCGCTTGCGCCGCGCGAGCAACTGAAGCCGAAGTGCATTCAGGCGAATGAAGCCGGCCGCATCCTTCTGGTCATAGACTTCGTCCTCTTCGAAAGTGACGTGCGCTTGCGAGTAGAGCGAGTGATCGGAACTGCGCCCGACGACATTGACCGAGCCCTTGTAGAGCTTGAGCCGGACATCGCCGGTGACATATTCCTGGCTGGAATCGATCGCCGCCTGCAGCATTTCGCGCTCCGGCGAGAACCAGAAGCCTTCATAGAGAAGCTTGGCATAGCGCGGCATCAGCTCGTCCTTGAGGTGGGCCGCACCGCGATCGAGGGTGATCTGCTCGATACCACGGTGGGCCGACATCAGGATCGTCCCGCCCGGGGTCTCGTAGACGCCGCGGGACTTCATGCCAACGAAGCGGTTCTCGACCAGGTCGAGCCGACCGATGCCGTGCTTGCCGCCGAGTTCATTGAGCCGGGTCAGCAGGGTGGCCGGGCTCATCGCCTTGCCGTCAATGGCGCAGGCATCGCCGCGCTTGAAGGAAATGGTGACATATTCAGGCACATCGGGCGCATCTTCCGGCCGGACAGTGCGCTGGTAGACCAGTTCGGAGGCTTCCTCGGCGGGATCCTCGAGCATCTTGCCTTCCGAGGAGGTGTGCCAGAGATTGGCGTCAACCGAGAAGGGCGCCTCGCCGCGCTTGTCCTTGGCGACTTCAATCCCGTGCTCTTCGGCATAGGCGATCAGCTTGGTGCGCGAGTTGAGGTCCCATTCGCGCCAGGGCGCGATAACCCGCAAATCCGGGTCGAGGGCGTAGACGCCCAGCTCGAAACGAACCTGGTCATTCCCCTTGCCCGTGGCGCCGTGAGCGACGGCATCGGCGCCAGTCTCGTGGGCGATCTCGACCAGGCGTTTGGAAATCAGCGGCCGCGCAATCGAAGTGCCGAGCAGATACAGGCCTTCATAGATCGCATTGGCGCGCACCATCGGGAAAACGAAATCGCGGACAAACTCCTCGCGCAAATCATCGATGAAGATTTCCGAGACGCCGGCGGCCTGGGCCTTGCGCCGCGCCGGTTCCAGCTCCTCGCCCTGGCCGAGATCGGCGGTGAAGGTGACGACTTCAGCATCATACTCATCCTGGAGCCATTTCAGGATCACGGATGTGTCGAGCCCGCCGGAATAGGCAAGAACGATCTTCTTCACTTTGGCTGGAGTCTTCATGGCCGCTTATCCCTTCGCATTGTGTGCAGCCCGCGTAGCGCTCCCGCCCTTTGTGCGCAAGTGGTCCGGCCGGATATTTCGTCTTGCAGCAGCAGATATTGCGTATTCACCACTGGACAGGCCGCCGATCCACCGCAATCTACCGCCATGGTCACACGCCCTGTTTCAGCTTTTTCCGGTTTTTCCGGCCGCCGTGCCCGTTTCGAGCACGACCGGCCCGACGCTGCGACAACACGCGAATTGCTGGCGCGTCTCCTGCGCTGCGCCCGGGACGAAGGCCTCGCCACCGCCACAGACTTGCGGCAGCGGCTGTTGCTCTCCGGCATCGATATTGACATGCCGCGGCTGGCCGACGCCCGCCGCTTTCTCGACAGCGGTATCGCACTCGACGCCGAAGCAATCAAAGCCGGGCTGACCCCGGATATTGGCCGCTTCCTGCTACAGATTCTCGACGGCGATCTGGCGATCGAGAATTTTCCTGTCTTCGAAAACCGGATTGCCAATATCTACGCCCATGCCCAGGCCGCCACGGGCGGCGAGGTCGCCAGCTATATTCCCGAACTGGCGAAGCAGGATCCCGACAGTTTCGGTCTCGCGGTCTGCAGTATTGACGGTCAGCGGATGGCGCTGGGCGACGCGGAAACCCCCTTCTGTCTGCAATCAGTGATGAAGCCGCTCAATTACGCCCTCGCCCTGGGCCTGAATGGCGAGCGTTTCGTGCATGAGCATGTCGGCCGCGAACCCTCGGGTCAGGGCTTCAATGAATTGACCCTCAACCGGGATAATCGCCCGCACAATCCGATGATCAATTCCGGTGCCATCATGTGCAGCGCCATGATCCGCCCCGGACGCCCGGTTGCCGAGCGCTTCGACATGCTGATGCGCTTCTGGAGCTCGGCCATTGGCAGCCAGGCCTGCAGTTTTGACGAAGCCGTCTATAATTCGGAAAGGGGCACGGCCGAACGCAATTTCGCCCTGGCGAAGCTGATGGAGAGCCATGATGTCTTCCCCGAGGGGAGCATCGTCGATCGCGCCCTCGACCTCTATTTCCGTAGTTGTGCCATCTCCCTCGATTGCCGCGCCCTGTCAGTGGCAGCCGCGACACTGGCCAATGGTGGCGTTTGCCCGCTGACCGGCCACCGTATCGCGGAGCCGGCCACGGTTCGCAATACGCTGTCCCTGATGCTGACCTGCGGCATGTATGATTTTTCCGGCGAGTTTGCCTTTGTTGTCGGCCTGCCAGCGAAATCGGGTGTCTCGGGAGGGTTGATGCTCGTCGTACCCGGAGTTTGCGGTATCGGGCTTTGGAGCCCACCCCTCGACCGGCTCGGCAATCCGGTCCGCGGGCTCGAATTCTCGCGCCGCCTGGTCGAAGCCTTTCCGTTTCACATTTTCGCGGGGACAACGGACGGGCCACAATAGCGCGCTGGACTTTCCCCGCGCCACTTCCCACTTTGTGCCCTGTCACCAGCCCTGTTTCCTGCCCCCCGGAGAATTTCCCATGCGACGTCATCTTGTTCTGATTACCGGCGCCTCCTCGGGCATTGGCAAGGCGCTGGCGCGCGAATTTGCCGCCAATGGCTGGGACCTCGCCCTGACCGCGCGGCGCAAGGACCGGCTCGAAGCCCTGGCTGAGGAAATCAAGGCCCAGTACGGCGTCGACAGCCTGGTGATCGCGGCCGATCTGTCCAAGGCCAGCGCCCCGAAGAAGGTCATTGACGCCGTTGAGGCCGAGGGCCGCCAGATTGACGGCCTGGTCAATAATGCCGGTTTCGGCCTCCCCGGAACCTATACCCAGACCAGCTGGAAACAGCAGGCCGACTTCCTGCAACTGATGCTGGGCAGTTATGCCGAGCTCGTGCACCGGGTGATGCCGGGCATGCAGGCGCGCGGCTATGGCCGGATTCTCAATGTCGCCTCCGTCGCCGGCCTGATGCCCGGATCGAAGGGCCACACGCTTTACGCTGCGGTGAAGTCGGCGCTGATCAAGTTCAGCCAGTCACTCCATTTTGAAGGCAAGGAATACGGCATCCACGCCACAGCCCTGTGCCCGGGCTTCACCTATTCCGAATTCCACGACGTCAATGAAACGCGCGACCTGGTGTCGAAAATGCCGTCCTATTGGTGGCTGACCGCCGAACAGGTTGCCGAGGCCGGCTATAATGCCGTCCAGCGCAATCAGCCGATCAGCGTTCCGGGCCTGTGGTATAAATTTCTCACCGGCCTCAACCAGGTCCTGCCGACACCGGCCTCGATGTGGATGATGGAGCGCAGCACGGGCAGCGTCCGTCGCGGCGAGGTCGAGCCGGCAAGCCCGGCCGCCGGCGACTGATCCATGCTCGATCTCACCCTGTTGCCGCTTTTTCTCGCCGGCGGTCTGGCGCTCGCGCTGACGCCCGGACCGGACATGGCCTTTACGCTCGCGACCACCGCCTCGCGCGGGCTGCGTGCCGGGCTGGGTGCAGTGGCCGGTATCATCACCGGCGGCGCGATCTGGACCGTGGCGGCGGCGATCGGATTGGCGGCCCTGCTGACAGCCTCCGAACATGCGCTCGCGGTGGTCCGCTATGGCGGCGCCATTTATCTGCTGTGGCTGGCCTGGCAAACAATACGCTCGCTTGACGCCGCGCCGCATGCCCGCGCATCGGCCTCGGCTTCGCAGGCCTTCCTGCGCGGCCTGATGACCAATCTGCTCAATCCCAAGGTCGGACTGTTCTTCCTCGCCTTCCTGCCGCAATTCACCAATGCCGAGCTGGGCCCGGTCTGGATCCAGATGTTGATGCTCGGCGGGATGTTTTTCGCGATGGGGACGATGGTCCTGGTCGCGGTCGCGCTGGCGGCCGGTGCGGCGCAGGCCCGACTGGCCCGTTCGCTGACCCTGCGCCGGGCCTTGAACGGTCTGGCCGCGACGGCGTTTGGCGCACTCGGTTTGCGCTTGATCTTCAGCAGCAATACCGACTAGACCTGCGGCTTATGTTACAAGCTGATCCCCGCCTGATCGTCGCGCTCGATAAGCCGACTGTCTCCGACGCATGGGCGCTTATCGAAGCGCTCGGCGATACCGTCAATTTCTACAAGATCGGGCTGCAACTCATCCCGATTGGCGGCATGGAACTGAGCACCCGCCTGAAACAGGCCGGCAAGCAGGTTTTCCTCGATTACAAGCTGCACGACATCCCGGCAACGGTCGAGAAAGCCACCCGAAGCCTCGCCGACACGGGCGCCGACCTGCTGACGGTCCACGCTGAACCGGCCGTGATGCGCGCCGCCGTCGCGGGCCGCGGCGATAGCGGTCTCAAAATCCTCGGCGTCACCGTAATGACTTGCTATGACGACGAGATGCTCACGGAAATGGGCTATGCCTTCGGCGCACGCGATCTGGTCATGCGCCGGGTCGAGCAGAGCCTGGAAGCCGGCGTCGATGGCATCGTTGCCAGCGCCCATGAGGCCGCCGGGATTCGCCAGAAATTTGGCGGCGATTTTCTCATCGTCACGCCCGGTATACGACCTGCGGGCGCCGCAGCCGATGATCAGAAACGCGTCGCCACGCCGGGATCGGCCCTGCACGATGGCTCGACCCATCTGGTGATCGGGCGGCCGATCAATGCCGCGACCGATCCGGCCGCCGCAGCGCGCGCCATCATCGCTGAAATGGCCGCAGCAGCGCCGCAACCCGCAACGGCCTGACTTGCATTCAGCCTGTCAGGGGTAGGCGCGGCGCGGGGCGACATGCGGCACAGGGGCTGTGCGGTGATCGAGCGCCCGCACTTGCCGGGCGCGATGCCCGAGGCCGGCATGGCCGGCGCGGACCCGGCCATCCGCCGCGATGAGGATCACGCCGCGATAGCTGTAAACCGGCGCGAAGGGCCGCTCGACACCGCCCACCAGAGTACCGACGAAGAAATCATCGCCCAGTCGCACGGTTTCGGCCTGGGGGGCGCGCTGGTGCACCGAGCGACCGGAGGCCGGAACAGGCTGCTGTGACGTAGTGACGGTCGCGCCCTGATAACGCTGCGACACCGCCGGAGGCTGGGTGTTGGGCATGTTTGCGCTGTAACTTACGGGCCAGACCTGCTCGGGCGATACCTGCGCGGGCCGGGCCAGGACAGGCTGGCTGTGAGATGCAGATTGAAGCGAGACGGTTGGCGCGGTCATGGCCGGGCGATTCCCCGCGCGCAGCGCAACCGCTCCCGCAGGCACCGCTTCCAGCCCATCCGGCATTTCCGTGAACCGGCAAGGCGAACCGGTATAACTGCCATCCAGCGCCTGGCGAATCTCGGCAGCGCTGCAGATGCGCTCCGGGCCCCCGGCAAGGCGGGGCTCCGTTTGTGGCTGGGCGAGCGCGACCGGTGTGGCCGCGGCGACCGCCAGCATCAAGGCGAGCAAGCGTTTCATTCCGGCACACTAGCCCGGACCGTGCAGCGCTCAAAGCGAGCGCACCCGGCAGGCGAATCGGCGCATCCAATAGCGGCTGTCAGGGGTAGGTGACTGCTTTGTCCCGATCCGTCGCCGGGCAGGGCCTTGCGTCGGGCTTAGAAATCGCTGGCCATGCCCTTGCGCTCCCAATCACCGAACCGGGTCGGCTCAAGGCCTTTCGGGCCACCGGTTTCGGCCGGGCCGTTCGCCGCTGCATCAATCGCGGCCTGCCTTGCCTTCGCTTCAGCCAGGGCGCGCTGCGCCGCAGGTGTCAGCTGTTTGTCAGGGGCCGGGGCGGTGGCGGGATTTTCCGGGGCATCTTGCATCCCTATCCGTTACAGCGCCGGGAAGGCCGCGCCAAGCACGGAACTGCAAGCGAGCCGGGCCGCCGGGACTATTAGACGTGGCCCGGCCGCCGTGCTAGCTGGCGCGCATGAGTGATGGACTAGATCCCCGCCGGGTGGCTGCCCGGGCCTATTCGCTTGTGCTCAAACAGCACAAAACGATTGAATCCGCCCTGCATCGCGATCCCGGCTTTGCGGCAATGAGTGATCGTGACCGCGGTTTTGCCCGCGCGATTGTCTCGACGACCTTTCGCCGCCTCGGTCAGACCCGGCTGGTCCTGAACAAATTCCTCGCCAGACCGATCGAGGAAAACGCCGCCCCGATCCAGGCCATATTGCTGACCGGTGCCGCGCAATTGCTGTGGATGGGTGTTCCGCCACACGCTGCCGTCTCCTCGGCCGTCTCGCTGGCCGATGAAGACGATAAATCCCGCCGCCTCAAAGGTCTGGTCAATGCCGTCCTGCGCAAGGTCGACCGCGAGGGCGGGGCGATTGCCGGCGCGACCGCACCGCAGGAAAACCTGCCGGAATGGCTGGTCCAGAGCTGGCGCACCGCCTATGGGCCCGGCCAGCTCAGCAAGATCGCCAATGCCCTGCTGGAAACCCCGCCGCTTGATCTGACGGTCAAAATTCCGTCCGAGCGCGAACACTGGGCCGCCGAACTGGGCGCCACCATTCTGCCGAATGGCACATTGCGCCGCGCCAGCATCACCGATCTGACCACCTTGCCGGGCTTCGCCGAAGGGGCCTGGTGGGCCCAGGATGCCGCTGCCGCACTTCCCGCCCAGCTTCTTCGGGTCAAGCCCGGTGAAACGATCGTTGATCTCTGCGCCGCGCCTGGTGGCAAGACGATGCAGCTGGCTGCCATGGGCGCCAAGGTCATCGCCGTCGACGTGTCCGAGCAACGCATGAAGCGGGTCAGTGAAAACCTGCAGCGCACCGGACTGGAAGCCGAGCTGGTGGTCGATGATGGCCGCACCTGGCGCCCCGATAATCGCGTCGATGCGGTTTTGCTCGATGCGCCCTGCACCGCGACCGGCACACTGCGCCGCCATCCGGAAGGCGCCTGGATCAAGCGTCCCGAAGACGTCGCCAAGCTGCAATCGCTCCAGTTCGAGCTGATCAAATCGGCAATCCGGATGATCAAGCCGGGCGGGCGCCTGATCGTATGCACCTGTTCGCTTCAGCCCCAGGAGGGCGAGGCGCTGGCCAATACGATCTCGAATTATGAAAGCCTGGCACCGTTCGCCATCACCCGGACCGAGCTGACCGACCTGGCCGAATCGGTCACCAAGGGCGGATTCATGCGGGTCACACCCGCGGTCTGGCGCAGCCATGGCGGCATGGATGGATTCTTCATCGCCCGCTTTTCCAAGCGCGCCTGATTGGGCACTGTTTCAGCGTGATCGGCGGGCGTGTCTTGCACGTGTGCTACAGCACTGTTATCCGATCTGTCATGGGCGCTCCGGTTTACATTTCACCATCCATCCTGTCGGCGGATTTCGCCCGGCTCGGCGACGAGGTTCGCGCGATCGACGCGGCCGGCGCTGACTGGATCCATATCGATGTGATGGACGGGCATTTCGTGCCCAATCTGACGATCGGGCCCGGCGTCATCAAGGCGCTGCGGCCGCATAGCGACAAGCCGTTCGACGTTCATTTGATGATCACGCCTGTCGACCCCTATATCGACGCCTTCATTGAAGCGGGCGCCAATATCATCACGGCACACCCGGAAGCAGGTCCGCATTTCCACCGCACCGTCCAGGCGATCAAGGCGCGCGGCGCCAAGGCCGGTGCCGCGCTCAACCCGTCTTCCTCGCCTGACATGATCGATTATGTGCTCGACGAGCTCGATCTGGTGCTGGTGATGAGCGTCAATCCCGGTTTTGGTGGCCAGAGCTTCATCGACAGCCAGTTGCGCAAGATCGAAACCCTGCGCGAACAGGTTGAGCGGCGCGGCCTGTCGACGATTATCGAAGTCGATGGCGGTGTCACGCCGGGTAATGCCAGTGCCTGTATCAATGCAGGCGCCAGCGCGCTCGTCGCCGGCTCTGCCGTCTTCAGGGGCGGCCCCGACCTGTACCGGCAGAATATCCAAGCGTTGCGTGGGTAGCGGCAATGGCTGGCGCTGTCCGTCTGTCTGACTATCCGATTGCCGCCATCCAGGCACTGAGGCGCGAGGCCTCCTCGACCGTCAACGCCATCGGCCTGCTGCGCTCGATGCGCGCACTCGGTCCGATCCCTGAAACCCTGTGCGCCTATCCGGCGGACTTCTATTCGGGCCATACCGGGCGCGGTGCCGAAATTCTGGAGGGCCGGTTTGACCTGGCCGGCGACCAGCTCGACGCCGACTCCGGCAAGGCGGGCATCTGGTCACGCTCGACGCCATCTCGCGCCTTCGCCTGCAGCCTGCACGGTTTCGGGTGGTTGCGCGATTGTGCCGCCGCCGAAACGTCGGGCGATGAAGCGCGCCGACTCGTCGATGCCTGGATCCAGGGCTTTGGCCGCTGGAACAGCTTCGCCTGGTCACAGGACGTCTTGTCATCCCGGTTGATGAACTGGTTACGCAGCGGCGAATTGCTGTTTGCGGTGCCCGGTGGCGACAACGAGGACGCAATCCGGCGTCACGCTGCACGGCTGCGCTGCCTTGTGCGCCAGACGCGCTATCTGCAACGCGCCCTGCCTCTGGCACCGGATGGGATCATCCGGCTGCGTTGCGCTGCGGCCTTGACCCTGGCCGGTCTGTGCCTGCCGGGCGAGGCTGCAATGCTGAAGGCGGCGATCGCAGCCTATAGCCATGAGATCGACCGCCAGATCCTGCCTGATGGCGGACATTTGTCCCGCGCGCCGCGCGCCGTGGCCGAAGCGCTGATTGACCTGGTCACCGTGCGCGATGTCGCGGCCGGACTCGAGACAGAATTGCCCGCCTCGCTGCAGCGCGCCGTCGAGCGGCTGGCGCCGATGGCGCGTTTCTTCCAGACCGTAGATGGCGGGCTGGCAAGCTTCCATGGCGGCGGCGAGGGTGACCGGGCGGCCTTGGCGGCAGTGCTCGAACGCGGAGACATCAAGTCGCGCACATTCGGATTCGCGCCCCATTCCGGCTATCAGCGTGCCCATGCCGGCGGTGCCACAGTCCTGCTCGATGTCGGCGAACCGCCGCGCGGCGCGCTGAGTGTCGAGGCCCACGCATCCGCGCTGGCCTTCGAATTGTGCACGGCCAGCGGCCGCCTCGTCGTCAATTGTGGCTGGGCCGATGATCAACCCGCCAATTGGCGTGAAGCTGTCCGGGCGACGGCGGCCCACTCGACCCTGACCCTGGAAGAGACCTCTTCGGCGCGGCTGTTGTCGCCCGGCTGGCAGCGTTCACTGCTCGGACCCCGGCTCGCAACCTCGCCCGGTCCGGTCACGGCGCGGCGCAATGAAGAGGAACTCGGCGTTTGGCTCGAGGGCGGCCATGAGGGTTATCGCGAAGAATACGGGCTCTCGCACCGGCGCCGGATCTTCCTGGCGGCCGATGGTGGCGATGTCCGCGGCGAGGACGCCCTGTTCCGCCCGATTGATGACGGGGCGCCCGATGATGTCGAGGTCCGCTGGCGTTTTGCGATCCGCTTCCATCTCCACCCCGGCGTCCGCGCCTCACTGGCACGGGACTCGATGAGCGTTCTGCTGGTGCAGCCGTCCGGAGCGGGGTGGCGTTTCCGGTGTGATGGCGAGCCGATCCGTCTCGAGCGCTCCGTCTATCTCGCGGCCGGCGCCCCACCCCAGCGCGCGACCCAGATTGTCGTGCAGGGCGAAGCAGAACCGTTCGGGGCAGGCGACCGGCCACCAAATCGTGTACGGTGGGCGTTTCAGCGCCTCGGCCGTATTGGCGGCGCTGCGGGGGAATATCCATGAGTACACCACGCCCCGACGCGCCGGCGCCCGTATCAACGGGCAGCAAGATGACGATGATCTGGGTCGCCCTGTTTGACCTCGGGGCTGGCGCAGCCTCGATGTGGGCGGCGATCCATATCCGCTACCTGTTCGAGGGCACCCCGCCGCCCGACTCCATCATGCTGCAATCGGTGGCCGTATTTGCGCTCGCCTGCGCGGTGGTTTTCCCGGTCCATGGCCTGCATCGTGGATTGTGGCGCTATACCGCGCTCAATGATGCGGCCCGCATCCTGATGGCGATCATCATCGCCAATCTGGTCTTCCTGCCCATCCTCTTCCTGATCAACCGGCTCGATGGTTTCCCGCGGACCAGCCAGTTGATCGAAATCCCGATCCTGATCGGCCTGATGCTCGGCTCGCGGCTGATCGTCGCCTCCTGGCGCACCCGCGGGCTGCAATCGGTGCTGCAATTTGAGGATCGCAGCAAGCCGGCCGCCATTCTGGTCGGCACTGAGGAAGACCTCGACACTGCCCTGCGCGACCTGGCGCGGCGCAATGGTTCGGCCCCTTTCCGGCCAAAAGGCCTGATCGAGCCCAATCTCGCCCTCGCCGGCCGCGCCATTCATGGCGTCCCGGTACTCGGAGGACTGGACGTTCTGCCGGCCGCCCTCAAACGCCTGTCGGAAGCCGAGAAACTGCCGCCGCGCCTGGTGCTGGCGGGAACACATACGGATGTTGAACTGGTCAACGCGCTGGTCCGGATCGCGGCTCGCTCGGGCGCCAAGCTTTCCCGAGCGCGCCCGGCAGAGGGGCCCGGCGCCTTTTCGCCGGTCGAAGCTGCCGACCTGTTGAACCGGCCACCGCGGGCGCCGGACCTGGAGCCGGCGCGCCCGTTGATCGAGGGCAAGCGCGTTCTGGTCACCGGTGCGGGCGGCACGATTGGGTCGGAGTTGGCCCGGCTTGCGGCCAATCTTGGCCCGGAAAAGCTGATCCTGCTCGATTCCTCGGAAGCCAATCTCTACGAAATCGACCTGGAATTCGCCACCCGCTCGCCCCAGGTGGCCTGGCGTGCCGTGCTCGGCGATGTCCGCGATGCGGTGCGGCTGGAGCAGGTTTTCTCGGAAGAAAAACCAGACGTCGTCCTGCACGCGGCGGCGCTGAAACACGTACCGATGAGCGAGCGCAATCCCGGCGAAGCGGTGCGCACCAATGTGCTCGGAACGATCCAGACCATCCAGGCCGCGGTCCAGCACGGGGCACAGGTTGTGGCCCTGATCTCAACCGACAAGGCGGTCGAACCGACCAATATCATGGGCGCCACCAAACGCGCCGCCGAGCTTTTTGCCCAGTCAGCGGCTGTCCCCGGCAGCGCGACGCGGATCTGTGTTGTCCGTTTCGGCAATGTCCTTGGATCAACCGGGTCTGTCGTTCCGCTATTCGAACGTCAGATCGAGCTGGGCCGCGCCATCACGGTCACCGATCCGGAAGCCACACGGTATTTCATGACGGTCGAGGAAGCGTCCGGCCTGGTCTTGTCGGCAGCGGCACAGACAGCAGCCAATCCATCATTGAATGGTGCGCTCTATGTTTTCGACATGGGCGAACCGGTCTCGATCCTGCGCCTCGCCCGCCAGTTACTGCGTCTGCGCGGCCGCGATCCGGACGCGCCCGGCACGCTGTCCGTCGTTGGCCTCAGGCCCGGCGAGAAACGGCATGAAAGCCTGGTCTATCCCTTTGAACATACTCAGGACACCACGATTCCAGGCGTCTGGCTCGTCGATGGTCCCTGCACCGATCCCCGCGAGATCGAGTCCCGGCTGGCCACCCTGCTCTCGGCGGCTGAAACCCAGGATGTCGAGGCGGTGAAGCTGGCCCTGAAGCAAGTGTGTGGTCTCAGCCCGGCCGCGCCGATCTGATTGACATGTCCGACCGTCATGCTACCTCCGCGACCAACCCAATTGATTGCGAATGAATGGAGCCCCGCCCATGCCCGATCTGGATCTAGTTCCGCTTCGACGCGCCCTGATATCCGTGTCGGACAAGACCGGCCTGATCGAACGGGCACAGCGCCTGGCGGCGGCGGATGTCGAAATCCTCTCAACCGGCGGCACGCTCAAGGCGCTGCACGATGCCGGCATCGCGGCTCTGGATGTCGCCGAGGTCACCGCCTTTCCCGAAATGATGGATGGCCGCCTCAAGACCCTGCACCCGCGGGTCCATGGCGGATTGTTGGGCCGCCGCAATAACGAACAGGACGTCACGGACATGGCACAGCACGCCATCCCGGCAATCGACCTGCTCTATGTCAATCTCTACCCGTTCGAGGATACCGTCGCGAAGGGCGCCGAATACGCGACCTGTGTCGAGAATATCGATATCGGCGGGCCCGCCATGATCCGGGCTGCGGCCAAGAATCATGCCTGGGTTGCCGTCTGTGTCGATGGCGAAGACCTCGACGAAGTCCTCGACGCGATCGAAGCGCAGGCCGGGTCGACATCGCTGGATCTGCGCAAGCGGCTGGCGGCGAAATCCTATGGCCGCACGGCAGCCTATGACGCCGCAATCTCCAACTGGTTTGCCGATTCCCTCGACATCCCGACGCCGAGCTATCGCGCCTTTGGCGGCCATCTGCTGCAACCGCTGCGCTATGGCGAAAACCCGCATCAGGCCGCGGCGCTCTACCGTACGTCGGAAATCCGGCCCGGCATCACGACCGCCCGTCAGATGCAGGGCAAGGCGCTGAGCTTCAACAATCTCGCCGATGCCGATGCCGCCTTTGAGCTGGCCGCCGAGTTTGATCCGGAAAGCACGGCCGCGGTCGTGATCGTCAAACACGCCAATCCTTGCGGCGTCGCGCTGCACGACAAGCTGACCACCGCCTATGAGAACGCGCTGACCGCCGACCCGGTGTCAGCCTTTGGCGGTATCGTGGCGATGAATCGCAAGCTCGACGCAGAAACCGCCAATGAAGTGGTGCGGATCTTCACCGAAGTGGTCGTCGCGCCGGATGCTGATGAGGACGCCCTCGCAATCCTGTCCGCCAAGCCGAATTTGCGCGTGCTCCTGACGGGCGCGCTGCCGGATCCCGACCAGACCGGCTGGCTGGTCAAGACGGTGGCTGGCGGACTGCTGGTCCAGGAGCGCGACACGGGTCGCGTCCTCCCCAGCGAGCTGAAAACGGTTACCAAACGGGCCCCGACCGAACAGGAGCTCACCGACCTCCTCTTCGCCTGGAAAGTGGTCAAACACGTCAAATCCAACGCGATCGTCTATGTCCGTGGCGGCGCGACCGCCGGCATCGGCATGGGTCAGACCAGCCGGCTCGAAGCCGCACGCCTGGCGTTGAGCAAGGCCGAGGCGACGGCAGTCGAGAATGAGTGGGACGGCCCGCACACCCAGGGCTCGGTCTGTGCGTCGGACGCCTTTTTCCCCTTCGCCGACGGCCTGAAGGCCGCTATCGAGGCTGGCGCGACGGCGATCATTCAGCCGGGCGGTTCCATCCGCGATGATGAAGTCATCGCCGCCGCTGACGAAGCCGGTCTGGCCATGGTCTTCACCGGAATGCGCCACTTCCGCCATTGATGCGGGCCCGCCCGGGTCAATGTGAATCAACTAAACATTGACGCGGCCGGTCGCAGCGGCACATTGGCGCCATGATGTTCAATTTTTTGCTCCGCGCCATTCCCGCCGCCCTGGCCATCGCCGCAACCGGACTGGGAGCCTCTGCCAGCTCCAATGCGAGCGGTTTTGGCGTGCCCCAGCGCACGCTGGAAGAACAGGCCGACCTGATCCGGCCGTTTACCGATGTCCGGATTCCCGAAACCGCGACGGGCCCGGTTCCCGCGGTTCTGATGTTTCACGGTTGCGGCGGCCTGCGACAGGTGCAGGAAGACTATGCCCGCTCCGCCCTGGATGCCGGATATGGCGTGCTGATCATCGGATCGAATGCGGCGCGCGGGATCGACCGCTTTGCCGCGATGAGCCAGGTCTGCACCGGCCTGCGCCTATGGGGCCGTGAGCGCGCTGCCGACGTCTTTGCCGGGCTCCACATCGCCCGTGAGGACAGCCGTATCGACGCCTCGCGCCTGGCCCTGATCGGCTGGAGCCATGGGGGCTGGACGGTGCTCGAAGCGCTCGATGATGCGGGTCGCAATGTCGCCCCGGAGGCGCTGGAGCACAGCACGGGTCCGGTTCCCGATCTGGCCGGCGTCCGCACAGCAATGACCCTCTATCCCTATTGCGGCTTTCCCATGCGCAGCAATGGGCGTGAATATGCCCGCGAAATTCCGCTGCACGCGATCCTGGCGGAGAATGACATGATTGCGCCACCGGGCGATTGCGAACGCCTGTTCGAGCGCTCCGAAACGGCCGGTCATCGGGTCGATGTCCAGGTCTGGTCGGGCTTGACTCACGCGTTTGACGAGCCGAATCCGCCGCCGGATCCCCGGATCAATTTCGATCTTGATGCGGCCGAACAGGCGCGCAGCGACTGGCTGGAAACCCTCAGCCTCGAACTCGCGCCCTAGGTCGCGTTCAGCGAGCCTGGCAGGGGTTCGACCCTGTCGAACCCCATACCCGGTAGGCTTGAAACGATCCTATGTCAGGGCTGGGCCACTGACGCCATTTCGCCAAGCTGGGTCGATGCGATCGAGAGCTTGGACAGGGTCCATGATCCCGACTCATCAAGCTGGCGCTGAACCAGGTCAACCCGATCGGCTTCATCGCCATTGACCGTATTCCAGGCCTCGACCAGCGAGTCCGCCCATTCCCGCGACGGGCTTTCGACGCCACTGGCCAGAGATCCCCCGGCCTGGGCAGCAAAGCGCATGGCCGAAGCGGCCAGCGTCTGCTGGCTGGCATAGAGGTCTTCCATCAGGCGGCGCACGGCCAAGCGGTCCCAGTGCAGTTCGGAGGACACTTCCTGGCCCAGACCGCGCAAACGGTCGAAGCGGAAACGGGCACCGATCGCATGATAGATATAGGCGGTCGAAGCGAGCGGCCAGTCACTTGCCACGGCCATGTCTATCACATCGGTCGATGAAGTCAGGGGCCGCAATTCGGCGACGGCCTTGGCCAGGGCTGCCGGAGCGCCGGCAGCGACAAACTTCTGCTTGCGAGCCCGGACACCCTTGCGCTCGTGATCGGAGATGATCTCGTGCGCCATGGAACGCAATTCCTGGACGCCGGCCTGATAATTACCGATTACCGTGCCTATGTTCTCCAGGGTCGACGCCGCGCGTCCGCGATTGCGCCGGACCAGCCAATAGGCCTGGCGCCGCAAGAGCCGGATGATTTCCCCATGCAGCTCAATCTGCACCGAGGCCGGAGCCTCGTTGTCGAGACGATTGATTTCTGTCGAGAGTTCGCTGAAGCGGAAAATCTGGCGTCCGACCTCAAAGGCATGGGCGATGGCCGGCACGGCGGCCGCCGTTGAATCGATCGCCCGGTGAATAAAGGTCGGTCCACCCAGATTGATCATTTCATTGGCGAGAACGGTGGAGATGATCTCCCGTTTCAGCCGGTGACCCTCCATGGCGTCGGTATAGCTGTGGAGCCCCTTGGGGAAGTAGTTGACCAGCATGGAATGGAAGTGCGGATCATCGGGCACATCCGATGCGACCAGCTGATCGAACAGGGTGATTTTCGCGTAGGAAATCAACACAGCCAGTTCGGGACGGGTGAGTCCCAGGCCGCGCTCCTTCAGACTGCGCATCGCTTCCAGATTTGGCAGGCCCTCAACCTCGCGATTGAGCTGCCCGACGCTTTCCAGCCGCGCCATGAAACGCTCATGGGCATCCAGATCAGCGATACTGGAATGCTCGGCCATGGAGAGAGCCAGGGTCTGATCATAATTGTGTTTGAGGACATGATCGGCGACGTCGTCTGTCATCGATTCCAGCAACACATCGCGATCCGCCAGGCTCATCGCGCCACTGCGCACCATGGGCCGAACCAGGATCTTGATATTGACCTCGTGATCCGAACTGTCGACGCCGGCTGAATTGTCGACGAAATCGGCATTGGCCCGGCCGCCGAGGCGGCTGTATTCAATCCGCGCTGCCTGGGTTGTGCCCAGATTGGCACCTTCGCCGATGACCTTGACCTTCAGGTCGGCTGCATTGACGCGAACGCCTTCATTCGTCTTGTCGCCGACCTCGCCATGCTGTTGATGGCTGGCTTTGACATAGGTGCCGATACCACCAAACCACAGCAGTTCAGCCTCGGATTTGAGCAGGGCGTGAATGAGTTCCGCCGGGCTGGCCGTGGGCGTTGTCAGCCCGGTCAGGGCCCGGATTTCGTCGGACAGGGGCAGGGATTTTTCGGCCCGCGAGAAAATACCGCCGCCGCTGGAAATCAGTGATTTGTCATAGTCCTGCCAGGAGCTGCGGGGCAGGTCGAACAAGCGCTTGCGCTCATTCCACATCTGCTCGCAATCACCCGGATCGGGATCGATGAAGATATCGCGGTGGTCGAAGGCCGCGAGCAGGCGGATCTGTTTCGACAACAGCATGCCATTGCCGAACACATCGCCGGACATGTCGCCAACACCGATGACGGTGAAGGGCTCGCTCTGGATATCCTTGTTCAGTTCCCGGAAATGGCGTTTGACCGATTCCCAGGCACCGCGCGCGGTGATCCCCATCTTTTTGTGATCATAACCGGCTGATCCACCCGAGGCGAACGCATCACCGAGCCAGAAATCGAACTCGTCGGTTGCCATGCCATTGGCGGTGTCGGAGAAAGTCGCCGTTCCCTTGTCGGCGGCGACAACCAGATACGGGTCATCATCGTCCCAGCACACGGTCGATTGAGGATGAACCACGACATCATCGACAATATTGTCGGTGACATCGAGCAGGCCACGGATGAAGGTCTTGTAGGCTTCACGGCCGGCTTCGAAAATCTCGTCGCGCGAACCGTCGCGCGGCAGGGTTTTTGGATAGAATCCACCCTTCGATCCGACCGGCACGATAACAGCATTCTTGACCTGCTGCGCCTTGACCAGGCCGAGCACTTCGGTGCGGAAATCATCACGCCGGTCTGACCAGCGCAGGCCGCCACGGGCGACCGGGCCGAAACGCAAGTGAATGCCCTCGACATCCGGCGACCAGACAAAGATCTCGCGATAGGGCTTGGGCAGCGGCAGATCGACCAGCGAAGCGCTGTCGATCTTGATCGAAATCCGCGGCTTCACCTCGCCCGCAGCATCAGCTTGATAGAAATTGGTTCGCAGCGTCGCCTGGATGAGGGCGAACATGCGCCGCAGGGCGCGGTCATGGTCGAGACTGCGAACGGCATCGAGCTGGGTCAGGATTTGCTGACCGACCTCATTGGCCGCCTCAATCCGGGCCTTGTGTTCGCCGTCAAATCCCGGGTCGAACTTGACCCGGGCCAGTTCGAGCAGGCCGCGTGCAATATCGGGATAGGCGGCGAGCGCCTCTTCCTGGATTGCCTGCGACGGATCGAGACCGGTTTGCTGGCGATAGCGCGCACAGGTACGCAGGAAAGCTGCCTCGCGCCAGGTCACGCCGATTTCGACGATCAGGCGATTGAAGCCGTCATCCTCGGCACGGCCCTCGGCCATGGCGAGCAGGGCATCCTCGAGCTTTGGACCCAGTTCTTCCAGGGATTGATGCTTGAGCGCGTCGGAGCGGATTTCGAAATCATGGACATAAGCCCGGTCAACCAACTCGCCATTGCGGCCGCGGCGGTCAACGGGGAAACCGGTTTCCTGGACGACGTAAACGCCGAGGTTTTCCAGCACGGGCATGACCCGGGACAGCGAGACCGGCTTGCCGACACGATAGATTTTGAGACGCAATTCAGTCTGTTCATCATCGGCTTCGCGATAGACGCGGACCGCAACCTTGTCGCTGGAATCGAGTGATTCCAGTTTCATGACATCGGCCAGCGCTTCGCTGGAATCATAGAGCTCGCGATACCCGGCCTTGAAGGCATCCTGATAGGCCGGCATGCGCAGGCGGATCGCTTCCGACGCTGTTCGCCGGACATGGGTTTCCAGATCGTCTTCCCAGGTCCGCGACAGCCGCGTCACGCGCCGCTCGAGCTCGGCGATATCCGGCTCGGGGTGATCGAAAGGGTTGAGCCCGATGATGAAGTGGACCCGCGCCAGCGAACTGTCACCGAATTGCGGGTAATAGGCAGACAGACGTCCGCCAAAGGCTTCGCGGATCAGCTCGCCCGCCTGCTCGCGGACTTGCGAATTATAGCGGTCGCGCGGCACGAAGAGCAGGGCCGAGACGAAACGGTCGAACTGGTCACGGCGAATGAAGAGCTTGGTGCGCGGCCGGTCATGCAGGTGCAGGATGCCGAGGCAGATTTCCAGCAGGTCATTCTCGTCGGTCTGGAAGAGCTCGTCGCGCGGGAAATTCTCGACCGTATTGCGCAGTTTCTTGGCATTATGCGTACCCGGCGCCTTGCCGGCGCGCTCAAGAACGCGCCGCACCTTGCGGCGGATGAGCGGCACCAGGGAAGCGCTCTGGTCATAGGCTTCGGCGGTAAACAGGCCGACAAAACGGGATTCGCCGATCACGGCACCGTCTTCGCGATACCGTTTGACGCCGATATAATCCATGTAGACGCGACGATGGACGCGCGATTTCATATTGCCCTTGGCGACAATGATCGGCGTGGGCTCGCGCAGAAAGGTTTCGATCGCCGGGGTCAGGACGGCCGGCTCGGAACCCTTGCGCAGAACGTGGCGCTCCGGATCGCGCAGCACGCCACGCCCGGAATCCAGCCGGACGCGCGGATGGCGATCGGCCATCGAACCGTCTTCGCTGACGTCGAAATCATAGATGCGGCAGCCAAGGAAGGCGAAGTGATCATCGCGCAGCCAGCGCAGAAATTCCAGCGACTCGGCGATTTCCTCGGGTGAGGCCAGGGTTTTCGCCTGTTGCAGATGAGCAATCGACTCATCCATCTGGGCGCGCATGTCGGACCAGTCCTCGACGGTGACACGAACATCGTCGAGCGTCGCGGTGACACCCTCGATCAGCGTGCGCCGGGACAGCTCGTCGAGCTCGGGCAAATGCACCTGGATCATGGATTCGGCCGTGCAGCGGCCACCTTCGGTCGTGCGGCGGCCTTCGGCATCGCGCCGGACCTGGACGATCGGGTGGAACATGGCGACCACGTCATGCCCCTGGGCACCGATCTCGCCCATCACCGAATCGACGATGAAGGGCCGGTCATTCCCGATGATTTCAAGGACATCACGGCCGAGATCGACACCGTCAGCGCGGGTTGCCGTGCGCATACGGACCAGGATGTCGTCGCCGACGCGCCGGTCTCCGAATGCCCAGAACTCGACGCTAAGCGCGGCGATATCCTCCACGGAGACCCGTTCCAGGTCATCCGACAAGGCATCGTCAAAGATTTGCGCAAAGAAAGCGTTGCCGGTTTCGCCGCACTCCGCTCCGAATTGATCTTGCCAGCGGCGTCGGGCCGCTTCCATGAATTCCGCACGCGTGTAGGCATGCGCGATTCCGACGACCGCCCCCATGATACGGCGCTCCTCAGCTCAGGTTGATCCAAACCTGAGCCTAGACCTGTTTGCCCCCGGTGCAACCCGGCGATGCCGCTGAAAACGCAATTGCGCTATTCCAATTGGGGTGGGTCAGAGAATGCGGCACCGCCGGGCAGGGACAGGGGGCCCGACGGTGCCTGACAGACCTCATTCGGCAGGCTGGGGGGACGCACGTTAGAGGCCTGGTCGTTCGCTGGAGGCGTTTGGGGGAAAACGTCTCCAGGGCATTTACCGGCGGGGCATGAAAGCCACCGCCAGCAAAGACATGGGGAGGGGCCAACCGTATTCCAACCCCCCAATGCATCACAGATCTGCGAGCGAGGCCGGCGCTAGTGGGGCCGACCGGACGACCCGGCGACCAGCATGTGCCGCGCGGCAGAGGATTCATCATCATCCATGGCGCGCCGGACGCCGCAACGCAGCACTTCGACGAGATAGGTCAGATCGTCATCATTGCTTTCAAGAGCCCGCAATTCGGTCTCGACGAAAGCCAGCACCAGATCGGCCACCTGCAGGCGATCGCGGTCATTATCCGCCTGTTGGATGTCCGGGAAAAATTGGGCGAGTGATTTCTGGGTCATCTGCCAATTCCAATCGTTTTCAGGGTTGGGGCTGTGGGAGAGCGCAGCCAGGTCTCCACAACTTCATCCAGCGGCATTGTGCTGCTGAGGCGGTCAATCAGGTCGAAGGAGATGTCGCGGACACTGGAGGCCGAACGCAGCCCGACAGCCCGGCCACCGACCGCTTCGGGAATGACAGTCAGCTGCTGCCCGCGCGCAACGGCATCAAACATGGTCGCCATCAGCGAAAACGGCGCCGAAAACCCGACCAGAAAGCACGGCGGACCGGCATGGTGGCGGACCATGCGGCCGAAATCAGGATCCGAATAGGCCGACAGGCCGGTGCGGATGAAGACGGCTTCGCGAGAGAGTGGCCGCAGGCCGTCAATCGGTGCCCCGGGAACCGTGAGGCCGCAATTGATCGCCGGACGGTTGCTTTGATACTGGCAATGAAGGACGGGCCAGCCAGACAGGCGCGCTGAGGTCAATAACCGCCGGATGCGGTCCGCGACGGCGACATTGCTGCCATCATCCTCGCCCTCGCCCGGATCAAGCGATTCACGCTGGCAATCGAGCAGAACGAGTGTTGGCAAATACCGGGTCATGCGAGCTCCTCCGGGCGGCGCTGCTTGCGCGGCGCCCGCCGCAGGGACCGGTCAAAGGGTCCGGGTCGATCCCAGTCACCATCCGGACGGATAATGGCCAGCGGATCGGAGTCCATGGTGATGGCATTGGCCGGACGCTCGAGCGGATGCTCGATCTCGACATATTCATAGTCGGAGAACATGAAGCTCGGCCGCCCCGGACGAACCCGGAAACCGTGCGAGCGCCAATAGGCGACCCGGTTGAGCTGGGCATGGCCGAGCACCTGGCGGTATCCACGGCGGGCGCTGTAGCGCAGGGCTTCCTGCATAAGGGCCCGCATCACGCCATGGCGGCGGAAGGTCGGCAACACCGCCGCCCGCTCCACCTTGGCGAAATCGGCAAACCAGCGCAGCCGCAGGACACCGACCGGCTCACTGCCACGCCAGGCAATCAGGTGCGATGCCGCGACCAGGTCATTGCCGTCATATTCTTCGTTATAGGGCGCGCGCTGCTCACCCAGATAGGTAACACCCCGCAGGGTCATCGCCATGACAACATGGTCGAAGCTGCGCGCCACTGTCACGCGCAACCGGTCTCGGCTCTCCGCATTCATGCGTAGTGCTCCTCTGAGGTTTTCTGGTTGCGAAGCGCCAGTTTCTCGGCGATTCGATGAGGAAAGCCCGTACTGCCAAACAGCAGTGTCGTGCCATCGGGACGGCCCAGCGGCACGAATCCGAGCCGGGACATAAGCTTTTCACCCGGCACCGATCGGGCGCGGGCATAGACGCGGATATCGCAATAGACGCCAAACCAGACGGCGAGCAGGCCGCGCAGTGATGCGGCCTGATCCATCGGCGAGCGTCCCGCCATGCCCCAGGACAACAGGGCGTGGGCGTCTTCAGACGGCCCGCACACCCATTCGCGTTTCGCATTGGCAAAGCCGAACTGGCCAGCCAGCAGAGCCTCGACACCCTGTTCGGTCAGCGGGATCGACGCGAGCAGGGCGTTGGCCTTGCCATTCCTGCGACGCAGCTGCAGCGCCCGCCCGGTCCAGGCCTGGACCTGCCAGAGCGCTTCCGGGCCGGCGACCTCGCCCTCAATCAACTCGTCGGCGAGCTGGTGGAACTCGTCGATCTGATGCTTGTGAACCTGCGTGAAACCATATGGCCCGACAGCTGCATGGAGTTGCTGGTCCTGAAATTGAACGCCGGACCGGGATAGGCTAGGCTGATCGACTGAACTACGCATCGGGCATTCCTGTTTCGGTCTGACCCAATTGGCTTAACACCGCTGCCATGCACGCGGCCTCTTCGAAGTTGGAATAGTGGATAGTCAGCAAACAGCCATCAGCCTGCGTCGCAACGTGTTTGACTGGGACGATCTCCAGATCTTTCACGCTGTCGCCACGACAGGATCAATGAGCGGCGCAGCTGCGGCGCTCGGGTGCCAGCAGCCCACCGTCAGCAAGCGCATGCGGCAACTGGAAAGCCGGCTCGGCGCCCAGCTGATCGATCGGCGCGCCGACGGTATCGTGCTGACCCAGGCCGGGGAAGCGGCACTGGACTATGTGCGGACCATGCAACGCTCGGCGCAGCAACTGGAATCGCGCATCTCGGGTACCGATACAGCGAGCACCGGGGATGTGACGCTGCATGCGTCGGACGGACTGTCGACCTATTGGCTGGCGCGCCACGCGCCGCGCTTCATGCGGGTCAATCCGGGCATCAATCTGCACATGCACAGAGCCGATGCCGGTATTGGCCCGGCGCCCGACCTGTCGATCACGTTCACGCCCGACAAGGATATGGATGCGCCGACCTCGGCGCTGGGCTCCATGCACTATATGCCGTTCGCCTCACGCGAATTCATCAATACCTATGGTGTGCCAAAATCGACCCATGACCTGCTCAATCTGCGCTTCCTGAAGCTGGAACAGTATGATCGCGGCCTCGCACTCTGGGAAAACCGCAATGAAGTGGTCGATGCATACATAAATTATGCATTCAGGACAGATGTTAGCTCCATCCTTTTGGAAACTATCAGACATGGCGGCGGAATCGCCATGGCGCCGACCTATCTGGCTGCGCTCTATCCGGACGAGTTAGTGGTGCTGGACTATGATGTTAAGCAGGACGTGCGTTTCTGGCTAAAATACCTGCCAGGCAGCCAGCGCGTCGGACGTACAAAATGTGTTGGCGACTGGATCGCCGAGATTTTTGACCCTAAGGATTACCCTTGGTTTCGTGAGGAATTCTGCCATCCCGGTGAGTTTTGCGAGATCGAAGTTATAAAACCACGATAATGAGGTTGTTATGAGTGCTAGAGGCCCAACGAGTATTGACCAGCACGTCGGTGCTCGCCTTCGCCTGCGGCGCAGCCTGTTGGAGATGAGCCAATCCGAGCTTGGAGAAAAGCTTGGTGTGACCTTTCAGCAAGTTCAGAAGTATGAGCGCGGCACCAACCGCATCGGCGCCAGCCGCCTGTTTCATGTCGCCCGCGTCATGGAAGTCCCCGTTTCCTACTTCTTCGAAGGTCTGGATACGGAAGGGGCTTCCGAGCTGAAGGGCCCTGACTCCGAAACGCTCTACGACTTCATCGCAAGCCCTGACGGTCTCGCTCTGGCTTCGGCATTCTCCGGAATCCGCGATCAGACCGTCCGCCGCCGGGTCATCGACCTGCTGAGATCACTCTCAGTCTGATTTCTGCCCGATATCTGTCGGCTATATGAACGGATCTGCCCCGCTATTGCCCGGGCCCGGTCCTGCTCGCGCCTTATCAACCCCTCAGCTTGAACCAATCAATGCTGAGGGGTAATTCTTGTGCGACCTAAATCATCCAGAAATTCATCTGCCGAACCGTCAACGGACCGGGCCAATGCATCCGCGGATCGCGATACGCGCGCCGGTTCGCACCCCTGGTTCCATCTGAATGGGTCAGGCCGGGCCTCAGGCTCAACGCTCGACATGGCAGCGACCACGAGATTCCCGAGACGGCCGTGAAGGCCGCGCCTGGGACCGGATACGGATCAGTTGCCCGATACAGGCCGGTTATCGTGCCGGCACATGTGCGAAAGCGGTCTGGCAGGCGCGAACACGCGCGCACGTCCCGCCGCGTCGCGGCGGCTGGTCACACCATACTCATCACAAATCTGGAAGAGAATGGAGCGGGCGATGAGATTCGAACTCACGACATTCACCTTGGCAAGGTGACGCTCTACCCCTGAGCTACGCCCGCTCATGTCTATGCGGGGACCAGCCCCGCCAGGGAGCGGGGTATATCGCGCAAACAAAGACGGATTGCAAGAGGGAGATTCCGTCGCGGTGCACAAGGACTTGATCCGGCCCGCCAGTCGGGCTTCAAGACACGGATGAGCGCTTCACGCCCTGAATTATTCGCCCACCTCGATGGGCTTGGCATCCGGCACGAAACTGTCAGCCACCGACCGGTCTTCACGGTCGAAGAGGGCAAGGACATAAAGGCCGCCCTGCCAGGCGGCCACACCAAGAATCTCTTCCTCAAGGACCGTAAGGGGCAGATCTTTCTCATCACGGCCCTGGCTGAAACCGAGATCCGTCTCAACCGGCTGCACCGGCGGCTCGGCAGCGCCCGCCTCTCCTTCGGGCCCGAGGCCCTGCTGTTCGAAACGCTGGGGGTGCGCCCCGGCTCGGTCACGGCGCTGGCGCTGCTGAACGACACCGATGGGCGGGTGCGCTTCGTGCTCGATATGGCGTTGATGAACTGGCCCGTCATCTATTCCCATCCGCTTCTGAATGACGCCACGACCGGAATGGCGCCGGCTGACCTGGTCCGCTTTGCGGAATCGACCGGTCATCCACCGCAACTGATTGACTTCACCGAATTGCTTGATGATGAAGATGCCACGCAGTAACGGCTTGCGCCGACGGCCTTGCAGGGCCACTTACTGGGCAAGACGCAGCGAGGAAACGCACCATGACCCTGTTCAACACCGGAGCCCCCGACACAGACACTGATGATCTGGTCAAGGACTCCTCCGACAGCAATTTCATGGCGGATGTCGTCGAACCTTCGAAGTCCGTCCCGGTCCTGGTCGATTTCTGGGCCCCCTGGTGCGGCCCCTGCCGCCAGCTTGGCCCGATGATCGAGCATGTTGTCCGCCAGGCCGAGGGCGCCGTGCGTCTCGTCAAGATTAATATCGACGAGAATCCCGGCATTGCACAACAATTGCGCGTCCAGTCCATTCCCGCCGTCTTTGCCTTCAAGGATGGTCAACCGGTTGACGGTTTCATGGGCGCGCTGCCGGAAAGCCAGATCAAGGATTTCATCCAGCGGATTTCGGGCAAGGGTCCGAGCGAAGCTGAACTGAAGGCCATCGTCGACCGCGGCATGGCCGGACTCGAGTCCGGTGACCTCGGCGGCGCCGCGCAGGATTTCGCCTCGGTCCTCCAGCTCGACCCGGGCCACGCCTCGGCGCTGGCCGGTCTGGCGCGCGTCTGGCTCAAGTCGGGCGATATCGACAAGGCAAGCGAGATACTCGGACAAGTTCCCGCTGACCGCGCCGGCGACCCGGCCGTTGAGGCCGCCCGGACGGCGCTCGAGCTGGCCAATGCCGCCCCGGCCGATGATGCGGTGACCGCAGGCTTGCGTCAGGCGGTTGCGGCCACACCGACCGACCTGCAGGCGCGCTATGACCTCGCTGAGGCACTTCTGGCAGGCGGCGACCATGCCGGCGCTGCTGATCAATTGCTCGCCATCACGGCGCTGGATCGCGAATGGAATGAACAGGCCGCACGGACCCTGTTGCTGAAGATCTTTGAAGCCGCCGGACCGATGAGCGACGTCGCCCGCGACGGTCGCCGGCGCCTGTCATCAATCCTGTTTGCCTGAGGAGGCCATGATGAGTGACGCATCCACCGCATCGACCGATCGCATGCTTGATCCCAAATTGCTCGAAATACTCGTTTGTCCCGTCACCCGCGGACCGCTGGTTTATGACCGCGAGGCGCAGGAGCTCGTATCCGAGGGCGCCGGACTGGCCTATCCGATCCGCGACGGGATCCCGATCATGCTGCCCGAGGAAGCCCGGCAGCTGGAGCAGGTCTGATGGCGCGGCCCTGGCCCGAGCAATTGCGCTTTTCCAAGGCGGACAAGGCGCTGCATGTCCGCTTCGACGACGGCAACGCGTTTTCCATTCCTTTCCAGACCCTGCGGACCGAGAGCCCCAGCGCCGAAGTCCAGGGCCATGGGCCGGATCAGAAAGTGACCGTGACCGGCAAGGAGAACGTCCAGATTTCCGCCGCTGAACCCGTCGGCCGCTATGCTGTCCGGCTGGTCTTCGATGATGGCCATGATAGCGGCCTGTTTACATGGGACTATCTCTACGCGCTCGGCGAGGCCGAAGCGCGCCCGTAAGCAAGGCTGGCGCCGCACCAGCGGACGCACTAGTCTGGCAGGCCTAGCTGATCATCAGGTGATTCATGAGACTCATTACGGTTTTGGCCGCGCTCGCCGCGAGCGCGCTGTTCAGCTCGACCAGCCTGGCCGGTCCGGAAGATTTCGCAACCGGTCCCCTGATTGACGGCTATGGCGCCGTGGCGCCCGTCACCAACCAGATGCCAATAGCTGACGACACCGTTTTCCGGGTTGCGTTTGACGTCTCCACGCCGGCGGAAGTCGGTGAGATCAACCGCAAGCTGGACAGCGCAGCGCGCTTTCTCAACATGCATGTCGCCGCCGGTATTCCCGGGGAGAATATTCACATCGCGATCGTCGTGCATGGCGGTGCTGTCCAGGACGTCACGACCGGCAGTCATTTCACGCCGGGCATGGAGCCGGCCAATGCCGAGCTGGTCGCGACATTGATCGCGCACGGCGTCAGCATCTATGTCTGCGGCCAGAGCGCGGCCTATCATGATGTCGCGGTCGAGGATTTATTGCCCGGAGTTACCATGGCCCTGTCGGCGATGACCGCGCACGCGCTCCTGCAGCAGGACGGCTATACACTCAATCCGTTCTGACGCGCCGTCACGCCGCGTCCAGTCGCTTGCCGCGCAGAAGTTTGGGCGGCTCACCCGTGTCGCCGCCGGCCTGGCGCATGAAGAAACGCCGCGCCGGACCGATCTGGTTGACGATGGACAGGCCGATCCCGCGTAATTGCCGCAATGGCTCGATATCATTCGAGAACAGCCGGTTGAAGATATCCGTGCCGGCGGCCAGGGAGGCACTGTCGAATTTGCGCCATCCCTCATAGCGCCGAAGCGTCGTCAGGGCGCCGATATCCAGCCCGACCCGCTTCGCCTCGCCGCAGACCTCCGCCAGGGCCGCCGCATCGCGGATACCCAGATTGAAGCCCTGACCGGCAAGCGGGTGGATGCCGCGCGCCGCATCGCCGACAAAGGCGATCCGTTCAGCGCAGAAGTCCTCCGAGAATTTCAGCCCCAGCGGATAGGCCCAGCGCGGACCTTCCGGGCGCAATTCGCCAAGAAAATCACCGAAACGGTT
This sequence comes from Maricaulis salignorans, assembly GCF_900103475.1. GTDB lineage: Bacteria > Pseudomonadota > Alphaproteobacteria > Caulobacterales > Maricaulaceae > Maricaulis > Maricaulis salignorans. Next base: position 42,533 of record NZ_FNHG01000006.1, read on the forward strand.
TTCCAGTTCCTGCTGGAAGACGTCGGCATCGGCGGCCTGTAACGCATCGGCAACATCCGACGGCTCGGTCCAGACCAGCGAGGCGCGATTGTCAGGGAGTGGCAGGATGGCGAAAGGCCCTGACGGCAGGAAATATTCATAGGCAACGCCGTTATGGGGCTCGGCATGGCGCACGGTGGCGACCAGGCCCTTCTGGCCGTAATTCCAGCCGACACTGCGTATCCTGGCCTGGGCGCGGATGCGCGAGAATTTGCCGTCGCACGCCACCAGCAACTTGCCCGACAGGCGCCGTCCGTCGGCGAGCAGGACATCGACGCCATCGGGCCTTGCCTCGTAACGCTCGGCCATGGCCGGAGCGATGGAAATGATATTCGGCCGCGCCAGCACCGCACGGGCCAGCACCATGCGCGTATGCCGGTTCTCGGCCATCCAGCCGAGCGGCTCGCCCTCGGGGCCTTCGCTGATCTCGCGGCGATCGAAATGCAGACTGTGCGGCCCGGGTCCGCCCGGCCGTGTGCCGCCATAGGGGCGGCCATCGCAGACCATGATGTGTTCGATTCGGGTGGTGTAGGGCCGCAAGTCATCGGCGATGCCCAGCGCCTCGAACAGGCGCCAGGACGTGAAGGCGAGGGCCGAGGCCCGGCCGTCGAATTCCGGGGCCAGCTGGGTATCGATCGGCAGCGTATCCACCACCGCCACGCGCAGTCCCGCCTGATCCATGGCCAGGGCAAGGGTCAGACCGGCCAGACCACCACCGACAATGATCGCATCGCCGTCAAAGAAATTGTGTTCGCTCATGAGCCGGAGAATAGGCGATTTTCCCGCCCTTGAAAGCGGGCATCGCGCCGCAGACGCATTAACCCCTGTTTACCACCCGGATACCCTTGCCGGGCTAGAACGGGGCATGACAAAACGCGCCGCACCCAAATCCGAGACCGAAGCCCCGCAGCCGGGCCGAATCTGGCTGACCCGGGCGTCCGATCTGCTGCTCGGCGGATTGATGCTGGTCAGCGGTGCCTTTCTGCTGACCGCCCTGTTGAGCCACAATGCGCTCGACCCGAGCTGGAATGTCTCGGCCGAGGGTGAAGTGCGCAATCTGATGGGCAAGCCGGGCGCCGGTTTCAGCGATGTCATGCTGCAATCGCTGGGCTGGTCTGCCGCCGGGCCGGCGATCGCGCTGATCATCTGGGGCGGTGTGCTCCTGCTTCGGCGGCCGCGGCGCCGTCCGGCGTCCATCGCCGGCTGGCGCTGGCTGGCCGCCGCCATCGGCACGACCGGCTTTGCTGCCGCTGCCAGCGCACTCCCCCTGCCCAATGCCTGGCCCTTTGCCAGCGGGCTGGGCGGTGCACTCGGCGATATGGCGCTGGGCGGATTGCGCAGCCTGCCCGCCTCACTCGACCTGCCGGCAGCAACCGGGATCGGCGCCGCCTTCGGCCTGGTCTTCGCGATTGCCGGGATTTTCTTCACCTTCGGCCTGCGCTCGCGTGATCTCTCGGCGGCCTATGATGCCGCCGGACTGGCCTGGGCCACGGTGCGCGTCTGGTTCGACGCCCTGCGCGGCCATGGCATGTCACTCGCCCGCTTGCTGAGCGATGGCGGCACGCGGACGGATGCGCGCGATGAGCTGGTCCGTGAGGAACCGGTCCTGCGCCGGGCCATGCGCGCCGCCGACGCGGATGCTGATGATGAAAGCGAGTTCGACGACGCGCCGCAGCCCGCCTTCAGTTCCAGCGTCAAGGTCGCCCCGACGCGCCGTTCGGCCACATCGGAGCGCGATCACCGCGAAGCCCAGGGCTCGCTGGCATTCGCCAGGACCAAGGGCTTCAAACTGCCGCGCCTCGACCTCCTGTCCAAGCCGCAACAGCGCAATGGCGCCGTCGATGAGCTGTCCCTGCGCCAGAATGCCGTGCTGCTGCAGGGCGTGCTGACCGATTTCGGGGTCAAGGGCGAGATCGTCCAGGTTCGCCCGGGCCCGGTCGTGACCCTGTATGAGTTCGAGCCCGCCCCGGGCGTGAAATCCTCGCGCGTGATCAATCTGGCGGATGATATCGCCCGCTCCATGAGCACGACTGCGGCCCGCGTGGCCGTGGTGCCGGGCCGCAATGCGATCGGGATTGAACTGCCCAATCCCAAGCGCGAAACCGTTTTCCTGCGCGCCTTGCTGAATTCCAAAGTGTTCGAGGAGAGCAAGGCCGAGCTGCCCATGGCGCTGGGCGAGACCATCGGCGGCGAACCCTTTGTCGCCGATCTGGCACGCATGCCCCACCTGCTGATCGCCGGGACCACCGGTTCGGGTAAATCGGTCGGCATCAATGCGATGATCCTGTCCCTGCTCTACCGGCTGCCGCCGGAAGACTGCCGCATGATCATGATCGATCCGAAAATGCTGGAATTGTCCGTCTATGACGGCATCCCGCACCTGCTGACACCGGTCGTGACCGATCCGAAGAAGGCCATCGTGGCGTTGAAATGGGCCGTCCGGGAGATGGAAAGCCGTTATTTGCGGATGTCGAAGATCGGCGTGCGCAATCTGGCCGGCTTCAATGAGCGTGTCGCCGCAGCCGAAGCCGCCGGCGAACCCCTCTCGCGCACCGTCCAGACCGGCTATGACCGCGAAAGCGGCGAACCGATCTTCGAGACCGAGATCATCCAGGCCGAGAAAATGCCCTATATCGTCGTGGTGATCGACGAGATGGCCGATCTGATGATGGTCGCCGGCAAGGAAATCGAGGCCGCCGTCCAGCGTCTGGCGCAAATGGCGCGCGCTGCGGGCATTCATGTGGTCATGGCAACCCAGCGCCCCTCGGTCGATGTCATCACCGGCACGATCAAGGCCAATTTCCCGACCCGTGTTTCCTATTCGGTGACGTCGAAGATCGACAGCCGGACCATCCTTGGCGAGCAGGGGGCCGAACAACTGCTCGGCATGGGTGATCTGCTCTATATGGCCGGTGGTGGACGCCTGCGGCGCCTGCACGGGCCCTTTGTCTCGGACACCGAGGTGGAGGACGTCGCCGCCTATCTCAAGAAACAGGGCGCACCGGAATATCTCGATGCGGTCACGGCCGACAGCGAGGACGGCGAGAGCGGCGCTCTGGGTCTGGACGGCGAAGCCAGTAGCGGCGATGCCTTGTTCGACCAGGCCATCGCCCTGGTGGCGCGCGACCGCAAATGCTCCACCAGCTATATCCAGCGCCGGCTCCAGATCGGGTATAACCGCGCAGCGACCCTGGTCGAGCGCATGGAGGAGGAGGGCATGATCGGCCCGTCCGACCATGCCGGGCGCCGCGAAATCTACCTGCCCGAACACAATGTGGCGTGACGCACAAATGAACGTCGAGGCCTTGCTCACGCCGCAATCGCACGGCAGTTTGGCGCCATGATTATGCACCTGATTTCCGCCCTGCTCCTGCAGGCATCGCCGGCCGCAGCCGAGGCTCTTCCGGAACCCGCATCCGTGCAGGCAGAGGCCGTGCAGCCGGAGACCATTCAGCCCGAGGCCGCGCAGGCCGAACCTGCGCAAGCCGCGACCGGGCAGCCCGCCTTCGACCGCGCCGCGGCGATTGCCGACGTCAATCGCTATCTCAACGCGATCACGACCCTGCGGGCGCACTTCATCCAGATCTCACCCAATGGCAGCGCCGCACGCGGGGTCGTGTCGATCGCGCGCCCGGGACGCTTGCTGTTCGAATATGACGATCCCTCACCGATCCGGGTGATTGCCGACGGCACGACCGTGGCGCTGGAGGATCGCGCCCTGGAAACGGTGGACCGCGTGCCTTTGCGCTCGACGCCGCTCTGGTGGTTGCTGAAATCGGATATCGACATCGCCAATGATGCTGAAGTCGTCGATATTCGCAGCGAATATGGCTTCCTGTCCGTGATTGTCCGCGACCCGGATGGCGAGATGGATGGCGATATCGAATTTGTCTTCGCCGGACCGGAACTGGAATTGCGCGAATGGTTCGTGACCGATGCCTTGGGCGAGGTCACCCGCGTCAGCCTGCTGGAAACAGAGACAGGCATGGCATTGAACCCACGCCTGTTTTCGATCCCCGAGCCGGAAAGCCGGCGCGACTCCCGGCGAGGCCGCCGCTGATCGCTGCGGCATTTTGACCACAGGCAATACCTTTCTAATATTTTATTTGTATATTTTTTCCCATCGTGGCGTTATTACTACGCTGACTGAGAAGAGATGGATCGGCTTCGTCCCCCCGCTTGCGGATCCAGAACTCAGTTGCGCCGGCTTGATCCCCTCCCGGCGCTGCGACGATGAAAATTCGCGCACAGCATAGCGCCCGGTCTCTCCCCCCCTTGAGACCGGGCGCATTTCATTCCGGCCCAGCTTTACACCGGCATTTCCGCTGTGCAGTGCGCCGATTGGGGGTTAAACAATTTCCATGCAATTTCACGACGATTCCGACGACGTTGATTTCACACGTCTGCTCGAGGAAATTCCCCTGCTCTACAAGGCCCGCGCCTTTGCCGAGAGCCTGAACGCCAATACCTGGTTCTCCAGGCTCGGCGAACCGCTCGATCCACGCGATCGCACCCTGGCCCGCGCCTATCTTGACGGGCTGGGCTTTCCCGAAGCCGAGCCGGCCCTGCTCTCCGACTGGAGCGAGGCGGCCACCGCGGCTGAAAGCCTCGATCGTGACCCGGTTGGCTGGGAAGCCGAGGAAATGTTGCGGGCCGGCCTGATTACGCGCGTGCTGGAGCGGCTCGACGAGGAAGCGGTCAATGTCGCCCTGTCCCAGGTCGGCAGCAAAACCCATGATTCCTCGCGCGATGCCGTCGAAGAGGCCGCGTCGATTGATGATATCGAGGATATGGAACTCGTCCATGCCGCCGCCGGTGCGCTGGCCCAGGCGGCCAATGGCGCAGCGCTGGTGATCATGGCGGAAGCGGAAGATGATGATCCGCCTCACCCCTTCCTGGCCCGCTGGCGTCTGTTTGCCCGCGGCCGCTGGCCGGTCGGCCTTGCCGGTGCCAGCTATAATATTCTCTGATCAGTCCGACGAAAGAACACAGCCATGAGCGGTATCTCGATAGCGACCTGGAATATCAATTCCGTGCGCCTGCGCGCACCCAGCGTAGCTGCCTGGGTCGCCGAGGCCGATCCGGACGTATTGTGCCTGCAGGAAATCAAGTGCCTGAGCGAGCAATTCCCCGAGGAAGCCTTCAGGGAAATGGGTTTTCGGCATTTCCACATTCGCGGCCAGAAGGGCATGCATGGCGTGGCAATCGCGTCAAAACTCCCGCTCGAGGATTTGCCCGACGAGGATTTATGCCCGCGCTCGGAAGCCCGGCATCAGCGGGTCGGCGTCGCCGGTTTTGAATTGCACAATTTCTATATCCCGGCCGGCGGCGACGAGCCGGATCCGGCGATCAATCCGCGCTTTGCACACAAGCTGGAATTCCTCGACAAGCTCGAATCCTATTTCGCCGGCCGCGCGGCGGCGAAGACACCGCTCGTTCTGGTCGGTGATTTCAATATTGCGCCCTATGAACATGATGTCTGGTCGCACAAGCAATTGCTCAAGGTGATCAGCCACACGCCGGTCGAGGTCGATGCCCTCGAGCGCATCCGCCAGGCTGGCCGGTTCAGCGATGTCGCGCGCGAACTCATCCCGATGGATGAGAAGATCTACACCTGGTGGAGTTACCGCGCCAAGGATTGGAAAGCCGCCAATCGCGGCCGGCGCCTCGACCATATCTGGGTCTCGCCCGAGCTGCACGACCAGGCCGTCGCCGGGGGCCGCGAGGCTCTCAAGGTCTGGGATAATGTGCGCAGCTGGGAAAAGCCCTCCGACCACGCGCCCGTCGTGCTCCAGCTCGAATTATAGGGCTTGGCCGCCCGCAAGCCTGCCGAGCTGATCCTGGAACCCCTCAGTGGACCAGTCTGTAGCCACCACTCTCGGTGACCAGGAGGCGGGCATGCGACGGATCGGCTTCGATTTTCTGGCGCAGACGATAGATATGGGTTTCCAGCGTGTGGGTCGTCACCGCCGGGTTATAGCCCCAGACCTCATGCAGCAATTCCTCCCGCGGTACCGCCTTGGCGCCGGCCCGGTAGAGATATTTCAGGATATTGGTCTCTTTCTCCGTCAGACGGACCTTTTTCTGGTCGGCGGTAAGTAGGAGTTTCATCGATGGGCGGAACTCATAGGGACCCACCTGGAAGACCGCATCCTCGCTTTGCTCATGGCTGCGCAGATGCGCCCGCACGCGCGCCAGCAGAACCGAGAATTTGAACGGCTTGGTGACATAGTCATTGGCACCCGATTCAAGACCGAGAATCTGGTCGGAATCGGTGTTCTGGCCGGTCAGCATGACGATCGGTGCCGTGATGCCATTCTTGCGCATCAGGCGGCAGGCATCGCGTCCGTCCATATCGGGCAGATCAACATCCAGCAGGATCAGATCGGCCCGCTGGTCGCGCGCAATCGTCATCCCTTCACCGGCGGAACCTGCCGCCAGTGTCTGAAACTCTTCATGTAAATCGAATTGTTCGACCAGGGCTTCGCGGAGGTCATCGTCATCATCGACGATCAGGATGGTTTTTCTTGAGCTCATCTGGCCGATCATGCCGATTTCGCGGCGCAAGGCAAATCCTGCCCACCGGCAAGACCAACCCGGCAATTTTTGCCGGGTTGCCCGGTTAAGCCCTTGTGGCAAGCGTCTGATTTATGGCCTGATTATTGCTTCCTTCGGCTTGAGTCCGCCTTGCGGACACCCAGCCGTGGTGGGGAAGGCGAAGGGGACGCCAGGCGTGGCCAATGGCCATGAATAGGCGTCCCTCGCCGACCATCCGGCACTGCTCGAAGGCTTCCCATGGACTGGATTGTCTCAGGATCGGGCTCGATGGATCTGGCCGGAAAACGCGTCCGCGCGGCCCTCGGGCGATCGGGAATTTGCCCGCAAAACTCAAAGCAGGAAGGCGATGGCGCCACGCCGACCGGCCGCTATGCCCTCCGCAGAATTCTCTATCGCGCTGACCGGATGACGCCCCCGCTGACCGCCTTGCCCGCCCGTCCCATTCGCGCCGATGATGGCTGGTGCGACGCGCCGGACGACCCGGCCTATAACCGCCCGGTTCGACTGCCTTATCCGGCCTCTCATGAGACACTTTTCCGTGAGGACGGGCTCTACGACATCATTCTGGTGGTCGGTCATAATGATGACCCGCCGGTTCCGGGCCTGGGCTCGGCGATCTTCCTGCATTGCAAGCGTGGGGATTACGAGCCGACCGAGGGCTGCGTCGCGCTCGACCCGGACGATGTGCGGCGGCTGCTGTCAAACGCGAAGCCGGGCGATCATCTGGTGATCGAGCCCTAGTCGCGGGCGCCGAAAAAGGCCGTACCGATGCGCACCGAGCTCGCCCCCAGCGCGATGGCGGTTTCGAAATCAGCGCTCATACCCATCGATAATTCTTCCAGGCCGTTTTCACGCGCCAGCCTGGCCAGAAGGGCAAAATGCAGGCCCGCAGGCTCGGCCGTCGGCGGAATGCACATCAGACCCGCGATCTGCAAACCATGCTCACCGCTCATCCGGGCGAGAAAACCGGGCAGCTCCGCCGGCGCAATTCCGGCCTTCTGCGGCTCTTCACCGGTATTGACCTGGACCAGCAGGCGCGGGGTCCGGCCCGTCGCGGTCATGGCCTTGCGCAAGGCGATCGCCAGCTTGTCACGGTCAAGGGTTTCGATGACATCGAACAGCTCGACCGCGTCCTGGGCCTTGTTGCTCTGCAAAGGTCCGATCAGGCGCAATTCGAGGTCCGCGATACCGGCGCGCCGTCCGCCCCAATGCTCGAACGCCTCCTGAACGCGGTTTTCACCGAAAACCCGTTGCCCGGCGTCCAGCGCGGCGTCGATGGCTTCATCGGACTGCCGTTTCGAGACCGCGACCAGGGTGATGTCGGACGGATTGCGTCCGGCCTGTTGCGCAGCCGCGCCAAGCTGTGCGAGCAAGTGTGTGCGGCGTGCCGCAATTTCCGGAGATGTATCCATGACGCGGCCATATGATGCACAGGCCGGCTTGGCAAGACTGGCGCAGCGGGTTCGCGGCGGTCTGCGCACAGATTTGCCAGCCCTGTTTGCACTCACCGACCCGGTCAGAACGCCTGACCCGCTGGCTTTTGCCAGCCAGCTCGCGTCGGGAAGCGGGCTGGTCTATCGCCATTTCGGCGCACCGGAACGGTTTCACATCGGTCTCGCACTGGCGGAACTGGCCCATGCGCACGGACTCTATCTCTTCGTCTCAAACGATCTGGCCCTGGCCGACGCTATCGGGGCTCATGGCATGCACTGGCCGGAACGCGATCTGGCCCAGGCCTGGGCGCGGCGCCTGCGCGGTGACCGGCGCCCCTTTACCGCTTCAGTCCATTCCCCCGCGGCCGGCCTGCGTGCGGCCCGGGCCGGGATTGACGGTGTGTTTCACTCAACAGTTTTTGCCAGCCAGAGTGCGACGGCGGGACGGCCGCTCGGGATCCACGCCGCAGCCGCCCTGGCACGTCATGTCGACACGGCCGTCTATCCGCTGGGCGGCGTCAATGCAGACACGGGCCGGCGATTGATCGGACTGGGATTTGCTGGATTTTGTTGTGTCGGCGCCCTGTCCCGGGACTGAGAGCCACGGAGACTAGAAGCCACGAAGACTAGAAGCGCAGGGCCGATTCAAACTTGATCTCGGGCTGACGCGCATCGCTTTCCATCAAGCGGAACATCGGGTCTTCCGGAGAAATCAGGCGAACCTGGCCACCGAGGCGAAAACGGTCACCCAGATTGATAAAGGCACCGGCGCTGAGGTCATTGAGGTCATTGCGGACATCCGGACCTTCCTGGATGCCAACACGAACGCCCCAACGGCCGCCCGGGGATTCCCAGTCGACCGTGTTTTCCAGATCGAGACCGGGCAGCATGCGCTCATTCATCGACAGGGTGAAAGCTTCATACCAGGGCGTATCAACACCAAGCGCGTCTGCCGGTGCGGCGGACTGGATCTGTGCCTGGTCGGTAGCGGGTGCTGCTTCCTGAGCGAGAGCTCCTGGCGCAAGGCTGAGCATTGCCGTTGCCATCGCACCAGCGATCGCAGTCTTGACCATTAAGGTCTGGCAATTTCCCCACTTGGACATGGAACTACACTCCCTCGGTTCATCAAACTACAGAAAGGCCCCGGACTCCCCAAGAAGATTCTGCCGACTGAACAAAAGAATCCGTCCAGCTGTGGCGGATATGTCAAAACTGCCAGCCAAGCTCGGTGAAAAATGCCGTTCCCGTGCGCTCGATTTGCGTCCGCCCGAGGGGCGTTGCGACCGGTTCGTCGCGGCTCGACGCCTGGATCCCGCCACCCAGAACCCAGCGCTCGCCAATCAGGCGCGACGCGCTTACTTGCAGCGTCTGACCGTCAACATGAACCAGGTCATCGCTGAACCGCGCCAGCTCGAACGCCGTCAGCCAGGCACCGTGTTCATAGGCCGCCGACACCGACCAGGCCTCATAGGCGCCATCAGAGGCGATGCCATTATTCGATCGCAACCAGCGCGCACCGGCGCTGACCGGGCCGCGGCTCCAGTGGAAACCGGCATCCTGCGTGCTCACACCGGCAAAACCGGCGATGCCGCTCGCCTCTGCGCCCTCGCTGAATCCAAGGCTGAAAGCGAATTCATTCTCACCGCGCAAAATTTCATAGCGCGCGCCAAATTCCCAGACATTTTCGAATGCCGGGCCCACCAGACCGGCGGGTCCGTCTTGCCAGGCGCAGTGATCAACGCCGCAATCGACAATACGGGGAGTGAAGGATGAGGCTATACGCAGGGAACCGACGCTGGACGATTGGCCAATAGCAATCGAACGGTAGGCCAGCTTGAACGCATTGCCGGAGCTGAGATTCCGGGTCCGCGCACCGCTGAGTCCGGTCAGATCGACCCGGCCGCCATCAGCCCGACTCAACCGGAAGGCCGAGGGTCCCCGCTCAGGATCGAGGTCGGCAGCGCCCGCCCCATAGCCAAGGCGAACTTCGCCCCAGCCAATATCGATGAAGCCATAGCCCGATTGCAGGGCGACCCGCACCCCGTCCGCTGAATCCGTGGCGTCAGACTGAAAGCCGGACACGCCAGCACGGACAGGGCGAACCGAGCCATCAACCCGGACCGCCGCGCAATCCGCCGACCCGGCCGGGCAATCACCGACGCGCCCGCCCCAGCTCCGACGGCCGGAATCCCGCTCGACACGCCCGCCAAGGACAAAACCCCAGCGGCGACCGGAATCCGTAAAGGATTCAAACGCTAGCTCAGCATCAATGTCATAGAGAAATTTACCGGAAGGCGCCGCATCATCGCCGGCGAGCCAGACAGCCCCGACATCAATCCGGACCTCGGGCAGGTCGCCGTCGGTGGAATTCAGGATGGATTGAGAGAAAGCCGGCGGGCCCGCGATGGCACCGGACAAAGCGGCGACAATGATCGCGCTGGAAGTCCGTTTCATACCTCGCGGTCCCGCCGTTCGGCCCCGTCCCCCCGGACGTCGCGCCGTTAATGGATGCGAGAGACAGGCTCTGGTCAAGCGCCACAAACCCTTCATCAATGGGTTCCTTGTCACATGTTGCACACATGCCACGCTCATTCGGGTGCCTTTCGGCGCTGGCGTGACACAGATCGCGTGTTATACACACCTTCCCGATACGCCTGAGCTTGCAAGATTCGAGTGTGTGGGGAGTGTTTTCGCCGTCTTGCATTGAAGGAGTTACGGCACATGTCCGACAGTCGGATTCTCGGTGCGGCCCTGCTTGCCGCCCTCCTGTTTCTCCCTGCCTGTTCAACCCGGGGCGACGCCAGCGCCAGCGCGCAAACGGATCAGCGCTCGTCCGGCTTCCAGCTGCCGAGCCTGCCGAACCCGCTTCGCAGCAACCGCCCGGTTGAGCCGGAAGGTATTGGCGTCAATGGTTATTTGTGGCGCGCCAGCCTGGACACAATCAGCTTCATGCCGCTCTCCGAGGTCGACCCGTTCGGCGGCGTCATCATCACGGACTGGTATGCCAATCCACAGATGACCACGGAGCGTTTCAAGCTGACGGTCTATATCCTCGATACGCGCCTGCGTGCCGACGCGCTTGCGGTCAATGTTTTCCGCCAGGTTCGCGAAGAAACCGGTGGCTGGATTGATGCAGAGACCAACCCGCAAACCGCCTATGAAATTGAAAACGCTATCCTGACCCGAGCTCGCCAGCTGCGCATTGCGCGACTGGAAGATTAGGGCACCGGGTACGCGGTCAAACGCTGCGAGCCAAGCATATGAGCCGATACAATCCACGTGAAGCCGAGCCAAAATGGCAGGCGGCTTGGGCGGAGCGTGACTCCTTCCGGGCGGGCGGGCCAAAGGCTCAGAACGGCAAACCCAAATACTATGTCCTTGAGATGTTTCCCTATCCATCCGGACGCATCCATGTCGGCCACTCGCGCAATTACACCATGGGCGACGTCATCGCCCGCTATAAGCGCGCTCGGGGCTTTGACGTCCTGCACCCGATGGGCTGGGACGCGTTCGGCTTGCCGGCCGAGAACGCCGCCCGCGACCGTGGTGTGCATCCGGGCAAATGGACCCATGACAATATCGACGCGATGCGCGGTCAGTTGCAGCGCCTCGGCCTGGCGCTGGACTGGAGCCGGGAATTCGCGACCTGCGACCCGTCCTACTACAAGCACCAGCAAGCCATTTTCCTGAAATTCTTCGAAAAAGACCTGGTCTATCGCAAGACCGCCAAGGTCAACTGGGATCCGGTTGACCAGACCGTGCTGGCCAATGAGCAAGTCATTGACGGCCGTGGCTGGCGTTCCGGCGCCCTGGTGGTTCAGCGGCAGCTGGATCAGTGGTTCTTCAAGATCACAGCCTATGCAGACGAGCTGACCGATGCGCTGGATACGCTCGACCGCTGGCCGGAAAAAGTCCGGGTGATGCAAGCCAACTGGATCGGACGCTCCCGCGGTGCGACCGTCCGCTTCCCGCTGACCGAAACTGAAATCGCCGATGAGTTCGGGCCAACGATCGATGTCTTCACCACCCGCCCGGATACCCTGTTCGGCGCCAGCTTCCTGGCGCTGGCGCCTGATCATCCCATCGTGCGCAAGATCGCCGAGGATAATCCGGAAGTTGATGTCTTCATGCGCGAATGCGCCCGGATGGGCACGACCGCCGAGGACATAGAGAAGGCGCCAAAACGCGGCGTCGATCTGGGAATTACAGTACGCCACCCCTTTGATCCATCTTGGGAATTGCCGGTCTGGTCGGCCAATTTCGTGCTGTCATCCTACGGGACAGGCGCGATTTTCGGGTCCCCGGCAGGCGATCAGCGCGATCTCGATTTCGCGCGCAAATACGAGCTGGCCGTCAATCCGGTCGTGTTGCCGGCCGGCGAAGATGCCGCGAGCTACACGGTCGAGGACGAGGCCTATACCGGGCCGGGCACGATCATCAATTCGCGCTTCCTGGACGGGCTGGATACCGAAACGGCGCTGCAACGCGCGATTTCCGAGCTGGAATCGCTGAAACTTGGCGAGGGTTCCACCAGCTACCGCCTGCGCGACTGGCTGGTTTCGCGGCAGCGTTACTGGGGCTGCCCCATACCAATCATCCATTGCGACACTTGCGGTGTCGTGCCGGTACCCGCCGACCAATTGCCGATTGTCCTGCCGGAAGACATCACCTTCGACCAGCCGAGCAATCCGCTGGAGCGCCATCCGACCTGGAAACACACCGATTGCCCGTCCTGTGGCAAGCCGGCGCGCCGCGAGACCGACACGCTGGACACGTTCGTGTGTTCGTCCTGGTATTTTCTGCGCTTCACATCGCCCTGGTCGGAAGACAAGCCGTTTGACGCCGCCGAGGCGGAACACTGGCTGCCCGTCGACCAGTATGTGGGCGGTATCGAGCACGCTATCCTGCACCTGCTCTATGCGCGGTTCTTCACCCGGGCGCTGAATGACACCGATCTGCTAAACATGGCGAGCGGCGAACCCTTCGCCGGCCTGTTCACACAAGGCATGGTCACGCACGAAACCTTCAAGTCGGGCGATGGCCGCTGGCTGTCTCCGGAAGAAGTCGAGCGCAAGCATGATAGCGCCGTGGAAATCGCGACCGGCAAGCCTGTCACGATTGGCGGCATTGAGAAAATGTCGAAATCCAAGAAGAATGTCGTCGATCTTGATGCTTTCGTTGAGGATTTCGGGGCTGATGCCGCGCGTTGGTTCGTCCTTTCGGATTCCCCACCGGAGCGCGATGTCGAATACACCGATAGCGGTGTGGAAGGCGTCTGGCGCTTTATTCAGCGTCTCTGGACCGTCGTGATTTCATTGCCCGAGGACGCGCCAGGACCGCTGAGCGTTGCGACCAGTGCCGAGGGTGACGCCCTGGCGCTGCGCAAGACGGCTCACAAGACCCTGAAGGGCGTCACCGAAGCGATTGAAGGCTTCCGCTTCAATTCGGCCGTCGCACAGATCCACGACCTTGTGAACGCCTTGCGCAAGGCTGAGGGCGGCGGGGCCGGCATGGTTGAGGCCCGGGCGGAGACGCTTGGCATTCTCGCCCGGCTGATCTCACCCTTCATTCCGCATCTGGCTGAAGAATGCTGGCACAGACTGGGCGGTGATGGCCTGGTGATTGATGCACCATGGCCTGAGGTTGACCTCGGCCTGCTCGTCGAGACCGACCTGGTTCTGCCGGTCCAGGTCAATGGCAAGCGGCGTGGAGAGATCTCGGTAGCCAAGGATCTTGATCAGGAAAGCGTCAAGCAAATCGCCATTTCCGAAGAAGGGGTGGCGCGTTCGCTCGAAGGGCTTACGATACGCAAGGTGATCGTGGTTCCCGGTCGTATCGTGAATATCGTCGCAGGATAAATCATATGCGCCCTTTGCGTCTCGCACTCTCCGCTCTGCTCCTGATCGCCTCTGCCGGGCTTTCAGCCTGCGGCTTCGCGCCCATGTATGGTGCCAACGGCGTCTCCAGTGAACTGGCCGATATCCGTGTCGAGACTGGCCGTGAACGGGTGGATTTCCGGCTTCAGGAAGCCCTGCTGGACGGCATGGGCGCCCGGTCAGCATCCGGCCCCTATACCATCCGCGCGACGACCAGCGTGACCTCAACCCCGTTTGGCGTCGGTGCCGACGCTATCGCCAGCCGCTACGCCCTGCGCATAACCGTCAACTGGCAGCTATACCGCGACGGATCGGTCGATCCCGTCATGACCGGAGTCGCGCGCAGCGATGCATCCTATGATGTTCCAACGGGCGTCTACGGAGCTCTGGCTTCAGAGGCGGACGCCGAGGATCGCGCCATCAATATCGCCGCCGATCGCATCATCACCCAATTGGCGCGGGCGATGCAGGACGGACAGGCGTGGTAAAAACATCGCCACGCGATGCCGATGCGCGGATCGCGCGTCCTGACCCTTCCATCAAAGCCTATCTCATCTTCGGGCCGGATCGGGGCCTGGTGCACGAGCGCGCCGACGCCCTGGCCCAGGCTTTGGTTCCCGACCCGAATGATCCTTTCGCGGTCACCCAGATGACCGAAGAAGACCTCAAATCCGACCCCGCCTGCCTGTCCGATGCGATGGCAGCCATGTCGCTGACCGGTGGGGCACGGCTGGTCCGCGTACGTCTGTCCGGTGAAACCGGCAGTGGCCCGATCCTGGAGCTCGTGGCGGCGCTCGAGAAGGGCCAGGCCCAGGCCGAGGCCTGTCTCGTCGTTGAATCCGGCGACCTCACGCCCCGCGGAAAGCTGCGCAAGCTGTTTGAGCCCGCCAAATCGGCCATGGCCATCGCCTGTTACGCCGACTCCGCGCAATCCCTGGCCGATATCGCGACAAAAATGCTGGCAGAAGAAGGGCTGAGCCTCACATCTGACGCGCGAGCGGCCTGGCTGCCTCGGCTGGAAGGGGACCGGGCCTTTGCGCGTGGTGAGATTGAAAAGTTAATACTGTTCAAAGGCTTGAAGAGCCAACGCAAACCCGGCGATGATGTTGTCGAGCTTGGCGATGTCGAGATGATCGCCGCGGATCAGGGCGATGCTGCACTCGACGCAATCATCGGCCCGGTCCTAGACGGTTCACTGACGGTCGCCGACAGCGCGTATGTCCGTGCTTTGGGCGGTGGCGCCAGTGCGGTAGGTGTATTGCGTGCCCTGCAGCGCCGGCTCGACCAGTTAGGCTCTGTTGCCGCTGCGGGCGGTGATGATACAGCGATGGCCCGTAGCGGTGCGCCTCGTTACGGACCGCAGGCCGCACAGTTTCGCGGTCAGATGCAGATCTGGCGTGGGCGCCGGCTCGATGCGGCGCGGCAATTGGCCTTTGACGCCGAGCGGGCCGTCAAGCGGTCCGCCAGTCCGGCCGATACCCTGGTCGGTGACCTTTTGCTGCGTCTCGCACGCGGTGCAGCGCGGATGCGGGCCTGACAGCGATCAATGCTCGGCCGAGCTGAGACGCCGGCAGACATCATCGAGCTGTTCCAGCGTCGTATAGCGCACGCGAACCTCGCCGCCCTTGCTGCCATGCCGGATATCGACATCGAGTCCGAGGCGGGCCGATATATCAGCCTCGAGTGAACGCGTGTCAGCATCCTTGTCAGGCTGCCCCATGGCAGGAGACTGACGGCGGGAAGGGGCCGGGCGATCCAGGGCCTGGCGCGCCAAGCCCTCAGCGTCGCGAACAGAAAGCCCTTTATCGACAATAAGTTGAGCCAGGTTTGCTGGATCGGGCGCCGTCGCGATCGCGCGCGCATGTCCAGCGGAGATCTGACCTTCAGCCAGATATGTCAGGACGATGGCAGGCAAGGAAAGCAGGCGCACCATATTGGCGACATGGCTGCGGCTCTTGGATACAGCCCGGGCGATATCTTCCTGCGTGTGGCCGTAGCGATCAATCAGCTGACGATAGGCCTGGGCTTCCTCAACCGGATTGAGGTCGGCGCGCTGGACGTTCTCGACAATGCCGATTTCCAGTGTCTCCTGGTCGGAAAGTTCCCGTACCAGGGCAGGCACTTCGTGCAGGCGGGCCCGCTGGGCCGCGCGCCAGCGGCGCTCACCCGCGACAATTTCATAAGCCTCGCCCTGGCCTTTGGCAGGGCGAACCAGGATGGGCTGGACGATTCCTTTCTCGGCTATCGACGCTGCGAGGGCTTCCAGCTCGGCTTCCGCCATGGCCTTGCGGGGCTGGTCGGGATTTGGCCGGATCAGTTCGATCGACAACATGCGGACGCCGTCGCGCGATGCGGGCGCCGGGCTGCCGGCGGCTGCCGGGGTCTCGAAGGTTTCGCCCTCGGTCTCACCAAGCAGGGCAGAGAGGCCGCGGCCGAGGCGGCGATTCTTGTCGGTTCCAGTCATGCCACTTCACCCTGTTTCAGCCGGCTTCGGCTACGTTCCTGACGGACAATTTCGCGGGCCAGGCCGAGATAGGCCTGCGACCCGGTACAGGCGAGATCATACAGCAGGACTGGTTTTCCGACGGAAGGCGCTTCGGAAACGCGCACATTACGCGGGATTACAGTCTTGTAGACCGTATCGCCAAAATGACCGCGCACATCGGCCGCAACTTCAGCCGAGAGATTATTGCGGGAATCATACATCGTCAGCACGATGCCCTGGATCTCGAGCTTCGCGTTCAAATGCCCGCGAACACGTTCGACCGTGCGAATGAGCTGGGTCAGCCCCTCAAGGGCGAAGAATTCGCACTGTAGCGGCACGAGGATGGAATCAGCCGCCGTCATGGCATTGACTGTCAGGACGTTCAGCGATGGCGGACAATCGATCAGGATATAGTCAAACCCGTCGGATTCATGTTGCAGGGCTTGGAAATACTGGTCTACAGCGCGCTTCAGGCGGTAGGAACGGCCCTGATCCGTCGCCAGCTCAAGCTCGGCGCCTGACAGGAGGACATCAGAGGGCAGGATGGACAGGCCTGGCACCAGGGTCGGCACCAGAGCCTCACTCAATGGGACGCTTCCGACCAGAACATCAAAAGACGTCGTCGTCCGCCGTGCTGGCGGCACACCGAGGCCGGTCGAGGCATTGCCCTGGGGGTCGAGATCAATAATGAGGACTTTTTGCTTCACCGCCGCCAGCGCGGTGCCCAGATTGATGGCGGTCGTTGTCTTGCCGACGCCGCCTTTCTGGTTGGCGATAGCGATCACACGGGGCGCGCGTTGGCGCGGAAGATCATCGGACACGCTGTACCTCACTGATACGCAGGATCACACCATCACCGGTCTGACTGGGTATGACTTCGGTTTCGAATGTCCAGTGTTTATGGGCCTCGGTCAATTCGTCACGGTAGTGCCGGCCCTTGAAAAACAGGCCAACAGTCCCGCTTTTCAACAGCGGGGCGGCGAAACCCAATAATTTATTCAGGGGCGCAAATGCGCGTGCCGTGACGATTTCAAAGTCTTCCGACGGATCCATGGCCTCGACTCGAATCGCTCTTGCCTCGGCTGCCACACCCAGTTCGCCGATGACTCGATTGAGGAATGCGGTCTTCTTGGCGACAGAGTCGATCATGACAATACGGGTCTGGAGACCGCGATCGCGGCAAGCCAGGGCCAGGGCCAGCCCGGGAAAGCCCCCACCGGCACCCAGATCGGCGATACGGCGCGTCCCGGACGGAATGAGTTGCATCAGCTGGAGACTGTCGAGGGCATGCCGTTCCCAGAAGTCATCCAAGGTCGATCGACCGACGAGATTGGTATGCGCATTGGCTTCCACCAGAAGCTCGCGCCAACGATCAAAGCCCTGCGTTGTTTCACGTGAAACACCGGTGGCCGCTTCAAACTCGTCCCGGGTCAATCAGCTTGCCTCTCTCTTCTGGCGTTTGACATGCGCCAGCACGGCCGTCAGAGCCCCTGGCGTCACGCCCTCAAGGCGCGCGGCCTGGCCCAATGTGTCCGGCCTCGACGCGATCAATCGCTCGCGCGCTTCATTCGACAGCCCGCCAACGCTGGCATAGTCCAGATCGGCCGGGATCTTGACGGCCTCATCACGGCGGAAGGCCAGGATATCGGCCTGCTGACGATCCAGATAACCGGCATAGACGGCATCGATTTCCATCTGTTCCGCCACCTGACCATCGAACTCGGACAGTTCCGGCCAGATAGCGCGAACATCGGCCCAGACAATGCCGGGATAAGCGAGCAGGTCAGCGACGCTGCGCCGGCGGCCATCGGAATTGACGGTGAGGCCGTGGCGCTGGGCTTCCGGCGGCGTGATGTCGAGCTCAGACACTCGCTGGCGTGCGCGGATCAGCTTTTCCTGTTTCACGTGGAACATCTCGCGGCGCGCCGCAGAAACGGCACCGAGATCAATGGCCTTTTGCGTCAGCCGCTGGTCCGCATTGTCGGCACGCAAGATGAGCCGGTACTCGGCGCGCGAGGTGAACATGCGATAGGGCTCACTGACACCTCGTGTCACCAGATCGTCGATCATGACGCCGATATAGGCTTCGGAACGGCTGAGAATGAAGGGTGCGCCGCCTGCCGCCGAAAGGGCCGCATTAAAACCCGCAACGAGACCCTGGGCAGCGGCTTCCTCGTAACCGGTTGTGCCATTTATCTGGCCGGCCAGCCAAAGCCCGCCCACGGCGCGGACCTGCAGGGTGGCATCGAGCTCGCGTGGATCGACATAATCATATTCGATCGCATAGCCGTAACGCTTGACCTCAACCTGTTCGAGGCCCGGGATGGTGCGCAGGAATGCGTCCTGAACCAGATCCGGCATCGAGGTGGAAATACCGTTCGGATAGACCGTGTCATCGTCGAGACCTTCGGGCTCGAGGAAGATCTGATGCTCTGAACGGTCAGCGAAGCGCACGACCTTGTCCTCGATCGAGGGGCAATAACGCGGGCCGCGGCCGGCAATTGAACCGCTATAAACGGCGGAATGCTGGAGATTGTCCGCAATGACGCGGTGCGTCGCCTCGGTCGTATGGGTGATGGCGCAGCTGATCTGCGGCACCTTGATGCGATCGGTCATGAAGGAGAACGGCACCGGAATCTCGTCAGCAGCCTGCTGATCCAATCCATCCCAGGCGATCGAGGACTTTCGCAGACGCGCCGGCGTACCGGTCTTCAACCGCCCCATACGCAATCCGAGGCCATAGAGCGTGTCCGCCAGACCGATTGAGGGTTTTTCGTCGACCCGGCCGGCAGGAATGCGCTCCAGACCACGATGGATCATCCCGCGCAGGAAAGTCCCGGTGGTCAGGACCACGCTCCCGGCCCTGTAGCTCTGCCCATCCGCATCGACCACCCCGACACAGCGGCCATCTTCCAGGATCAGATCCTCGACCGGTGCTGCGCGGATATCCAGATTGGGCGTCTCATTGAGGACGGCCTGCATGGCCTGGCGATAGAGTTTGCGATCAGACTGGGTCCGAGGCCCGCGCACGGCGGGCCCCTTGGACCGGTTGAGCAGGCGGAACTGGATCCCGGAGGCATCAGCGACCTGGCCCATCACGCCATCGAGCGCATCGATTTCCCGAACCAGATGCCCTTTGCCCAACCCGCCAATCGCCGGATTGCAGGACATCTCACCAATGGTCTCAAGCTTGTGTGTGAGCAGGAGCGTGCGCGCGCCAAGCCGCGCCGCGGCTGAAGCCGCTTCGCAACCGGCATGTCCGCCGCCGATAATAATGACGTCCCAGGATTTCATGATCACTCTTCCGGCCGCGGATCAGTCTGCGGCGAAGCCGGCTACATAAGGCTGACAGCGCCCGGAGTCGAGCCGCAGCGTCCAGTGTTTCACGTGAAACAGACTCATTGAACCCTATTTGCCGATACAGAACTGGCTGAAGACCCGATCGAGAATATCCTCGACATCGACCCGGCCGGTCAGCGATTCAAGTGCCCGGACGGCCAGGCGCGCATCCTCGCCGGCCAATTCAGGGGCATCGGCCAGGCGCTCGCGGCACCGGACCAGCGCGCTCTGGGCCGCCTCAACTGCCCGGCGATGCCGCGCGCGGCTCAGTGCCGGCAACTCGCGGGCGCCCAGTCGTTCACGAACGATGGCCTCGATTCGCGCTTCCAGGGCCTCAATTCCGGCACCGGTACTTGCACTGACCCGATATCCGGCTCCGCCCTCCTGATCCGGCACCAGATCGCGCTTGTTCAGGACCAGCAGGTCGCCATCCAGCAAGCGGCCCTTCAGGTCCAGCAATTCAGCCTCCGACCGCGCATCGGCAACGCCAATTCTCAGATCCGCATGCTCGGCCCGGTCCAGCGCCCGACGGACGCCTTCTGCCTCGATCGCGTCGACCGCTTCGCGAAGCCCCGCCGTGTCGCTGATCACCACGGGAAATCCCGCCATGGTCAGCCGCACTTCGACGATATCGCGCGTCGTGCCGGGAATATCGGTCACTATCGCCGCTTCCCGCCCAGCCAGCCGGTTGAGCAGGCTCGACTTGCCGGCATTGGGCGCGCCAATCAGGGCGATGGAAAATCCGTTCCGGACGCGCTCCCCACGACGCCCGTCAGCCAGATGCTCCTCGATCGAGGCCAACAAGCCAGAAACCGGCTCATAGGCGCGATGTGACAGGGCGTCGGGCACGTCGGCTTCGTCAGGGAAATCAATCTCGCCCTCAATCGAGGCCAGCACCGCGATCAAGGCCTCGCGCCAACCCTCATAGAGCAATTTCAATGAACCCGACATTTGCGCCAGCGCCTGTTTGCGCTGGCCTTCGGTCTCGGCCTCAATCAGATCCGCAAGCCCCTCAGCCTCCGTCAGGTCGAGCTTGTCATTTTCAAAGGCTCGGCGGGTAAACTCGCCCGCCTGGGCCAATATGCCCCCGGCATCCTCGATCGCCGATATGGCGCCATCGATGACCGCGGCGCCGCCATGCAGGTGAAGCTCGACGCAATCCTCTCCGGTAAAACTGGCGGGAGCCGGAAACCAGAGCACCAGCGCCTGGTCAAATACCTCACCATCCGGCGCCCGCAAAAGGCGCAGGCTCGCCTGGCGCGGCGCGGGAAGCGCCCCGCGCACCAGTTGGGCCAGGATATCCCCGGCTTGGGGCCCCGAAAGCCGCACGACGGCAATTCCGGACCGGCCAGGCGGGGTGGATAGAGCATATATCGTTGTTTTCACGTGCCTATTTCTTATTCCCGGCAGAGGGCGTCGCAGCCGCCTGCCGCATCAGATTCATGAAGGTATCGCTCATTTGACCGCCATAGGTCGTCCATTGCCGCATCAGGGCATCGGGCTCCAGCGACCCCATATTCGCTTCCATCCGGCGGATCATCTCTTCGGAAAAGCGTTCATTGAGCGCCGTCACATCCGGCAGGCCGAGAAACGCCCGCGCCTCGGCCGGCGTGCAATCGATTTCAACATTGACCTTCATAATGATCTCCCAAAATGTTCTACTCAGCTTATCGCATGAAGTGGAGGCACGCCATGAGTGGCCAGGACATAGAGATCCAATCTGACGATGGCAATTTCTCGGCCTATCTCGCCGTGCCTGCCTCGGGAAGCGGACCCGGCGTCCTTGTTCTGCAGGAGATTTTCGGCGTCAATGCCTCGATGCGTTCCATCGCCGACTGGCTCGCCGGAGAAGGCTTCACGGCGCTCTGCCCGGACTTGTTCTGGAGAATTGAGCCCGGTATTCAGATCACCGACAAGACCGAGGCCGAACTCAATCGCGCCTTTGAACTCTTCGGTCTGTTCAACCAGGACACCGGGTTGAGGGACATCCGCACCAGCCTGTCCGCATTGCGCGCCCTCGACGCCTGTAACGGCAAGGCCGGCGCCCTCGGCTATTGTCTGGGCGGTCTGCTCGCCTATCGAACCGCCTGCCACACCGACAGCGATGCCAGCGTCGGCTATTACGGCGTGAGCATTGAGGACAGGCTCGCCGAGGCGACCGGGCTCAATTCACCACTCATGCTTCACATTGCCGGTGCTGACCAATTCGTCCCGCCGGCAGCCCAGGCCCGCCTGCATCAAGGGCTCGGCCCCAATCCGCTCGTCACCCTGCATGACTATCCCGGCAAGGAACACGCCTTCGCACGTCCCGATGGCCACCACTATGACGCCGACAGCGCCAACCTCGCCAATCAGCGCACCCTGGACTTCCTCCACGGGCACCTGGGCTAACCCGCCAGCCCGAGCTGTGTGGCATTAGTCCCGGGAACTGGCGATGACCCAGCTTTCGCGCGCCGTCATCCGGTCGAAATAGGTTTTGAGATTGTCTGGCGCATCGCCGAACTGCCGGATCAGTTTAAGCAGGTAGAACATATAGATCATCGAGATATCAGCGGCCGTAAAGCGGTCGCCGGCGATGAATTCGCGGTCTCCAATGCCGTGCTCCGAGGCAAAGCCAAGCAGTTTCCCCGTTTCCTGCCGTGCCCAGGCCGCCAGGTTTGGATCCCGCTTGTCTTCAGGCAAGAGCTGGGTGTGAGCCAGCAACAGCGAAACCGCCATGGTCATCCCGCTCTCGCCAAAGTTCAGCCAGTGCAGATAGCGGCCAAACTCTGCCTCATCGGACGCAATCTCGAGCGGGCTCGGGCCATAACGCCCCAGCAGGTATTGCATGATGGCGATGGAATCGAGCACGGTCTCATCGCCATCCTTGAGGGCCGGAACCTTCCGCAGGGGATGGATCAGCGCATAGCTCTCATCCCCGGCCGGACGCGTCGCGAACTGCACCGTGTGCAATTGATAGGGCAATTGCATCTCTTCCAGCAGCCAACGCACACGAATCGAGCGGGTTTGCGGGGCATGAAAGAGCGTCAAATCGGGTTTGCGTGTCACGGACCATCCTCCAGAAAACTCAGTCCTGATCCAAGCGCCAATCCGCCGCGAGGCATAGCCCCAAGTTTCGCATTGCTGCGATCCGTGCACCGAAGCGGCGTGATCGCCGGCCGGTTCAATGGCCGGTAAGCGGCGCAAACAGACACAAAAAAGCCCGCCAGAACAATGCTCTGGCGGGCTTTTTGTCAGCAGATGACAGGGTCAGGTATTCATCGAATCGAAGAACTCGTCATTGGTTTTGGTCTGACGCAATTTCTCGAGCAGGAATTCGATCGCATCCTGGGCACCCATCGGATTGAGGATGCGGCGCAGAACATACATTTTCTGGAGCTGCGACTTGTCGACCAGAAGCTCCTCTTTCCGGGTGCCGGATTTGAGAATGTCGATCGCCGGGAAGACGCGCTTGTCCGCAACCTTGCGATCGAGAACGATTTCCGAATTGCCCGTACCCTTGAACTCTTCGAAGATCACTTCGTCCATCCGGCTGCCGGTATCGATCAGCGCTGTTGCGATAATGGTCAGCGAGCCGCCATGCTCGATATTCCGGGCCGCACCGAAGAAACGCTTCGGACGTTGCAGTGCATTGGCGTCCACACCGCCCGTCAGCACCTTGCCAGAGCTCGGAACGACCGTGTTGTAGGCCCGGCCAAGGCGGGTGATGGAATCGAGCAGGATGACGACGTCACGGCCGTGTTCGACCAGGCGCTTGGCCTTCTCGATCACCATTTCGGCGACCTGGACGTGGCGCGTCGCCGGTTCATCGAAGGTCGAGGAGATAACCTCACCCTTCACCGTGCGTTGCATGTCGGTGACTTCTTCCGGCCGCTCATCGATGAGCAGGACCATCAGATAGCAATCGGGGTGATTGGTCTCGATCGCATTGGCGATATTCTGAAGCAGGACGGTCTTGCCGGTACGAGGCGGCGCGACGATCAGGCCGCGCTGACCCTTGCCGAGCGGCGCCACAATGTCGATCACCCGGCCCGAACGATCCTTGACCGTCGGATCGGCGAGTTCGATCACGAAGCGGCTTTCGGGATAAAGCGGCGTCAGATTGTCGAAATGCACCTTGTGACGGGCGCTTTCAGGGTCCTGGAAATTGATTGTGCTGATCTTCAGCAGTGCGAAATAGCGTTCGCCATCGCGCGGGCTGCGGATCTCGCCCTCAACCGTATCGCCCGTACGCAGACCGAATTTGCGGATCTGGGTTGGCGATACATAGATATCATCCGGTCCGGCCAGGTAATTGGCCTCTGGTGAGCGCAGGAAGCCGAAACCATCCTGCAGCACTTCCAGCACACCACCGCCATGGATCTCGACACCGCGTTCGGCGAAGGCCTTCAGGATGGCAAACATCATCGCCTGTTTGCGCAGCGAGGACGCGTTCTCGATTTCAAGCGCTTCCGCGAATTCGAGCAATTCGGTCGGCTTTTTGAGTTTCAGGTCCTGCAGCGTCATGCGCTCCAGGCCTTCGAGCAATGCCGGCGTGGTTGTTTGGTCGGTCATGATCAATCTGTTTTTTCAGGCAGGGGAAACCAATTCCCGGACGGGAACAGGCTGAAACAAGCAAGTCGGGTGCCAAAAGAGTATGGTCCCGATGAGTGAGGATTGGACAAGCGCGCCATGTTTTGCGCTGGCTTGACCGAGCAGGAGAGGATCCACGTGTGGATTCGGGAAAAGAATTGCCACGCTGAAGCGCGACCGTCAAGCACACCGGCGAGCCTGCCCGTCAGGCACCACGAGGTTTTATGCCCTAGCGCAAGGCCACAACGGCAATCAGCACGATCAGGATGGCCGCAAGAAACGGCATCTCGTTGAGAATTCGGTATGAGCGATCTGACCACTCATTCGTGCCGTTCTGAAAACGCTTATAGCGCAGGGCCAGAACGTGGTGGAGCCCCGTCATGACAGAGACCAGCACAAACTTTCCCATCCATGCCAGGCTGAGAAAGACGGTCCAGCTACCAGCGCGCTCGGCATTGGCCCAGACCAGAAGAACTCCGAAAATCCAGACCGCAATCATGGCCGGATTCATGATGATTTTCAGCAAGCGGGTTTCCTGGAGCCTGAGCGTTGTATCGAGCTCGCCATCGGGGATAGCGGCGCAATGATAGACAAACAGGCGCGGCAGATAGAGCAGTCCCGCCATCCAGGCGATGACCGCCAGGATATGTAGCGCGCGTAACCAGTCATAGGCAGCAAGGATCATGACGAACTAGGCTTCCTTCAATGCCATTGGGCAAGCCGGGCACGCAACCGGACAGAGGCGTTGACCGTCCGGAGGCCCGAGCCGCGTCGGAGCCGACATGGCGCCCGCAACGATATTCGCAAGCGCTGCAATGAATTGCGGTGCCGTTCCCAGAGCCGGGACCCTTGTATAGCTGCTCACACCGCTTTCCTGCGCGAGCTCGCCATACTCCTCGTCCAGTTCGACCAGAGTCTCGATATGCTCCGACACAAAGGCGATCGGGGTGAGCAAGATGGCCTTGCCGTCATTCCCTGCCTGGCGAACGGCATCATCGGTCGATGGTCCGATCCATTTCAGCGGACCGACGCGGCTTTGATAGCAAACCTGCCAATCGGAAAATTCAGGCAGCAAGGCTGCGACAGCGCTGGCGGTCTGCTCGATTTGCCATTGATAGGGGTCGCCCGCCGCAATCACTTTTTCCGGCAGACCATGGGCGGAAAACAGCAAGCGGATGTTTTCCGGTCGGCCGGCGGCCTCCCAGCTGGCCCGGATCAGTTGAGCATGGGCCTCGATGAAACCGGCTTCGACCGGATAGCAGCAAACCGTATGGGTTTCCGGCCCGCCGGCCTTGCGCCATGCGCCCAGCGAAGACCCGGTCGTGGTCGTCGAAAAATGCGGGTAAAGGGGCAGCAAAACCGTTTCGTCCGGCTGCCAGCCGGCCACCTCTTGCGCCACGTCTTCGGTCAAGGGGTGCCAATAACGCATGGCCGGCCAGATCCGGATTTCACGGTCCGGAAAACGCTCCGCCATCAAGGGGGCCAAAGCCTCGATCTGCTTGAGTGTTTCCGGCACAAGCGGCGATCCGCCACCCATTTTCGCGTAATTTGCGCGCGCTGACTTGGCCCGCAAGGTCGAGATCATCCAGGCGAGAAACTGGCGAAGCGGCGTTGGCGCGCCGATAATTGCCGGATCGCGGAACAAATTGCGCAGGAATGGCTTTACCGCCTCGGGTCCGTCGGGACCGCCGAGATTGAACAGCACGATTGCCAGTCTTTTCTGCGTCTTGGCCATGTTCAACTCCGTCATCCCGCTGGACCTCAGGCTGATCGCCGAATCCGCGCCAGCAATTGCTCGACATGCGCGACCGGTACGTCCGGTGTGATGCCGTGACCGAGATTGAAAATATGCGGTCGACCCGACCAGGCTTCAAGCAAGCGGTCGACTTCGCTGTCGAGCACAGCTCCGCCGGCACGCAGTACGGACGGGTCCAGATGCCCCTGGACCGGCAAATTATCGGGCAGGACCGAACGTGCCCATTCGGGCTGAACCGCGGTGTCCAGCGCCAGTGCTGTCACGCCGGTTTCGCGAGCATAGCGCGGGTAGAGGGTTCCGGCACCGCGCGGAAAGCCGATAATCGGAACATCAATCCCGGCGGCCCGGACCCGATCAACGATCCGCCGCGTCGGGCGAATAATCACCCGTTCGAACAAGGGTTCTGGCAGGCCTTCAGCCCAGCTGTCGAAAAGCTTCAGCACTTCAGCGCCGGCGTTGGCCTGCATGATGAGATATTCGGCCGTCGCGTCTGCAATCCGGTCGAGCATGCCGTCAAAGGCAACCGGATCACTCCAGGCCGCCACGCGGGTTGCATAGCGATCCTTCGATCCCCCGCCTTCGACCATGTAGGTGGCGACGGTCCAGGGTGAGCCGGCAAAGCCGATCAGCGTGGTGTTGTCGGGCAATTGAGGCTTCACCAGTCGCAAGGTCTCGCCGATCGGTGCCAGAACTTCTGCCACACGCCCTTCGGTCAAACCCTCGAAATCTGCCGGATTGAATGGTTCCAGCTTCGGACCCTCTCCGGTGACAAACCAGACCTTGCGTCCCAGTGCGATCGGGATCAGCAATATGTCCGCAAACATGATCGCTGCATCGAATCCGAAGCGCCGGATCGGCTGCAGCGTCACTTCGGCAGCAAGTTCAGGGGTGAAGCAGAATTCAATGAAATTGGCTGCTTTTGACCGGACCTGGCGATATTCTGCCAGATAACGGCCGGCTTGCCGCATCAGCCACACAGGTGGTGGCGTGCGGGTCTCACCGGCAAGAACGGCGAGGAGGGGTTTTTGGGGCGTCAGCATCATTGGGCCTGATTAGTCTTCTCTGACCGATCATTCAATGCGGCGCTTTCACCCAAATATATATGTTTTTTTATTGTGATAATTGTAGGACCGTGAATGTCGTGAACTCAGAAACTTATCCGGCCATACCGGACAAGTCTGTCCACGCTAACTCGGCGCGCTCACAAGTTTGTCGCTAACGGGAATAAATAAGCTCACGCCATACAAAACAATAATTTACGCCAGATACATATGTTGAATTCTCTGTGAAACCTTGTTCAAATGGGCTTCGAACATTCAGGTTATCATACGGTTTTTCACAGGACTTTCATTGTGGATAGACGTGTGGGTAGTACCGGGTCATACCCGGTGAAACCCACACTCCAGGGATCCGCAACGATCGCTTGGGGAAAATCTTCATACTTATTAACAATTCGTAAACACCCTCGAGGCCCCGATCATCATGCCAACGACATCAAGGCCACGGTTGAATACGTCATTCCATATCCACATGGTCTCCGATTCGACCGGAGAAACCCTGATGGAAGTGATGCGCGCCTCCGTCGCGCAATTCGAACACACCAACCCGCTTGAACACCTTTACGCGCTTGTGCGTTCGCCCCGTCAGCTCGATCGTGTGCTGGAGGAGATCGAGGGTTATCCGGGCGTTGTGATGTACACGATCGTCAATTCCGAACTGCGCCGGGACCTGGAGACGCGCTGCGCCGATCTGGGTGTGCCGGCGATAGCCATTCTTGACCCGATGCTCGCGACCTTGAGCACCTATCTCGGCCGGGCCATGGCCAGCCGGGCGGGCGCGCAGCGGGCTTTGGATGCTGACTACTATCACCGGATGGACGCGTTGAACTTCGCCATGGCGCATGATGATGGCCAGGGCGATAATTTCGAGAATGCCGATATCATTCTGCTGGGCGTCAGCCGGACATCCAAGACTCCGACCAGTATCTATCTCGCCCATCGCGGCTATCGCGCGGCCAATATACCGCTTGTTCGCGGTGTGCCGGCGCCTGAATTCCTGTTCTCACTGCGTAATCCATTGATCGTCGGTCTGACGGCCTCGCCGGAACGCATCGTCCAGATCCGGCGCAACCGGCTGTTGACGCTGAATGAAGACCGGTCGACCGACTATATCGATGACTTCGCCGTTCGAGACGAGATCGTTGAGGCCAAGCGGCTCTACGCCAAGCATGGCTGGCCCAATATCGATGTGACACGCCGGTCGGTCGAGGAAACCGCTGCCAAGATCATCAATATGCTCAATGAAAAGCGGGGTCGCAAATGACCGCCCGTCTAATCCTTGCCTCGGGCAGCCAGATCCGGCGCCAGATCCTCCAGGACGCCGGAATTGCGTTCGAGATCATCAAGTCCAATGTCGATGAGGACCTGTTGAAGCAGGAAAACGCCGCGCTCTCGCCCTCGGCCATGGCTGTATTGCTCGGCCAGGCCAAGGCAGTACAGGTGTCGAGCCGGCATCCCGATGCGCTGGTGCTGGGAGCTGATCAGACCATGGAGCTCGATGGCGCCCTGCTCGACAAGCTGCCCCGCCGGGATCTGGCGCGGCAACGCCTGTCCGCCATGCGGGGCCAGCCACACCAGCTTCATGCCGGTTTGACGCTCGCCCAGGCCGGAAAGCCGGTATGGCAGCACCAACAAAGCTCAACCCTCTGGGTGCGCGATTTCTCCGATGCTTTCCTGGATCACTATCTGGCCGAAGCTGGTGATGAATTGACAGCCAGCGTCGGGGCTTACGCCTTTGAAGGCCTGGGCGCGCAATTATTTGACCGGGTCGATGGTGATTTTCATGCCGTGCTCGGATTGCCGCTCCTGCCCGTGATGAGCGCCTTGCGTCAGCATGGCCTGCTGACGTCATGAAACCCACCGGCGCAGCCAGACTGGCCGGCGTGGCCGGCGATCCGATTGCCCATTCACTCTCGCCCAGCCTGATGGCGGCGTGGATTAAAGCCGCCGGACTGGACGCGGTCTATTCGCCGTTCAGGATTGCGCCAGACGATGCAGAGGCCTTCTTTCGCGCCCTGGCCCGGACTCAATGCTCGGGCCTCAATATTACCTTGCCCCACAAGCAGACCGCCCTGGCGATCGCTGATCAGGTCAGCCCGGCAGCTCGCGCAATTGGCGCTGCCAATCTCCTGACATTCCGCGATGGAATGATCCACGCGGACAATACTGATGCGGCTGGCTTTCTCGGCGCCCTTCTCGCCCGGGGCGTCGACCCGGAGCGCGGACCGGCCCTGGTTCTCGGTGCCGGCGGTGCGGCGAGGGCAATCGCCTATGCCCTTCATCAGGCCGGTGTTCCGGAGATCCGGCTGAGCAATCGCAGTCGCTCGAATGCGGCGGACCTGGCGCGCGATCTGGTGCCGGACGCCCGAATTCATGACTGGGATGATCGTGACCAGGCGCTCGATGGTGCCGCGCTCATCGTGAATGCCACCTCCCTGGGACTCTCGGGCGCCGGTGATCTTGTCATGGACTGGCGAAGGGCGCCGACGGACGCTGTTGCCGCTGACAGCGTCTACAAGCCGTTGCAGACGGGATTTCTGCGCGACGCCGCCAAATGCGGGCTTGGGACGGTCGATGGGCTGGGCATGTTGATTGGTCAGGCCCGGCCGAGCTTTGAGGCGTTTTTCGGCATTGCACCGCCGGAAGGGGTTGATGCCCACGCCCTGTTGCACGCCATGCTGGAGCCGGCGCTATGAAGATTATCGGACTGACCGGCTCTATCGGCATGGGCAAATCCGCGACCGCGGCCCTGATGGCCGAGGCCGGCATACCGGTGTTTGACTCCGACGCCAGTGTGCACGCGCTTTATGCAAAGGGTGGCAAGGCGGTCGGCCCGGTTGGTGAGATGTTTCCCGGCGTCGTGGTGGACGGTGCGATCGACCGGTCGCGCCTCTCCGCGGCTCTGCATGAAGACCCGAGCGGGTTCGCGCGGCTGGAAGCCATCGTTCACCCGCTTGTGCTTGAGCAGCGTGAAGCCTTTCTCCACGAAGCGCATGAGCGCGGCGCAGATCTGGTCGTGTTTGATATTCCACTCCTGTTCGAGACCGGCGCCCACGAAGATGTTGATCATGTCCTGGTCGTCTATGCCCCCGAGGCGGAGCGCCGGGCGCGTGTCCTGCAGCGGCCGGGCATGACGGACGCGAAGCTGGACGCCATAATCGCCCGCCAGCTCGATGATTCGAGCAAGCTGGCGCGGGCGGATTATCGGGTTGAGACGTCCGGTGGCCTGGAGGATGCCCGGCGCCAGCTGGAGCAGATCCTGAGTTCGATACGCGAACAGGCCGGGGGCTGAGGATTATGATGCGCGAAATCGTTTTCGATACCGAGACTACCGGCCTGTACGCGACATCCGGCGATCGCGTGACCGAGCTGGGCTGTGTCGAGATCATCGACTTCATCCCGACCGGCCGCACCTGGCATGCCTATGTCAATCCGCAGCGCTCGACGCCGAAGGAAGTCGTCGAGATCACCGGGCTGACCGATGCCTTCCTCGCGGACAAACCCCTGTTTTCACAGATCGCCGAGGAATTCATCGACTTTGTGGGTGATGCCGGACTGGTCGCGCATAATGCGCCCTTCGACCGCGGCTTCATCAATATGGAGCTCGAGCGGCTCGGGCGTCCCGGCTATGCCGAGGCCCGGTTCAAGGATACCGCCCGGATCGCACGGGCCAAATTCCCCGGCTCCTATGTCTCCCTCGACGCCTTGTGCAAACGCTTTGATATCTCGCTGGAAAGCCGTGAGAAACACGGTGCCCTGATCGATGCCCAGCTGCTCGCCGAGGTTTATCTCGAGCTATCGGGCGGTCGCACCCGCGCGTTGGATCTCAGTGGTCAGGGAGAGGCCGGGCCGGGCGAAGTCGTCTTTCCGCCGCAGGCCGTGCGGCCCAGCCCGCTCAACCGGGCCCAGACAGAATCAGAGCGCGCCGCCCATGCTGCCTTCATTGAGGAGCTGGGCGAAAACGCGCTCTGGAAAAAACTGACGATCGGCCAGGGCTGACCGAAACGGGCTAATTGCCCGCTTCAGGTGCGCCATTGCCATTGGTGTCGGCGCCCGGGACAGCAGCAGCCCGCTTGAGCATTTGCTGGCGATAGAGACCGGCGAAATCAACAGGATCCAGCATCAGCGGCGGGAAGCCACCATCGCGCGTCGCGTCGGCCAGGACACGGCGGGCGAAGGGGAAGAGCAGACGCGGACATTCAATCAGCAGGAAGGGCTCGCGATCCATGTCGGCAACATTGGCCAGCTGGAACAGGCCGCCATAGGCCAGCTCGGTGATGAAGACGACATCGCCATCTTCACGGGCGGCATTGGCGGAAATATTGAGCACGACTTCGAAAGCACCTTCGCTGACGGTGCGGGCCTGGACGTCGATCGCCAGATCAATTCCGGGAGCCTGGGCATTGCGCAGGGAATCCGGCGCGCCCGGGTTTTCGAATGACAAATCCTTCACATACTGCGCGAGAATGCGTAGCTGCGGCGGGAGTGGCGGCGTATTTTCGGCAGGCGTGGATGGAGCGTCGGTCATGAAAATCCCCACAGGACGGGCGTCGGTGATACGGTCGTGACCAGAATGGCCACACGAAACGAGGCGCGCCGGTTAGCATGCGGGCCGGGCCGGAGCAAGCATGCTGGGTTTCAGCGACAAGGCTGACGGCTGGACAAATAGCGGCTATATCTGATCAACATTCCCTACCGGCCCAATCGAGCGGCGACAATCACATGTTTGAACTTCTATCCACTCTCATTTTTGCCGGCATCGCGATCTTTATTGCGATCCGCCTCTACTCGACCCTCGGCCGGCGCGAGGGGCATATGGAAGCGCCGCCCGCGAGCGATCCAAATGCGCGCCCATCCCTGTCTGATGTGCCGCAGAGCCATTTGCGTCCGGCCTTTGAAGGACGTGCGGCGGCAGGCCTCGAGGCGATTGCGGCGGTGGATCCCGGTTTTGACCCCGAGAGCTTCACCAGCGGTGCCCGGGCGGCCTATACGATGATCGTCGAGGCCTTTGCCAAGGGCGATCTGGCGGCCTTGCGGCCCTTGCTCGCCGACAAGGTCTATCAGCGCTATGCCGATGCCATCGCGGCGCGCAATGAGCGCAAGCAAAGCGTTCGGACCGAGATCGAACGGATCAAGGCGGCCGAGATCAGCGAAGCCTCGCACGAGGGCCATATCGCGCGGGTCAAGGTCAGCTTTGAGGCTGAAATCGCTACGGAAACCCTTGGCGAAAACGGGGAGCGCGTGTCCGGTGACCTGGGCACTCTGAACACGGTTCGCGAGAATTGGGTGTTTGAGCGCCGCACCGATAATGCCAATCCGAACTGGGTCTTGACCGGTGTGGCGGCGGTATAGCCCGGCCGCCTTTCTGATCGCGCTGTCAGTGGCAGCGTGTCAGCCGGCGCCCGTTCCACAACCCGAACCCGAGCCGGAACCACCTGTCGAACAACCCCTCCCGACCGGTCTTCAATTATTGCCGGCGCATTGGGACGCCCTGCCGGGCTGGGCTGATGCCGATATGCGCGCCGCGCTGGGCGCCTTTATGCGGTCCTGCGCCCGGCTTGATAATCGCAGCGATTCCGAGCCCTTGAGCCCGAGAGCCGCATGGGCCGGCCAGGTCGGTGACTGGCGTGCGGCCTGTACGGCGGCGGCGATGACCGGGCCAACGGCCGAGGCGGCGCAGGCGACGTTCGAGGCTTTTTTCGCGCCGGTACGGGCGATTGCGCTCGATGAAACGGGCGAGGCTGTCGGCGAAACCGGTTTGCTGACCGGGTATTACGAACCCTATGTCGAAGTGCGCGGCGAAGCGGATGGTGAGTTCAGCCAACCCTTGCGGCGGCGCCCGGCGGATCTGGTTTCGGTGGATCTGGGTCTGTTTGAATCCGATCTGGCGGGGCGGCGGATTGTGGGCCGGGTCAATGACGGGTCTTTGGTCCGCTATTATAACCGGGCCGAGATCGAGGTGGATAATCGCGGCGAGATTTTTGCCTGGGGCCGGCCGATTGATGTGTTCTTCCTGCAGATCCAGGGCTCCGGCCGGCTGGTCGATGCCGGGGGTAATCAGAGCCGTGCGGCCTTCGCGGCGCATAATGGCCTGCCCTATCGCTCGATCGGGCGCGAGCTGATTGAACGCGGGGAGCTGCAAGCCCATGCGGCCTCGAAAGCGGGCATTGAGGCCTGGCTGAACCGCAATGGCAGCGCTGCGACGGCGGAATTATTCTCGGTCAATCCGCGCTATGTTTTCTTTGAAACACAAGACCTTACCGACCCGACTTTGGGGCCGCGCGGCTCCTCCGGTGTGGCGCTGACGCCGATGGCCTCGATCGCGGTCGACCCGGCCTTCCATGCCTGGGGCGTACCGGTCTGGCTGGCCGCTGATCTGCCCGATATGCCTGCCTGGACAGGGCTAGTCGTGACCCAGGATGGCGGCGGTGCGATCAATGGTCCGCTGCGTGGTGACTTCTTCTGGGGCTGGGGCGAGCTTGAGGAACGGCGCGCCGGGACGACGCGGGCCCAGGCGCAGTGGACTGTTTTGCTTCCGGTTTCTGTCGCGCAGCGCATCGTCGACGCGACGCCGCCGGCCTGATCGGATGGCTCGCAAACGCTCCCTGCGTCCGGAGGAAAAGGCGATCTGGCGCAAGATTGCCAGCTCGACCAAGCCGCTGTCACCGGACCGGATGGACAAGCTGGACGATCCGGAACCGCCTGAATTGTCTCCTGAAAAACCCGCACCTGACAAGAAGTTGTCACTCAGGAACAGCCATTTTCCCCACCCGCACAGCAAGCCGAAACTGCCGGCTCTGCCGGTTGACCGGGGCGGTGAGAAACGGGTGCGTAAAGGGCGTCTGGAGATTGACGGGCGCATTGATTTGCATGGGCTGACGCAGGATATGGCGCTGAGAACATTGCGGAATTTTCTGGCGATGGCCTATCGCGATGGCTATAGGACCGTGCTGGTCATCACGGGTAAGGGGTTCAAGGCGCGCGAGCGCGAGAGCGAGCCGTGGGAAAACCATGAGGAGCCCGGTGTTTTGCGGCGTAAATTGCCGGAATGGCTTGGTAATCCGGAGTTTCGTCAGTGGGTGTCAGGGTATGCGATCGCGCATTTGCGCCATGGCGGGGGCGGCGCTTTTTACGTCACCATGCGGCGGGTGAAGCCGTAAACCGGCGTGTGGCTCAAGCTACCCCTGGACGGCCACAGCCCTGCCACTCATTTGCCGCTCATCATCGCCTGGTCTGCCATCAGCTTGCCGCTGCCTCGGGGGACCCTGTTGCGGGAGTCGATTCCGCAGGCGGAAAACCGACGACACCATCC
The DNA here is from genome assembly GCF_900103475.1 of Maricaulis salignorans. GTDB lineage: Bacteria > Pseudomonadota > Alphaproteobacteria > Caulobacterales > Maricaulaceae > Maricaulis > Maricaulis salignorans. The sequence continues at coordinate 76,961 of NZ_FNHG01000006.1, forward strand.
CCCGGCTCGAACCTCCGGACGGATTCTCAGGTGTCGCATTTTCGAACCGCAAAACCGGTTCCCACTTTTGCTGAAAATGCTCCGGCCTCAAAAACGCGGCCCGTCAGAGAATGAATTTCGACAGATCGACATTCTTCGCCAGATTGCCGACATGCTCGGCGACATAATCCGGATCGATCACAATCGTCTCGCCATCGCGGTCGGAGGCGGAGAATGAAATCTCCTCGACCAGTTTTTCCATCACCGTCTGCAAACGCCGCGCGCCGATATTCTCGACCGAGGCATTGACCTCGTGCGCCAGCGAAGCGAGCGCGTCGATGGCTTCATCGGTGAAATCGAGCGTGACGCCCTCCGTGCCCATCAGCGCGACATATTGCGTGATCAGGCTGGCTTCCGGTTCGGTGAGAATGCGTTTGAGATCGGCTTCGCTGAGCGCCTGCAGTTCGACGCGGATCGGCAGCCGGCCCTGCAATTCGGGCAGCATGTCGGACGGTTTGGCCAGGTGGAAGGCGCCCGAGGCGATAAACAGGATATGGTCGGTCTTCATCACGCCATGCTTGGTGGTCACCGAGGTGCCCTCGATCAGCGGCAGCAGGTCCCGCTGCACGCCTTCGCGGGAGACATCCGCGCCGCGGGCGTCGGAGCGGCCGACAATCTTGTCGATCTCGTCGAGAAAGACGATGCCGTCATTTTCCGCCAGCTTGATGGCATCGGCCGTGATCGCGGCATCATCGAGCAGTTTGTCGGCTTCCTCGGCCAAAAGCGGCTCATAGGCCTCGCGCACCTTCATGCGCACGGTTTTGGTCTTCTTGCCGAAACCCTTGCCCAGGATATCGCCGAGATTGATCACGCCGGCGCCGCCACCGGGCACGCCGGGAATATCCATCATCGGCATGCCGCCGGCATCATTGAGCTCGATCTCGACATCCTTGTCGTCGAGCTCGCCATCACGCAGCCGCTTGCGAAAGCTCTCGCGCGTCGCCGGACTGGCACCGGGACCGACGAGGGCATCCACCACGCGGTCCTCAGCTTGGGCTTCGGCCTGGGCCTTGACCGCCTCGCGGCGGTTTTCGCGCACCAGGGTGATCGCCACCTCGACCAGGTCGCGGGCGATCTGGTCGACATCGCGGCCGACATAGCCGACCTCGGTAAACTTGGTCGCCTCGACTTTTATGAAGGGCGCCCCGGCCAGCCTGGCCAGGCGGCGCGAGATCTCGGTCTTGCCGACGCCGGTGGGCCCGATCATCAGGATATTCTTCGGCATCACCTCTTCGCGCAGGCCCGGTTCAAGCTGACGCCGGCGCCAGCGATTGCGCAGGGCGATCGCCACCGCCTTCTTGGCATCGCCCTGGCCGACAATAAAGCGGTCGAGCTCGGAAACAATTTCGCGCGGCGTAAATTCAGTCATGACAGGTTTCGCATTTGGCTTGGCTTCGCCCTCCATGTAATCAGGACGGAGCGATGAAACCAGAGCTGAAAGGCATTTACCGACATGAAGAGCGATCAACAACGCCCCCGCTTCCACCTGGCCTTCCCCGTCGACGACCTTGACAAGGCGCGCGCCTTCTATGGCGGCATCATGGCCTGCCCGGAAGGCCGCTCAAGCGAGAACTGGGTCGATTTCGACTTCTACGGCCACCAGATCGTCGCCCACCTCGCGCCCGGGGAATGCCAGATGTCCCCCGACCAATGCCAGGACGTCGCCACCGGCGGTGTCGACGGCAAAGCCGTCCCGGTCCGCCATTTCGGCCTGCTGATGGCCTGGGAGGACTGGGAAGACCTCGCGGAACGGTTCAAGGCCGCCGGCGTGAAATTCATCCTCGAACCCTATGTCCGCTTCAAGGGCGAAACCGGCGAGCAGGGGACGTTTTTCCTGAGGGATCCGGCGGGGAATGCGCTGGAGTTCAAGTGCTTTCGGGATGAGGGGGGGATTTTTGCGCGGTGAGGGGGTGAGGGTGTCGGTGGAAAATTTGTAATTTGATTTCCCACGGAAAATCACACCATATTATCGAATCATAAAGGGAGCGCGCTTGATTATCGGAGGGCATTGCTATAGATGGCCTGCCATTTTCGAATCGAGCAACTGAGAAATCCATGACCAATGAACTTCTAACATCGGCATTGTCGGTCCTTTTTGGGATTCTAGCGGTGCTGAGTCTATTTGGTGTATTTCGCTCTATGAAGTTGGGAACGACGGATTTGCGCGAAGCACGCCGCGAGGGCCGTGGAATACTCTCTCTAATCATAGCAAGCCTTCCAAACGGGCGGGAGCGCCCACAGGAAGATGTGCGTCGTGGTGTCAACAGCCATCGAAGCGTAAAGGGTGGGATCTCTTACCATAAAAAGGCGCGTGTCTTTAGATAGTTGCAAACCTTGGCGGCGACACCTTATGGTGCGCTATGACTGATAGAAGCGACACCCCCCAAACGGGCCCCTGGCCCTTCCCAAACGACCATTTCGCCGGATGGGTGCCTTGCGCTACAGGGCACCTTTCATTTGGGCTCTTTGGGAGAGATAGCCAATTCTCCACCGCAAATGTTTCAGGCAACGGGGCTACACCTACCCGTCACGTGTTCATCGCGCAGCGTCGCGAATCGCATGACCTGATTATTCCTGCGTGGCTGCTGCGCCACGTGTTTAGATATCATCGTGTCGCTGCAGACTATTTTTTGATCGCGAACACGGAACGCGCACTCCATCCAATTCACACAGTTGAGGGCATTAAATCGTTTGATGATGAACTCGGCTGTTTAACTGGAACAATTGCGATAATCATTGACCAAAATGCGAACGCATATTTGAACGGAAAACAAAGCCGTGCACTTCACAACAAAAGAAACCGATTTTATAAAAGTATATGTCGAGAGGCCGAAGCTGCGCACCAAGAATACATTCATCACAGAGACCCGTTTGGTCCAAAATCAATATTTACTACATTTAAGACGCAGATAGATGGTCTAGCCGATGAGGGGTTGTCATTAGTACAGTTTAAATTCGCGGTGTACAGAACTGGCGAAATCCGAATTGAGCCTATCGAATCCTCGTTCCCCTTAGACGGCTATGAAGGAGATGAAGACGCCGGACGTTCTGACTACATTCGATCCATGGCTGAGCAGGCTTACTATTTTGCCAAAGACGCAGGGCATCGTCATTATCATCACTACCATAAACAAGATAATCTAATACCGATTACGCCCGCTAGTCGAAGTGATGATGAGTCTTGGCGGCGTGAGACAATGTGGTCCCTCGTTCGTGCGATCCTAAGTGCACGGCGGAAGCACAATATTGAACATTTTTCAAAGGCGTCCGGTATTTCTGCCTATGCAGCATCATTTCAAACTCATCTCGGCGGGCATAAACGGTCGGAAAAGAGCTTTACAACATTTGTGAAGATCAATGTAACCACTGAATACGATTTGAGCTTCCTAAATGCATCTCTAGACTCACGTAGGGAAGAGCTTTCTTGGGCTAGGTCGAACGAATTACAAGTATTCTTCGCATCAGTCGGTGTTCTAATTTCGGTAGTTGGTCTGTGGCTAGCTGGCGCGCAATGGAAAGCAGCGGCAGATCCGTACTTTTACAGCTGGCCAATTTCTTTTGATACGGCAATCACATTCTTCGTACTATACCCAGAATATATAGTTATCACATTTATAGCGCTATGGATGCTTTATCTGTCGAGAACCATCAGTGAAATCCCTTGGTTTTCAAACACAATTTCTACCGTAATGGAATTTATTGATAGTTTTTATTACTCAATAACTACGTATGCATACAATTTGCTAAATGATTTTGGGGAGCGCATGGTCTCTATCCTGCGGATTATGATGTTCGTTGGGGTGTTTATATACTCACTCCAGAAGTCTTTCTCGCTAAATGGTATGAATATATTCCATTACATCAGCGATTTGTTACCCTTCTAGCAAATAGATAAACTGGGGACATACGCAATTTGTGTCACCCAGCGCTCCCTCAGAAATCCCTTGCCAGCCAGTGGGCCACCGGGGTTCAGCGCCGTCAAGGCCGCCCTTGGCGCCGCTTCGCGGGTCTACGCCTTGACGGCGCTGAACCCCGGTGGCGGGATCTCGGCATGGGTTTTGGGACGGGGTGTGACGCCCGGGCAATTGTCTGGTGTTCCCTCTTTGGAAATTCAGCTAGCCTGAACCCATGAGTTGGGAAGAGATAGCTTTGCACGAATCGCCATGCGCTTGTGGCGCAGGCTTGGTCGAAACCTCGGTCGAAATGAACGACTGGGGTGGGAGTCGGAAATTTACGCGCATACACTGCGAGCCCTGCCGAAAAGCGCAGGAGGAAATTCAACGTCAACGAGACGCCAACAACCGCCAGCGTGAGACATTGTTGGAGGAAGCGAAGGCCATCGCCCGTGAGCGCTACCTCGCAACCTGGCTTGGCCAGTTTGAGGGTCTGACCAAGAAAGACATATGGTGTCGCCTCACGAAGGGTGAGGGTTACCCGGTACTCCAAACGTTTTACAGGCACGTTCGAGATACAGGACTGCAACGATATCTAACCCGCTGGTTTGAGGATCATATCTTGATTGCGCTGGAACAGGTGAGCGTAACGGATGCAGAAGTGATTGGCTTGCTCCAACGCCGCGATGCCATTCCCCAATATCGAGAACGCCATCCTTGGCAATAGCGGTGAGTTCGCGCTTGCGCGGCTAGAAAACGGTTCCACCACCCCGATTCCCTCTAGTCTCCCCCTACGCCAGCGGAGCACTAGGCATGCGCTTTGGAGCACGGCGCCAGCGTCCGCCATTTCCTCACCACCGCACAAAATACCGTCACCCTGACAAGGGGGTGGAATTTTTGGGGGAAGAGGCTCCCGATTTGTCCACCACCCCGCTTCCCCCTAGTCTGCCCCCACGCCAGGGGAGCACCAGGCATGGACCGGTTTTCATTTGTGATGGTGTTGCTGTCGATCATTGTCGGGCTCGGCGTGACCGAATTGCTGACCAATGTGGCGCGGCAGATCCAAAATCGGGCGCGGTCGCGGTTTTACTGGTTGCACAGTTTGATGGTGGCGCTGGTCTTCATCGCCCTGCTGCAGCAATGGTGGGAGGCTTGGGACCAGCGGCTGGTCGAGACGTGGAGCTTTCCGATCCTGCTTTTGATGCTGGGCGGGCCGATCGGGCTTTACATCATCTCGCATCTTCTGTTTCCCGACGATGCGGAGGGGGTGGATTACGACCGGCATTATTTTGCCAATACGCGCCAGACCTATCTGCTCGGCATCGCCACCGTGGTGTTCGCGACCATCTACCGGCCGCTGAGCTTTGGTCACGGGCTGGTCAACATGGATAATCTGTCCTCGGCCTTCATCCTCGCCGCCTTCCTGGCGCTGGCGGTCTGGAAGACGCGAATGCTGCACCAGATCCTGGTGCCACTCCTGTTCGCGGCGCTGGTGCTCGATGTGCTGGTGTTTCACTTCGCGCTTTAGGGCGCGCCCTCGCTGCGCTCAGCCCCCTCCGTCATCCTTCGCCGGGGCGAAGGATGACACCTCCCCCGCCTGGCGGGGGAGGACGACGCATTTTTCTGCCCCCGCTTTGCGGGGGAAGTGGCCGCGAAGCGGCCGAAGGGGGCCGCCGCGCGCGCGCCTTCGTTACTGCGCCAGGCTGGCCGTAATCCCGGCAAAGCCCGCCTCGTAAATCCCCGGCCGGCGCCTAGGCCGAGCATTGAGAAGATGAGACATATCAGTATCGGCGCACGCAGCGGCGCCCCCCCGGGTGTGAAATCAAACGTCGCGGCGGACGCTATCACTTCACTCGCGCCTGCGGGGAATAAACTCGAGAGGCTCAGTCCGTGTCCGCGACCACGGCGGCGCGGGCGAGCCGTTTGATCTCGCTGACATAATCGTCCTGCGTCCAGCCGCAATCGCTGACCAGATGCTCCCAGTTTCGCACCGAGAGCAGGGTCCAGACCAGATCCGTGGCGCGGACGGGGTCGAGACCGGGGCGTAGCCGGCGGTCGCGGGCGATGGCCTGGATGGCGGCGTCGCAGCCATGGCGCATGGCGGCCATGCGGTCAGCCCAGGCGGCGCGGGCGGCCTCATCGGTCGCGGCCATCGCCATCAGGGCGCTGCCGACGCCATGGATCACCGGAATATAATTCCCCCAGGCCTCGATATAGGCGTCCAGACGCGCCGGTCCGCCCGTGGTGGCGCGGCTTGTGGCGAGGCGTTCGTCAATGTCCGAGGCCTCATCGATGAAGCGCGTGGTGGCGATCAAAAGCTCGGTCCGGTTGGGGAAATGCAGATAGACGGCCTGGCGGCTGACCCCGGCCGCGCGGGCGATATCGCTCATCCGTGCCGGGGCGTCGGGGCCCTGTTCCAGCAGGGTCCAGCAGGCCTTGAGGATGCGGGTGCGGGTTTCTTCACCGGATTTGGACATGGGGCAGTTTTCCGATTCACGCTTGACACGGTGTCAAGGTAACTCATATAGCGGCGATGTAAACTTTACACGGTGTCAAGACAGCACCCGAAACGAGGAAATCGCCATGGTCAATTCAAAAGCTTCCATCCGCCCCGCCGCCAGCGACGCGTCGCAGGCCGCCAAGAAGCCCGGCCTCATCCTGGTCATTGGCGGCAGCGGCAAGACCGGCCGGCGCGTCGCTGAAGGCCTGATGCGCCTGGGCCATGCCGTGCGTATCGCCTCGCGCAGCGCTGCCGCCGCCTTCGACTGGGACAAGCCGGCCGGCTGGGCTGCTGTGCTCACAGGGGTCAGCGCCGTCTATCTCACCTTCGCGCCCGATCTGGCAATTCCCGGCGCCGGCGAGGCGATCACCGCCTTTGTCGCCGCAGCGAAATCGGCGGGTGTGCGCCATATCGTGCTGCTCTCCGGGCGCGGCGAGGTCGAAGCCCAGGCCAGTGAACGCATCGTGCAGGATTCCGGTCTCGACTGGACCATCGTGCGCGCCAGCTGGTTCAACCAGAATTTCACCGAGGGCGAATTCCTCCCCATGGTGCAGGCGGGCGAGATCGCCCTGCCGGCCGGCGATGTGGTCGAACCCTTTGTCGATGCCAATGATATTGCCGATGTCGCCATCGCGGCGCTGACCGAGCCGGGCCATGCCGGCGAGCTCTACGAGGTTACCGGGCCGCGCCTGCTGAGCTTTGCCGATATCGCCGCCGAAATCAGCCAGGTGACGGGCCGCAGCGTGCGCTTTGTCGATATCCCGCACGAGGTTTTCATTGACGGCCTGGTCGCCGCCGGCCTGAGCGAAACCATGGTCTGGCTGCTCGACTACCTTCTGGCCACCGTGCTCGACGGCCGCAATGCCCGTCTGGGCGATGGTGTCCAGCGCGCGCTGGGGCGGCCACCGGCCGACTTCATCGACTTCGCCCGCGATGCCGCCCGTTCCGGTGCCTGGTCAATGGCCGCCTGAGACCTGGCGCCCGAGTGAAAGGAAATCACCATGTCGACGACATTGATCGCCATCGCCTGCCTCCTGCTGGCGCTTGTCAGCGCCCTGGTCAGCGGTGTCCTGCTGGCCTTCTCCGATTTCATCATGCGCGGTCTGGCCCAGGCCAGACCGGCCGGCGGAATCGAGGCGATGCAGGGAATAAACCGCACCGTGCTGCGCTCGGCCTTCCTGCTCGCCTTCGTCCTGCTTCTGCCGGGCGTGTACGGGCTGGCCGCCTATGCGCTCTTCAATCTGGAAGGGCCGGGTCAGTCACTGATCTATCTCGGCGCGATGATCTATCTGGTCACTGTCTTCCTGGTCACCGGTTTCGGGAATGTGCCGATGAATAAACGCCTTGCCGGTCTGGATGCGCAGGATGACGCGGCACAGGCCTATTGGCAGCGCTATCTGACCCGCTGGACCGGGCTCAATCACTGGCGTGCCGCAGGGTCGCTGGCGACCTCGCTGTGTTTCGCGGCGGCAGCTTTCATGCTGGTGTGAGGGGGCGCAAGGGCCCGGGGCGCTATTGCGCGGTCAGTATCTCGATGGTGAGATTGTCATTGGTGTAGATGCAGACCTCGGCCGCGATCGCCATCGCCTTGCGGGTGATGATTTCCGGGTCCGCTTCATAGTCGAGCAGGGCCCGTGCCGCCGAGCTGGCATAATTCCCGCCGGATCCCACAGCGACGACGCCATGCTCCGGTTCGAGGACATCGCCGGCACCGGTCAGCACGAAGGTGGCGCTGGTGTCGGCGACGATCAGCATGGCGTCGAGCTTGCGCAGATAGCGGTCGGTGCGCCAGTCCTTGGCCAGTTCGACACAGGCGCGGGCGAGCTGGGAGGGATATTGCTCGAGCTTGGCCTCGAGGCGTTCGAACAGGGCGAAGGCGTCGGCGGTCGAGCCGGCGAATCCGGCGACGACCTTGCCGTCGGCGAGCCGGCGGACCTTCTTGGCATTGCCCTTCATCACGGTCGGCCCGAAGGAGACCTGGCCGTCACCGGCGATCACGACGGTCTTGCCCTTGCGCACGGCGAGAATGGTGGTGCCGCGCCATTGCGTGGCGTCAGTGGATGAAGGTCTGGACATCATGGTCTCCAAGCTGTGCAGAGACAGATGTGGCCGCAGCAGCCGCCGCGATCAAGTCCTCAGACCATTTGAGCTATTCGGCTACGGCGCGCTTGGCTGAACCGCCCTGGGTATATTCGACGAAATCATGGGCCGGCATCGGGCGGGCAAACAGGAAGCCCTGGGCCAGGGTGGCGCCTTCGGCCCGCAGCATTTCAAACTGTTCCTGGGTCTCGACGCCTTCAGCGACGGTTTCCAGTTTCAGGGCCTTGGCCATGGCGAGAATGGTCTCGACGACGATGCAGGCGTGCGGATCGGTGGTCATGTCGCGCACAAAGCTCTGGTCGATCTTGAAGACGTCAAACGGCATCCGCGTCAGATAGGAGAGCGAGGAATGGCCGGTGCCGAAATCATCGATGGCGAAATTGACGCCGCGGTCACGCAGGGGCTGAACCTGGACGATGGCACGCTCAGGGTTTTCCATCGCGATCGACTCGGTCAGTTCCAGCTCGAGCAGGTGTGGCGGCAGATCTGCCAGTTCCAGCGCGTGCAGCACGGACTCCGCGAAACCCTCGCGCTCGAACTGCATCGCCGAGACATTGACGGCCACGGGAATCTCGATCCCCAGCGTGCGCCAGCGGGCGGCTTCAATACAGGCGGCGCGCAGGACCCAGTCGCCGATTTCGCCGATCAGGCCGCATTCCTCGGCCGCCTCGATGAAGGCGCCAGGGGATAACAGGCCGGCCGTCGGGTGCTGCCAGCGCACCAGCGCCTCAGCCCCGGCAACGGCGCCGGTCTTCATGTCGATCTTGGGCTGGTAGAAGACCACCAGCTGGTCCTTGAGGACGGCGTCGCGCAGTTCATTTTCCAGCACCAGGCGCTCGAAGGCGGACTGGTTCATGGCCGATTCGAAGAAACGGGCCGAGGAACCGCCATCGCGCTTGGCATGGGCCATGGCCAGGTCGGCATGGCGGATCAGGGATTCCGGGTCGGCGCCGTCCTGCGGGAAGACGGCGATGCCGATCGAGACACCCAGGAAGACCTGGTGACCGGAGATTTCAAACGGCAGACGGATAGCGTCGACCAGTTTATTGGCAATCCGGGCCGCGTCAGCGGGCTCGTCAATGGACGGCAGAAGCACGGTGAATTCATCGCCGCCGAGGCGAGCAACCAGGCTGGGTTCGCCGATGCGGCCGGCGGCAAGATCACAGCCGCGCGTCACTTCCGACAGGCGCCGGGCGACCATTTCGAGCATGCGGTCGCCTTCGCCTATGCCCAGGCTGTCATTGACGCGCTTGAAACGGTCGAGATCGAGGAAGAGCACGGCACCGGTTTCGCCATCTTCCAGCGCCTTGCGCGAGACCCGCTCGGTCTCCTTGCGGAAGCGTTCGCGATTGGGCAGCTCGGTGACCAGATCGACATAGGCCAGCCGGTGGATGCGTTTGAGATTGCCGTCGAGGCGCGCAAACATGCGGTTGAAGGCATTGGCAAGCACTTCCAGCTCATCGCCGGTGCGCACATCAATGCGCATGTCGAGGGTCTTTGACGAGGCGAGCCGCGCAGCATCGGTCAGTGTCTGCACCGGTTTCAGCGCCCGGCCGACGATCAGCGCGGCCAGCGGCAGGAAAATGCCCAGCGCGAACAGGGCGATCAATGTCTGGCGCCGGATGGCGGCATTGCGTGAGCGCACCAGTTCAGTGAGCTCCTGGCTGGCAAACACAACGCCCACCAGGCGGCGGGAAGCGGTGTAGATCGGCACGGCGACTTCCAGCGTCGTTGAGCCGAGGGCCGCACGGCGATCACCGGCGCCCAGGGCCATGACGGCCAGATCGGACTGAACCAGACGTTCCGGTTCCAGGCCTTCGGCAAAGGCGCTGCCCAGGACTTCGCGGCGGTTATTGATCGCATAGACTTCGGACAGATTGAGCGCGGCCATCATCTCGGTGAGATAGACCTGGATAAACTCGACATCATTGCCCGCGAAGGCGACGGCCATCCGGTCGGTCGAGGCTTGCAGCCTGGCGATCGAGCTTTCGGCCAGCAGATTGCGGGTTTCGCGCTGGGCCGCGATATTCTCCAGCGTCATCAGCATCAATGTGGTCGCAAAAATCAGCATGCCGGTGAGAAGTGTGAACTTCATCACCAGTGATCGCATTACACGCGATATCGCCTTGCGGATGGGTGCCATGTCTGCCCCTGATCGCGATCTTTTCAGATCGCGCCTACACCATCAAAACCTCTGGCACGACACGAAGTCCGCCAGTTCTCAGGAAGCAGAATGGGGGCAACCACTTGAATTGTGGTTAAAATGCCGGACAATTTTCATTAAGAATTGAATCGAATTTACGACCAGCCCTTATTCAAAAGGGATTCCTGCGTCTTCGGCGAGTGTTTTAAGACTGCATTCAGGCCGTGCACCGAAGTGAGAAATGATTTCTGCGGCGCAAATCGCCCCCATCCGACCGGATTCGGCAAGACTTCTATCCTGCGCCAGACCGAGCAGGAAGCCGGCGGCAAACAGGTCGCCCGCGCCTGTGGTGTCTACCAATTCGGAGACGGGCTCGGCCTCGATGATGACAGTTTCCTCATCACGCAACAAGACGGCACCCTTGTCGCTACGCGTCACGGCGGCGATGGCGACATCGCGGCGGCACATCTCGATGGCGGCGTCAAAATCATCGGTTTCGTAGAGCGCTGTGATTTCCGCCTCATTGGCGAGCAGGATATCGATGTGATGGGCCACGAGGTGGCGGAAGGCCGCGCGGTGGCGCGCGACGCAGAATGTGTCCGACAGGGTCAGCGCCGTCTTGCGGCCGGCCGCTGCCGCGAGTTCGGCGGCGCGGACATAGGCGCGCTTGGCCTCTTCACGATCAAACAGATAGCCTTCCAGATAGACGATGCTCGAGGCGCGCAGCGCGTCTGCGCCGGCTTCGACATCCTCTTCGGTCACCAGGGCCGCAGCTCCGAGAAAGGTCGACATGGACCGGCCCGCATCGGGCGTGACATTGATCAGGCAGCGCGCCGTCGCCGGACCACCTGTCAGCGGGGTGGAGGCGAAATCGACACCGATGGCGCGGATGTCATGGCTGAAAATCTCACCCAGCTGATCATCGGCGACCTTGCCGATATAGGCGGCGCGGCCACCGAGTGAGGCGATGCCGGCCACAGTATTGGCGGCGGATCCGCCGGAAGCTTCCTTGCCCGGCTGCATGCGCTCATACAGGGTGCGGGCCCGGTCTTCATCGATCAGCGTCATCGCGTCGCGGGCAATACCCTCGGCGGCGAGGAAGGCGTCACTCGCCGGGGACAGGACGTCGACAATGGCATTTCCAACGGCAAGAACGTCAAAGCGGGTCGCGGTCATGGCGGGTCTCTCGATCATTAAGGTTAAGCCCGGCTGGGCTGGCGGGCTGCCTCGCGGGCTGAATGTGGGTTAACCCTGACCGCGCGATACAGCAAGACTTGCGGGCACCGCTATTCCCGATTACGAGCGCCCCATGAAACATGTCGCCTTTCTCTCCGCCGCCTGCATGCTCAAGGACAATCCCGAGGCCCGCAAGGATTACTGGGAATATGATCTCGAGATCTCCGCCCTGGCACCCGCCTGCCGGGAAGCCGGTATCGAGCTGGTCACGCGTATCTGGGATGATCCGGATTTTGATGCCTCTCACTATGACGCCGCGGTGATCGGTACCTGCTGGGACTATATGCAAAAGCCCGAGGCCTTCGAGGCGGCGCTGGAAACCATCGCCGGCCAGACCCGCCTGCTCAACCCGTTCGAGATTTTCCGCTGGAACCAGCGCAAGACCTATCTCAAGGATCTGGCGGCACGCGGCGCTCCCATGATCCCGACCCTGTGGCGCGATCGCGCCGATGCGGCCACGATCGATGCAGCGTTCGAGGCGCTGGGGAGTGATGATATCGTCGTCAAGCCGGTGCTCGGCGGCGGCGCCTGGCGTCAGGCGCGGATCCGGCGCGGCGAAGCTCTGCCAAGCCCCGAAAATCTGCCAATCGCCGAATGCATGATCCAGCCTTTTCTGCCAGCCGTGTCGCAGGAAGGCGAATACGCCTTTCTCTTCTTCGGCCGCGAGTTTTCCCATTGCGCCCGCAAGCTTCCGGCGGCAGGCGATTATCGAGTTCAGTCCGAATATGGCGGACGCGAGGAAATCCATCACCCGACCGATGAAGAGCTGGCGCTGGCGAATTCGGTGCTGGCCTGCGTCGAGGGCGATCTTCTCTATGCCCGCATTGACATGCTGCGCGGTCTTGATGGTCAGCTGGCCCTGATCGAGCTGGAACTGATCGAACCCTATCTCTATCCGCAGCAGGGCCCGGATATGGGCGCGGCGTTTGCGCGGGCGCTCAAGGCGCTGATTTAGACGGAGGCGCCATAATCTGGCCGCCAGAACGCGGTTGCATGGCGGCTGGTTCTGCAACGGGGTTGATGATGCGTGCTCTTCTACTGGCTTTGACAGCGCTGGCCCTATCGGCCTGCGCCACGACACAGACCGGCACCGGTCCGAGCGGCCCGGGACCAACCGCTGCGGCCTGGACCGAGATCGAGATTGCCGAGGGCGCCTGTTATGGCTTCTGCCCGATCTACACCATCACCCTCACGCCCGATGATCGCTATGCGTTGAATGGCGAGCGTTTCACCCGCCATGACGGCGAAACCAGCGGACGGCTGGCCGCCGGCAGTTTCCAGCGCATCGCCGCGATCCTGCAGCGCCATGACGCCGTGTCCCTGCCGGCCGACATCACCATGAATAATCCGGCCACTTGCGGCCGCACCATGATGTCGGACCTGCCTGATTTCCGTTTGGGGCTGACCGGCCCGGATGGCCGCCAGGATATCGTCTGGTATCCGGGCTGCGCCGACTCGCCCTATCGCGATGCCCTGTCGCAGATCCGCGAACAGGTGCGCGAGGCCTATCAGTATGAGAGCCTGATCGCGCCGAAGCGCTAGGCGCCCTTCGGTGCCGGCGTCTTGTCCTTGAAACGGCACAGATCCGCGATCGGGCAGCGCCAGCATTCCGGCTTTCTCGCCTTGCAGACATACCGTCCGTGCAGGATCAGCCAGTGATGCGCGCCCTTCATATATTCGGCGGGCACGATCTTCATCAGCCGGGCCTCGACCTCATCCGGAGTCTTGCCGGGAGCGAGGCCGGTGCGGTTGCCGACGCGGAAGATATGCGTGTCCACCGCGATGGTTTCCTCGCCGAAGGCCTCATTGAGCACGACATTGGCGGTCTTGCGGCCAACCCCGGCCAGCGCTTCGAGTGAGGCGCGGTCATGGGGCACCTGCCCGCCATGACGCTCGACCAATTGCTGCGACATGATGATCGCGTTCTTCGCCTTGTTGCGGAACAGGCCGATCGTCTTGATGCGGTCGCGGACATGATCCTCGCCCAGGGCCAGCATTTTCTCCGGCGTATCGGCCTCCTGGAACAGGAGTTTCGTCGCCTTGTTGACCCCGATATCGGTCGCCTGCGCCGACAGCGCGACGGCGACGAGCAGGGTGAAGGGGTTCACATAATCCAGCTCGGTCTTTGGATCGGGGCGGTCCTGGGCCAGGCGGGCGAAGATATCGAGCGCCTGCTCGCGGGTCAGGCCGCGCGGGGCACGCTTGGCGGTTTTCTTGATTGGCGTCTTGCTCATGGCATCCTGTCTAGCCCAGGCCGCCGGTCAGCGTCATGCCGTTTCTTGCGTCAGCGCGCCGTGGCCATCAGCAACCAGACGGCGACGCCGACGAGCAGCAGCGAGAGCGCCCGCTGGAAGACGCGGTGGCGCGCCGGGTCCTCGAGAAAGCTGCGGGCACTGCCCGCTAGCAGGACGATTCCGAGATGGATTGCCGTGGCAATCGAGACCGAGATGGTCGCGAGCAAGGCCGCTTGCGCAGCAACCGGCGCATTCGGGTGTATGAATTGCGGGAAGACGGCGATGTAGAAGAGTGCCGCCTTGGGATTCAGGGCGTTGATCAGAAAGCCGCGCGCGAAATAGCGGCGATAGCCCTGCCGGGCGAGGACCTCCGGTGCACCATTGGCGTCGCGCCAGCCCTCCCAGGCCAGATAGAGCAGGAATGCCACGCCGGCCCAGCGCAGGCTCTGATACAGCCAGTCGAAGCGCTCGATGACGGCGCCCAGTCCCAGTGCGGCAGCCCCGCCGATCGTCGCCAGGCCCAGCGCGACGCCCGCAACCGCGGCAAAACCGGCGCGCCGACCCTCGCTGACGCTGAGCACCGCCAGCCAGGCCATATTCGGGCCGGGCGTCAGCTCGATGACGAGGACGGTAAAGGCAAAGGTCGCAAGGGCGGCAAGGTCAAACATGGCTCCTGATTACGCAAGCTGTGCGGATACGTCACCTGTTCGAGTGGGTTAGAGCGACGCAGAATGAAGGCTTGCGGGGTCCGCCGGTGCGTTCATGCCGGCCCTGAGCGTGCGATTGGCCGGTTCTGTGAAGATTTTTTCTATAGGTTCGTCGGGTAAATTCGATTGGAATTATGGCCCGCCTTCCGGCATCGTGAAAACATAGCGTTCGCGTAGACAATTCACCTCGAACCACGATCGGAAATACCATGGACGGCGAAAGCAAATGCCCGGTAATGGGCGCATCCCAGCGACACACGGCGGCCGGCGCGGCGAATAACGGGGACTGGTGGCCCGAACAGTTGAATCTGCAAATCCTTCGCCAGAATTCCAGCCTCGCCAACCCGCTGGACCCGGATTTCGATTATGCCGAGGCCTTCAAAAGCCTCGATCTCAAGGCGGTCAAGAAAGATCTCTACGCCCTGATGACCGACAGCCAGGACTGGTGGCCGGCTGATTACGGCCATTACGGTCCCTTCTTCATCCGCATGGCCTGGCACAGCGCCGGCACCTATCGCATCAGCGATGGCCGCGGCGGCGCCGGGTCCGGCTCGCAGCGTTTTGCGCCGCTCAATAGCTGGCCCGACAACGTCAATCTCGACAAGGCACGCCGCCTGCTCTGGCCGATCAAACAGAAATACGGCCAGAAGATTTCCTGGGCCGACCTGATGGTGCTGGCCGGAAATTGCGCCCTGGAATCCATGGGCTGTCCGACCTTCGGCTTTGCCGGTGGCCGCACCGATATCTGGGAGCCGGAGCAGGACATCTATTGGGGTCCCGAGAGCACCTGGCTCGGCGATGAGCGCTATAGCGGGGAGCGCGAGCTGGAAAACCCGCTCGCCGCAGTGCAGATGGGCCTGATCTACGTCAATCCGGAAGGCCCGAACGGCAATCCCGACCCGGTCGCCTCCGGCCGCGATGTCCGCGACACCTTTGCCCGTATGGCGATGGATGATGAAGAGACCGTGGCCCTGGTCGCCGGTGGTCACACTTTCGGCAAATGCCATGGTGCCGGCGATGCCGGCCTTGTCGGCGCTGAACCCGAGGCGGCCTCGATTGAGCAGCAGGGGTTGGGCTGGAAGAGCAGTTTTGGCAGCGGCAAGGGTGCCGATGCGATCGGCAGTGGTATTGAAGGCGCCTGGAAAGCCAATCCGACGAAGTGGGATATGGGCTATCTCAACGTGCTGTTCAAATATGAGTGGGAGTTGTCGAAGAGCCCGGCCGGCGCCCACCAATGGCATCCCAAGGATTGCGAAGAGGCGGACATGGTCGTCGACGCCTTCGATCCGACCAAGAAGCACCGGCCGATGATGACCACAGCGGACTTGTCGCTGCGCTTCGATCCCATCTATGAGCCGATCGCGCGCCGCTATCAGCAAAATCCGCAGGCCTTCGCTGATGCCTTCGCCCGTGCCTGGTACAAGCTGACCCATCGCGATATGGGCCCGGTTTCCCGATATCTCGGACCGGAAGTGCCCAGCGAGGAGCTGCTCTGGCAGGATCCGGTCCCCGAGCCTGATCACAAGCCAATCGGCGCCAAGGATATCGCCGCGTTGAAGGCGAAAATCCTCGCCTCGGGCCTCACCATCGCCCAGCTCGTCCAGACCGCCTGGGCCTCGGCCTCGACCTTCCGTGGGTCGGACATGCGCGGCGGTGCCAATGGTGCCCGCATCCGGCTCGCGCCGCAGAAGGATTGGGCGGTCAACCAGCCGGCCGAGCTCTCGCAAGTGCTGGCAAAGCTGGAGGAGGTCCGCAAAGGTTTCGGCGAGACAAAAGTTTCGATCGCCGATCTGATTGTTCTGGGCGGCTGTGCAGCGGTTGAATCTGCCGCGAAGCAGGCCGGGCATGATGTCAGCGTGCCCTTCACGCCGGGCCGGACGGATGCATCACAGGCGCAGACCGATATCGACTCCTTCGAACCGCTGGAGCCGAGATCGGATGGTTTCCGCAATTATCTGGGCAAGACGGCCGACCGGCCAGCCGAGGAATTGCTGGTCGACAAGGCGCAATTGCTCACCCTGACAGCGCCGGAAATGACGGTTCTTCTTGGTGGCATGCGCGTGCTTGGTGGCAATTTTGGCGGCACAAAGCATGGCGTCTTCACCGACAGGCCGGGCGTGCTCAGCAATGACTTCTTCGTCAATCTGCTGGACATGGGCACGACATGGCAGCCGGTTGCCGGATCTGATGATCTGTTTGAAGGGCGTGACCGCAAGACCGGCGAGGTCAAATGGACCGGAACCCGCGTCGATCTCGTCTTCGGCTCCAATTCGCAATTGCGCGCCCTGGCCGAGGTCTATGCCGCCGCCGATGCGAAAGCTGCCTTCGTGCGCGACTTCGTCAAGGTCTGGGACAAGGTGATGAATCTGGATCGGTTCGATCTGGCCTGATCCGCGCGGGCATATTCAGGCAATAAGCAGAAGGGGAGTGGGCCGAAACGTCCACTCCTTTTCTCTTGCGCGGGCGGTACTGGCTTGAGCTGCGCTGAAACGTCACCTGTCGCGCCGCGCCGGGCCGGGATTGAATGGCGTCATGGCAAGTCTTGTCGAAACCTGGCCCGCCGCGAGCGACGGCCATGAAGCGGCCACCGGCCCTTTCACCATGGATGCCGAGCTTGCACCCAATCGCTCCCTGCCCAATCCGGCTTTCAATGTGCTGATTCTGACCGTGGCCGCGGTCTCCTTCTTCTCCGGCATCCTGTTTGTCTCGATGGGGGCCTGGCCGGTGATGCCGTTTTTCGGGCTCGACGCGCTTCTGGTCTGGCTCGCTTTCCGGGTCTCCTATCGCGATGGCCGGATGCGCGAATATGTCCGCGTTGATGCGCGCGATATCGAGGTGACGCGTCAACACCCGACCGGTCATGTCCGCCGCTACCGTCTGCCGACGGGCTGGGCGATGTTGCAGCACCTCAATGCCGGCAAGCATGACGCCCAGCTGGCCATCGGCACGCACGGGCGCTGGCTGGTGCTGGGGTCTTTCCTCAGCCCGAAAGAGCGCGATGAATTTGCCGCCGCGCTGGGGGACGCGATCGGGCGCGCGCGCCGTTTCACGCCGCAAGAACCGGGTGGCGAGCTGGCGTAACCGGCCTAAACTCCGCCCCATGACCGCTGAAATCTACACCCTCGACGCCGCCGCCCGCGATTTTGATCGCGTCTCCGCCGCCCTCGCCTTTCTCGGCGATCATTGGCAGGAGCATCCCGATCTGGATGCTGCGGCCCGCGCTGCCGGCCTGTCGCCGCACCATTTCCAGCGTGTTTTCACGCGCTGGGTCGGGGTCAGCCCGAAGAAATATGTCGGTGCCCTGGCCCACGGCGCCGCCCGCGCTGCGCTCGATGAGGGCGCCTGTGTGCTCGACGCCTCATTCGAGGCCGGATTGTCGGGACCCGGGCGGCTGCATGATCTCTTCATTGCCCATGAAGCGGTCACACCCGGTGACGCCCGCCGCCGCGGGGCGGGGCTCGACTTTGTCTGGGGGGCGGCGCCGACGCCGTTTGGCGAAGCGGTGTTTCTGATCGCCCCGCGCGGCCTGTCGGCGCTGGCCTTTGCCGATCCGTACCCCGAAGGCGGTTTCGCCGATCTCCAGGCGCGCTATCCCGCTGCCGATTATCGCCGCGATGACGATATCGCGCGGCAATGGGCGGAGCGGGTCTTCGCCGCCACGCCGGGCGAGCCGATCCCGCTGGCGCTTTACGGTACGCCCTGGCAACGCCAGGTCTGGCGCGCCCTGCTCTCCATTCCGGCCGGTGCGACGACGACCTATAAAACCATCGCGGACGCCGTCGGTTCGGCCAAGGCGTCACGCGCCGTCGGCGCGGCGGTCGGCGCCAATCCGATATCCTGGCTGATCCCCTGCCACCGCGTGCTCGCCAGCAATGGCCTCCTGACCGGTTATCACTGGGGTGTAGACCGCAAGCGCGCCATGCTCGCCTATGAGGCAGCGAGGGGGTAAAAGGCGGCATGAATCTGACCCTCTATATCGTTGCCCTGCTGATCTTCACTGTCTCGGCAGCCTTGTTTTCGCGATGGCTGGCGGCGCGGATCAATCTGACCGCCGACGCCCGCGCCGAATATGCCGAGCGCGTTCTCACCAAGCCGGCCACGATCAAGGGCGTCGACGAGGCGGTCTTCGTGAAGCTCTATGTCGGGGCGCATGAGCCGCGCTGGGCGCTCTACATGCCGATCGCCCTGTTGACCGCGACACTGGCGACGCCGCTGGCGGCAATTGCCCTGACGGCGTTCTGGCCGGTGTTTACCTCAATGCTTGATGGCGGGCCCTGGTATGATGTCGGCTATTACCCGTGGATGTTCTACATGTTCTTCGGGTTTTGCGGCCTGTGGGCGCTATGCGCCGCCATTGTCGCGCGGATCCATCACGCCCGTTCACCAGAAGCCTTCCAGCCGGCCCTGGCACGCGCCCGCGGCGAGCCGCTCGATGATGTCGTGATCCGGCGCGCCCGTCCGAAATGGGCTGTCCGCGCGCGGCCCGATCCGGCGCCGCAGTCCACACCCACCCCCGAAACAAAATCCGCTACGGAGACCGAATAGATGGAATTCCTGCACACCATGGTCCGCGTCTCGGACGTCGATGCCAGCCTGCGCTTCTATTGTGACGGGCTTGGTCTCAAGGAAATCAGCCGCTTCGACAGCGAACCGGGCCGTTTCACCCTGATCTTCCTGGCGACACCGCAAGACATTGCCCGCGCCGGCTATACCGGCGGCCCGATCCCGACCGGCCTGCCCTGCGTCGAACTGACCCATAACTGGGATCCGGAGAGCTATGAGGGCGGCCGCAATTTCGGGCATCTCGCCTATCGCGTCGCCGATATCTACGCCACCTGCGCCCATCTCGACGCCATGGGCTATCTGATTTGCCGCCCGCCACGCGACGGCCATATGGCCTTCGTACGCTCACCGGATCTGATATCGGTGGAATTGCTGCAAAAGGGCGAAAGCCTGCCGCCGCAAGAGCCCTGGGCCTCGATGGAGAATACCGGGAGCTGGTAGGTTGGGGGCGTTTCATTGAAGCCGAAGTCACTGTAGCGGCACCAAGTTTTTGCTTTGTCGCGTTTTCGAACCGCAAAACCGGTTCCTACTTTTGCTGAAAACGCTCTAGGCCGCCCGCTGCATATCCTTGAAGCGTTTGCCGACCTCGTCTTCGAAGCTTTCGGCGAGGACGGTGACGCGTTCGATTCTGTCAGTGCGGAAGTGGCGGAAATCATTACGCAGTTCGCACCAGGCTGTCAGCAGCCACACGCGGCCGAAACAGGTCAGGGCGAGCGGGCGGATGATGCGCGTTGTCGCCTCATCATCGAGCGAATTGTAGCGCACCCGCAATTTGCGCCGATTGGTGATCGCATTGCGTACCGGGCCGAAGGCTTCCGGACGCACCGTGTCGTCGAGGAAGGCGGCAAAGAGTGGCGCCGATTTCAGACGTTCGCGATGGGTGTCGGGCAGGGCGTGTTCGATCTTCGACAATGCCTCCGATGCCGCCGCCGCGAGATCGCGATCACCGGTGGCGCGCACGAAGCGGGCACCCAGGGCGAGGGCGTCGAGCTGTTCATAGCTGAAGGTGATGGGCGGCAGATCGAAACCCGGCCGCAGGACATAGCCGACACCGGCCTCGCCATCGATGGGCGCGCCCGAACCGATCAGATGGGCAATGTCGCGATAAATGGTGCGTTCTGAGACATCGAACCGGCCACCCATGTCCTGGGCGGTGACGGCGCCGGGTGCGGCCTGGCGCAGGGCCTGGATAATGCGGATTAATCTTTCGGCGCGACGCACTGACAATCTCCTGACGCCAACGGGTATGACGGCAAGGTGTCAGGGTTCGACGTGCTGATCAAGTGAAGAATTGCCGGGCCAGGAGGGCCCGCCCGTCCTGACCTGTCTGGTGACGTCAGGCTGACAAACGACAGTTCACGCGGCGCTGCCGCGGCCTGCGTCTGGCGGGTGCGGCAGCGTGACCGGCTGAACTGCCCTCCTGACATCCACCGCCATGAACGCCAAGACAAGGAAACGACGCGTGAAATTCGACGACATGGTGCGAGAGAGCGGGCAGGGCCCGCGCTGTCCCACGTGAAACAGCTTGCCTAAGCCTTAACGACATCCTGCATCGAATACAGGCCGGGCTCGCGGCCCTTGCCGCCATCACACATCCAGCGCGTCGCCGTGATCGCACCGCGGGCAAAGACGCGGCGGTCATGGGTGCGGTGGGAGATGGAGATCTCCTCCATATCGGACAGCAGCCGCACCTCATGCTCGCCGATAATCCCGCCACCGCGAGAGACGGCATAGCCGATCGTGCCGGGCCGTCGCGGTCCGGTCACGCCTTCACGGGCCCACACAGCCATGGCTTCGTGATTGATGCCGCGGCCTCTCGCGGCTGCATGGCCGAGCAGGAGTGCGGTCCCCGAGGGTGCATCGGCCTTGAGCCTGTGATGGGTTTCGGAAATCTCGATATCCCAGTCCTTGGCCGGCAGGATGGCGGCCTGTTCGACCAGGGCCTCGATGACCGCTATGCCAAGCGAGAAATTGCCGGCGGCCAGCAGCGGGACGCGCTGGGCAGCGGTGGCCAGGCGTTCGGATTGCTCGGTCGTGAAACCCGTAACCCCGGTCACCAGGCCGCACTTTCGTGCCTGCACAGCCATGCGTTCGGCGACCGAGATCGTCATGGCCGGCATGCTCGCATCAATGACGATATCGCTCAGCTCCAACGCGTCCTCGAAGGGGACTGTCGTGCGGCAACCGACCGTGTCGCGATCCAGCATTTCGCCCACATCCTCGTCAAGAAAGGCGGACTGGCTGCGGACGATGGCGCCCACCAGTTCCATATCCGGAGCATCGAGAACGGCGGCGCAGATCGCGCGCCCGAGGCGGCCGGTCGGCCCGAGCACGGTGACTTTGGTGACTGACTTCAAAATACGCCTCCGGAAAGAATGCGATCAGCAAATTTTTCAAACAGATAAGAGCCCAAAATTGGCAGGATGGGGATTAGGATGTAAAGGCTGAAGCGTAGCGTGACCGAGGTCGAGATCGGCCATTCCGGTCGGCGTTCGACCCAGACTTCATAATCGGTCAGCCCGGCCAGTGCCGAGGCCGCCGCGTCATCGCCGGCAAAGGCCCGCTCGCGTGCCTGCGCCATATGCCGGTGCACTTCGGCCAGTTCCGCTGCCTTGGCCGCATGCACCTTGCGCTGAATTGGGCGCACCGCATTGGTGAGCGCGACCACGCCGCCCAGTACAGCCAGGCCAATTGCCGGCACGGCTATCCAGGCCTGGCGGGGATCGGCAATGAAGAGCAGGAGCACGCCGGCCATCACCAGCCATGAGCCGGATGCGGCAAGTCCGATGCGTCCGAAAATATCAAGTCGTTCAAGGTGATAGAGATCGATTACGACATGGCGATCGATCAGTTTGCGCATTTCCCGGCCTTCGCGTGCCAGGCTCAGCCCGGCGCGCATGCCGACGGCATAGAGCCAGGGGGAGAAGACCAGGAACCACAGGCCGATCGACTGGATATATTCCAGGGGTGTGACGGCTTCGGCATCGGTCATGATGATGTTGAAAATCAGGCCGCCGATAAAGCCGAATACGGTCAGCAGCCAGTAATAGCGGCGCCAGGAGACCGGGACGCCATCGCACAGCGCATTTGCGGCGGCGCGGCCCTGCGTATCCATGGCGGCAAGCAGATTGGCTCGTTCGGTTTCCCAGCGGCGGCGGCCGATCTGGGTCAGCGCGACACCGGTTGTCAGGATCATGGAGAGTACGAAACCGATCCAGCTGACCGTGTTCAGCTGCCAGGCCCCGGCGGCGTTCACATAGCCCAGATGTGGACGGCCCGTGATCTCGGCGATCAGCGCGAAGGAGCCAAAACTGACAGCGAAAACCGC
Organism: Maricaulis salignorans; assembly: GCF_900103475.1. Lineage (GTDB taxonomy): Bacteria > Pseudomonadota > Alphaproteobacteria > Caulobacterales > Maricaulaceae > Maricaulis > Maricaulis salignorans. Next base: position 99,704 of record NZ_FNHG01000006.1, read on the forward strand.
CAGCGTCGTGCCCCAGAAACCCAGCGGCGACCAGCGATAGAGCGCGGTCTCGGCCGGTGTGAAGCGCTCGAGGTCCAGGATCTGTTCGGGTGTGGCATCGCTTTCGGTCATGCCGGCCACATTAGGCCGCGCCGGGCGCGCGTGTCACCTGCCCTGTGAGCCAAATCCGGTCAGGCGTTTGGGCGACCGTCATCCGTGGTCACGTCGCTCCAGAACTGCTTGACCTTGGTGAAAAAGCCATCGCTGTCCGGATTGCAGCCCTCGCCGGAGAGCGAGCAGAATTCTTTCAGCAGCTCTTTCTGGCGTTCGCACAGATTGCGCGGGGTCTCGACGAAAAGCTCGATCACCATATCGCCGCGCGGTCCGCCGCGCAGACGGGGCATGCCCTTGCCGCGCAGGCGCATACGGCGGCCGGTCTGGGCACCGGCGGGGATTTTCAGCTCGGCCTTGCCGCCATCAATGGTCGGCACTTCAATCGTCGCGCCCAGGGCGGCGGACACCATGGAGGCCGGTGTGCGGCAATAGAGATTGGGGCCGTCGCGCTCGAACAATTCGTGTGGTTTGGCGGAAAGGAAGAGATAGAGATCGCCGCGCGGCCCGCCGCGCGCCCCGGCTTCGCCTTCACCAGCCAGGCGAATGCGCGTGCCATCCTCGACGCCCGCCGGGATATTGACGGTCAGGGTGCGGTTCTTGCGCACGCGACCGACGCCATCACAGTCCTGGCAGGGGGTTTTGACATATTGGCCGCGGCCACCGCACTGCGGGCAGGTCTGTTCCATGGTGAACAAGCCCTGGGACCGGCGGATCCGGCCGGCACCGTGGCAGGTCGGACAGGATTCAAGATCGGTGCCCGGTTCATTGCCCTGACCGTCACAGCGCTCGCAATTCATTGCAGTTGGCACGGTGATGGTGGTTTCCTTGCCGGTGAAGGCGTCTTCCAGCGAGACTTCCATATCGAAGCGCAGATCATTGCCGCGGGCCGGTCCGGTATGGCTGCCGCCACGGCGTCCGCCGCCACGCCCGAAGGCATCGCCGAACACCTGTTCGAAAATATCGGCAAATTCGGCCGCGCCGCCAGCGCCGAACGGGCCCTGGCCGCCATAGCCGCCGCCACCGCCCTGTTCGAAGGCAGCGTGGCCCATGCGGTCATAGGCGGCGCGCTTGTCGCCATCGGACAGGATGGCATAGGCTTCGCCGACTTCCTTGAACTTGGCCTCGGCAGCGGCATCGCCCGGATTGCGGTCCGGGTGAAACTCCATCGCCAGCTTGCGATAAGCGACTTTGAGGGTCTTTTCATCGGCGGTCCTGGCGACACCAAGGATTTCGTAGAAGTCACGCTTGCTCATTAAATTTCACCCGGTTTCAGCACCAGCACCGCGTTCTGACGCATCTGCAATGCCAATTCATATCCATTTCGCAGGCACAGGCCGGCCGCTCCCGCTGTGAGACCGGCTTCATGCCGGGTCTCGAGCAGGATCATGCGGGGCCATATGGTTCGGGGCGCGTCCCCGAAAAAGGCCTCGAGGACAGTTTCCTCAAAGCCTTCAATATCCATTTTCATGATGTCGACATGGTCGACACCGGCTTCATGCAAGGCGGCGCGCAGCGGGCGCAGACGGATGCTGCTGCCTTCGCCGCCGGCCTCGATATGTACTTCGCCGCGATTATGGTCGGACTGGACCAGCACGGCTTCGCCCTCTTCGGCACCGAGTGCATAGGGCAGAACGGTGACATTGCCCGCATTCGAGGCGGCGAGATTGAATTCCAGCCGACGCCGGTTCTCGACGTCCGGTTCGATTGCGACCGCCTTGACGGTCCGCCCGAGGGCCTGACCGTCGGACACCGCCGACAATGTGTAGAAGCCGGCATTGGCGCCGGCATCGACGAAGACGAACTTCTCTCCGGCCGGTTTGGCGGCGATCTGTCCGCGGATGGCGGCGCGTTCGGCATTGTCCCAGGTCCGGGAGCCGACGAAGACCCGCTTCTCGCAGCGATTATCGCGCATGTGCAGGCGGGCAAACTGGCCGGGAAAGACCTCGACATCGGCGATGTCGCGACCGCCCGACATCAGCACGCGGCGGATGGCGGATTCGGCGCCGCGGCGCAGCCCGTCTGTCGGGAGCGACATCGCCAGCCGGCGCAGCCACTCTTCGCGGGAAGACAGGGCAAAGGCGCCAAATGGCGCAGTCATCGGGTCGGGGTTCGACATGTTTACGCTCTCAAGTCCGGTGCGGGCCGGCACCACCAATGCGGCGCCGGCCCGGATACCGTTTCTTAGGCGTCTTTCTTGGCGTCGTCGTCAACCTCTGAGAATTCAGCGTCGACAACATCGTCATCGGCTGTCTCTTCGGTTGCGCCTTCAGTGCCGCCTTCGCTCTGCTGGGCGGCATAGATGGCCTCACCCAGCTTCATCGAAGCCTGGACGAGGGCCTGGGTCTTCTGCTGGATGGCTTCGAGATCCTCGCCATCCTTGACTTCCTTCAGCTCGCCAAGGGCCGCTTCGATGGCTTCCTTGTCGGCGGTCGGGACCTTGTCGCCGAACTCCTCGAGCTGTTTCTCGGTCTGGTGCACCATGGCCTCGGCGCCATTCTTGGCTTCGACCAGGGCACGGGCGGCCTTGTCGCTTTCGGCATTGGCCTCGGCGTCCTTGACCATCTGGTCGATGTCGGCGTCGGACAGACCACCGGAGGCCTGGATGCGGATCTGCTGCTCCTTGCCGGTTGCCTTGTCCTTGGCCGAGACGTTGACGATACCGTTGGCGTCGATGTCGAAGGTGACCTCGATCTGCGGCAGGCCGCGCGGTGCCGGTGGCAGGCCAACCAGGTCGAACTGACCCAGCAGCTTGTTGTCGGCAGCCATTTCACGCTCGCCCTGCGAGACGCGGATGGTGACGGCGGTCTGGTTGTCATCGGCGGTCGAGAAGACTTGCGACTTCTTGGTCGGGATCGTCGTATTACGCTCGATCAGACGCGTGAAGACACCGCCGAGCGTTTCGATACCCAGCGAGAGCGGGGTGACGTCGAGCAGGAGCACGTCTTTGACATCGCCTTGCAGCACGCCGGCCTGGATGGCGGCGCCCATGGCAACAACTTCGTCCGGGTTCACACCCTTGTGCGGGTCCTTGCCGAAGAAGCCTTTCACGACTTCCTGGACTTTCGGCATACGCGTCATGCCGCCGACCAGGACGACATCATCGATATCGGCTGCGGTCAGGCCAGCATCCTTGAGCGCCTTCTTGCAGGGCTCGAGGGTGCGTTTGACGAGGTCTTCGACCAGGGCTTCCAGCTTGGCGCGGGAGAGCTTGATATTCAGGTGTTTCGGACCTGAGGCGTCAGCGGTGATGAAGGGAAGATTGACTTCATAGCTGGTCGCCGAAGAAAGTTCCTTCTTCGCCTTTTCAGCTTCTTCCTTCAGACGCTGGAGGGCCAGCTTGTCCTTGCGCAGGTCGATCGCATGTTCTTTTTTGAACTCGTCGGCGAGATAGCTGACAATACGCATGTCGAAGTCTTCACCGCCGAGGAATGTGTCCCCGTTGGTCGCTTTCACTTCAAACACGCCATCGCCGATTTCCAGCACGGAGACGTCAAACGTACCGCCGCCGAGGTCGAACACGGCAATCGTCTTGCCTTCATTCTTGTCGAGGCCATAGGCGAGCGCCGCAGCGGTCGGCTCATTGATGATGCGCAGGACTTCAAGGCCGGCAATCTTGCCCGCATCCTTGGTCGCCTGGCGCTGGGCATCGTCGAAATAGGCCGGCACGGTGATCACGGCCTGGTCGACCTTCTCACCCAGATGGGCTTCGGCGGTCTCTTTCATCTTCTGCAGGATGAAGGCGGAGATCTCCGAAGGCGAATATTTCTTGTCGCGGCCCTGCACCCAGGCGGCGTTATTGTCCGACGGGACAATCTTGTAGGGCACCATGTCGATGTCCTTCTTGACCGTCGGGTCGTCCATTGTGCGGCCGATGAGGCGCTTGATGGCAAAGAAGGTAAAGTCGGGGTTGGTGACAGCCTGGCGGCGTGCCGGCTGGCCAATCAAGCGTTCGCCGTCAGCGGAAAACGCGACAACGGACGGCGTGGTACGGGCGCCTTCGGAATTTTCAATCACCTTTGCGGTGCCGCCATCCATGACGGATACGCAGGAGTTGGTGGTTCCGAGATCAATGCCGATGACCTTGCTCATAGATATATTCTCCGTTTTTCTCACAGCGGGACCGCCACGCGGACAGGGACCTTGAGACCAAGCATCCACTACCCGGGTTGACTGCCCCCTTCGGGATCGTCGTTGAGTGTCCAATGGAGCCGCCACCGGACGTGGTTCGTGTTCAGCGGGAATACCCCCGCTCTTGGTAGGCGATTTAGGGAGCGATCACGCCAAGCGCAAGTGCGGGTTCAGCTTCAGCGCAGGCTTTCGCTGATTCCGTGCTATCCTGAGCAGGCAAACGGCAAAGCGATGAAAACGGGAGACTGTCATGATCAAAACCGCTGTGAGCCTGGTTGCGGTACTTCTGTCGTCCGCAGGAATTGCCGTCGCACAGGAGAGGCCGCTTCCGGAAAGCACTAGCCAGCCCGCGTCGGACGCGAGCCCGGAACCGGGACAGGATTCCAATCCTCGCCCACAACGCGTGCGTACCGATCGGCAAGCCGATGCGGCGGCCCCTGCGCGCCAGCCTGCCGAACCGGTGACTGACGAGCTGGGCCATGTCTTGGTTCCCGAGACGGCAGCGAGCCCGCCCGTATCGCCCGGGACCGATGGCGAACCCGGCCCCGATCCGGAGATGCGCGGCCGCTCCTGACCAGCTGTTTGCGCTGCCGATCATAGGCCTCGCGCACATTCCGGGTGGCCCGGCGCTGCGGACTGCGGCAGTTTCAGGCCCATGACCGCGCCCTTCTCGCTTCCCGACGGCTTTCGCTATCTGCCCGGCCATTTCGACCGGCCGGCCCAGGCCGCGCTGATCGAGGCCGTGATCGCGGCGACCCGAACAGCGCCCTTCTGGCGTCCTGCCATGCCACGCACCGGTCAGCCGCTTTCGGTCATGATGACGAATTTCGGACCGCTTGGATGGGTTACCGACAAGGCGAAAGGCTATCGCTATGAGTCGCATCACCCGCAGACGGGGCAGGCCTGGCCGCAAATGCCGTTGGCCCTGCTCCAGCTGTGGCAGGATTTCGCCGACTACCCGGCCGCGCCGGAGGCCTGCCTGGTGAATTGGTATGCGCCCGATAGCCGCATGGGTATGCATATCGACTGGGATGAAGCGGCGACCGATGCCGCCGTGCTCTCGGTCTCGCTGGGGGACAAGGCCCGTTTTCGCATCGGTGGTCCGCAGCGCGGCGGCAAGACCGGTTCGATTGTGGTGTCATCAGGTGATGTGGTGGTGCTCGGCGGCGCAGCGCGGCGCTGTTATCACGGCGTTGACCGAATTTATCCGGGCACGTCGACCTTGTTGCCGCCGGCGGCGTTCCCCGGTGGCGGGCGGATCAATCTGACGCTGAGGCGGGTGAATTTGCCCTAGTTGGCATTCTCGGCAACTTTTTTTGCGCCCGCGTCAATTTATGCCCTTATTTAGCCACGCCCTTGGTCTCATGATGCAATTGCTCGGATCCGGCGGCCTGTTCGCCGGGGCCATGGGCTTGAGTTCATCATAGCGACCGGATGTGGCGCGGTATCGCGCCCCGGCTGCTCAGGGAGGCAAGATATCATGTTCAGAAAAGTTCTCATTGTTGGTTTGGCGACACTCGGCCTTGCCGCTTGCGGCGCAACCACGCGCGGGGCTGCTACAGGCGGTGCCATCGGTGCCGTTGCCGGCGCCATCATTGGCAATAATACCGGTTCGGGCGACGCCCAGACCGGCGCGATCATCGGCGGTGCCGTCGGTGCGGCTGCGGGCGGTTATGCCGGCTGCCGCAGCGAGGGTGGCTGTCAGTGGAACCAGTCCAACCAGGACCATTCGCGCCTCTATACCGACCAGCGCACGGGCGGCCAGTATTATCTCAACAGCCGTGATGGTTGTTCCTACTGGCGCAATGGCCAGCTGCGCGGCTGCTAGACGCGGCCACATGACATGAAAAGGCCCGCCCCACCGGCTATGGTGGCGCGGGCTTTTTCTTGTCCGCAATCAGTCTTGTGCCGGCAGGTCCGCCGGACCGGATTCGTCCGGCGGCATGTAGTCGATGGCCGTCATGGGTATCGAGCGGCCATTGGCCTGGACCAGCCGGACATGCTTGCGCCGCAACAGGCGCGGCTCGGCGACGCCGCAGGAATGGGCGATGATCTCGACATGCTCGCGCACCGTATTGGCGTAGTGGGCAACTTTTTCGGATTTCTCCGCCACGACGAGACCGCGCTGCAGGCGCTTGTCATGAGTGGTAACGCCGGTCGGACAGGTATTCTTGTGGCATTTCATCGCCTGGATACAGCCCAATGAGAACATGAAGCCGCGGCCGCACTGGATGAAGTCCGCACCGGAGGCGAGCGCCCAGGCGACCGAGCCAGGGGTCAGCAGCTTGCCCGAGGCGATAATGCGTATCCGGCCACGCAGCCCGTGCCGCTCCAGTATGGTGACGGCGATCGGCAGGCTTTCGCGGATCGGCAAGCCGACATTGTCCATCAGGGCCATCGGCGCGGCACCGGTGCCACCATCGCCGCTGTCGATGGTGAAGAAGTCCGGCGCGCTGTCGACGCCGCGCTTCCTGATCTCCAAGCATAATTCCTCGAGCCAGCCATAGGCGCCGATACAGGCCTTGAACCCGACCGGCTTGCCGGTGACCTCGCGCAGATGGGCGATCATGTCGAGCAGGTCTTCGGTATTGGCGACTTCGGGATGGCGATTGGGAGAGATCGAGGCCTGACCGGCAGGAATGCCGCGGATCGCCGCGATCTCGGCCGTGACCTTCTCAGCTGGCAGGATCCCGCCCTTGCCCGGCTTGGCGCCCTGGCTGAGCTTGAGCTCGAACATCTTCACCTGCGGAATGGCGGCGACTTCACGCAGCTTTTCCTCTGAAAATCCGCCAAGCGCGTCGCGCACACCGTATTTGGCGGTGCCGATCTGAAAAACGATGTCGCAGCCGCCGTCGAGATGCATTTCGGTGAGGCCGCCCTCGCCGGTATTCATCCAGATCCCGGCCTTGCCCGCACCGCGTGACAGGGCGCGCACGGCCGGCTTGGACAGGGCGCCATAGCTCATGCCGGAAATATTGAAGAAGGAGGGCGCGTCATAGGGTTCGCGCGCCGTCGGCCCGATCCGCAGCGCCTGGGTATCGGCGGCATGGTCGTCGAGTGGCGGAAAGGCGCTATTGGCGAAGATCGCCGTGCCTACCGGGGTGAGCGGCTTGGTTGAGCCGAAGGGCACAGTGCCGCCCTCGCCGCGGGCCGAGCGATAGACCCATTCGCGCTCGGCGCGGTTAAAGGGCAATTCCTCGCGGTCCATGGCAAAGAAATACTGGCGAAAAAACTCGCCCAGGGTCGTGAACAGACCGCGAAAACGCCCGACCACAGGGTAATTACGGCGGATGGCATCGCTGGTCTGGGTGCGGTCGATGACAAAGAAGACCAGCGCGATCAGCGCCAGCACACCCAGTGCTAGGACGAAAGCCTGGGTCAGGACCGACATCGCCTGCACTGCCCAGTCAGGAAGCCCCATCATGCCGTATTCTCCCGATTCAGAACCGCCGCCATGATGACCCAGCCCGCCGCGCGAGGCGAGCGTCTATAGCGCCCGCTCCGGCCTTCGTGATCCGGCGTGAAGCGAGCTATTCCGCGTTGGCCGCCTCGAGCTCGGCCGCAATCGCTTCGGCGCGGTCGACGCGCAGATCCGGCGTCTGGTCGGCGGCGCCCATTTCCAGCTGACCGGCCTTCCATTGCATCGCCATGAAGACGCGCGCCCGGCCGGACGGGTGGTCGAACATGAACCATTCCTCCAACGGGCCCGGTTCGATCTTGCGATAGGAGGAGAGGCGCAGGGCCGTGGTCGCAAAGCCATCGGGCTCGCGCGCGGCATTGAGGCCGAAAATATCGGCTTCGGCTTCATCGGTGCGGATAATGGTGTTGAAGACCGGGGTCGCGACGAAGAAAAAGACCGACAGGCAGGCGATCAGCAGGGGAAGACCCGCAACATCGCCAATATCGGCAATGCCCCAGCGCTGGCCCAGAACGCGATTGGCCCAGCCGAACAGCCCGTTGGTGACGGCAAAGCCGATCGCCAGCAACAGGGTGAACATCGCGAACATTTCCCAGATATGGTTGAGCACATAATGGCCCATCTCATGCGCCATCACGGCCATGACTTCATCACGATCCGTATTCTCGACCAGCGTGTCGGACAGGGCGATGCGGGTTGTGTCAAACAGGCCGGAGACATTGGCGGTGATCCGGTTGGACTGGCGCGAGACATCGAACACATAGACATCATCGGCGGGGATGCCATTGGCATGGGCGACCGCGAGAATATCATCGCGCAGCTCGCCCGCCTCCATCGGCTGATAATCATTGAACAGCGGGTCGATATAGATCGGCGACAGAAACAGCATGAAGCCGAGGAAGAGCACGGACAGCGCCGTACCCCACATCCACCAGCTCGCCCTGGCGATCCGGATGACCGCGTAGAGGATGGTAAAGAAGACCGCGAACATCAGGGTCGAAACCCCGAGATTGATCGCCCATTCGCCCAGCCAGTCCGGCAGGCTCATGGTCGACAGGTTGAAGGCGTGCTCGCGGTAAAAGCCTTCATACAGCGTCATCGGGAAGGTCAGGATCGAGGTGATCAGGGAATAGACAGCGGCGAAGACCAGTGTTGTCGCCCAGTTGAACTTCACGGCGGCGCGCAGCTTGTCACGCAGGGTTTTGGCGAAACTGGTTTGCAGCAGGATTCCCGCAACGATCAGGCCGATCACGAAATTGGCCAGGATCAGCCAGTAGCCGCCCTCGAAATAGGCGTCAGAGCGGGCGCGGGCCGCGCCATCGAGGGTCGCAAGATAGGCCTGGGTCGCCGTTTCCGGATCGAAGGCCGGCGCTGCCTGGACTGCCAGGCTGGCGAAATGGGTGATGATCATGATCGTATCCCCGCATTCCCGCACCGGAACAGGGCGGTGCTTTGGCGGCGATTAGAACGGTGTCATCACCCAATAGGCAAGCAAGAAGGCGATGTGAGGCGCTGGATCAGGCTTTCATATCGATATGTCCGCCAGGCTCGCCGCCTTGCGGGGTATCACCGGCGGGCTGGCCAGCGGACACGGCGACCATCGCGGCGCGCAAGGTGCGTCCGCCAATGGTGAAGCCGGTTTGCATGGCCGCTGCGATCGAGCCGGCTGGCTGATCGGACGGGATTTGCGCCACGGCCTGGTGCAGGTGCGGATCGAAAACATCGCCCGGCTGAGGGTCGACCTTGCGAACGCCATGGCGTTCCATCTTGGCCAGCATGGAGCGTTCAGTCATCGCCACGCCCTCGATCAGGTTCTTCATCGGCTCCGAGGCATTGGCGATGGTGTCTTCATCAACCGCTGCCACCGCGCGCGACAGGCTGTCGGAAATGTCGAGCATGTCTTCGGCAAATTTGGAGACGGAATAATCGCGCGCATCGCGGACTTCCTTCTCGGCCCGCTTGCGGGTGTTGTCGGCATCGGCGACAGAGCGCAGCAGGCGGTCACGCGTGGCTTCCAGCTCGGCATTCAGCTTGAAAATGATGTCATCGCGTCCGGCGGGAATGTCCTCGGCGGCGTTATTGTCTTCGTTCTCGATCGCGTCGTCGGTCATGATGTCCTCGTTCTCGGTGTCCTGAGGCGTGCCGTCGGTCGTGTCAGTCATGCTTCTTCACTCTCAAGGTCTGGCGCCGTCCAAAATCTTGCCGACGACGCGGGCTGTATAATCAACCAGGGGGATAACACGCGCATAGTTCAAACGGGTTGGGCCAATTACACCCAGCGCGCCGACAATCTCCTGATCCCTGTTCATATAGGGAGCCACGATCACACTTGAACCCGACAGGCTGAAGAGCGGGTTTTCCGCGCCGATGAAAAGGCGCACGCCCTGGCCGTCCCGGGTCCTGTCCAGCAAGGCGATCAATTCCTGTTTGCGCTCGAGATCGTCGAACAGCATGCGGATGCGTTCAAGATCATCGGCGGCTTCGAGGTTTTCCAGCAGGCGGCCCTGGCCGCGCACGATCAGCGAGCGATGTTCGCCGCCGCCGCCCCAATCGGCCAGACCCTGCTTGACCAGACCTTGGGCGGCACTGTCGAGCTGGGAGCGGTTTTCCGCGATTTCGCGTTCGATATCGAGCCGGGCCTGTTCCAGGCTGCGCCCGGTCAGGCGCGAAGAGAGGAAATTGCCCGCTTCCACCAGCGTTGCCGGCGGCAGGCCTTCGGGCGCGGTCATCAGACGGTTCTCGATCGAGCCGTCCGAGAAGACCAGCACGGCGAGGACTTCATGGCGCGAAATCGGCACGAATTCGACATGGCGCAGCGGCGCGTCGCGCTTGGGCGTGACGACAAGGCCGGCCCCGCCCGACAGTCCGCCCAGTACGGCGGAGACTTCGTTGAGCAGATCCGGGACGGTGCGGCCGGTGGTGGCAACCCGGCCTTCGATGGCGCCGCGCTCTGAAGCATTGAGCTCGCCGACCTGAAGCAGTCCATCGACGAACAGGCGCAAGCCGGCATGGGTCGGCATGCGGCCGGCGCTGGCATGGGGGGCGGAAAGCAGGCCCATCTGGGCGAGGTCGGCCATGGTATTGCGGATTGAGGCCGGCGACAGCGAAAGTTTCCCCGCCTGGGCCAGGGTGCGCGAGCCGACCGGGCCGCCCGATTGCAGATAATTCTCGACAATCTCGCGGAAAATATCGCGCATCCGCTCATCGAGCGCGGCCAGGCCGGTCTTGGGTGTCGTGTCGGACATGTCCTTCAATTAGGCCCGACCGCGCCAAGGTTCAATTACCCTGTTCAATTGTCATGCTCCGCGGGCGCATGCCGGCATCATCGCCGGTGTGAATGCTTGATGCGCGGCGGGATGAGAGCTAGAGCGGCAGTCGAACACCCGATGGAGACACCTATGAGACCTTTTGGACGCGCCCCTGATGCGATGCGCGAAATCACCCTTGAGCCGGGCGTCTCGCTCTATGCCGAGGGTAGCTGCCTGGCCCGTTTTGGCGGCACGCACGTGTTGTGCACTGCCAGTGTCGAGGACAATCTTCCGCCCTGGCTGCGCGGTGGTGGCAAGGGTTGGGTGACCGCCGAATATGGCATGCTGCCACGCGCCACGCATACGCGCTCGCGCCGCGAAGCTGCCGCCGGCAAGCAATCGGGCCGCACCCAGGAAATCCAGCGCCTGATCGGCCGCTCCCTGCGCGCTGTCGTTGATCTCAAAGCCCTTGGCGAGCGCCAGATCACGGTCGATTGTGATGTGCTGCAGGCCGATGGCGGTACCCGCACCGCGGCGATCACCGGCGCCTGGGTCGCCCTGAAGCAGGCGACGGCCTATCTGATGGAAGAGGGGCTGCTCAAAGCCGATCCGGTCTATGGCCAGCTGGCCGCAATCTCCTGCGGTGTCATCGACGGCGAATCCCGCCTCGACCTCGAATATGAGGAAGATCGCCGCGCCGAAGCCGATGCCAATTTTGTCTTGTCGCCCAATGGCGGTATTGTCGAAATCCAGGCGACGGCGGAAGACCGGCCGATCCCTGAAAAGGCATTCGAGGAATTGTTCGCGCTGGCCCGCGCCGGCGTGGCGACTTTGGGTGAAGCACAGCTTGCTGCCCTTCGCGCCTGAATCTAGGGATTTGGGTTGGTTGGTCAGAGCATAGGCAGACGGCGGGAGCGCGCTGGGGGGCAGAAAATGGCCCGCTCGGACTCTCTTGGGAAGGGGCGTGCCGTGCAGGCCCACTCCCGCCGTCTGATCCGCTCACCGATCCGGTGAACGAATTTCCTTGCCGTTGACGCGCCTATCGTGGGGCGTCGCGGCTGTCTTCCTCGTCATCATCATCGAATGACAGGAGGTCGCCCGGCTGACACCCCAGTTCGCGGCACAGCGCTTCCAGGGTCGAGAAGCGGACGGCCTTGGCCTTGCCCGTCTTGAGGATGGACAGATTGGCCATGGTGATTCCGACGCGGTCGCACAGCTCGGTGAGCGACATGCGACGCTCCAGCAGCATCCGATCGAGGGTGACGCGAATAGGCATATCTGGCGCTCCCCCTAGATCGTCAATTTTTGTTCTTGGCGCATTTTCGCACCTTCGCGGAACACTTCCGCAAACACCAGCAGGGTTACCACAGCGAACCAGGCGCCCAGGCTGATATTCGGCATCACGCCAAGCTCCGCTCCGCCGATGACCGGCTCTTCCATGTCCATCAGGGTGAGGATCATGGCGACGGCGCCCTGGGTGAGATGGCGCAACACCTGATAGGCGGCGATGGCGATCGCGATCACCTGGAGATGGCGCGCATTTTCCGGCACGAAGGGGTCGCCGGCGATCAGTGTGGCAAAGACCCGGCGCAGGCGGTCGACGACAACCATGGCAGCCACGATCTCTGCGATCAGGAAAGGATAGACCCAGCCGAGCCGCTGCACGGCGTCAAACACCTGCGATGCGGGGCCCGGCGAATAGCCGAGAACATCCATCAGGAAGGCGGCGCCTGCGGCAACCAGAACCAGTGAGGCAAAGGCCAGCAAGGCCCATCCCAGATACCAGGCACCGCCCAGTATCATTCTGAGAACCGACGTAATCGATCCGCGTCCCAGCGTTTTCATGCCCAGCCCTTCCCAAATTCATTGGGTGGGCCGGCGGCGGAATGACCCGCCGCCAGCCTCACCTGATGTCAACCATTACGCGACCATCGGCGCAATAGCGTAGAACGTACCGGCGGCGACTGAAATCAGCAGCACCATATTGATCGCGATTGATGCGAACATACGGAAGCCGGAATTCTCGGACCTGACCATCTGACTGTTTCCTTTGTGTTGAATCGAAACCATTACCGTTGTCATTTCTGCTGCGAGGACGATGTCTCCCGTCCTTGTTGATTATCGATAAACGCGAACCGAAAGAGACGCAAGCGAAAAATATCGTTTTTCGATATTAATTTCTCGAAAGCCGATAAATTATCGGTAGGAAACAGGCCATGAATGAACAGGACACCTGGGTATTGGCGAGCCATAACCCCGGAAAAATCAAAGAGTTGCAGGCGATGCTTCATGCCCGTGGTGTCACCCTGAAAGGGGCTGCGGAACTGGCGCTGGATGAACCGGAAGAAACCGAGTCGACATTCGAGGGTAATGCGGCGCTGAAGGCGAAGGCGGCCTGGCAGGCCACCGGTTTGACCTGTCTGTCCGATGATTCCGGTCTGTCGGTTGATGCGCTCGGCGGCGAGCCCGGGATATATTCGGCCCGCTGGGCCGGCGAGGCGCGCGATTTCGACCGGGCCATGGCCCGGGTCCATGAGGCGTTGCTCGCCAGCGCTGCCGCGGATCGTACCGCGCGCTTCGTCTGCGTCGTGGCGCTGTGCCGCCCGGACGGGACGCTGGTGCATTATCGCGGCGAGGTGGTGGGCGAGATAGTCTGGCCGCCGCGCGGCGAGGCGGGTTTTGGTTATGACGCGATCTTCCAGCCGCACGGCCATGACCGGACATTTGCGGAAATGAGCGCTGTCGAGAAACGGGCGCTGAGCCATCGGGGCCGCGCCCTGGCGGCCTTGCTGGCAGCGGAATTCGAACAATGAACCCGCTCGCCGATGCGCTCGGCCTCTATGTCCATTGGCCCTATTGCGCCCGGATCTGCCCCTATTGCGATTTCAATGTCTACCGTCCGAAAGGCCAGGAAGACGCGCTGCTCGAGGCGATACTTGCCGATATGAGCCATTGGCGGGCCCGCAGCGGCGCGCGGCCGCTCGCGAGCCTGCATTTCGGCGGCGGCACGCCCTCCCTGATGACAGGAGCGCAGATTGAACGCCTGATCGCCCATGCCGAAACCCTGTGGGGGCTGGCCCCGGGGGCCGAGATCGGGCTTGAGGCCAATCCGAAGGATGTCGACCATTTCGGCGATTTCATCGCGGCCGGGGTCAACCGGCTGTCAATCGGGGTCCAGAGCCTCGACGATGTCGCGCTCAAACAGCTCGGCCGGGATCATGACGGTCCGCTGGCGCGGCGTGCGATCGAGCGGGCGATGGCGGTGTGTGATCGCGTCTCGATCGACATGATCTATGCCCGCGCCGGCCAGTCAGCGAAATCCTGGGAAGCCGAGTTGCGCGAGATCCTGGCGTTCGGCGCCGGCCATATATCGCCCTATCAGCTGACGATCGAGGCTCGCACCGCCTTTGGCCGCCGCGCGGCGCGCGGCGAGCAGCTCGACAGCCCCGAGGAGCTGGCCGCCGACCTCTATGAGCTGACGCATGAGATCTGTGAGGCCCATGGGCTGGCCGCCTATGAAATTTCCAACCATGCCCGCACGCCCGCCGACCAGTCGCATCATAATCGCCTGTACTGGGAAGGTGGCGACTGGATTGGTGTCGGACCGGGTGCCCATGGCCGCATCGGCTCGTCCGGCGAGACCGGGCGTCAGGCCTGCGAGGCCCGGGCACAGCCCAAAGCCTATCTCGACGCGATCGCCGCCACGGGCTGTGGTGTGGGGGAGGCCGAAACGCTCAGCGCCGCCGATGAGCGCGCCGAGCGTATCCTGATGGGCATGCGTCTGGCAGACGGTCTTGATCTCGACGTCCTGCAGCGCAAGACCGGACTGGGCATCGACGCGGCAGCCTTTGAACGGCTCAGCGCTCAAGGCCTGGTCGAGCAGTCCGGCGGACGCATTCGATTGCTTCCGGCCGGCCTTATCTTCGCCGACCGGATTTCCGGTGAACTGGTACCGGACCTGTCCTGATGCCTAATAGGCCAGCGGGTCGAAGGTGAGCGGAGCCGGCTCAATTTCCCGGAAGCCGCGCGACTGGACTTCATAAATCGCCAGTCCGCGTTCAATCACGCCGGACGATGAGAAGCGGAACAGCCCGTCGATACCGAGAAAGCCTTCGGGATCCTCGATCGCCTCACGGCTGAAGCCGAGCTCGCCGCCTTCAAGATGCGCCGCCAGGGCGAGAGCATCATAGCCGAGGCTGGCAATATTCGAGGCGCGGCTGCCATAGGCGGCCTCATAGGATTGCTCGAACCGCTCATGCGACGCCCGGTCGGGGCCGGCAAACCAGCCGCCATGCAGGGCCGGCTCGCGCAGCAAATCCTCATCATTCCACAGTCCGGTGCCCAGGAAGCGGACGACCAGCGGGTCGACGGCCTGGGAAATCAGCAGCGGGCCCAGCGTGCGCAGACGCGTACTGCCTTCCGGCAGCATCACGGCCTGGAAGGGCGCATTGGCATGCGGCACCCATTCAGACTGGCGCAAGACCAGCGCCTCTTCCGGGGTGATGGGTTCGAACACACCGCGCGCCAGCCGCGACGAGGCGCTCGCCATAGCTTCGACATCGCCGGTGTAGAAGGCCTCGGAGGTCAGTTGCGCGCCGGTCAGTTCGGCATTGGTGCGCAGCGCCGTGTTGACGGCCATGCCGTAGCGGCTTTGCGGGCCGAGATAGGCATAGCGCTGAACGCCCTGGCGCGACGCATATTCGACGACGCGCGCGACTTCGAGCTCCGGCGGGAAGCTGAGCAGGTAAACGCCATTTCCCGCAGTTGCAGTGTCGGTGGAAAAGGCAATGACGGGGATGTTGGCACGCCGGGCGACCTGGCCGACCACGGTCACGGACTGGCCGAAGAGCGGGCCGATAATCATGTCTGCGCCGTCTTCAAAGGCGGCCATGGCTGCGGCGCGGGCGCCTTCGGCGGTGCCTTGCGTGTCCTTTGGAATGAGCAGGAGATTGCTGCCGGCGCGTTCAAACAGGGCCAGTTCGGCAGCCCGAAGCAGGCGCAGCGACTCAGCGCGGGCGCCGGCGTTATCGCTCGAGAAGGGCAGGAGAATGGCAATGCGTGCCGTGTCGCGGCCGGCCATGTGCGGCGGCACCAGGCCGACGGCCTCGTCGATCACGGGCTCTTCCACCGGCTCGACCGGTGTCGTGATCTGCGGCGGCAATTCGACGACGACCGGTGGCGGCGGTGTGGTCGCTGTCGTTCCGCAGGCACTGAGTGTCAGTGCCGCGATGATCGCGAACAGGCGCACGCCGCCTTTTTGTGTCATTCTGTCTGCGGCGCCAAACACGCGCAGTGCTACATCTGATGTCATGACTCAATCACCCAAGGAATTTCAGCCCGAAGCTATCCGCCCTGCACGCGGCGGGCAAGCGCTAGCGCCCGGCCTTTATCTGGTCGCGACCCCGATTGGCAATCTGCGCGACGTGACCTTGCGTTGCCTCGATGTGCTGGCGGGTGCTGATCGCGTGCTAGCCGAGGATACCCGGGTCACCCGCCGCCTGCTCGATGCCTATGGCATCGAGGCCAGGCTACAGCCCTATCACGACCATAATGGTGACAAGGTCCGGCCGCGCGTGCTTGAGGCGATCGCTGCCGGGGAAATCATCGCCCTGGTCTCCGATGCCGGCACGCCGCTCGTGTCCGATCCGGGCTATAAGCTCGCCCATGCGGTGATCGAGGCCGGCTTGATGGTGACGGCGATTCCCGGAGCCTCTGCCGTGCTGAGCGCGCTGTGCGTCGCCGGTCTGCCCACCGACTGCTTCACCTTTGCCGGTTTTCCGCCGCCCAAGACGGCGGCGCGCGAGGCCTGGCTGAAACCCTTCCGGGAAATTCGCGGTTCGCTGGTGGTCTATGAGGGCGCCTCGCGACTAGGGGCCTCGCTGGCGAGCATGGCGAAAGTGCTGGGTACGCGCCAGGCGGCGGTCTGCCGTGAGCTGACCAAATTCCATGAGGAAGTGCGCCGCGGCACGCTCGAGGAGCTGGCCGCCCACTACGAAGAGGCCGGTTCGCCGCGCGGAGAAATGGTGATCGTGGTCGGTCCCGGCCCCGAGGATCACTGGGATGAGGCGCGCATTGATGCGGCGCTGGGGCAGGTCATGGCCGAAATGCGCATCAAGGATGCCGCCGCCCGCATCGCCGATGTTTCCGGCTGGAGCAAGCGCGATGTCTATGCCCGCGCCCTGTTGCTCAAGGGGGATGGCGGGCCGGGAGATAAGGCGTGACGGCGCCGCGCCGGGCTGCCGAATCCCGCGGCCGCTGGGCCGAACGGCTGGCCATGCTCTGGCTGAGCTGCAAGGGCTATCGCCTGCTCGACCATCGCGCCCGTACGGCGGCTGGCGAGATCGATCTGGTCGCAACCCGTGGCGATTATCTGGTCTTCATCGAGGTCAAGGCACGGCGCACCCTGACCGCGGCGCTGGAATCCTTCGGTGAACGCCAGCGCCGCCGCATTATCCGCGCCGCCTCGATCTGGCGGGCCCGGCATCGCGGCTTTGAACATCTGCACATGCGCTATGATCTGTTTCTGGTCGCCGCCGGCCGCTGGCCGCAGCATCGCCGGGCGGCCTGGATTCCCGAAACTCGCGAGGCTCTCGATCTTCTCTAGGAAACAGCCTAGCTTGGCGCACTCGATGGCCATGCCAGCCGCGAATTATCCCGCGGATCGACCGATCCGCCTTCCAGACCGACAGGAGCCTGCCGGATGACGGCCAGAACCAAAGCCAGCCTCCTTCTTCCTCTACTCTGTGTGCTCGCAAGCCTTTCGGCCTGCTCGGCTATTCAGCCCGAGCGCTCGATCGGACGCGAGCTTGACGACACCAATGCCTCCCTGTCGATCAAATCGGCGATGCTGCGCAGTGAGGGTTTTGCGCTCAACGGCGTTGATGTCGAAGTGACCGAGGGTATCGCCCTGCTGACCGGGAGCGTGCCGCGCGAGGACGACCGCATGATGGCGGAATGCCTCGCCTGGTCATCCGTGGCGGTGCGCACGGTCGCCAATGAGATCGAGGTCGGCGCCTCCAGCGGGCTGCGCGATCGCAGCCGCGATGCCTGGATCACCCAGCGCGTGCGCGGGCATCTTCTGTCCGACCGTAATGTCCGGAGCGTCAATTTCAACGTCGAGACCTATGCCGGAACGGTGTATCTGCTCGGCGTGGCGCGCTCGCGCGGTGAGCTTGAACGGGTCAGTGCCCATGCGGCCCTGGTCGGCGGTGTGGTCGAGGTTGTCAGCTATGTCCGCATAGCCGGCGTGCCGAGCGAGCTGCCCTCGCGCGGCGAAAGACGGGCCGAGGCCTGTGCCGGCGAATCCATGCCGGGCCTTGATTCTGAGGGCAATCCCCCCAATTCCACACCACAATTGCTTGGTGCCCCGGGAGATCCACAGTGAATATGCGCGTAGCGGTCCAGATGGACCCGATCCAGGACGTCAATATTGACGGTGATACCTCCTTTGCCCTGATGGAAGAAGCGCAGGCGCGCGGTGCCTCGCTCTGGGTCTACCAGCCTGAACACCTGTCCTGGTGCGAAGGCCGCATCACGGCGCGGGCCCGGCCGGTCACGGTGCGCCATGTCCGCGGTGATCATGCGACGCTGGGCGATGAGGTCGTGCTCGATCTCGCCGAAGACATTGATGTCATCCTGATGCGTCAGGATCCGCCCTTCGACATGGCCTATCAGACCGCGGCGCATATTCTCGAAATGCTCGAGGGCCGCACGCTCGTGCTCAATGACCCGGCCTGGGTGCGTTCCAGCCCGGAAAAGATCGTGCCGCTGCTTTTCCCGGGCCTGGTGCCGCCGACCCTGATCAGCCGCGATGCAAAAGCCATTGAAGCCTTCCGCGACAAATACAGGGACATCATCATCAAGCCGCTCTACGGCAATGGCGGGGCCGGCGTATTCCGGCTCAAGCCCGGCGACGGCAATTTCAAGGCCCTGCTGGAGATGTTCTTCGAGAGCAATCGCGAGCCGGTCGTCACCCAGGCTTTCCTGCCGGCCGTCGAAAAGGGCGACAAGCGCGTCCTGCTGATCGACGGCGAGGCCGTGGGCGCGATCAATCGCGTGCCGCAGAAGGGCGAGACCCGTTCCAACATGCATGTTGGCGGCAAGGCCGAGGCCTCGACGCTTGATGCCGATGATCTGCGCATCTGCGCCGCGATCGGGCCGATGCTGAAGGAGCGCGGCCTGGTGCTGGTCGGGATTGATGTGATTGGCGGCCGTCTGACCGAAATCAATGTCACCTCGCCAACCGGGGTGCAGGAGCTCAAACGCTTCTCCGGCATTGATAGCTGCGCCCTGTTCTGGGATGCGGTGGCGCGAAAACTGGCGTCATAGTCCCGACACACGCTTGACTTGTGGGCGTCATGGTTTCATTCTGCGTTCCTGCTTTGGACGTGGTTTGTTCTCATGCCTGTGGAAAACTCAATACCCGTAACTGGTTAGCGCAATGCCCATCTGCGGGGGTCGGCTTGAAAGCGGAACGCCATCCCGACTTTCGCCCTTGATTGAGCCCGGACCGGCACGACGCGGAGAGGTTTGGGCCTATGGCCGCTCGCACGACATCGGTCGCATTTGAAGGCGCGGAGGCGCGTCTGGTTGACGTGCAGGTGCAGGTCGCCGGTGGCTCGCAGCCGATCTTTTCCATTGTCGGGCTCGGTGACAAGGCGGTCACCGAAAGCCGCGAACGGGTGCGCGCGGCCTTTGCAGCGCTGGGTCTGTCGATGCCGTCGCAGCGTCTGATCGTCAATCTCGCTCCGGCCGACCGGCCCAAGGAGGGCTCGCATTTCGATCTGCCGATCGCGCTCAGCGTGCTGGCCGAGCTGGGTGTCGTGCCGCGTGACGCGGTGGAGGAAAACCTCGCTTTTGGAGAGCTCGGCGTGGACGCTTCGATTGCTCCGGCACCGGGCGCGCTGCCGGCCGCCGTCGCAGCTCAGGCCGCCGGTCTGTCGCTGATCTGCCCCGAGGCCTGCGGCGCCGAAGCGGCCTGGGCGGGGGGGGAATTGCCGATTATTGCCCCGGCCAGCCTGATCCAGCTGATCAATCATTTCAAAGGCACACAGGTTCTCTCGCGCCCGGCTCCGGGCGAACTGGTCGAGAGCGCCGATACCGCAGACCTCAACCAGGTCAAGGGACAGGAAAGCGCCAAGCGGGCGCTCGAGATCGCCGCGGCCGGGCATCATAATCTCCTGATGGTCGGGCCTCCAGGGTCCGGCAAATCCATGATGGCCGAGCGTCTGCCCGGCCTGCTGCCACCGCTTTCGGCGGCCGAATTGCTCGATGTCTCGATGATTCACTCGGTGGCCGGTCTGCTGGAGCGCGGCTGTCTGCGGCGCGACAGGCCGTTTCGCTCACCGCATCACTCCGCCTCGATGGCGGCCATGGTCGGCGGCGGCGCGCGGGCCAGGCCGGGTGAGGCGTCACTGGCCCATCATGGCGTTCTCTTCCTCGATGAATTGCCCGAATTCCACCCGCAAGTGCTCGACAGCCTGCGCCAGCCGCTCGAGGCCGGCCGTATCACTGTGGCGCGGGCCAATGCGCATATTTCCTATCCGGCGCGGTTTCAGCTCGTTGCGGCGATGAATCCCTGCCGTTGTGGCGGCGGGGGGCAGGATGGCTCGGCCTGCCGCCGCGGTCCGCGCTGTGCCAGTGACTACCAGGCGCGTATTTCAGGTCCGATGCTCGACCGGATCGATCTGCAGATCCAGGTTCCGGCCGTCACACCCGCCGATCTGGCCCTGCCCGCCCCGGCCGAGGGCACGCGGGAGGCCGCGGCCCGGGTCGCTGCAGCGCGTGACGTCCAGGCCGAACGCGGCTGTCTCAACGCGCATCTGCCGCCCGACATACTGGACCACGCGGCAGCCCCGGACCGTGCCGGCGAAGCCCTGCTCAACCAGGCCGCCCGGCAACACAGCCTTACCGCCCGCAGCTATCACCGCGTCCTGCGCGTCGCGCGCACCATCGCCGATCTCGACGGCAGCGAGGCTGTGCGCCGGATCCATATCGCCGAAGCCCTCTCCTGCCGCCGGGGACTGGTGCCCGCGGCGGGGCCAGCGCCGGCAGGTCAGCGCACCAGCGGTCTGGTGTGAGCCGGCGCGTGTCCGCAGCGGGCCGGGCCTGACCTGACCGCAGGTGCGGCGTCAGGCGCGGCACGCCTGATGTGTGAGGCGTATCAATCCCGAGGCCCTGGCCCCGACAGTGTGGGGCGCCGGGCATAGCGCCCTGCTTTTTCGCCTCAACCCGCCCATCCCGCGACGACAGATCGTTAACCTCAAACCGCTAGCTTTCCCCCTGTCATGACACGCGAAACGCCGCCCGACAGCCGGGCCGGCCCTGAAGCATCCATGCCGGGGACGGACCAGGAGCGATTTACGACTGCGACCGAGCTGGGCGCGGCGGAATTTCTCATATCTGCGCTCGATGTCGCCGGCGAGCTGATCCTGGTGCGCGGGCGTGGCGGCCGGGTGGTGCACGTCAATGCCGCCTTTATCGCGGCCTTTGGCGGTGTGCGCTCTGACTGGGTCGGGCGCTGGTTCTCCGTCGCGCCGCCAGTCACGACAAATGATCCGCGCCGCTATGAAATGCTGATGCGCACGCGCCAGGGTCCGCTCTGGATCGAATGGGATGAGCGCCTCCTGCCGGATGGCCGCGGCGTCATTTCGGTTGGCCGCGATGTCAGTTCGCGGCGCGAGGCGCATGCCGATCTGGAAGCCTCGCAGCGCGCCAAATCCCTGTTCTTCGCTGCCGTCACCCATGAAATGCGCACGCCGCTGGCCGGCGCGCTGGGGATTGCGCGCCTGCTGGAGGCGACGCCGCTGCGTCCCGACCAGGCCGATTATGTGCGCACCCTGGCCAGTTCCGCCGAGCATGCGCTGGCCATGGTCGATGATATTCTCGACCTGTCGCGGCTCGAGGCCGGCAAGCTCACCTTGCGGCCGGAACGGGTCGATATCGCCGAACTGGTGCGCGAAACAGCCGAGCTCGCCGCGCCCCGCGCCCAGGAGAAGGGCCTCGAGATCGGCATTGTCCAGTCAGACTCGGCGCCGGCCCAGATCGAGGGCGACCCGGCCCGGCTGCGTCAGATCCTGTTCAACCTGATCGGCAATGCCGTCAAATTCACCCATCAGGGCGGGATCCGGATCGATATTGGCGGCGCCCCGACCGGCGATGGCCGCATGCGGCTCTCCCTGTCGGTCAGCGATACCGGGCCGGGGATTTCCGAACATGACCAGCAATCCCTGTTTGAGCAATTCGAGCGCGGCGCTGCCGAGCGCGACGGCGCTGAAGGCGGTGCCGGCCTCGGCCTCGCCATGGTCCGCCGTCTGGTCGAGGCGATGGATTCCTCGATGGGGGTTGAAAGCCGGCTCGGTGACGGGGCCAAGTTCTGGGTGATTTTCGATCTGCCGGTGTTTGCCGGCGGGCTCGGTGAAAGCCTGGCCGGCCGCGAACTGGCGATTGCCAGCCCGAATGCCGTTCTGCGCCAGACGCTGGCCGACCAATTGCGTCAACTCGGCGGTGAGGTCGTCGCGATTGATTGCGTGGACAATCTGGCCGCGGCCTCGGGCCGCGAGCTCTTGCTTGATGCCGCCTGGGTCAGCCAGGTCAGCCAGGCCGGCGCCCGCCATGTCTGGCAATTGGTCACGCCGGCCGGCAAGGATAATGCCATTGAAGACCTGCCCGAGGGCGTCGATGGCTGGCTCGTCAAACCGGTCCGGCTGGCCAGCCTGGTCGAACAGGTCACTGGCTCTGCGCCGGCCCGCCAGCCGGCGCCCGGGCCGGGCGCCGAAGCCGCGCCGCTGGCCCTCGGCGGCCTGCGAATCCTGGTCGCCGAGGACGACCCGGTCAACGCCCTGATCGCCCGCCGCACGCTGGAACGGCTCGGCGCTCATGTCACCCAGGTCGAGAGCGGCCGGGCGGCCTTGCGCGCACTGGAAGATGGCGGGTTCGATGCCGCCCTGCTTGATCAACGCATGCCGGGCATGAATGGCCCCGATGTCGCGCGCATGGCGCGGATGAGCGGCCATGATCTGCCCCTGGTCGCGCTGACAGCCAATAGCAGCGAAGCCGACCGCGAGAACTGCCTCAAGGCCGGGATGAATGACTTCCTGTCCAAACCGGTCGATCCCGATCTCCTGGCGCGGACACTCGCGCGCTTGTGCGACACCGGGAAGCAGGCCAGCATGGCGCAAAATACGCCAATGGGCTGAGGAGTTTCAGACAGATGACGCAGGCCGATATCGAACGCAAGAAGTCCTGGCGGCAAGCGATCTCGGTCTATGGCCGCCCGATCATGCTGGCGATGCTGATCCTTGGATTCGCCTCCGGCCTGCCGCTGATGATGGTCTTTTCCAAGCTGTCCTACTGGCTGCGCGATGTCGGGATCGAACGCTCCACCATCGGCTTCTTCTACTGGATCACCATCTCCTACACGCTCAAACCGCTTTGGGCGCCGATGGTCGACCGCCTCTCCATCCCTTTCCTGACGACTGCGCTGGGCAAGCGCCGTTCCTGGATGATGGTGGCGATACTGGGCACGATGATCGGCCTGATCATCATCGCCTTCTCCGACCCGTCGCAAGGCCTGTGGCTGACCCTGGCGGGGGCTTTCATCCTCTCCTATTCCGGCGCCACTCTGGACATTTCCATCGATGCCTGGCGCATTGAATCCGGTCCGCGCGAGGAACAGGCCAATATGGCCGCCGCCTATGTGCTCGGCTATCGCGGCGCGATCTTCTTCTCCGGCTTCGGCCTGGCCCTCTCCTCCTGGACCAACTGGACCGTCTCCTTCTGCGTCATGGGGCTGACGATGGGGATTTGTGGCCTTCTGGTGCTGGTGATGAAAGAGCCGGCCCATGCCGTGCGGCTGCAGACCGCTGGCGGTTTTGGCCGGCGTGTCGCCGATGCGATCATCGAACCCTTCAAGCAATTCGCCACTCGTCTGGGCGTCTGGATTGTGCCGGTTTTCCTGCTGGTCGCCTTTTACCGCCTGAGCGATTTCACCATGGGTGTGATGGCCAGCCCGCTCTATTCCGATATCGGTTTTGATCGCGCCATTGTCGGCGGCATCCAGAGCGGACCGGGCCTGTTCGCGACCATTGCCGGCGGTTTTCTCGGTGGGCTGATTGCCTATAAATACGGTGTGTTGCGCGCGATGTTCATCGGCGCCTTCATCACATTCGCCACCAATGGCGCCTATGCCTGGCTCGCGGCCACCGGCACGCCGGACAGTATCGGCCTGCTCGGCCTGGTGATCAGCGGCGACAATATCGCCGCAGGCTTCGTCGGCACCGTCTTCATTGCCTATCTCTCCTCGCTGACCGACCCGATCAACGCCGCCACCCAATACGCCCTGCTCTCATCGCTCTATGCCCTGATCAATAAATTCGTCGCCGGCTTCTCCGGCGTCCTCGCGGATGCGCTGGGCTATGTGAATTTCTTCCTGCTGACAGCGGGCTATGCCCTGCCGGCAGCCGCGCTGGTGATGTTCATCATGATCAAAGGCACACCGGCGGCGAAGGGCCTGGTGAAGCATGATGCGGGGGCCGGGGCGGCTTAAGAGCGTCTCTCAACCCTCTTGATTTCCAACGGCTTGTCATCCCCGACGGATGCCCCGCGAAAGCGGGGCGCAGATCAGGGACCCAGACGCCCAGCGGGTGGCGGCTGGGGCGCCGACATGACGATGATTTGTATGTCTGGTGCAGGATAAGCCCCGCCAGTCCGCAACAAACACCCTTACCAAACACCCCACCGTCATCCCACGGTGCTCGGCCGCGCCAGCGCGGCTGAGTGTCCGGGGGACCTCAGCGAACCGGGCTGTCGGCGTGCTCTGCTGTTACTCACGGCCAGCGTTGCCGCTGAGGTCCCCCGGACGCGCCGCGCGCGCCGTGGGATGACGGTGGGTTTACGGCAGGGGTGGCTCGTCTGGCTCACCGCCAGAGAGTGAAGCTCGAAGGGCAAGGCGCCGGGCGGCGCGCCCCTACTCCCCCATCACCCCAACTTCATGCTTCTCCGGGTCATAGGCCGCCAGCGCCGCCAGCGTTGTGATCTCGCTCACCGAAGCGCCGAGCCGTGCGATCTGGACCGGGAGTTCGAAGCCGAGCAGCATCGGACCGATCACGGTGGCGCCGCCGCCGACGCGCAGGAGTTTGGTGGCGATTGAGGCGGAGTGGATCGCCGGCATGACCAGCACATTGGCCGGGCCGGAGAGGCGCGAGAAGGGGTAGAGGAAGCGGTGTGACGGGTCGAGGGCGACGTCGACATTCATCTCGCCCTCGTATTCGAAATCGACACCGCGCCCATCGAGCTGGTCGACGGCGGCCTGGAGTTTTTCCGAGCGTTCGCCGGCCGGATTGCCGAAGGTCGAATAGGACAGGAAGGCCACGCGCGGCGTGAAGCCGAAACCTTTCGCTGCCGCGGCGGCCTCGATGGCGATATCGGCGAGGGCGTCGCTATCGGGGAATTCGGTGACATTGGTGTCGGCGATGAAGAGGGTGCGGTTCTTCGCCAGCGCCACCGACATGCCGATCACGCGCTGGCCTGGCGCTGCATCGAGCACCAGTTTCACATCGCGCAGGGCGGCGTCATAGCTGCGGGTCGTGCCGGTGACGATGCCGTCGGCATCGCCCAGCTTGACCATGCAGGCGGAAAAGACATTGCGGTCATTATTGACCAGGCGCTGCACATCGCGGCGCAGATAACCCTGCCGCTGCAGGCGTTTGTAGAGGAATTCGGCATAATCGCTATTGCGCTCCGACAGGCGCGCATTGACGATTGTGATCGCATCTTCCGGAACCCCGACCAGACGCATATTGGCGCGGGTAATATCCTCGCGGCCGACCAGTATGGCCTTGCCGAGCTCCTGGCTCTGGAAGGCATAGGCGGCGCGGATCACCGCCGGTTCCTCGCCCTCGGCGAAGACGATGCGGCGGCCCTGGCCCATCACCGCGCCCTGGATACGCTGCAGCAGGGCGGCGGTCGGATCGAGACGGCGGGCCAGCGAATGGCGATAGGCGGCCATGTCGGCAATCGGCTTGCGCGCGACACCGCTATCCATCGCCGCCTGGGCGACATAGGGCGGCACATAGGAAATCAGGCGCGGATCGAAGGGTGAGGGAATGATATAGCCGCGGCCGAATTTCGGACGCGCGCCATGATAGGCGGCGGCGACCTCGTCGGGCACGTCTTCCTTGGCCAGCGCGGCGAGCGCATGGGCGGCGGCGATTTTCATTTCCTCATTGATCGTGCGGGCGCGGACATCCAGCGCGCCGCGGAAAATATAGGGGAAGCCGAGGACATTATTGACCTGGTTGGGATAGTCCGACCGGCCCGTCGCCATGATGGCATCGGAGCGCACGGCCTCGACCTCTTCCGGCGAGATTTCCGGGTCCGGATTGGCCATCGCGAAAATGATCGGATTATCGGCCATCGATTTGATCATCTCGCCGGTAAAGGCGCCGGCGACGGACAGGCCGAGCACGCAATCAGCCCCGTCGAGCGCTTCGGCCAGCGAGCGCTTGTCGGTTTCGACCGCATGGGCGGCCTTCCACTGATTGAGGTCGTCGCGGTCGGTATGGATAATGCCCTTGCTGTCACACAGCACGGCGTTTTTGGCGTCGACGCCCATCGCCTTGAGCAATTCCAGCACCGCAATTCCGGCCGCGCCGGCGCCATTGACGACGACTTTCAGCTCGGCCATGCGGCGGCCGGTGATCTCGCAGGCATTGATGATGCCGGCAGCGGAAATAATGGCGGTGCCGTGCTGGTCATCATGGAAGACGGGAATATCGAGCAATTCGCGCAGGCGCTGCTCGATGATGAAGCTTTCCGGCGCCTTGATGTCTTCCAGATTGATGCCGCCGAATGTATTGCCGAAACGGCGCACGCATTCGATGAAGGCCTCGCCGTCTTCTTCCTCGACCTCGATATCGATCGCGTCGATATCGGCGAAGCGTTTGAACAGGACGGCCTTGCCTTCCATCACCGGCTTGGAGGCCATGGCGCCGAGATTGCCGAGGCCCAGAATCGCGGTGCCGTTGGAGATGACGGCGACCATATTGCCCTTGGACGTATAGTCGTAAACCTTGTCCGGCTCGGCCGCGATCGCCTTGACCGGGGCGGCAACGCCGGGGCTGTAGGCGAGGGAGAGGTCGCGCTGGGTGGCCATCGGCTTGGTGGCGGCCATGGCGATTTTGCCGGGGGTCGGGTCGCGGTGGAAGGCCAGAGCTTCTTCGTCATCAACCTTGCTGATTCTGTCGCTCATCACTGCCATCCTTGCCCGCGCTGGAATTTCCCATAGAACTAGGCCTCTAGCCGCTTCGCCCCCTTGCACGCAAGACGAAACCTCGTCACGGACCGCCTCGATGAATGCGATGACACAAATGCCGGTTCCGGCCGACCGGCAATTTCCGGACCCTGAAGGCGCCACGCCGATGATGGCGCAATACCTCGCCCTGCGTGCGCAGGCGCCGGGTGATGCGCTGTTGTTTTACCGCATGGGCGACTTCTACGAGCTTTTCTTCGACGATGCCGTGCGCGCGTCCGCCGCACTGGATATCGCCCTGACCAAGCGCGGTGAACACCAGGGCCAGCCGATCCAGATGTGCGGCGTTCCGGCCGCCGCATCCGAAGCCTACCTGGCCCGCCTGATCAAGGCCGGCTTCAAGGTCGCGGTCGGCGAACAGACCGAGGATCCCAAGGCCGCCAAGGCGCGCGGGTCCAAATCCGTCGTCAATCGTGCGATCCGCCGTGTCGTCACCCCCGGCACGCTGACCGAAGACACCTTGCTCGATCCACGCAGCTCCAACCGCATCGCGGCACTGGCGCGTCTGGCGAGCGGCGAGTGCGCGATTGCCTGGGCCGAGGTCTCGACGGGTGAGTTTGCGGTCATGCTGGTGGCCGCCGACAATCTCGCCGCCGAGCTCGCGGCGATGAATCCGGTCGAGCTTCTGGTCGAGGAAACCCGCTTCAAGGAGGGCGGCGAACTGGCGCCGCGCGCGACGGTCACCCCGCTCGCCCGCGCCAAATTCGACGCGGCCTCTGCCGAACGGCAACTTAAAGCGCACTTTGCCGTGCATGAACTGACGGCTTACGGCGAGTTTACCCGTGCTGAACGGTCAGCTCTCGGCGCATTGCTGGACTATCTCGCCCTGTCGCAAGCCGGAGCGCCGGCCAAGCTTGCCCCGCCACGCCAGATCGCCCAAGGCAGTGTCCTCGCCGTCGATCCGGCGACCCGCGCCAGCCTCGAAATCGATCGCACCCTGAGCGGCAACCGCGCCGGCTCCCTGCTCGACGCCATCGACCGCACCGTCACCGCACCGGGCGCAAGATGCCTTGCCGAACGCCTGGCGCGGCCGCTGACCGATGTCGTGCAGATCGAACAACGCCTTGACGCGATTAGCTTTTTTGAAGCGTCTTCGGAGCTTCGCCGCGACACGCGCGAGCGTCTGAAATCGGCCGGCGACCCGGAACGCGCCCTGTCGCGCCTGCTGCTCGGCCGTGGCGGACCGCGCGATCTCAAGGCCCTGGCCGCCGCCCTGGCCGAAGGCGAGGCGCTCGCGACCCGCATTCTCGCTGCACCGCTCACCGCCCCGCCGCCCATGGTGGCGGCCAGCCTGGCGGCGCTATCCCTCACCGATAAGCCGGAATTGTCAGCCCTGGTTGGTGATCTGGAACGCGCTATCCTCGATGAGCCGCCCTTGCTGGCGCGCGATGGCGGCTTCGTAGCACCCGACTGGCGGCCCGAGCTCGACGAGACCCGAAAACTGCGCGACGCCTCGCGCCGGATCGTCGCCGGCCTGCAGCAGACCTATGCCGAGGCGACGGGCGTTAGCGGGTTGAAAATACGCCATAATAACGTTCTCGGCTATTTCGCCGAAGTGACCGCCAAACATGCCGACGCCCTGATGGGCCGCGAGGATTTCATCCACCGCCAGACGATGGCGAATGTGGTGCGTTTCTCGACCGTCGAACTGGCCGATCTGGAATCCCGGATTTCCAGCGCCGGCGAGCGAGCTCTGGCGATGGAAATCGAGGTTTTTCAGGGGCTTTGCCAACGGGTTGAGAGTCTGGCTGATCCCGTCCGCCAGTCCGCCCGCGCCCTGGCCGAGCTCGATGTCGCGTCGGGTCTGGCCGAATGGGCGATCGAAACCGAGGCCTGCCGCCCGGTGGTCGAGGACAGTTCGGTGTTTGCCGTTTCCGGCGGCCGCCATCCCGTCGTCGAACGCGCCTTGCAGCGCACGGGTGAAGGCCGCTTCACGCCCAATGACTGCATGCTCGACGGCGCCGGTGCAGCGGCGGCCCGCCTGATCTTCGTCACCGGCCCGAACATGGCCGGTAAGTCCACGTATTTGCGGCAGAATGCGTTGATCCTGATGCTGGCGCAGGCGGGCTGTTATGTGCCGGCCCGCTCGGCCCGGATCGGGGTCGCTGACCGGCTCTATTCGCGCGTCGGTGCTGCCGATGATCTCGCGCGCGGCCGCTCGACCTTCATGGCGGAAATGATTGAAGCTTCGGCGATACTCAACCAGGCCACGGGCCGCAGCTTTGTGATTCTCGACGAGATTGGCCGTGGTACGGCGACCTTTGACGGCCTCTCCATCGCCTGGGCTGCGGCGGAACACCTGCACGGTGTCAATCAGTGCCGTGCCCTGTTCGCCACGCATTATCATGAGCTTACCCGGTTGGCTGATGATCTTGAGGCGGCGGGCAATTGCTCGCTCAAGGCGCGCGAGTGGAAGGGCGAGCTGGTCTTCCTCCACGAAGTTGGCCCGGGCGCCGCGGATCGCTCCTACGGGATTGAGGTTGCCCGCCGTGCCGGTCTGCCGCCGGTTGCGATCCGGCGCGCCAAGACGATTCTGGCGCGGCTGGAATCGGAGGGCGCACCGGCGGCGGCGCTTGCCGACCTGCCCCTGTTCGCGCTTTCCGAACCGGTTGTCGAGGCCCGGGAATCGGCGGTCGAATTGCGACTGTCGGATGTCGAACCCGATGGGCTGGCGCCGCGCGAGGCGCTCGATATCCTCTATCAGCTCAAGGCGCTGATGAAGAATGAGTGACGTCGCACCGCCCGGTGCATTAGGCTGAGATCCAGATGACCCACCCGGCACTCCCCGCTTCGCTGAATGCCTTGACGCTGCGCGCCCAGCTGGCGGCGGCTATTGCCAAGCAGGGCTGGGATTCCCCGGCTGCGCGCGCGACGGCATTGAGCCATGTCCGCGCGGCGCTGGACCGGTTCCGCGACCAGGCGGTCGATTGCCTCTCCAAAAGCGGCGGCGGCGCACTGGCGGCCCAGGCGCTGAGCGACGGGATGAGCGTCAGCCTGCACGCCCTGTTTGATTCCATGGCTGCGGGTGATCTGGACGGTTCGCGCGGCGTCTCGCTCTGTGCGCTGGGCGGTTTCGGGGCCGGCGAACTGGCCCCATTTTCCGACGTCGACCTGCTCCTGATCAAGCCGGATGATGGCAATGCCGCGACGGATGCCTTCCTTGAGCGCGTGCTTTACGCGCTGTGGGATATCAAGATCGATGTCGGCGGTGGCGCCTGCCGCACGATCGATGAAACCCTGGAAATCACCCGCGAAAATGCCTCCGAACGCACGGCTTTGCTCAGCTTGCGCTATCTCGCCGGCGATGAGGCGCAGGCCACTGCGCTCGCCAGCCGTTTTCGTGAGGAAGTGATCGCCGGTGACAAGACCGGCTTCGTCGAGGCGAAACTGCGCGAGCGTGACGCCAGGATCGAGAAGGCGGGCCGGTCGCGCTATACGGTTGAGCCCAATATCAAATCGGGCAAGGGCGCCTTGCGGGACCTGCAGCTGATGCGCTGGCTGGCGCAATTTCTCTACGGTGCCGATGCGTTTGAACGCTGGGTCGGCAGCCGCCTGCTATCGGTCGACGATGTTGTGAAATACGTCGCGGCCGACGATCTGTTGTGGACGATCCGCTTCCATCTACACGCCCTGGCTGGCGGCAAGGATGAAAGGCTGACCTTCGATTTACAGCCGGAAATCGCAGCCCGAATGGGGTTTGAAGACGGCGAAGATGAAAGTGCAGTGGAACGTTTCATGCGCGCCTATTTCCGCGCGGCCATGGATGTCGGTGCCCTGACCCGTCTGGTATGTGCCAAGCTCGAGGCCGACGCCTGGAAGTCGAAACCGCGGGGCCTGGCGCGTTTCCTGCCCGGGGAAGATCCCGATGAGACGCCTGATCTGGGCAAATTCGTGCTGCGTGATGGCCGCCTGGATTTCGCCAATCCGACCCAGATTGCGGACGATCCGGTCTGCCTGATCCGCTTCTTTCACGTCGCCTCTTCGCGGCGTCTGGACCTGCACCCCGAAGCGGTGGCGCGGATTGGCCGGACGCTGCACCATGTCGACGAGAAATTCCGCGAAGACCCGCGCGCAGCCCGGGCCTTCTTTGCGGTCTTACTGGATTCGCCAGCGCCAATGCCGGTCCTGCGCCTGATGACCGAGGCAGGCCTTCTGGGCCGCTATATCCCGGAATTCGGGGACATCGTCGCGCGCACCCAGTTCAATATGTATCACCATTATACGGTCGATGAGCACACCCTGCAGGCGCTGGGGATATTGCGCGAAATCGAGGACGGCCTGCACCCGCTGGATCATCCGTTGACGACCCGGATCATGCCGCTGATCAAGCGGCGGCGCGCCCTGCACCTGGCGGTCCTGCTTCACGATACCGGCAAGGGGGCAGGCGATCAGTGCATTGAAGGCGCGATCCGCGCGCGCACGGCCTGCAAGCGGCTCGGCCTTGATGATACCGAAACCGAGCTGGTTGCCTGGCTGATCCAGACCCATCTCCTGCTCAGCGATACCGCCCAGCGCCGCGATCTGAGCGATCCGCAGACCGTCGCCGATTTCGCCGCCGCTGTGGGCACGGTGGAGCGTTTGCGGCTGCTGACCGTGCTGACCGTGGTCGATATTCGCGCCGTCGGACCGGGCGTGTGGAATGGCTGGAAAGGTCAGCTGATCCGGGATTTGTACGCGGCGACGGAACAGGTGCTCAAGAGCGAGGGGGCCGGGCTGGAGCGCGCGCGCGAAACCCTGGCCGACAAGGCACGGGCGACGCGCGACAAGGCGCTGCCACGTCTGGCGCGGATCAATCCGGCCTTCGCCGAGTGGTGGGCGGCGGAGTTGAATGATGCCTATTGGGTTTCATTCTCCGAAGAGGATCGTTTCCGGCATGCAGCCTTTGCCCGGCATGTTTTCGAGACCGGGCGTGCCTCGGCCGCCGCGGTGCGGGTCGACCGGCGGCGGGCGGCCACCGAAGTCATGATCTGGTCGCCTGACCGTGAACGCGTGTTTGCTGATATCGCCGCCGCCCTGGCCGATATGGGCGCCGACGTGGTCGGTGCGACCATCAACACGACGGTGTCGGGCAATGTGTTTGATATTTTCCATATCCAGGACGCGGCCGGCCAGCCCTATGGCCGTGAGGACACGCCGAAGCGAGATGCCCTGGTGGACTATCTCAGGCTGGTGGCCACCGGCGAGTTTCCCGTGCGGCGCCGACGCATCATGCCGATGAAGCATCGTGACGCGGCCTTCCGGGTCGAGCCCTTTGTCAGTATTTCCAATGAATTGGCCGAGCACGCCACAGTGATCGAAGCCTCCGGTCGCGACAGGCCAAGCCTGTTGGCGGATCTGGCCGATGTGATCGCCGACGAAAACCTGTCGCTGACCTCCGCCCAGATCGACGGTTATGGCGAACGCGCCACGGATGTGTTCTACGTCACCCATCTGGGCCACAAGCTGGAGGATGCCGCCGTGACCGAACGCCTTCATGCCGGCTTGATCACAGTCCTGAGTGCCAGTGAAACCGCGCTAGACGAGAAGGCCGCTGAACGCGGTATCGCCCGCGCCCGCGCCAGCGTTTTGAGGTAGTCATGCGTCTTTTGCGGTCGTCAGCCATTGTCGGCCTGTTCACATCGGCTAGCCGGGTCCTGGGACTGGTGCGAGAAATGTTGCTGGCAGCGGCACTCGGTGCCGGTGCCACGACGGACGTCTTCCTGACAGCCTTCCAGTTTCCCAACCTGTTCCGGCGCATCTTCGCCGAAGGTGCGTTCAATTCCGCCTTTGTGCCGCTGTATGCGGGCAAGCTTGAGGGCGAGGGCCCGACGGAAGCCCAGCGCTTTGCACGGCAGGTCCTGTCGCTGCTCTTCACCGCGATGTTGATCTTCGTGATTGTGGCGCAGATCGGCATGCCCTGGCTGATGTATTTGCTGGGTCCGGGTTTCATCGAAAACCCGCAAACCTTCGAGCTGGCCGTTCTGCTGACGCAGATAACCATGCCCTATCTGCTGATGATGTCGCTCTCGGCCATGCTGAGTGGCGTGCTCAATTCGCACGGCAAGTTTGCCGCCGCTGCCGCAGCGCCTGTTCTGCTCAATCTGACTCTGATCGGCACCATGCTCTTCTCCGGTGCCGGCGGCGAGCAGATGGCGCTTTTTCTTTGTATCGGCATCACGGCGTCCGGCGTGCTGCAGACCGCCTGGCTCTGGTTTTCCGTGCGCCAGCTCGGTGTGCGTCTGAGTTTGCGCCTGCCCCGGCTGACACCCGATACCCGGCGTCTGATTGTGCTGGGTGTTCCCGGTGCTGTGGCGGCGGGCGTCACTCAAATCAATATTCTCGTTACGTCCTCTATCGCGACGCTCGAGGAGGGGGCGCGGTCCTGGCTGTATTATGCGGATCGCCTGTACCAGTTCCCGCTTGGCGTGGTCGGCATCGCAATGGGTGTTGTGCTGTTGCCGACCTTGTCCGGCCGGCTGCGCTCCGGCGATGTGACGGGGGCTGCCAATGTGATGAATCGCGGTCTTGAGGTCTCGATGGCGCTGACGCTGCCCGCTGCTGCGGCGCTCGCCGTCATTCCGCATTTCATCGTCACCGCCCTGTATCAGAACGGCGCCTTCACCGCCGATGCCGCCGACCGGGTGTCGCTGGCTGTGGTCGCCTTTGCGTTCGGACTGCCGGCCTTTGTGTTGATCAAGGTGCTGTCCCCGGGATTTTTCGCTCGCCAGGACACAATGACACCGATGCGGTTTGCGGCGGTTTCTGTCGCGGTCAATCTGGTGCTTGGCCTGATCCTTTTCTTCGGACCGTTGAACTTCCTCGGTCTGGCTATCGCCACCTCGGTAGCCGGCTGGGTCAATGCCATTCTGCTCGCGGTTACGCTGCGCAAGCGCGGGTTATTGCAGCCGGACGCCCGCTTGCTGCACCGAATTCCGCGCATTCTCGGCGCCGTGATCCTGATGTCGGCCTTCCTGGCGATCGCGGATCGTCATGCCGTCTGGATTATCGATCACAGCTTCGGCATTCCGCTCTTGGCCCTTGTGGTGGTCTGTGGTTCCGGTGCGCTGGTGTTCGGCGGATCGGCGATGCTGACCGGCGCGTTGAGGATTTCCGAGCTGCGTGACGCGCTCAAGCGCCCTTGAGGCCTGCCATTGCGGCCGTTATGACCACATCCTTCTTTCACCCTCATTCCACCCGAGGCACGCCATGAGTGACAACCCGACCGAATATAACGGCCCGAAGCGCATCTTCTCCGGCATGCAGCCGACAGGTCAGCTGCATCTGGGCAATTATCTCGGGGCGCTCAAGAATTGGGTGGCCTTGCAGGATGAGGGTAGCTTCGAGTGCTTCTATTGCGTCGTCGACATGCACGCGATCACCATGCCGCACGACCCCAAGGCGCTTCCCGGCGCGGTCCGCGCGGCCGCTGCGGCCTATATTGCCGCCGGCGTTGATCCGGCCAAGAGCGCGCTCTTCGCACAATCGGCGGTTCCCGAGCATGCTGAGCTGGCGTGGATCTTCAACTGCGTCGCCCGCATGGGTTGGGCCGAGCGCATGACCCAGTTCAAGGACAAGGCCGGTAAGGACAAGGAGCGCGCCTCCGTTGGCCTCTTCACCTATCCGGTCCTGATGGCGGCCGATATCCTGGTCTACAAGGCGACCCACGTACCGGTCGGTGACGATCAGAAACAGCATCTCGAATTGTGCCGCGACGTCGCCGCCCGTTTCAACCGGGATTACGGTGACGGTGAAATGATCTTCCCGATCACCGAGCCGGTTATCCAGGGGCCCGGCGCACGGATCATGAGCCTGCGCGACGGCCTGTCGAAAATGTCAAAGTCGGACGTGTCCGACAATTCGCGCATCAATCTGCATGATGATGCCGACACGATCGCGAAGAAAATCCGCAAGGCCAAGACCGATCCCGAGCCTTTGCCCGATACGATGGAGGCGCTCAATGCGCGTCCGGAGGCGACCAATCTGGTCGGGATTTATGCGGCCCTGACCGGCCGCACCAAGGCCGATGTGTTGGCGGAATTCGCTGGCCAGGGCTTTGGCGTGTTCAAACCGGCGCTTGCTGATGTCGCTGTTGAGTATCTCGCGCCGATCTCCGATGAATTCCGTCGCCTGGTCGCCGACCAGGCCGAAATCGACCGGATCCTGACCGATGGCGCCGAGCGGGCTCGCACGGTGGCCGCACCGGTGCTCAAGCAGGCCAAGCAAGTTATCGGGTATTGGAGCTAGCCTCCGGTCCGGGACAGTTGGCCGCACTGACAGGCCGTCTGCCGGCAGGCTAACTGGACTGACGAAATCTGGAGATGCGTGATGTTGAGACTATCCCTGAGTGTGGCTGCGGCCGCTTTTCTGGCGGGCTGTGGCGGCGTCGAGGAAGACGTTGCCGTCAGCCATGATGGCGGTCATGCCATGTCCGAGATGGTGCCCGACGCAGTGCAGGCGCTGGCGCCCTTGCCGGACGATGGTGTCGCGCCGGTGATCAATGTCGGCGCTGCCTGGATGCGGCCACATCCGCAAGGACGTGACGTCACTGCCGCCTATTTCACGGTCTCGCTGGATGCAGGCGCCGCAGACCGGCTGGTCTCGGCCCGGATTGATGGCGCTGACCGCGTCGAACTACATGGTCACACCATGGATCCCGAGACCGGCATGATGCAAATGCGCCCGATCGGCCCGCAGGAGATCGGGACGGCTGGCCCGCTGCTCTTCGCGCCGGGCGGGCATCATTTGATGGTATTCGGGCTCGATCCTGTGGTTGAGGGGCAGAGCGTGTCCGGCGTGCTGGTGTTCGAGCGCGCCGGCGAGATTCCGGTCGAGTTTGACGTCCGCTCGACAGCACCGGCAGCCGCTCTCGACTAGGGTCTGTACTCAATAAGGGGATTCCCGGATCGTTGATTGCGTGATTCACTTCTGCGCGAAGCAGGAGGAGATCATGGCACGTTATGATTTGAGCGATGAAGAGTGGGCGCTTGTCGGGCCGCTCTTGCCCAAGCCGGGCAAGGGCAAGCGGCGGGTGGACGATCGGCGGGTGGTGAACGCGATCTTCTATGTGCTGCGCACCGGGGCTCCGTGGCGCGACCTTCCCGGTCGGTACGGCCCTTACACAACGGTCTACAACCGGTTCAATCGCTGGGCCAAGCGAGGTATCTGGTTGAGGGTGTTCGAGGAATTGGCCCGGCGCTCGCCGCAGTCG
>NZ_FNHG01000003.1 GCF_900103475.1 Maricaulis salignorans
CTGGCAGGGCGTCCATTAAGGTCTGACGGCACTAAACGACCGACCTGAATACCTTTCTGGATTGGAAACGGCGGTGGAGACGCCACGGGAAAACTGCACGTGCGGGACGTCACGAATGTCACGCTAATAACATTACCGGTTACCGGCATTCGCCGGCGTCCCGCACCCTCCCATTCCGGGAGGAACCCCGCAAACCTCCAGCGGCCAGCCGCGTGGAGATTTTGGCATGTCCTCAATCCAGCCCGAGGCCGGGGCCCGGCGCGGCGGCGGGGCGGACCCGGTCCATCTCCCAGCTCATCACGACATGCTCCGTGCCGAACACCTCATAGATAAAGTCCAGCGCCGGTTCGAGCGCGGCGATCTGGGTCTTGTCGCGCAGATGGAGGCCGAAAATGCACTGCGCCTCAATGCCGAACTCGCGGGCGATCTCGGCGCCGAACGGGCCAAGGGGGCGGGCATCGGTGAGCTCAAGCGGCCCGGAAAACCAGTCCGGGCGGGCCTGGCGCAAATGCTCGAGCCGGCGGCGGGTCCGGGTGATATCCAGGGCGCTATGGCCAAAATAGCTGATCGACATCGCAGCTTGCCTCTATGCCGCCCGGCTGCGCGTTCCGCGCGTCATATCGAGGAAGTTCTTCAGCAGGTCATGGCCGTGTTCCGAGGCAATCGATTCCGGGTGGAATTGCACGCCGTGGATCGGGCGCTCGATATGGGCAAGCCCCATAATCTCGCCATCGGCCGTGTGGGCTGTGGCGCGCAGGGCAGCGGGCAGGGTTTCCGGTTTCACGGCGAGGGAGTGATAGCGTGTTGCGGTGAACGGGCTGGGCAGGCCGGCGAACAGGCCGGTGGCGTCATGGATCATCTCGCTGGTCTTGCCGTGCATGATCTGTTTGGCCGAGATGACATCACCGCCAAAGGCCTGGCCAATCGCCTGGTGGCCGAGGCAAACGCCGAGCAGGGGCAGGTCGGTGGGCAATTGCCGGATGATGTCGAGACAAATGCCGGCGCGGTCCGGATCGCAGGGGCCGGGCGAGAGCACGATGCCGTCCGGCTGCAGCGCCAGGGCCTCGGCGGCGCTCATGGCATCATTGCGGATGACGCGCGTCGTCGCCCCCAATTCCTGGAAATAATGCACCAGGTTGAAGGTGAAACTGTCGTAATTGTCGATGATGAGCAGCATGGCAGGCCTCCGTCGCGGCAAACTAGGGCGATTGTGGCGCGCCGCCAATCCCGCGACGTGGTTAACGCGGCGTTAATCGGCTCAGGGCTTGCTGGTGAGATGCCATCCAGATCCGTCAAACCGATTCGCCCGCGCAATGCCGCCATGCCTGCCCTGGCAGGGGCGGTGGTTGCGTCGGCCTATCTGGCGGCGGCGGTGGCCTTCTCGGTCGGCAGCGCTGCGCCTGCGGCGCCGGATCGCTCCATCCGCTTTGCCGCCATGGCCGGCCCTGCGACGCAGGCTGTCGCTGCACCTGTTGCAGCCCGCCAGCCCGGCGGCGAGACCGGCGCCGCTATGCCGGTCGTGGACAGCTTGCCGGCCGCCAGTGCGATCAGCACGGCCGCCGTCAGCCTGCCGATTCCGGCCCCGCTCGCCAGCGGCGCGATTGCCGCACGGCCACGCATCGCCCTGATCATTGATGATGTCGGGCTGGATGAAGCGGCTGCGGCGCGCGTACTGGCCCTCGATGCACCGCTGACCCTTGCCATTCTGCCCTATGCCGACGCTGCCTCTGCAACCGCCCGGGCTGCGCAGGCCGGTGGCCGCGATGTTCTGGTGCATGTGCCGATGGAACCGCTCGGCCTGGCCGATCCGGGGCCGCATGCCTTGCGCGTTGATCTCAGCGATCGTGATCTGCGGGCCCGTATTCGCTGGGCGATGGCGCGGGTGCCCGGCGCGATCGGCCTGAATAATCATATGGGTAGCCGTTTTACCGGTGATCCGCGGGCGATGCGTGTCGCGCTCAGCGCGATTGCCGAACAGGGCCCGCTCTTCGTCGATTCCATGACCATCGCCGATAGTCGCGGTTACGCCGTCGCTGAAGGTCTCGGACTGGCGGTTTTGCGGCGCGATATCTTCCTCGACCATGTCATCGAGGCTGATGCGATCCATGCCCGGCTCGCCGAGGCCGAGGCTCTGGCGCACTCGCAGGGACATGCCGTGCTGATCGGCCATCCCCATGACGCGACGCTGGATGCGCTGGAAAGCTGGATCGTCGAGGCCCGCGCGGCGGGCTTTGAATTCGTGACGGTGACGGCGCTGTCAGCACAGCTGACCCGTGAGCCGGCAGAGCAGATTTCGGCCTCAATCGCCCCGTGAATCACCGAGGCAGTCCTGGGCGGCGCGAAACAGCGCCATCGCCTTGTTGACGGTCTCGACCCGTTCCGATTCCGGATCCGAATCGAGCACCACGCCGGCGCCGGCCTGGACATGCATGCGGCCATCCTTGATCACCGCCGTGCGCAAGGCGATACAGGTATCCATGCCACCATCGGCGCTGAAATAGCCCACAGCGCCGGCATAGATGCCGCGCCGGTGCGGTTCGAGCTCGTCGATAATCTCCATCGCCCGCACTTTCGGCGCACCCGAGACGGTGCCGGCCGGAAAGCCTGCAAACAGGGCGGACACGGCGTCCTCACCCTCGGCCAGATCGCCTTCGACATTCGAGACGATGTGCATCACATGGCTATAGCGCTCGACATTCTCGCGCGAGGTGATGCGAACGCTGCCCGGTTTGGCGATGCGGCCAACATCATTGCGTCCAAGATCGAGCAGCATGAGATGTTCCGAGCGCTCCTTGGGATCAGCCAGAAGATCGGCCTCCAGGGCATCATCGAGTGCCGGGGTCGCACCGCGTGGCCGTGTGCCGGCAATCGGGCGGATCGTGACGGTATCATCGCGCAACCGCACCAGGATTTCCGGACTCGAGCCGGCAATCTCGAACCCGTCCATGCGGAAATAGAACAGGAAAGGCGAGGGGTTGAGCCGGCGAAGCGAGCGATACAGCCAGAAGGAGTCATCGCCAAAGGGGGTCGAGAAACGCTGGCTCGGCACGATCTGGAAAGCATCGCCCGCGCGGATATATTTTCGCGCCTTGTCGACCGCCGCGCGATATTGCGCCTCGCTCTGATTGGAGCTGATATCGCCGGTGCGGCCAGCCGGCGCGGCGATCTCGGGCAGTGGTCCGGCGAGGATATCCAGCGTCGCCTGAAGCCGCTCTACTGCGGTGTCATAGGCGGCGCGGGCTGTGATGGCCGGGGCGGGGCGGATCGTGCAATAGACCTGGATTTCCTGTTTCAGCGCATCGAAGACGACCACGGTTTGTGGCCGGATCAGACAGGCTTCCGGGGTGCCAAGCGGATCGGGCGCGGCGTTCCCGGGCAGTTTTTCCAGATAGCGCACCATGTCATAACCGACATAGCCAAACAGGCCGACGGCGATGGAGGGGGCGCCATCGGGCAGCGCGCAATGCGCATCCTCGATCACGGCCCGCAGTGCGGTCATCGGATCGGCATCAAGGTCGGTGAACGCTCGCGCCGCAATGGCGGCGCCGCGCGCTTCGCTGGCGATACCGTCGCGGCATTGCCAGATCAGGTCCGGGTCAAGCCCGATGGCCGAATAGCGCCCGCGCCAGGCACCGCCTTCGACGGATTCCAGCAGGCAGGCATGGCCATCCGCCTGGGCAAGCTTGAGATAAGCCGCGACCGGGGTCAGCAGATCGTCCGGCTTGCGGGCCTGCAGTATGACCGGCTCGCCGGCTGCCAGACGGGCCTCGACGGCCGCAAAATCCGGGCTGGTCCGGCTTCGAGGCGCCGCCATCACGGCGTTTCGGTTTGGCCCAGGGCGGCCGCACGCAGACGCTGGTCGACCGAGCTGCCATCAATCTCGTATTCGCTCAGCAGGGCGGTCTGGGCCGAGACCAGGATGTCATCATTGATCTCGGCGGCAATTGCTGCCGCGCGCTGCTCGACTTCACCGAGACCCGCACGGGCCAGGTCGGACGGGATGATCTCGTCGACGACGATGATCATGTGTGGACCGGCGCCCCGGCGGACGGCCAGGACCGGCTCGCCCGGATCGAGGCTGAAGGCTTGACCGACGATGTGGGAGGCAAAACTGCCAGCGGTCTCGTCCCGTTTCAGGGTCGAGGTCTCGATGCGTCCACCGGAGGTCAGGACAACCATCTCCATATCGTCGCCGGCCTGCAGCTGTGCCAGGGCCTCGTCAGCCCGGGCCTGCAGCTGGGTGTCGGCTTCCGCCGCACGCCAGATGGCTTCGGCTTCCGCGCGGACATCGGCCAGCTCACGCGGCTGGGACGGGATGATGTCGTCGACCCGCAGGGTGAACCAGTCGGTTTCATTGTATTGCTCGAGATTGATGGCAAAGCCGGCAAACTGCTCAAAGGCCACGCGCAGCACGTCCGAGGCGAGCGCCTGGAAGCGCTGGAAATCGATTTCGCCATCCTGAGCCCGGGCATATTGATCAAGCGGGACATAGGCTTCCAGCGGAATTCCGGCCCGCTGTGCGGCGTCTTCCAGGGTCGCGCCATTGGAGCGTTCCTGCTCGAAGGCGGCCATGGCGTCATACATCGCATTGGTGGCTTCGGCGCGCGCCGCTTCGGTACGCAGCGCGTCGAGCTGGTCTTCGAAGCTCGGCACGGTGGCGTCGGTGGCGGCGGTGATCTGGATCGCCGACCAGCCGAAACTGCCTTCGACAGCGCCGGTTTCGCCATCGGCCATAGCGAAAATCGCGGTCGCCAGCCGGCTGTCCGGGACCTGGTAGGCCTGGGCATCGGTCTGGCTCAATGGTGTGTCCAGCCCGAGTTCGGCGGCAATGGCCTCAGCCGATTCGCCGGCGGTCAGCCGCGATGCGACCTGACCGGCGGTGGCTTCATCCGGCGTGATGAGCTGGACAAAGCTGCGTTGTGCCGGTGTGCCCAGAACGCCGTTCTCGACCTGGTATTCATAGGTTTCGCGCAAAACCGATTCATCGACATCGACATCGAGAATGTAGTCCTCGAGCCGGAAGCGGACGAGGGTGATGGCCCGAAATTCCGGTGCGGTGAAGACGGGCAGGCCGAGCTGGTCGACCTGATCGGGATTGGCGTCGATGAACGCCTGCAATTGCTCATCGGTTGGATCCTCAATCGCATCGGCTTCGGAGGCGTCCAGGATGAGCGCGCGAATCCGGCGCTGTTCCTGCTCCACCAGATAACGTGTGCCCGCCATAACGGTTGGCGTCAGATTGCCCGAGGTGAGGGCGCCGGCCAGTTGTGCGCGGGTCATGTCTTCAGTGATGGACCGTTCGAATTCAGCCGGCGCAAAACGCGCATTCTGAAGCGTGCTACGATAAAGCGTTGTGTCGAACGCGCCGGTGACCGGATTGAGGAAGGCCTCGTAATTGCGCAATTCAGTGCTCAATGCCCGGTCGGAGGTCACCAGACCCAGTTCGCGAGCCTTGGCGAAAAACGCGGCCTGCACGATGAGGCGCTGCAGGACCTGGTCGCCGAGACCGGCTTGCAGGGCCTGTTCGCGGGTCAGCTCGGGGTTTTGCTCCTGCACACCCTGCATTTCGCGCTCGAAGGCCTGGGCCAGTTCACGCTGGCTGATCTGCTCATTGCCAACCACGACGACGGCGGTGCCGCTCCCGGTGAAAATGCCGCCCACCCCGTAGAGGGCAAAGCCCAGGACGAGGAGAACGATGATCACCAGCGCGAAGGGCGATTGGGCGAATGCGCGAAAATTTGTCAGCATGGATTGGCAGGGCCTCTGGAAAGCAATGGCCGCAAGGTAACGGCGCAGATTCGCTGTCGCAAGCATCAGCGGCTGTGCCATCGGCAATTGCAGCGGCTCAAGATTGCCGCAAGGCGGGTTGCGGCTTACTCCTGCGTTCAATACGGGTGTCGACGCGCCGGGAGAAATGGGGGGCGATATGCCACGACGCATGATGATTGCCGGGAATTGGAAGATGCACGGCCAGCAGTCCGATCTGGTGTTCTTTGAGCAGCTGGCGTCGCATGCGGCCACTGCAGTAGCCGCCGGGGTCGACGTGCTGATTTGCCCGCCGGCGACTTTGCTGGCGCGGGCCGCCGAGCAATGTGCCGACACCGCCATCCGCGTCGGCGCGCAGGACTGCCATACGCAATCCTCTGGCGCCCACACAGGCGATGTGTCCGCGGAGATGGTGCGGGATGCCGGCGCCGAATTCGTGATTTTGGGGCATTCCGAACGCCGCAGCGATCATGGCGAGACATCCGCCCTGGTCAGGCGCAAGGCGCAAGCGGCCCTCGCGGCCGGCCTGATTCCAATCATCTGTGTCGGCGAAACCCGCGAACAGCGCGAAGCCGGCGAGGCGTTCGACATCGTCGGGGCGCAATTACGCGCCTCGCTGCCAGAGAATGCCGCTGGATCAGTCATAGCTTATGAGCCGGTCTGGGCGATCGGCACCGGACTGACCGCATCGGCCCC
Organism: Maricaulis salignorans; assembly: GCF_900103475.1. Classification (GTDB taxonomy): domain Bacteria; phylum Pseudomonadota; class Alphaproteobacteria; order Caulobacterales; family Maricaulaceae; genus Maricaulis; species Maricaulis salignorans. The sequence continues at coordinate 6,463 of NZ_FNHG01000003.1, forward strand.
GGATGTGGCGCAAATGCACGCATTTATCCGGACGCAATTGCCGGATCCCGCCGCGACGCGCGTGATCTATGGCGGTTCGGTCAAGCCTGCCAATGCAGGCGAGCTCATGGCGCTCGACGATGTCGATGGTGCGTTGGTGGGCGGAGCCAGCCTCAAGGTCGAGCCGTTTGCGTCCATTATCACGGCTGCAATCCATGGATGTGCAGTGCGGTAAGTGGATTGAAACCTATTCCCGCAATGATGCCATCAGATTGACGTCCTGAAGCATTGTCCGGGAGCACACGGCGCATGAGTGAAGTCGACTATGCCAGAGCCTCTGTCCTCCTGTTTGACCCGGTGCACGTCAACCAGCGCACGTCGCGCTATGCGCTCTTCGAGATGGGCTTTCGCAAGATTGAGTGCGTCTCGAGCCTGACCGAATTCAAGTCGGCGCTTGCTGAAACCGCGCCAGCCCTGGTTGTCGCGGAGAGTAGTGCGACGGATGCCGATATCTTCAGACTGGTTCGCAGCGTCCGGCGCAGCGATCTGGGCCGCAATCCATTTGTGGTGATCCTGCTGACCACCTGGAGCCGGGACACGACTCATATCCGCCGTGCCATCGAGTGCGGCGCCGATGATGTCATCGTGCGGCCTTTCTCGACCATGTTTGCCGCCGAGCGCGTCCGGACCCTGATCCGTGATCGCAAGGACTTCATTGTGACCAGCGATTATATCGGTCCCGATCGTCGCAAGAGCACGGACCGCGATTCCGACACGCAGCCGCTGACCGTTCCCAATTTCCTGCAGGCGATCGTCAACGGCGATGATGCCGCAATTGACCGGGCCAGCAGCTGGGCTCGCGAAGCCAAGGACGTGATCATTGCCGAGCGCCTGCGACGCCTGGCGATGCGCATCGTCATTTCCGTGGAGATCCAGCTCACAAAGCCGGAAAGCAGTGCCATGACGGTGCGTCTCGATGTCGTGGACATGGCCCGCACCGCGCGCGAATTGCGTGTGCAGATGGTCAAGGCATCCCGCAGTGAGGCGGCTGAAGTTGCGGCCGCTCTGATCGATCAGATCGCATCGCTTGGCGATGGTGTCGGCGCCCCGCCGCGGACGCTGCAGCTGATCAAGGAATTGTCGATGGCGACCTACGCCGCCTACGCCAATGGCGAATCGCTCGAGCGCTCGAAGGATGAAATCGAACGTACCGTCGCTAATCTGCGGGTCCGCCTGCAGACCCGCTCGGCCGATGAGAGAATCCGGGCCCAGATCGAAGCGGCCAAAGCCAGGGACGCCGAGGACGCAGGCGCTACGGCAGACGATACTGGCCAAGCTGCCGGTGCTGGTATAAAACGCGCCGCCATGTGACCGGGTTGCATGCGGGCGGGCCGGGGGCCATGTCTGCAGGGCAGAACCCAAATCTCAGGCGGTATTCATGACAAACGTGCTTCTGATCATCCAACTCCTGGTGGCGATTGCCCTGGTGGCAGTAATTCTGCTGCAACAATCCGAAGGCGGTGCGCTGGGTGTCGGTGGCGGCGCGGGCGGCGGCATGATGAGCGGTCGTGGTGCAGCCAGTGCGCTGACGCGGACGACGATGATCCTCGGCGCGATATTTATCGGCAATTCCATTCTTCTGGCCGTCGTGGTCGGCGTGAATTCCGAAGGCCAGAGCGTGTTTGAACGCAATGCCGATGCTGTTCTGCCGGACCTTCCAGCCGATGACGAACCCTCCGATGGCGTTCCGACCGACGGCTGAGCCGAACGAAATCCACAGTCAAATTTGAAATTGCGCCTTTCGGGTCGCACGAATCTCCGATAGGCAGATTGCCCATGCCGCGATATATCTTCATCACCGGCGGCGTGGTCTCCTCGCTCGGAAAAGGCCTCGCTTCCGCCGCCCTTGGCGCCTTGCTGCAAGCACGCGGCTATTCCGTGCGTCTGCGCAAGCTTGACCCCTATCTCAATGTCGACCCCGGCACGATGTCGCCTTATCAGCATGGCGAATGCTATGTGACGGACGATGGTGCCGAGACCGATCTCGATCTGGGCCATTACGAGCGCTTCACCGGCGTGCCGGCGAGCCAGTCCGACAATATTACCACCGGGCGTGTCTATCAGCGCATCATCGAGCGCGAGCGGCGCGGCGATTATCTCGGTGCGACCGTGCAGGTCATCCCGCACGTCACCGATATCATCAAGCAATTCGTTCTGTCCGACGCTGGCGATGCCGATTTCGTACTGTGCGAGATTGGCGGCACGGTCGGCGATATCGAGGGCCTGCCCTTCTTCGAGGCGATCCGCCAACTCGGCCAGGAACTTGGCCATGAGCGCGCCGTCTTCGTTCACGTCACCTTGCTGCCCTTCATCAAGGTGGCCGGCGAGATGAAGACCAAGCCGACCCAGCACTCGGTCAAGGAATTGCGCTCGATCGGCATCCAGCCTGATATCCTGCTGTGCCGCTGCGAAATGCCGATTCCACCCGGTGACAAGCGCAAGATCGGCCAGTTCTGCAATGTTCGCGAAAGCGCGGTCATTGAAGGCATGGACGCGGCGTCGCTGTATGATGTGCCGCTGGCCTATCACAAGGAAGGTCTCGACAGCGAAGTCCTGCGCTGCTTCGGCATCGGCGACGCGCCCGAACCGGATCTGACAAAATGGCTCAAGATTTCCCAGACGATTGCCGAGCCCGATGGCGAAGTGACGATCGGGATCGTCGGCAAATATGTCGGCCTGCTCGATGCCTATAAATCGCTGATCGAGGCGCTGGCCCATGGCGGTATCGCCAATGGCGTCAAGGTGAAGCTGAGATGGCTCGATAGCGAGCAATTCGAGAAGGACGACCCGTTCGGTCCGCTCGAGGATGTGCATGCGGTTCTGGTACCGGGTGGCTTTGGTGGCCGCGGCGCCGAAGGCAAGGTCGCCGCAGCGCGCTTTGCCCGTGAGCGCAAAATTCCCTTCTTCGGGATTTGTTACGGCATGCAGATGGCGGTGCTGGAAGCGGCGCGCGATCTCGCCGGCATCGAACAGGCGACATCAAGCGAAATCAATGAGGGCGGCGAGCCTGTGATCGGCCTGCTCACCGAGTGGTCACGCGGCAATGAAGTCGAGACCCGGTCCGAGACCGACGACAAGGGCGGCACGATGCGGCTCGGCGCTTATCCGGCGGTGCTGGCCGAGGGCAGCCGTGTGCGCGAGATTTATGGCACCAGCCATATCGAGGAGCGCCATCGCCACCGCTATGAGGTCAATATCGCCTACAAGGCGCAGCTTGAGGCGGCCGGCCTGATCTTCTCGGGTATGTCGCCGGACGGGATTCTGCCCGAAATCGTCGAGATCAAGGACCACCCCTGGTTCATCGGCGTGCAATTCCACCCCGAGCTGAAATCGCGTCCGTTCGAGCCGCACCCGCTGTTTGCCAGCTTTGTCGCGGCCGCACTTGAACAGAGCCGGATGGTCTGATCCGGGCCGTATTGCAGGCGCTGCCGGTTTTTTCCGCCGGGATGCATCCAATCACAATCCCACATGCATCATGGATGAAGGGCGCTATTCTGCCCGGCATGGATGTGTGATGGGAGATGAATATGCGCAATCTGGTTTTGACCGCCGTCGCGGCCGCTACAATGTCCGCGGGGCTTGCCGCCGCCGAGGATGTTCAACAACTCGACCTGACAGGATTCGACCGCATCAATGCCGGTGGTGGTTATCAGCTGATCGTCACAGTTGGCGAAACATGGTCGGTGAATATCGAGGGCGATGCCGGTGATTTCGACCGGCTCAAGGCCGAGGTCGATGGCGACGAACTCGCCTTGCGCCAGCGGACCCGTTTATTCCAGCGAAACCGCGGGCTTGATCTGACGGTGCGGGTCACGATGCCGGCCGTTGAGGCGCTTGATTTTCATCGCGGCGTCGCCAGTCACGTGTCGGGCATTGCCACAGATACCTTGTCCGTTGAGGTCAGCACTGGCGCCGAGGTCCAGCTTTCCGGGACGTGCGGCCGGCTCGATCTTGATCTCTCGACGGGCGGCATGCTGAGGGCGCGTGATCTGGTGTGCGAGTCCGTGGATATCGATTCCTCGACGGGCGGCGACGCTCGTGTCTTTGCCAGCGAACGCGCCGAGGCAAGCGCCTCGACCGGTGCCATGATCCGGATATTCGGCCAGCCGGCCGAGCGCGAGACGCGCGCTTCGATGGGTGGCGATATCCGCTTTGATCGCGGTGACTAGCGCGTCAGCTCGGCCATCACGGCCACGGCCGTCATGACATCTTCGCGGGAGCAGTCGAACTGGCCGACCTGGAAGCGGATGACGAAGCGGCCATCATGCACGGTCTGGGTCAGATAGGTGCGGCCGTCAGCATTGATGCGGTCGAGCAGGTCGCGGGTCTCGGGTTCGCCTTTGTAGCAAAAGGTGAAGAGCGAGAAGCGGCACGGCGTCACGATCTGAAAGCCGGGCAGGGCGGCCATCGCCGCTTCAGCCTCGCGCGCCCAGGTAATGTGATTGCGGATCCGTGTGCGCAAGCCTTCCAGCCCGTAGGCGCGAATCAGGAACCATAACTTCAGCGCCCGGAAGCGGCGCCCGAGCGGCACGGTCCATTCGCTGTAATTGACCAGACCCTCCGCGCCGCCATCATCGAGGCCCGGCGTTTCGAGATAATCCGGCCGCAGGCCCAGCGTGCGCACTTGCGGGCCCGGGTCGGCGAGGAACTGGATCGAGCAATCGAACTGGGCGCCGAGCCATTTATGCGGGTTGAAGACAATCGAATCCGCCGCCTCGATGCCGGCCCAGATCTCGCGCAATTCCGGACAGATCATCGCCGAGCCCGCCCAGGCCGCGTCAACATGGCTGTAGAGGCCTTCAGCCGCCGCGATGGCGAGGATGGCGGCAATCGGGTCGGACGCGCCCACCGAGGTGCCACCGACGCACAGCACCACACCGGCGGGCAGATATCCGGCGGCCCGGTCCGCGGCGATGGCGGCGCCCAGGGCTTCGGGACGCATGGAATCATTCGCGTCGGTAGCGATCTTCAGCAGATTGTCCTGGCCGATCCCGGCAATGCGGATCGCCTTGTCGATCGAGGAGTGGGCCTGGGCGGAGGCGTAGATACGCAGCCTCGGCTGGCCGGACAGGCCGTCGGTATTGCCGGACCAGCCAAGGGCACGCTCGCGCATGGTCAGGATGGCGGCGAGGGTGGCGGAGGAGGCGCTGTCCTGGATGACGCCGCGAAACCCGCCCGGCAGGCCGAGCGCCTGGCGCATCCAGTCGACCATGCGTGTTTCCATCTCGGTCGCCGCCGGTGAGGTCTGCCACAGCATGCATTGCGCGCCCATGGCCGCCGTGAGCTGTTCGGCCAGCATTGAGGCGGGCGCCACATTGGCGGGGAAATAGGCAAAGAAGCGCGGATGCTGCCAATGCGTCATGCCGTCGGGCACGATGGCTTCGAAATCGGCGAAGATCCGCTCCATCGTCTCGGCGTCTTCCGGCGGCGAGGCGGGGAGCTGTCTCAGGATGTCGCCGGGCTGGGACTGGGCGCGCACCGGGCGATCGCGCAAATTGGTCAGGTAACCGACCGTCCAGTCGGTGATCCGCTTGGCCCAGCGGCCATAAGTGTCCAGATCCATGGCCTGCCTCGCTTTGATGCTTTGCCCGGGTCCAATTCGCAAAATTGGAATCGTTTGGGAGAGGGCTCCTACTACTACAACGACTATGGCGAGGAAGCGTAGGGGGCGTGCGCTGATGCTAGACGGGTGCACGTCGTCCGGCGGGGCTTCTGTTGGTGCTAACGATGTCAAAGAGCTGTGCCGGTGGAGTATAGCCGGTCGCGGCGGGGTGGCGGATAAGCGCCAAGGCCGGGACGTGGTCCGGTCCAAAGGACCGGTGCATGTCCCGACTGAGTGGGCGCGCGAATCCCGTTGGCGGACCGACTTTGCCCGGTTGAGAGCCTTGCGAACCGGCGCTCTACCCAGGTCGGGCATACATCCGTTTCAAGGAAACGGGACCAGCTCCCGTGTGTTGCCCTGGCTTTGCCCCGATCAACAGGGGTGGGGCAGGCCTGACCGGTGTCGCAAGACCCGGCCACCGGACATATCCCAGTTCAGCAAACCGGCCCGCGCGGCCAGACCCCGCCCTGAAAACCATGCCGGGAGTCGGCCAGACTGGACTTGTCTCGTCAAGGGTCATGACCGCGCAGCGGCGCTACGCGCCCTTGACGAGACAAGTCCAGTCTGGCGCCCTTGCTTGGCAAGGGTTTCAGGGATGGCTCTGCCCGGCGCGGGCGGGAGCGGGATTGGAAATTCAATTGATCTTATGGATACTTGGCTTGCGGAAATGCGTGCCTGCCCCCATCAATTTTTTCCAGCAATCAGGGCTTTTTGCGATCGGCATGATTTCTATAGCCGCAAACGGCCAGTGTGATCAGTACGGACAGGACGGCCCAGGCAATCGCGATGGCCACACTTAAAGGCAGCACCGTTGATAACAAGGAAGGTCCGGTACCTGTAAAAAATTCCAGATAGAGCGTGTATATGACGAGAGCAAGTTCGAAGGCGCCAACCCCCCAAAGGAAGATTGGTTGAAAAGTCTCAGTGAACCGGATTTCGAAATCTCGCCGAATATTCATGACGGTAGTGTTATCCCAACCCTTCGAGTTCAGGCAAGGGCGCCAACGATGTTTCAGTCGGCAGGATAAATGGTGACAGGGCCGCAATTGCGGCCGGTCACACACGCGCTCTGATCATTTCGCCAACAAACCGCCCGTCGCCTGCCGCACCAGCTTCTCGGGATCAGACCAGGGGTAGCCATTGATCGTGATCAGATTGTGCGCGATGCCGTTGAGGGCGCACATGAGGAGGTCGGTCTTGAGGCGCAATTCCCCGGCCTCCGTGTCGCCTCCCAGGGCGCAATCGAGGTGTGTGCGCAGCATTTCGAACCGGGCCAGCAGGGCGGGGTCGGAAACAAAGCCGACGACATCGGACAGGCTGACCCCGCCCGACATGAACACCATGAAATAGTGCTCGCGATGCTCCAGCCAGTAGGCGACATAGCCTGTGGCGACCGCATTGAGGCGCGCCACCGGCTCGCTATGCCGAGCGGCGATTTGCTCAAGCCCGTCAAAAAGCTCGTCGAACACATCCGCCCATAGCGTGCGCAGGATGTCGATCTTGCTGTCGAAATACTTGTACAGCGTCATCGCCGTGCAGCCGGCCTCCTGCGCCAGCCGGCGCATCGATATCGCCGCATAACCTTCGCCCTGGAACAGACGCAGGGCACAGGCCGAGATCTGGCCGCGCATATCGGCGATCTGCTCCGGCGATCGCGCGGGCCGCCCTCTGGTGCGGCGTTCCGGTGTGCGGCCTTCGGCTTGTTTTGGCGCGGCCATGTTCCGCCTTTCCTACGCTTTGAGTCCGCCTGTCTTGACACAGGCGATACATTAAATATAACGCGTACTAATTAAATCAGAGAGCGACCATGCCGTCCACTGTCCTTGTGTCCATCTTTTCCTACCTCGTCCTGGCCGCGGGTGCCAGCGCCGCACCGGTCGACGCGCTTGCCGGCCAATGGCGCACGGTCCGGCACGGCGCCCTGGTCGAGATCAGTGATTGCGGCGACGGGACGCCCTGCGGCGCGCTGGTCTGGGTCGAGGACAGCGTTTCCGGTGGCCAGCTCCATGACGTTCGAAATCGCCAGCCGGACCTGCGCGAGCACCCCCTGATCGGCGTTCCGATCCTGTGGGGTTTCTTGCCCGACGGGGAGGGGTGGCAGGGTGGCCGCCTCTACAATCCCGACGACGGCAAGGATTTCCGCGCCCGTCTGGAACTGTTGTCCCCAAAAAAACTTCGTGTGACCGCCTGCCTCGGCCCGTTTTGCCGCAGCCAGGTCTGGACGCGTGTCAACAATCCCTGAAAACAGAGCGAGACCCGCAATGACAACACCAACCCGCATGACCGGCCGCGAGCTTCTGGCCTTCCGCATCCTGTTCGTGATCTCCGCGCTGTGGAATTTCGCCGGCGCCTTCCCGGGCTTTTTCGACAGCGCGGGAATGTTCGAGCGTGAGTTTGGCCGGGCGCTGACCGATCCGGTTCTGGTGGCGGTCTATCGCGGCGCATGGGTCACGGCCCTGCTGTATGGTTTCGGCTTCCTGGCCGTCGCCCATGACCCGGTCCGCCATTCCGGCGTGGTGCTGATGGGCGGCGTCGGCAAGGCGCTGTTCGCCATCAACCTGCTCTACATGTATCTGAACGGCTGGACGTCCGACTTCGCCATCGTGGTCATCGGCGGTGACGTCATATTCGTCGCACTCTTCGTGCAATACTTCCGGCGGCTGCATCACCATGGTCACAGGGCCGTTTGACCGTCTGGGCGTCGTCCGTTTACCCCGGATCTGTGCTCAGTTGAGGCTATTCGTGCCGAACCAAGGCAAGCTGTGCCCTGACAGCCATTCGCTGGGTCTGTGAAGGATGGGTGCGAGAGAAAAAGGGCGGCGTCGTGATGCAGTCGACCTAAGTTCAAATGAGTGTTCGTGTCTCGTGATCGTGCGGTCTGCGGCGTCGCCCACAAAAGGTTAATACACCGGCTGGCCGCGAATGTCACGAAGAAGCGTCGCGAACGCTTGCACAGCCAGTTCGAAGCGGCTATACGGCGCGGCTCGAACCGGTGGTTTTTGCCATCTTCAACCGTATTCAGCATCGTGGAGAGCCTGATGGCCGTCCCTAAAAGAAAAACTACGCCGTCCAAGCGCGGCATGCGCCGCAGCCACGACGCCCTGTCCAACCCTGTCTATGTCGAAGACAAGGATTCCGGCGAGCTGCGTCGTCCGCACCATGTCGATCTGAAGTCCGGCATGTATCGCGGCCGCCAGATCCTCGACGTCAAGGACGATTGATTCGTCCAGCTTGCGGCACCGAGGGTGCTGCGCGCATGAATTTTCATCAGGCGCGTTCCGGAAACCGGGGCGCGCCTGTTGCGTTTCAGCCCTGATCGGGCCCCGCCTGCCAAGCCGGGCTTTGACTCGCGCCGGGCTTTGGCTATGAAGCGCCCCAACACCCTTCGTCCGGAGCTTGACCCTCATGACCGCCATTACCGACATCATCGCCCGCGAAATCCTCGACAGCCGCGGCAATCCGACCGTTGAAGTCGACGTGCTGCTGGAAGATGGCAGTTTCGGCCGCGCCGCCGTGCCGTCGGGCGCCTCGACGGGCCAGCATGAAGCGGTGGAGATGCGCGATGGCGGGGAACGCTATGGCGGCAAGGGCGTGCTCAAGGCAATCGCGGCGATCGAGGGCGAGATCTTCGAGACGATTGGTGGTTTCGATGCCGAGAATCAGCGCCGGATCGATGCGGCCCTGATCGAGCTGGACGGCACACCCAACAAGTCGCGGCTTGGCGCCAATGCGACCCTGGGCGTCTCGCTCGCCGTCGCCAAGGCGGCCGCCGAAAGCTTCGGCCAGCCACTTTATCGCTATATCGGCGGTCTCAATGCCCGCGTCCTGCCGACCCCGATGATGAATATCATCAATGGCGGTGCCCATGCCGACAATCCGATCGACTTCCAGGAATTCATGATCATGCCGGTTGGCATGGAGAGCTTCTCCGAAGCCCTGCGTTGCGGCTCCGAAATCTTCCACGCCCTGAAGGCGCGCCTCAAGGCGGATGGTCTCAACACCAATGTCGGCGATGAGGGCGGTTTCGCCCCGAATATCGCGACGGCTGAACAGGCGCTCGACGTCATCATGGCGGCGATCGAATCGGCCGGCTACAAGCCCGGCGAAGACGTCGCCCTGGCGCTGGATGTCGCCTCGACGGAATTCTTCAAGGACGGCAAATACGTGCTGGCCGGATCGGGCAAGACCCATGATAGCGACGCCTTCGCCGCCTATCTGGAAACCCTGGTCAACAACTACCCGATCATCTCGATCGAGGACGGCATGGCCGAGGATGACTGGGAGGGCTGGAAAGCCCTCACCACGCGCCTCGATGGCCGCTGCCAGCTGGTCGGCGATGATCTCTTCGTCACCAATCCGGAACGTCTTGCCCACGGCATTGAAGTCGGCGCGGCCAATTCCATCCTGATCAAGGTCAACCAGATCGGCACGCTGTCGGAAACCCTCGATGCCGTCGATATGGCGCTGCGCTCGGGCTATTCGGCCGTGATGTCGCACCGTTCCGGCGAGACCGAGGATTCGATCATTGCCGATCTCGCCGTCGCCACCAATTGCGGGCAGATCAAGACCGGCTCGCTGGCCCGCTCCGACCGTACTGCCAAATACAATCAGCTCCTGCGCATCGAATCCGAGCTCGGCGAAATGGGCGTCTATGCCGGCGCCAGCGCCATCAGCTAGGCCGTAGCGCCCTGGGGGGGGAATCGTGGACATTCATCGCCATAATGCCGCCGCCTGGAATGCGGAATCCGATCGCGGTGACAGTCCGTGGTGCCAGCCCGTCAGTGCCGAACTGATCGCTGCGGCCCGGGATGGTGACTGGTCGGTGATCCTCACGCCCAATAAAGCTGTCCCGAAAGCCTGGTTCGGCGAACTGACCGGCGCGCGCGTGCTGTGTCTGGCCGGTTCGGGCGGGCAACAGGCGCCGGTGCTGGCGGCTGCGGGCGCCGATGTGACCGTGCTGGATATTTCGGCGGCACAATTGGCCAAGGACGTCTTCGTCGCCGAGCGCGACGGGCTCGACCTGGCCGTGATCGAGGCCGATATGACGCGTCTGTCGGACCATGTCAGCGGCGCGTTCGATCTGATCTTCCACCCCATCTCCAACCTCTTCATTGCCGATCTGATGCCGGTCTGGCGCCAGTGCGCCGCGGTGCTCAAGCCGGGCGGGCGCTTGCTGTCGGGATTCGTCAATCCGGACTTCTGGCTGTTCGACCATGACGAGATCGAAGCCGGCGGGCCTTTGCTGGTCAGGCATAGCTTGCCCTTCGATGCGGCACGCGATCTGCCCAGCTCCCGGGTCGAGGCGCGAATCAGCGAGCGCGAGGCGCTGGAGTTCAGCCATAGCCTGGAAACCCAGATCGGTGGCCAGATCGAGGCCGGTCTGTTGATCGCCGGGTTTTACCAGGATGACTGGTCTGATGAGGCAACCCCGCTCAATGCCTTTATGCCAACCGGCTTTGCTACGCTGGCCGTGAAGCCCGGCTGACGCGCCATATCGGTGCGGTCGTCGGGATCTCGATCCCTGCCGGTTTCGGCGCTGGCTGCGGGCCGGTTCTTACCGAGGCCTGAATCCCGGATTCACGCTTCCTAAAGCCTGATCGTGTTCAATCAGCCTCATCAAACAGGCCGAAAAGGCCGAAGATCAGGGTGTGTGGCATTGGACGCGATCAAGCGTATTCTTCCCAGTTGTTTTCTCGCGGTCGCCATTGCCTATTTCGGCTTTCATGCGCTGACGGGCGAGCAGGGTGTGCTCAACTGGATCGTCGTCAAGAATGACCTCCACGCCGCTGAAATCGAACTCGCCGAAACCCGCCTTGAACGTGAAGCGCTGGAAACCACGGCCGCGCGCCTGCGCTCCGACAGTCTCGACCTCGATTATGTCGAGGAACGCGCCCGCACGATTTTGAACGTCGCCCACCCGCGCGACTTTATCGTCGAGATCGCCACCGACGACGGCCGTTAGGCCGACCTTGGCCGGCCAGCCTTTATCATCCCCGGACATGTTCGTCTTCCTGACCTAAGCCAGGATGACGCATTGAGTGTCGTGCGCCTGCGCGACGCTCAGCTTTCCTTGCACTGGCGAGATGTCGTGCAGCGGCTTGCCCGTGACGGGTGGTATCTGATACATGGCGGTGGAGACACAGAGGAGCGCGAGACGTTTGTTTCGTGTACGAATTAATGGCCGCCAAGCGCAAAACCACCCCGACGACCGTTAAAGCCGCAGGCAAGGACCAGCTGCTGAAATACTACTCCGAAATGCTGATGATGCGGCGTTTCGAGGAAAAGGCGGGCCAGCTCTACGGCATGGGCCTGATTGCCGGTTTCTGCCATCTCTATATCGGGCAGGAAGCCGTCGTCGTTGGCGTCCAGGCGGCGCTCGAAGAGGGCGACCAGGTCATCACCGGCTATCGTGATCACGCTCACATGCTCGCCTGCGGCATGGACCCCAATGGGGTCATGGCCGAACTGACCGGGCGCGCCGGCGGCTATTCGCGCGGCAAGGGCGGTTCAATGCACATGTTCTCTCGCGAGAAGCACTTCTATGGCGGCCACGGCATTGTCGGGGCCCAGGTCGCGCTCGGCACCGGTCTCGGTTTCGCGGATCGCTACAAGGATAATGGCAAGATCTCGGTCGCCTATTTTGGTGATGGCGCGGCCAATCAGGGCCAGGTCTATGAGAGTTTCAACATGGCCCAGCTCTGGCGTCTGCCCGTGGTCTATGTGATCGAGAACAACCAGTACGCCATGGGCACCTCGATCGGTCGCGCCTCCTCGGAGACCAAGCTGCACAAGCGTGGTGCCTCCTTCGGTATCCCCGGGGTTGAAGTCGACGGCATGGATGTCGAGGCCGTGCGCGCTGCTGCCGAAACCGCTGTTGCGCATGCCCGTTCCGGTGAGGGCCCGATCATCCTGGAAATGAAAACCTATCGCTATCGCGGCCACTCCATGTCGGATCCGGCCAAATACCGCACGCGTGAGGAAGTCGACGACATCCGCAGCCATCACGATCCGATTGATCTGATCAAGAAGCGCCTGATCGAAGGCGGTCACGCGAATGAGGATGATCTCAAGGCGATCGATAAAGAGGTGAAGGCCGTGGTCAATGCCGCCGCCGAATTCGCCAAGACCTCGCCGGAGCCCGATCCGAGTGAATTGTGGACCGACGTGTTGTTGGAGGCATGAGCATGACCCCGCAAGTGAAGCATTTTCTCGAAAACTGGCACACCGCCGTGCGCAATCGCGACCGTGCCCTGCTCGAATCCATCGTCGCGGAAGGCTGCGAGCTGCACTCGCCGGTCGTCTGGAAACCCTCCAATGACAAGCACTACATCCTGCACATCCTGATGGGGGTGATCGCGATCGTCGAGGATTTCGACTACCGCCAGGAATGGGTCGACGGCAATGAGGTCATCCTCGAATTCACCGGCAAGGTCGATGGTATGGGCCTGGTCGGCTTTGACCGCATCACCATCGATGATGAGGGCAAGATGGCGCGGATCGAGGTTTTGATCCGTCCGCTCAACACGCTGATCGAATTCGCCAACCGCATGCGCACCCACGCCCTGCGCTACAAGCCGGAAGCGGCCAATCATTAAGCGCCTTGTGCGCTCCGAGACCTGACAGGAATTGACCGATGTCGATTGAAATCCTCATGCCCGCCCTTTCGCCAACCATGGAAGAGGGCACGCTGGCCAAGTGGAATATCAAGGAGGGCGACAGTGTCACCTCCGGCATGGTGATCGCCGAGATCGAAACCGACAAGGCGACGATGGAAGTCGAAGCCGTCGAGGAAGGCGTCGTCGCCAAGCTGCTGGTGGCCGAGGGCACCGAGAATGTGAAAGTCAATGCCGTGATTGCGATTCTGGCTGAAGAGGGCGAGGACGCGAGTGCTGTAGAGGCAGCTCCCGAGACCAAGGCGGCCCCGGCACCCGCCGCCGAACCTGCTGCTGCGGCACCGGCCCAGGCTGGACCTGCCGCGCCTGCCATGCACGACCCTGAAACCCCCGCCGGCACCAAGATGATCTCCACCACCGTGCGCGACGCCCTGCGCGACGCCATGGCCGAGGAAATGCGCCGCGACGACACCGTCTTCGTGATGGGTGAGGAAGTCGCTGAATACCAGGGCGCCTACAAGGTCACCCGCGGCCTGCTCGATGAATTCGGTGCCCGCCGGGTGGTCGACACCCCGATCACCGAGCATGGATTTGCCGGCCTCGGCGTCGGTGCGGCCTTCAACGGTCTTCGCCCCGTGGTTGAATTCATGACCTTCAATTTCGCCATGCAGGCGATTGACCACATCATCAATTCCGCCGCCAAGACGCTCTACATGTCCGGCGGCCAGATGGGTTGTCCGATCGTGTTCCGCGGCCCCAATGGCGCCGCCAGCCGCGTTGGCGCCCAGCACAGCCATGATTACTCGTCCTGGTATGCCAATGTGCCAGGTTTGAAAGTCGTCGCACCCTATGATGCCGCCGACGCCAAGGGCCTGCTCAAGGCCGCGATCCGCGACCCCAATCCGGTCGTCTTCCTCGAGCATGAGATGGTTTATGGCGAGAGCTTCGATGTGCCCGATGTCGAGGACTGGATCGTCCCGATCGGCAAGGCCAAAGTGCGCCGCGAGGGCACAGACGTCACCATCACCGCACATAGCCGCATGGTCGGGTTTGCGCTCAAGGCGGCCGAGATCCTGGCCGATGAGGGCATTTCCGCCGAAGTGATCGATCTGCGCACCCTGCGTCCGCTCGACACCGATACCGTGGTGGCCAGCGTCAAGAAAACCAATCGCATCGTCTGCGCCGAAGAGGGCTGGGGCCGGATGGGCGTCGGGGCCGAAATCGCCGCCGTCGTCACCGCAGAGGCTTTCGATTATCTCGATGCGCCGCCAGCGCGCGTGCACCAGAAAGACGTGCCTTTGCCCTATGCCGGCAATCTGGAAAAACTCTCGCTTCCCGGCGTTGAAGACATCCTGCAGGCGGTGAGGGCCGTCTGCTACGCGGAGTAGGGCGATGACGACAACACCAGCCAAGAAACCCCGCCACGGCGGCTGCCATTGCGGTGCGGTGCGCTTTGCGGCCATCCTGCCGGATAATGTCGTGGCGCTGTCGTGCAATTGCTCGATCTGCGCCAAGACCGGTTTCATCCATGTCATCACGCCGGGCGCGGATTTCCGCATCATGCACGGCGAGGACATGCTGACCGAGTATCGCTTCAACACCGGCACGGCGAAGCATTATTTCTGCCGCCAGTGCGGCGTGGAAGCCTTCAACGTGCCGCGTTCGCATCCCGATGACTGGTCGGTCAATCTACGCTGTTTCGACGCTGACGCGGCTCTGCTGCCGCGCTTCCAGGAATTCGACGGCGCCAATTGGGAAGCCAATATCGCGAACATCAATCCAGAACGGGCCCCCGACGGGGCCAATGACGCCTGAGGCGAGGACCACACCATGTCGATCGAAATCACCATGCCCGCCCTGTCGCCAACGATGGAAGAGGGCATTCTCGCCAAATGGCACGTCAAAGAGGGCGACAAGGTCGAGAGCGGCATGGTCTTGGCCGAGATCGAGACCGACAAGGCGACGATGGAAGTCGAGGCCGTCGATGAGGGCGTGATCGGCAAGATTCTGGTCGCCGAGGGCACCGAGAATGTGAAGGTCAATGCCGTGATCGCCATTCTGCTCGAAGAGGGCGAGGATGCCAGCGCGATGGATAAACCCGCTGCTGCGCCTGCCGCCGACGCCCCCTCCGTCCCGGATCAAGTCCGGGACACCTCCCCCGCAAGCGGGGGAGGACAAAAGGCGGCCCCTGCTTCGTCTTCCCCCACGCGTGGGGGAAGTGGCCACGAAGTGGCCGATGGGGGCGACCGCCTGAAAGCTTCCCCGCTCGCCAAGCGCATCGCCGCCGACAAGGGCCTCGACCTGGCCGCGATCAAGGGCTCAGGCCCGCACGGGCGTATCGTCAAGCGCGATGTCGAGAACGCCCAGCCGGGCGCCGCCAAGCCGGCGAGCGCACCCGCTGCCGCACCGGTCGAGATCGATCACGACGCGCCACTGGCGCGCTATGGCATCGCCGCCGACCGCTATGACGTCGTCAAGGCCGATGGCATCACCAAGATTGCCGCCAAACGGCTGTCGGAAAGCTTCCGCGATATCCCGCACTTCCCGCTCAATGTCGATTGCCGCATCGACGCGCTGCTCGATTTCCGCAAGCGCATCAATGAGGCGGCCGGCGAGGAGGTGAAGGTTTCGGTCAATGATATCCTGATCAAGGCCGCCGGCCTGGCGCTCAAGAAAGTGCCCGCGGCGAACGCCTCCTGGATCGAGGATGGCCGTATCGCCCTGCACAAGCATGCCGATGTCTCGATGGCCGTGGCGATCGAGGGCGGGCTGATCACGCCGATCATTTTTGACGCCGACACCAAGGGCCTGGTCCAGATCTCCACCGAGAGCAAGGATCTCGCGGCGCGTGCCCGGACCCGCAAGCTCAAGCCGGAAGAATTCCAGGGCGGCACCTTCTCGCTGTCCAATCTGGGCATGTTCGGCATCCAGTCCTTCTCCTCCATCATCAACCCGCCCCAGGGCATGATCCTCTCGATCGGCGCCGGCGAACAACGTCCGGTGGTTACCAATGGCGCGCTGGCGATCGCTACCGTGATGACGGTGACGCTGACCTGCGATCACCGCGTTGTGGATGGCGCGACAGGGGCGAAATGGATCGCGGCGTTCCGGACGTTTGTTGAAGACCCGATGACGATGTTGATGTGATGCTGCCGCCTTCGAGCAAGCCGACCGGCATTGGTCTGATGACCAGCCTGGCCTGCCTGTGTGTGATCGCTCTGGGCCTGGGAGGATGCACATCAGCGGCTCGGCCAACAGCGCCGCGCATGGGCAATATCGCTGTCTATCAGGGTGCGTGGATTTCCCAGGATGGAAACCGGCAATTGTCTGTCGAGCGGGTGGATGCCGATTGGGGCTATTGGAGCGCTCGGATCGAGCGCCCTGGACATACTGACGAGGACGCGATCCGGGCACGCTGTGCTCATCAGGATGTTCTGACCTATAGCGGCCCGGATATTTCGATATGGAGTTGCAGCGCCGAGCCTGCCGGTGGCATCGCAGGGGACCGTGCGGACCGCGTGGGCTATTATTCGGCCGCCGGGTTTGAGCGGGCGGGCATCCCTCGTTACGCCCGGGGCAGTTTCGCCGTGTTCTCCGTCCGCCCGGACGGGCCGGAAACCGTGATCTATCTGGCGCCGCCCGAAGATGGCACTTTCTTCTCCGAATATTGGGAGCTGGATGCCTCAGGCTCGATCACCGGGTATATGTCCGGCTATTGGTACCAAATGGAAGGACTGCCGCCGTCATGACCCAATCCGCCCAACTCGGCGAAATCCGCCATGTCGATCTGGTCCAGCCCAACCAGGCCAATCATCTGGGCAGTTATTTCGGCGGCGCCGCGATGGCGCAGATGGACAAGATCGCCTCGCTGGTCGCCGCCCGCCATGCGCGGCGTCCCTTTGTCACCGCCTCGTGTGACCGGATCGATTTTCGCGCGCCGGTGTTTGTCGGCAATCTGATCGAGCTGACCGGGCGGGTGAACCTCGTCGGGCGCACCTCGCTCGTGGTCGATGTCGAGCTCTCCGCCGAGGATATGACCACCGGCGAACGCCATATTTGCACGCAAGGCGGCTTCACCATGGTCGCCCAGGATCGCAAGACGAATCCGGCCCGCCTGCCGCCG
Source organism: Maricaulis salignorans (assembly GCF_900103475.1). Classification (GTDB taxonomy): domain Bacteria; phylum Pseudomonadota; class Alphaproteobacteria; order Caulobacterales; family Maricaulaceae; genus Maricaulis; species Maricaulis salignorans. Next base: position 23,840 of record NZ_FNHG01000003.1, read on the forward strand.
GCACCCGACAGGCTGATTGATTTCGCCGCCTCGCCAGCGGGTTCGGCGCGCGTGCTCGAACTCGTCTTCCCGGGCGACACCAATTCGCTGGGCCAATTACTCGGCGGCAATGCGATGTCGCTGATGGGCAAGGCGGCGCAGATCGCCGCGTCGCGCCATACGCGCAGCCAGGTCGGCATGGCCGCGTCCAACAAGATTGATTTCATTGCCTCGACACTCGAAGGCGAATTGCTCGATGTCACGGGGCAAGTGGTCTCGGTCGGGCGCACCTCGATGCGTGTCGCCGTCCGGGCCGACGCGGAAAACCTGATGTCCGGCGAGCGTCGTCTGGTCGGTGAAGCGGAATATGTGATGGTGGCGCTGGACGAGGCGGGCCGCCCGACGCCGGCCAGGCCGCTCGGCTAGATCGCCGCGATCGGCAGCACCTTGGCCTGCAGCGCCGGGGCGCGGGCCAGATCATTGCATCGGTGCCAGCCCGCAATCGAAAAACGCGGGGCGAGGGCGGGGGTCACCTCGTGCGGGATCTCTTCGCTGAGGAAGACGGCGAAGGTGCCAAATTCCGGAATGATATCAGTGATCACGCTGTCATCGCTCTCGTCATAGAGCCGCAGCAACCCGCCATCACCCGCCTGCCAGCCCGGATTGAGGTACAGGACCGAGGACAGGATGCGGTTGCGCGCGCCACGAAAACTGTCGAGATGCTTGCGATAGAAACCGCCCGGCTCATAGACGGCATAGTGCGCCTCAAAGGAGAATAGGCCGAGCGCCAGGCGCTGGTTGAGCTGCAGGCGCAGGCTTTCCGCAAAGTCGAGCCAGCCGCGCTGGGCGGGGCTGGAACCGTCAAACCAGCGCGTCTTGTCGCGCCGGATCTCGCGCACCAGTTCATGGTCGCTGGCACGGCCGACTCCCGCCCGGCGAAGCTCATCCTCCTGCCACAGCATCACGGCTTCTTCGCGCAGCGCTGTGAGGAGGGCGGTATCGCCGAGGCTCTGTTGTGACCAACCCTGACGGGTGAGGTCCGCGCACAGGCCGGCCGCGTCGAAGGCCGGAAGTCCGGACGGAAGGATCGTGTGCAGGCCCAAGGTGAAGCGGTCCGATAACAGGGAGTGCGGCGCTTAGGCCCGCGCCTCATCGCGGTCAATCAAATTGTGTGACAGCGCGCGACTTGCGTCGTTCGCCACCACGCGGGATTGTGACGCAACAAGATACGAATCGGAGTGCCCATGCCCGTAGAAGCAATTTCCCTGGTGGCAAAACATGCCCTGTTTGACGATGTATGGGCGCCCAAGCGGGTCGCGAAACTCGACAATTACGAGGTCAAGCTGGCCAAGGGGACGGGTAGTTTCGACTGGCACGCGCATCTCGATGCCGACGAGCTTTTCCTGGTGACGCGAGGCAATTTACGCATCGAGATTGAGGAGCAGCTTCCCGTCATTCTTGGGCCCGGCGAGCTATGCGTCATCCCGAAAGGCGTGCGCCACCGTCCGGTCTGTCTGACCGATGAGGTGCATCTGATGCTCCTCGAGAAGGCCGGTATCGTGAATACCGGCGATAATCCCGACAGTGACCTGACCCAGACGATCGAGGATCTCTGATCGGCACTTGAACCGGCGCGGCGGCGCGGGCAGTCTGGTCCTCATTCACGGGAGGATGCAGCATGGATGACGCTTCGGGGCCGCAGGCCAAATTCCGCGCCATGGAAGAGGGCACGGCTGAAGACTGGGCCGCGATTGCCGGCGCTTTCGGACCCTTTGCGGCGGCTTTGCCGGAGCGTGTCCTGGCGCATTTGCGTCTGCTCGACGGTGATTATGGCGGCTTTCCAATCGACCGGCTGCAACACTCGCTCCAGACCGCGACGCGGGCCCATCGTGATGGCCGTGACGAGGAATATGTCGTGATGGCGCTGCTGCACGATATCGGCGACACGCTGGGCAGCTATAATCACCCCGATATTGCCGCCGCCATCCTGGCGCCCTTCCTGTCGGAGGAGAATAACTGGATCGTCGCCAAGCACGGGATTTTCCAGGGCTATTATTTCTTCCACCATCTCGGCATGGACCGGGATATGCGCGAGCAATTCCGCGACCATAAGTATTTCGCGGCCTGTCAGGAATTCTGCGAGACATACGATCAGGCCGCCTTTGACCCTGACTATGTCAGCGAGCCGCTGGAGTTTTTCGAGCCGATGGTGCGCCGGGTGATGGCCGCGCCGAAGCGCTCCATCTATGCCGAGGCACTGGAATAATCAGGCGAGATTGAAACGCGCCAGCGCCTTCTCGGCAATCGCCTCGCCATGCTCCTGAACGAAATGCCCGGCCTCGGTGACTTCCAGGGCAGGCGGACAATTGCGGATCTGCCGTTGCAACCATTGCATTGCCGGCGGACCGAGGACCGGGTCCTGCATGCCGATGGCCATAAAGCTCTCGCCAGCCCACTTATTCTGCCAGAAATCCAGCGCTGCCTGGCCGGTTTTGACGCCGTCCATGTCGGGGCGCGTCTGCACCAGCGCCGGGAAGCGGCGCACACCGGCCTTGTAGCTGTCATCGGGGAAGGGGGCGTTATAGGCCGCGGCCTCGGCATCGCTCATCCCCGGTGTGGAGCGTTTCATCAGCTTGCCGACATCGAAGCCGGGCGTATTGGCGACATAATCGCGCCAGGCATCAAAGCCGGGCCCGGCGGCCTGACCGATGCCGATCGAGGTATTCATCACGATCAGGCGGGTGAAGCGTTCGGGGTAATCCATCGGCAGGGTCAGTCCGATGAGGCCGCCCCAATCCTGGCAGACCAGGCAGACATCAGCCAGGTCGAGCCGTTCAATCAGGGCCTTCACCGAATTGCGGTGGAAGTCAAAAGTGTAGTCGGCATCCTCGATCGGTTTGTCGGAGCGCCCGAAACCGAAGAAATCCGGCGCGATCACCCGCGCGCCGGCGGCGAGGAAAGCCGGAATCATCTTGCGGTAGAGATAGGCCCAGCTCGGCTCGCCATGCAGACACAGGAAGGTCGGCGCGCCGTGTCTCGGCCCTTCATCGACATAATGCATGCGCAGGCCGTGATAACCGGGCAGATCGTCAATATAGTGCGGCGGGTATGGCCAGTCGGGGAGCGACCGGAAGCGTTCATCGGGGGTTCTCAGGCTCTTGATCATGGCGGCGCTCTCCAAGGTTTGAGGCAGGATAACCGCTCCGGGGCGAGGATTGCCAGCATTGATCCAGCGCCCGCCAGCTGCTAATGGGCTGACAGCGCTTGAAGAATTATTTCGTATCCAAATAAAGGGGTTTCCCGATGGTCGGCCAGGCATTTGATGTGATCGTGATCGGCAGCGGACCGGGCGGCTATGTCGCGGCGATCCGGGCCAGCCAGCTGGGCCTGAAGACGGCGATCATCGAGCGCTCCGAGCTTGGCGGTATCTGCCTTAACTGGGGTTGTATCCCGACCAAGGCGCTGCTGCGGACCTCCGAAGTCTATCATCTGATGCACAATGCCGAGGCCTTCGGGCTGAAGGCCGAAAAGATCAGCTTCGACATCGAGGCCATCGTCAAACGCTCGCGCGGCGTGGCCGGTCGCCTGTCGGGCGGTATCGCCATGTTGATGAAGAAGAACAAGATTACCGTCATCAAGGGCGAGGCGAAACTGGACAAGGGCAAGGACGCCCCGACGGTTGTCGTTGGCGCAGACCGCTACAGCGCCAAACACGTCATCCTCGCCACTGGTGCCCGCGCCCGAACCGTCCCCGCTGCCGGGCTGGAGCCGGATGGCGACAAGATCTGGACCTATCGCGAGGCGATGGTGCCGACCTCCATGCCAAAATCCCTGCTGGTGATCGGTTCCGGCGCCATCGGGATCGAGTTCGCCAGCTTCTATCGCACCATGGGCGCCGACGTGACCGTGGTGGAAATGATGGACCGGGTGGTGCCGGTCGAGGACGCGGAAATCTCCGCCTTCGCCGCCAAGGCCTTCAAGAAGCAGGGCATGAAGCTGATGCTCTCTTCCCAGGTCGAAAAGCTCGAAAAGACCGCGAAATGGGTCAAGGTCTCGGTCAAGGATGCCAAGGGCGCCATCACTGTGGTCGAGGTCGAGAAAGTCATCCTCGCCATCGGGATCGCGGCCAATGTCGAAAATCTCGGCCTGGAGGCGCTCGGCGTGAAGATCGATCGCGGCCATGTCGTCAATGACGGTTTCGGCCGTACCAATGTCAAAGGCCTCTACGCCATTGGCGATGTCGCCGGACCACCTTGGCTCGCCCACAAGGCCAGCCATGAGGGCGTCGTCTGTGTCGAGAAGATCGCCGGCAATGAGGTCCATGCCTTCGACACGTCCAACATTCCCGGCTGCACCTATTGTCATCCGCAGATTGCCTCAGTCGGCCTGACCGAGGCGAAGGCGAAGGAGGCGGGCCATGCGGTAAAAGTCGGCCGCTTCCCCTTTGTCGGCAATGGCAAGGCGATCGCGCTCGGTGATGATCAGGGCCTGGTCAAGACCGTGTTTGATGCCAAAACCGGCGAATTGCTCGGTGCCCACATGATCGGATCGGAAGTGACTGAACTGATCCAGGGCTATGTCGTGGCGCGCCAGCTGGAGACCACCGAGGCCGAGCTGATGCACACCGTCTTCCCGCATCCGACCCTGTCGGAAATGATGCATGAGAGCGTGCTCGACGCCTATGGCAAGGCGCTGCACATCTAGCGGGACGCACCCCACAACATTCCCTGCATCCAAAATCTGCCGCTCGGGCATCATAGGGTCAGAGTTGACGCGACCTTGATGTCGCCCGGGAGAATATTCGATGCATAAACTTATCCTGCTGGCCGCCAGTACGCTGGCCATTACCGCCTGCACCAATTCCTCCTATGGCCCGGCCGAGAACCGCTCGACCGAGAGCGCCGGCTTGATTGCCGCGCGCCATCTCGATGTGACGGGCGATGCGGAAATGGCCGGCGTCCTGGTTCAGGCCAATGGCACCGTCGGACGCGATCTCGATCTGGCGGGGGCCCGGGTGGATTCCAGCACCGCGGTCGGCGGCGACCTGTCAGCCGCTGGCGCTTCGGTTCGTTTTACGGGTTCTGTGGGCGGTAATGCAGAGATTGCGGCGGCGACCACCTGGCTGGACGCCGATTTTGGCGGCGATCTGGACGTCGCCGGCGCCCGTGTCACGATTGACGGTCGCGTGGCGGGCCGGCTTCAATTGCATGGTGCGCGGATGAATCTGAAAGCCGATTTCCTCGGGCCGGTCGAAGTCATCGGCGAGGGACGCGACGACGGGAAGCGGAACCGCAATGGCCGCGCCATCCTGGCGGGGAGTTTTGCCCAGGGTGGTTTCATCTGTGCCACCCATGTCGAGTTTCGCAATAGCGCGCGTTTTGCCGGCGAACTGCGGGTGATCGCCAGTGAACGCCCCGAAGGCGGACCATCGGGCTACAGTTTTGAACTGCTGGATGGCCGCGATTGCGACCAGATCGATCTCTGACCTGAAAGTGAGCGGGAGCCCGCGTCGGGCTCCCGCAGAACGCCTTTATGCGACCGTTTCTGGTGTCGCAGCGGGCGCTTCGGGTTCGCCCATCAGCTCAACAACCATGCGCTGGACCTTGCCGTAGTCGGTCTTGCCGGTCCCCAGGACGGGGATCGCTTCGACATGGATGATCTTGCGCGGGATCGACAGCTCGTTAATGCCGTGATTACGCGCGAAGGCGATCAGATCGGCGCGGTCCGCCTTGGCGTATTCGGTCAACAGAATGATCTGTTCGCCCTTGCGCTTGTCGGGCAGGGCTGCGGCGGCGTGCATGCAGTCCGGCCAGAGCGAGGTGGCGCAATTCTCCACCACGGCCAGCGAGACCATTTCCCCGCCCAGCTTGGCGAACCGCTTCACACGGCCACGAATGCGCAGATAGCCGCCTTCATCAACCGTCACGATATCGCCGGTGTCATGCCATCCATCGACGGGAGCCTCCAGCACGAGCGGTGCGCTCGGGCGAATATAGCCCTTCATGATATTAGGCCCGCGGATGTGCAATTGCCCGCCCTCGGTAATGCCCTCGACCGGGATCAGCTTCGCCTCGCATCCGCCCATGAGCTGGCCGACAGTTCCGGGACGATTGTCCTGGGGCTGATTGACGGCCAGCACCGGTGAGGCTTCGGTCAGCCCGTATCCTTCAACGATCTGGACATTGAATTTGCGCCGCAGGGTCGCGCGCGTTTCATCCTTGACCCGTTCGGCGCCGCAGACCGCGAAGCGCAGCGAGTTGAGCTCGCCATTGGTTGCGGCCCGCGCATATTGATTGATGAAAGTGTCGGTGGCGAACAGGATGGTCGAACCCGTGTCGGCGATCCGTTTGACAATCGTCTTCGCCTGCAGGGGCGTTGGATGACAGATCGTCGGAACGCCGAGCCCGAGCGGCACCAGGACGCCGCCGGTCAGGCCGAAGCAATGAAAGGTCGGCAGCGGGTTGAAGACCTTGTCGGTAGGCAGGATTTTGACGTGATCGCGTACCTGTTCGACATTGGCGAGCAGATTGGCATGGCTGAGCACAACGCCCTTGGGATCGCCTTCGGTCCCGGACGTGAAGAGATAGACGCCTGCAGCATCCGGGGAGGGGCGCGCCTGCACGGCCCAGGGAAAGACCATGCCGATGCCGGCAGCAATCTTGTCGCTCAGATTGAGGTTTTCGCGGACGTCCTCAAGATAGATCATCTCGTGATCTTCAGCGAGGGTCGCTTCGAGCGCCTGCAATTCACCCAGTTCGATAAAGCGATGGGCGGTGACAATCCGCTTGCACTTGCACGCCTGGCACGCCGCCTTCAGGGCGCGTTCGCCGGCAGTAAAGTTGAGCATGGCCGGGATGCGGCCATAGGCCGAGATCGCATAAAAGGAGATAATCGAGCCAACACCGGTCGGCAGCAGGATCCCGACGGCTTCGCCCGGCTCCGTGCCTTGCTTGAGGGCATGCCCCAGCGCGAAGGCGGCCTTGATGATGTCATCATAGCTCAGCTCGCGGCCGTCCGCATCGATGGCAGCGATTCGCTTGCCGCCGAAACGGCGGCGCGCCTGCACCAGCGCCGAGAAAACCGATTTGCGGATCCGGCGCAGATCGAAATCCGCTCCGTAATAATGCGTGTCCGCCGAAATAGCCGTCGGCTGAAGCTCGACGGCACTGGCAGCTGATGTGTCAGCCATACATGTCCTCCCGGGCGCGCCGCTTCGTGGTGGCGCTAATTATTGCTGCCGATCTTACCTGTCCGCGCGCGGGAGGGAAGGGGTTTGGCGGCAAGGGCTGCGGGAAGTGACGGCCCGATTTGTTGAAAGACGGAAAAAATTTATCGATAAACAAAAAATCTACTTGATATCGTTTTTCGATAATGTATGGTCAGAGCCAACGTTGGGGAGCGTGAAATTCACCGCTGTCAGACGACGGCGTAGCAGATTTGGAGACCGGAATGCGCAAGGCACTGGCAATGAGTGCGGCACTGGCCGCGGCAATGGCGACTGCGGGTTGCGTCATCGTTGTTGACGATGGCCATAGCGGTGGCGAGGCGAAGCGGCTCCATAGTGAGCGCACGCAGGACGGCTATGTCGTCCTTGATCGTGATGGCGATTACAGCCGAATTGGTGGCAATATAAATCTGCGCGGCCGCCTGGGTGGCGATCTCAGCCTGGTTGCCGGCGATGTCGATGCCGACCAGCTCGCCGTTGATGGTGATGTATCGATTGCCGGCGGTGATATTGATTATAGCGGGCATGTGGGCGGTGAAGCCTCGATTGCCGGTGGCGATATCGACTGGAATGCGGATGTGGATGGCGAGCTCGGCCTGGCTTCCGGATCGCTCAATGTCGCTGGCGAAATCGGTGGGTCGGCGTCGATTGCCGCAGCGAGCCTGACCTCGACGGCCAACTTCAATGATGGCCTGAACGCCAATGGCAATCGGATTCACCTTGGCGGCAGTGTCGCCGGTGATCTCCGTGTGGTCTCGGTCGGCGAGATCCGGCGGCGTCGGGATTATGATGACACCGATGGCCAGGTCGAACTAACGGGCGTTATCCGCAATGGCGGCGATGTCTGTGCTCGATCCGTGATCGTGACATCGACGGCCCGCATCAACGGCACGCTCCGCGTCTGGGCTGAAGCCCAACCGGAAATCGAAGCCGGTGCGCAGACCGACGACCTGGTTTTCGTCCCGCGCAATGGCCGTGATTGCAAGGATATTGATTCTGTCTTTGACTGAAATTGAACCGAAGCGGGTCGAGCCTGGCTCGACCCATTAATCATCCACCTGACCGCCGGGGGGCGCTGGGAGAGTCGTGATGTACAGATTTAAGCAGATAATGGCCGCGGGGCTGGCCTGTGTCGCATTGGCTTCGACGGGCAACGCCCAAGTGATCGGCGGCGAGGTCAATATCAATGGCAGCGGCGACGATATCCACTTCCTCGGAGGTGAGCTCAATATCCGTGGTGATATTGATGGCGATATCTTCGCTGTGGCTGGCGATGGCCGGATCGATGCCGATGTTCACGGCGATGTCGAATTCTTCGGTGGCGATATCGATCTGAGCGGCGTTGTCGATGGCAGCGTCGAAATCGCTGGCGGAGACGTCAATATCGTGGCCCGGATCGGCGGTGACCTCAATGCCGCCGGCGGGGACGTCAATATTGCCGGCGAGACCGGTGGCGAGCTCAATGCGGCGGGCGGTAGTGTCCGCATCGCGGTGATCGTCGGTAGCGACCTTCGAGCCGCGGGCGGCGAGGCCATCATCGAATCAGGAACCGTTGTTTCCGGTGACAGTCGTGTCGTTGCCGGTTCGGTGGAGTTTCTCGGTACCGCACATGGCGACGCCGACATTGAGGGCGGGCACGTCTCGCTTGGCGGTGTTTTTGACGGTGATGTCGATGTCAGAGCCGAGGAGGTTACCATCCTGTCCTCGGCACGCATTTCCGGCTTGCTGACGGTTCGCAGTCCTGTTGAGGCCAGCATCGCTGACGGTGCTGTGATCGGTGCTGTCGACTATGAGTACGAAATGTTCAATTTCGGCGCCAAGCACTGGGATGATGTCGAGATTGATTTCGACGGTCCCTGGGGCGTGATCGGCGCACCATTCCGCTTTTTGGGCGGCGCCTTTGCGGGTAGCGCCTTCTTGCTTGGCATGATTGCGGTCCTGATCGCGCCGCGCGGTGTTTCTGCCGTCGCTGCCGCCTTCCGCCGCCGGCCGCTGAGCTCCGGTGTGATTGGTTTCATCAGCCTGGCCATGTCGCCTGTGGTGTTCGTGATGATCACCATCCTGCTTGCACTGACGCTGGTTGGCGCCTTGCTGATCCCGTTGCTGTGGCTGTTGTATTTCCCGGCGCTTTTCCTCGCCTTCGCCTTTGGCGGCGTTGCGGTGGGCGACCTGATCTTCAACCGCAAGGCCGGAGAGCTCGGGCTCGGAATGCGCGCACTTTCGCTCTTGCTGGTCATGGCGGTCATCTTTGCCCTCGGCGTCGTGCCAGGCTTGGGTGCAACGATTGGTGTCCTGCTGCTCTGTATTGGTCTGGGCGCCTGGATCCTGGCGATCGGCAACCGTCGTGATCGGAATGCCGCCCGGACAGGCGAGCCCGACATCGCCAGCGGCGCGACCGTCAGCGAGGGGTGACCTGAGCGAAATGGCGGGCTAATTCTATCCCGAACAGATCGGCCCCATGGGCCAGGAGATAGATTATGCGCGCACTTCAACTGATCGCTTTGGCCGCGGTGGCTGCGACATTCAATGTCGCAGCTGCCCAGCCGGTCCGCCAGACCGTCAATGACTGGCAGGACGCGTTCCGTCAGCTGGAAGGTGAGGACTGGCCAACGCCCAACCGCGAGCGCCGCGCGACCGGCGCACCCGGGCCGGAATACTGGCAGCAGCAGGTCGATTACGATATCCGCATCCATCTCGACGAACGCGAGAAGGTCCTGACCGGATCGGCCGCCATCAGCTACACGAATAATGCACCGGATACGCTCGATTTTCTCTGGTTCCAGCTGGACCAGAACCGGTTCCGTCCCGACTCGATTTCAGTGATGACCGAAACCATTGGCGGCGGTGGCCGCTCGGCCGGCCGCGTCGGTGGCGCGACGCCCGATGGCATCAGCAGTGCCGCCCTGCGCCGGCGTCACCGGATCGAACAGGACGGCTATGGCTATAATATCCGTTCGGTGACGGACGCCGATGGCAATGCTGTCTCCTTCACCATCGTCGACACTCTGATGCGTGTTGATCTCGACGATGTGCTGGAAACCGGAGATTCGGTGATCCTCAATGTTGAATGGGATTACCGCCTGATCGAGGCGAGTGTCGTTGGTGGCCGTGCCGGCTGGGAATGCTTCGAGGAAACCGAAACAACGGGCGCGGATTGCATCTATCAGATCGCGCAATGGTTCCCGCGGGCCGCGGCCTTCTCTGACTATGAGGGCTGGCACAACAAGGCCTTCCTCGGCCGCGGCGAATTCACCCTGGAATTTGGCGATTATGATGTCGCGATCACCGTCCCGCAGGATTTCCTGGTCGCCGCCACCGGCGAGCTTCAGAATCCGGAAGACGTGCTCACCCAGGCCCAGCGCGACCGGATTGAACAGGCCCGCACTGCCAGCGATCCGGTTTTCATCCAGACACCGGCTGAGGCCCGCGCCAATGAGCGCCGCGGGACACGCTCCGAGGCGACCTGGCGTTTCCGCGCCGAGAATGTCCGGGATTTTGCCTGGGCCGGTTCGCGCAAATTCATCTGGGATGCGATGGGGGTCAGCCAGGAAGGCGAGGGCGAGGCGCCTGATACCGTGATGGCGATGTCCTTCTACCCCAATGAGGCCGAACCGCTCTGGTCCGCTTTCTCGACCCGTGCCGTGGCGCATACGCTCGAGGTCTATTCCGACTTCTCCTTCCCCTACCCCTATCCGGTGGCGCAATCGATCGCCGGGGCCCAGGGCGGAATGGAATACCCGATGATCACCTTCAATGGCGGCCAGTTCACCGGTCGCCCGGTGGTCGATGAGGACGGCAATCTGACCTATTCGCGCGTCCAGAAGCGCGGCCTGATCGGCGTCATCATCCACGAGATCGGCCACATCTATTTCCCGATGACGGTCAATTCCGACGAGCGGCAATGGACCTGGATGGACGAAGGGCTCAACACCTTCCTGCAATACCAGGCCGAGCAGCAATGGGAGGCCGGCTTCCCCTCGCGCCGCGGCGCCCCGCACCTGGCCGCCGACTACATGACCTCGACGGGCCAGGTCCCGATCATGACCCAGGCGGATTCGGTGCTGGAAGTGGGCAATAATGCCTATGGCAAGCCGGCCACCGCGCTGGTGGTGCTGCGCGAGACGATTCTCGGGCGCGAATTGTTCGACGAAGCCTTTCGCACCTATGCCCGCCGCTGGCGCTTCAAACGCCCGACGCCGTATGATTTCTTCCGCACGATGGAAGAAGTCTCCGGCGTGGATCTCGACTGGTTCTGGCGTGGCTGGTTCTACTCCACAGACCATGTCGACATCTCGCTCGACCGGGTGATCGAAGGCACGCTCGACACGGGCAACCCGGTCATCGAGAACGCCCGCGAGCGCGCCGAAATCACAGCCGAGCCGGAAAACCTCACCCGGCGCCGCAATCGTGAAGCAGGCATGACGACCTATGCCAGCGAGCACCCTGAAGTCGTGGAATTCTATTCTGCCAATGATGCCCAGACCGTCACCGCCCGCCAACGCGAGGCCTATGCGACCTATCGCGCAGACCTGGAGGATTGGGAGGCCGAGCTTCTGACCGGAAATGAGCGCGTCTATTATCTCGACTTCACCAATCAGGGCGGCGTCGTGATGCCGATCATCCTGGAATTCACCTTCGCCAATGGCAGCACGGAAATCGTCCGCATCCCGGCCGAAGTCTGGCGCTATGATCCGCGTCACGTCACCTGGACCTATCTGACCTCGCGTGAAGTGGTCTCCGTCGAGCTCGATCCACTGTTGGAAACGGCTGATGCCGACCGGTCGGACAATTACTTCCCGCCACGCATCGAACCGACCCGGCTTGAGCTTTACCGCGCAACGCCGCAGGGCTCGAACATGATGGCCGACCAGGATCAACGCGTAACGCGCGATTCGATCCGGGCGCGGCCGGAATAGCCATGGACGCTTTGATCCGCGGGTTCGCATGCGCTATCGCTGGAGCTTGCCTGATGGCAACGCCGGCGGCGGCGCACCGGGTGCATGCCGGCGTCACCGACGTTGTCATTTCGGCCGCCACGGGTGAGTTGCAGATCAGTCACCGCATCTATGGCCATGATCTGCTTGAGGCCCTCGGAGCGGACGTCGTGGACGAAGAGGCCTGGTATGCCTCCGCTGAAGGTCTTGCCGCGACAGGTCGCTATGCGCAGACCCGCTTTCGTATCGGGGAGGGCGATGGCCGCCTGCTCGAGCCGGTCTATGTCGGTGCGGAGCTCGATGGGGAGTTGCTGTGGATCTATTTCGCCGCCCAGGCCCCGGCCGACACCTCGGCCTTTGTGGTCGATAATGACTTGCTTGCCGATGCCTTCGAGGATCAGGTGATGATGACGAATATCACGATTGATAGCATCGTCAGGACGGCCATGCAGGGGCCAGGCCGGCGCGAACCCGTCCGTCTGCGGTTCTCCACAGACTAGGCGGCGAGATCCAGCGCCCCGACCTCGCCGACCACGACGCGGTTGCGGCCCGTGGTCTTGGCCTTGTAGAGGGCGCGGTCGGCAGCGCGATAGAGCTGGGCGAAATCGAGGTGCGCCCCAGACTTGGCGAGGACACAGCCGACCGAGACGGTCAGGTCGATCTCACGTTCGCCGAACCGGGTCCGGTGGATCTCGATCGCGAGCCGCAAACGGTTGGCCGCCATGACCAGTTCGGCCGCATCTCCGACATCGAAAATGACCGCAAACTCCTCGCCGCCGACACGCGCCAGGAAATCATGGGGCCGCACGGCGTCAGTCGCGACGCTGGCGAGGTGCCGCAGCACCGCATCGCCGGCATCATGGCCATGCGTGTCATTGATTTTCTTGAAGTAATCGACATCGAAAATCGCCAGCGCGAAGAGTTGATCCTGCTTCCGCGATGAGCGCAGCCGGTGTGTGATCTCCTGCTCGAAAGCACGCCGATTGGGCAATTCGGTAAGCGCATCGCGATGCGCGAGACGTTCCAGCCGCGCCTGGGATTGGCCGGCGCTGAGCAGGAGATAGCCGAAAATGGCCGTGCATTCCGATGCCATCAAGCCAAGCATGGCGAGCGGCATGACCGGCGTTTGGTCATAAAAATTGGTCACATCGGGCTGGGTCAGCAATTGCCAGATGATCAGTCCCGACATCAATGCAATCGTGCTGCCCAGCGAGGATGCGAGCACGAGGATGCTTGCCAGTCCGTCCCGACGGGCGATGAAATAAAGCCGTGTCAGGGTCAATAGATTGGCCAGTTGCAGGGTGACCGCGAAGGCGATGACGCGCATCGTGACGGAATTCTCGACCACCGCATACCAGCTCAAACTGGCGACCGCGAAGCTCCCGAGTGCAATATAGAAGGCGGGCGGGAAGGGGCGTTCGGCAAACTTGGCTGTCCCGTAGACCAGCATCAAACTCCCCGTCAGCGATACCATGTTGATCGTCACGATCCAGAAGGGAATATGGACCGCCAGGCTGTTTTCCCAGAATGACAGGGTCAGTCCCGTAGTGTGGACAGCGAGGCCCAGCGCCCACCATTTCACGCCGGCGCTCTCGCGATGGATACGCCAGTTCACGACGTGGAGCGCGCATCCGATCACCAGGATCAGGATCAAGGCTGTAGCGAGGGATTTGGTATCAAGCATCCGGCGAGTATCACGCCGCAACGGTGAATATCGGGTAGACAGCCCGCATCCTGCCGCACTGAAATGCCACCCTAATTGAAGATAGCGTTAATACCGTCACAACGCTGCCGGTTAGGCCGCCATAGACACCGGTTCGACTTCGCCGACGACAACCCGGTTGCGGCCCGTTCCCTTGGCGCTGTAGAGCGCCTGGTCGGCCGCACGGTAAAGATTGCTGAAGTCGAGACCGTTCTCTGAGCGGGCCAGGACAGCGCCGACCGAGACCGTTACCGCGATGGCCGTCTCGTTGATCCGCGCGTGATTGATCTCGATCGCCAGCCGCAGGCGGTTGGCCGCCGTCACGAGTTCTGCGGCGTCCTCGACATCGAAAATCACCGCGAACTCTTCGCCGCCGACCCGGGCGAGAAAATCATGGGGCCGGACGGCCGCGGTCGCGACACGGCCGAGATGGCGCAGCACCGCGTCACCGGCGTCATGGCCGTGAGTGTCATTGATTTGCTTGAAGTGATCGACATCGAAAATGGCCAGGGCGATCAGCCTGTCCGTCTTGCGCACCGATGCGAGGCGCTGGGTGACCGTGCGCTCGAATGCCCGCCGATTGGGCAGGCCAGTGAGGGGGTCGCTCAGTGCCAGTTGCTCGAGGCGCGCCTGTGAATAGCCCGAACTGAGCAGGAGATAGCCAAATATCATCGTCGTCTTGCAGGCGATCAGGGTGAGGAGTGCCAGCACGAGCACGTCACTATTGGCGTACAGGCCAGCGATCTCCGGCTGGGATACGAGCTGCCAGGTGATGAGGCTGCCCATCAAGACGAAGAGGCTGACCACCGATGCTGCCAGCACCACCACGCCCATCGCACCATCCCGGCGGGCGATATAGCCCAGTCGCGACAGGATCAGACTATTGCTGATCAACTGAACAAGACCGAAAACGCCGAGCCGCGTCGTTGCCGACGGTTCGATCAAGGTCGCCCAGCCAATGCCCACCACGATCAGGACACCCAGTGCGGTATAGACGGCGCGTGGCAGGGCGTGGCCGGAAAAGCAGGCCGTTCCATAGACCAGCATCACCATGCCGCTGAGGGCGAGGACATTGAAGAGCATCAGGAGAGGCATGATGGGGGCGCCACCGGCATTGGCGACTGCGGTAGCAATGGCTCCGCAGGTTTGAACGCAAAGCCCGAGCGCCCACCATTTCGCACCCGGATTGTCGCGATGCATGCGCCAGTTCACCAGGTGCAACCCGCTCCCGATAATCAGGATCAGGATCAGAGCGGTGGAGAGGGTCTTGGTATCAAGCATGACGCAATGTCGCACCGAATGATGAATGCCCGGTAAGCAAGATGTCAAAATAGTGTCGCAAGCCATTGAGTTGACGTGCTAAATTGCGATTTTGTTAACTTTCGTCGCACACCGATTTCTGTCGCAGACTGCGGGCAGGACGGATGCTTGGCGCAGAAGGCCTGGGGAAACCGCAGGCTCGGCTTGATCACGTCGGCGCTCCGGCTTACATGGCGGGCATGGCCAATCTGATCGACAACACCGTGCCTTCCGGCACACCGTCCACCGCGTCCTCCAGCGCGACCGAAGCGCGTGCAGCGCGGCATCCGGAAAAGCAGAAGCGCGCCGATACGCCGGTTCTGCGCAAGCCGGACTGGATCCGCGTGCGGGCGCCATTGGGCAAGGTGTTTGCCGAGACCCAGAAGATTGTCACCGAAGGTGAACTGGTCACGGTGTGCCAGGAAGCCGGTTGTCCGAATATCGGTGAATGCTGGGAGCAAAAACACGCGACCTTCATGATCCTCGGCGATACCTGCACCCGCGCCTGCTCCTTCTGCAATGTGAAAACGGGGCTGCCCGGGCCCGTCGATGCCGACGAGCCGCGCCGCGTTGCCGAGGCCGTCGCCAAGATGGGGCTGAAGCATGTCGTCATCACCTCGGTTGATCGCGATGATCTCGCCGATGGTGGCGCTCAGCACTTCGTCGAGGTGATCGAGGCGATCCGCACCATAGCGCCAGGCACCACGATCGAGATCCTGACCCCGGATTTCCTGCGCAAGCCTGGTGCGGCGGAAGCGGTGATCGACGCCAAGCCGGACGTATTCAACCATAATCTGGAAACCGTGCCGCGCCTCTATCTGTCGATCCGTCCTGGCGCGCGCTATTTCCATTCCCTGCGTCTGCTGGAACGTGTGAAAGATCGCGATCCGGAGCAATTCACCAAATCCGGCATCATGGTCGGCCTCGGCGAGGGCAAGGAAGAAGTGATGCAGGTCATGGACGATATGCGCTCGGCCGGCATCGATTTTCTCACCATCGGTCAATATCTGCAGCCAACGCGCAAACACGCCGCCGTGGAACGTTTCGTCACGCCGGAAGAATTCAAGGCCTATGAGACAATTGCCCGGGCCAAGGGATTTTTGATGGTCTCCGCCACGCCGCTGACGCGCTCGAGCCATCATGCCGGTGAGGATTTTGCCCGTTTGCGCGCCGCGCGGGAAGCGTCACTGGGCCGCGTGTGACTGTCTCGCTGACCGAGACCTTGCGCCTGTTCCATGACGCCGGCGATTTGTTCGAACTCGTCTCGGATGTCCGCCGTTATCCCGATTTCATTCACCAGATCACCGCGATGCGGGTTCTGAAGGAAAGCCGGGACGGTGCCGTCACCCGGCTGACTGCCGAGGCGCGGATTCGCTATAAATTTGTCACCGAACGCTTCACCAGTGCGGTGAGGGCGGATGCCGATGCCCGCACGATTGATGTCGGTTTTGTCGCCGGGCCCTTCCGCGTGCTGGAGAATAACTGGCGATTCTATCCGCTGTCGGATGGCTCAACCCTGGTGAAATTTCACATCAAGGCAGCCTTCAGGAATGTTGTCCTGCAGATGCTGCTCGATAGCCAGCGCGACCGCGCCGCGCATATCCTGATCAAACGTTTTTCCGACGAGGCCGAGCGGCGCTTCGCCTCAGTCGGCGATCCTCGTCTCGACCTCAGCGATGAGATCGACGCCCTCACTAAATAGCGCCAGCGCGGTTTCAACTGCGGCGAGCCGCACATTGTTGCGGCCGCGATCACCAAGCCGTTTGCACACGACGCGAACCGGATGGTCCCGCAGGGCCAGGCCGAAATAGACCAGGCCGGCCGGTTTGCGCGCCGAGCCGCCGGGGCCGGCAATGCCGGTGATCGATACCGCGATATCGGCGTTGGACTTGAGCAGGCATTGCGTCGCCATACGGCTGGCGACCTCCGCCGAGACGGCACCATGGGCCGCGATGATGGCGGCGGGAATGCCGAGCAATTCGGTCTTGGATTCATTGCTATAGGTGACGAAGCCACGCTCAAACACGTCTGAGGCCCCGGCAATACTGGTCAGCAGACCGGCGACCAGCCCGCCGGTGCAGCTCTCCGCTGTTGCCATGATGACTCCGGCTGTGCGGGCATGGTCGAGGACGTCTTCGGCCCTGCGGGTGAGTGGTTCGGAAAACATCAGATCATCCTCGCTGACACAATGGCCTGGGCGGCCAGACCTTCACCGCGGCCGGTGAAGCCGAGCCGCTCTGTCGTCGTTGCCTTGATATTGACCCGTCGGGCCTGAAGGCCCAGCAATTGCGCCACCCGTTGGCGCATTGCATCCCGGTGCGGGCCAATTTTGGGGCGTTCGCCTATCAGGGTGATGTCCGCATGCAAAAGCGTTCCACCGGCCTGGCGCAATAATTCAACCGCATGGCTGACGAATTGGTGCGATGCGGCACCTTTCCAGCGTGCATCGCTCGGGCTGAAATGCTGGCCGATATCGCCTTCGCCCGCCGCGCCGAGAATGGCGTCGGTCAGGGCGTGCAGGCCGACATCGGCGTCGGAATGCCCGACCAGGCCGAGCCCGTCGCGAATTTCGATGCCGCACAGCATCATGGAGTCCGCCGCTTCAAGGCGATGAACATCGAAGCCCTGACCGGTGACGGTGATCGCAGTATTCGGATTCAACATCGCTTCGGCCCGCTCAAAATCGTCTGGAGTGGTCAGTTTGAAATTCCCGGCCTCACCGGGGAGAGTTTGGACCGGCTGGCCTGCGGCCATCGCCACGGCTGCATCATCGGGCAGGGCGGTCTCGCCCAGTGCGCGATAGGCCTGCATCAGGGGCGCGTAGTGAAAGGCCTGCGGCGTCTGTGCGCCAGCATATTCGGCGCGATCCACGGCCGCGATCATCCGGCCCTGGCTATCCCGGCGGATCATGGCATCCACGCCGGGGGTCACCGGGATCACGGCGCCATGGACTGCCAGCGCCTCTGCGATCCGGCCGATCAGCGCTGCGCTGATAAAGGGCCTCGCCGCGTCGTGGATCATCACCGCATCGGGGGCGTGGTGTTCCAGCGCCTGAAGCCCGGCGCGAACGGAGGCCGTGCGTGTCGCGCCGCCTGTCACGGTTTCCACCGGGCCGGGCAGGAGCGAAGCAAGCTCTTCAAATCGCTCACCATCCTGGTCCCCGATCACGGCGATCACGGGCCCGATGGCGGGATGGGACAGGAAGGCATCCAGCGTGCGCGCCAGCACCGAACGCCCGCCGATTTCGCGGTATTGCTTGGGAATTTCCCCGCCCGCGCGGGTGCCGCGGCCGGCGGCTACGATAATGGCACCGATTTTCATATACAGGCCTCGTCCATTGCCGCAGCGCAGCAAGATCGCTAGCTTGCCCGGCTTACGCTGCAACCGGTTGAATTGTCCAGACGCATGAGTTTCTTCATCGGCCCCCATGAGATCGCGATTCCGGCGGTTCTGGCACCCATGTCCGGTGTGACGGATCTGCCCTTTCGCCGCCAGGCCCAGCGTTTCGGTGCCGGTATGGTGGTGTCGGAAATGGTCGCCAGTGACGCGCTGGCGCGCGGCCGGATCGATATGGTGCGCAAGGCAGCTGCCGATGCGAGCCTTGCGCCGCGGGTGATCCAGCTGGCCGGGCGTCAGGCGGAGTGGATGGCTGAAGGCGCCCGCATTGCGCAGGCGGCCGGTGCCGATATTGTCGATATCAATATGGGCTGTCCGGCCCGGCAGGTGACCAAGGGTTTGTCCGGCTCGGCCCTGATGCGCGATCTTGACCATGCCATGACGCTGATCGATGCGACGCTGGCAGCGGTCACCATTCCGGTGACCCTGAAAATGCGCCTCGGCTGGGATCATGACTGCCTCAATGCGCCGGAACTGGCGCGGCGGGCTGTCGATGCCGGGGTTGCGATGATCACCGTGCATGGCCGCACGCGGCAGCAATTCTACACCGGTCAGGCCGACTGGAGCGCGGTGCGCGCCGTGCGCGATGCGGTGCAGGTTCCTCTGCTGGTCAATGGCGATATCGCGACCCTTGAACAGGCCGGTGAGGCGCTCACCCGGTCGGGCGCGGATGGCGTGATGGTCGGGCGGGCAGCGCAGGGACGCCCCTGGCTGGTCGGCGAGATCGGTGCGGGGCTGCTCACTGGCACCATGCCGGTCACACCCTGGGCGACCAAGGTGGAGGCGCTGATGGAACAGGCTGCCGAAGCGTATGAATTCTACGGCGAAGCCCTGGGCGTACGGATGATGCGCAAGCATTTCGCCTCTTTCCTCGAATTCGATGGCGGCCATATGGCCCCGGAGGGCCTGACCGCCATCCGCGATGTGCTGTGCCGATCCAGGGAGCCCGCCGCCATCCGCGACGCGCTTCACCGCCTGCTGGAGCATGAACCCGGCCGC
Organism: Maricaulis salignorans; assembly: GCF_900103475.1. GTDB lineage: Bacteria > Pseudomonadota > Alphaproteobacteria > Caulobacterales > Maricaulaceae > Maricaulis > Maricaulis salignorans. Next base: position 43,374 of record NZ_FNHG01000003.1, read on the forward strand.
CGGATCGCGGCATGACAGGCCCGGCGCGCAGCGCGGCGGACTGGGCGCTCGGCGCGGCGGAACAGGCCGCTATCCCGATTATCGTCTTCACCGCCGAGCCACGTCTGGCCTGGGCCAACCAGCCGGCACAGGAATGGTTTGGCCTCTCGCTTCGCACCCTGCAACGCGCCGACCTGCGTCTGGCTTTCCCGGGTAGCGGGCGTCTGCTGGATTGCGTCGCACAGGCCGCCGCCGACCGCCGGACGGTTGTCGCATTGGGCGAGGGGCTTGGGGCCAATGGCGTCAGTGATCTGCACGCTTGCTGGTCGGAAGAGCTTGAGATGGTGACGCTTTCGATATTGCCGCATTGCGAGACCGGACCGCGCGCGTCGCAAGCCGCCGCGCTCGGATTTGGCCGCATGCTGGCGCATGAGCTGAAGAACCCGTTGGCCAGTGTGCGCGGCGCGGCCCAGCTGATCGAGCGGGAAACGGACCTTGACGCCACGGCTGAACTGGCGCGCATTATCATCCAGGATGTCGACCGCATCACCCGCCTGGCCGATCACTGGAGCGGGGTTGGCGATATCCAGCTCGGAGCCCTGTCTCTGGTCAATCCCAATCGTCTGGCCCTGACGGCGATCGAGAGTCTGGTGCGGGCCAATCCGGCCGCGGCCGGGATGATCGAGGAGCGTTTTGACCCATCCTTGCCGGACGCCTGGGGCGATGCCGATCTGCTGCATCAGACGGTGGTCAATCTGCTGCAGAATGCCCTCGACGCGGTCGCAGGCCTCAACGAGCCGAAAATCACGATCACGACCCGCTTCGATACCGGGCCGCGCAGTCGCAATGGCGATGTCGCCGCACCGCTTTTGCTCTCGGTGACGGATAATGGCGCCGGAATTCTGGCCTCGCTCGGCAGCGGGATCTTTACACCTTTCGTCACCACCAAGCCGGCCGGCGAAGGTTTGGGGCTGGCCTTTTCCGCTCGCATCACAGCCTTGCATGACGGGCAGCTCGATTATGACAGTGCGCCCGGCCGCACCGTCTTCAACCTGCGTCTGCCGATCTCCAGGGGAGAGTTGACATGAGTGCCCGCATCCTGCTGCTCGAAGATGATGAGAGCCTCAAACTCATCCTGTCGCGGGCCCTCAGTTCGGCCGGCTATCAGGTACGGGCCACGGCCTCGATTGATGCCGTACTCAACTGGGTTCGCGCCGGCGAGGGCGATCTTCTGCTCGCCGACGTCCTGCTTGATGGCACCAGCTTCCTGGAGAGCCTGGGGATGGTGAAGCGGCTGCGGGCCGATCTGCCGGTTATCGTCATGAGTGCCCAGACCACGGCGAGTACGGCGATCAGCGCCGAAAAGGGCGGCGTGTTCGAATACCTCCCCAAACCCTTTGATCTGGATCTGATGCTGACCACGATAGCCTCGGCGCTCGGTGATAGCCGCCGCCGTCAGCCAGACGGGAATTTGGCGGAGCCGACGGGACTGATCGGCCAGTCTTCGGCGATGCAGGCCACCTTCAAGGCCATTGGTCGCGCCGCGACGAGTGGCGCGCATGTGATGATCAGTGGTGAGGCCGGAACCGGGAAACGCCAGGCGGCCAATGCCCTCCTGCGGGCGCGCGGCGTGAAGCCCGACGATGTCGCGCTGATCACGCCATCTCATCGGACCGAGGAAATTTTCAAATCGACGGCGGCAGCCGCACAATTGCTCTGGCTGCGGCTCGACGAATGGTCGCCGCAGCAGCAACGTGCCGCACGCGATGCGCTGGATACGGGCACGGGCCGCGTGATCGCGACACTTTCCACGCCCGGGAGTGCAGCGCTCGACAGTCGTCTGCTGGGCCGGTTGTCGGAATGCGTGGTGACCTTGCCGCCCCTGCGCGAACGGCCCAGCGATATCCCGGTCCTGTGCGACGCCTTCCTGAGTGAGTTCGCCGCGCGCGACAGCCAGGTGACACTGCAATTATCACCGCCGGCTCGGGCCTTGATCGACAAGGCTGACTGGCCCGGCAATGTCGTGGAATTGCGGGCCGTTCTCTCGCGCCTCTCCCTCTCCACCAGGGGGCGGTTGGCGGGTCCCGACGATGTCGCCCGCGCGATGATGCACGATCAACCCGATCAGAAGGATGAGTTGGAAGCGCATGCCTCCCGTCTGGCCAGCGCTGCACTGGGCGCGCCGGACGCACGCCAGCTGGCGAGCGATGCGCTGGATCGCGCCCTGCTGGAGCAGGCGCTGGCCCGATCCGAGGGCAATCGATCGAAGGCCGCCGAAATGCTTGGGGTCAACCGCAATACCCTGGCCCGGCGTCTGACCGAGTTGAGCGGGAAATCCTGAGGTTTGTGGCTGCTGCGGCACGGGTGTTGATTTGATGCAACATGCGGGCAATGATGCCCGGCTTGCCAAGGAAGATATGGTTGAACAAATTGCCGTCCGGACCATTGATCACAAACGTATCGCCACGCTCTGCTGCGCTCTTTGGCATTGGCTTCCTGTTGTCATTGACGGTGGTGGTTCTGACCGCGATCGCGATTCTCGGCGATGGCGCTGTCCTCGAGCCCGGTGATCGCCTGACCCTGGCCATCCTGGTCGGCAATTGCCTGCTTCTCTTCGCACTCGCTTCGGTCGTCTTTATTCGCCTGCGCCGACGGATGCGGGGGCGGCGGTTTGGCGAACCGGCTCCGCGCCTGCACTTGCGCTTCGTCGGTCTGTTTTCCCTGGCCGCGACGGCGCCGGCGATTTTCGCGGCCATGTTCCTCGGGCTGATCCTGACGCGCGGCGTGGAATACTGGTTTGGCGAACAGGTCAGCAGTTTTGTCGATACCGCCTCACGCACGGCCCAGGACGTCTATTACCAGGAAGCCAATGTGACCCGCTCGCGGCTGACCGCATTGGTCAGCGCGATCGATAATGAGGAAGCGGCGACGCTCTTCACCTCAAGCCGGATTCAATACAATACGATTTTCGCCAGCTATGTGGCGCGCGCCCAACTCGCCGCCGCCTATATCGTGGACGCCCGCGGCGCCCGGATGGCCGAAGCCGAATTCAGACCGAATGAAGTCTATATCCCGCCGACGCCGGATCTGTATGAGCGTGCCGAGGAGGGCGGTGTCGGAACCACCGGGCCCCTGTTTGCAACGCGCGCCGGGATTGAAGGCAGTGCCGACGCGATGCGGATGCTGTTCCGGCTGGAGAATTATGAAGGCGCCTATCTCTACGTCTCCCGCGAGATGGATATGAGCCTGTGGCGCGATATTCTCAATGCCAGCGACTCCCTTCGCACGGTGCGTGAGCATGAGGGCGAGGCCCGCGTCGTCTTCTTCCTGCTCTATGCCGAAGTGGTGGCACTGATCGTGATCGGTTCGCTCTGGCTGGCCCTGTCTGCAGCGACCCGCGTGGTCACCCCGATTTCAAGGCTGGTGGCCGCCGCGGAACGTGTGCGCCGCGGCGATCTGGATGCCCGCGTCCAGATGGGCCGTGAGGATGACGAGATCTCCGCCCTTGGCCGCGCCTTCAACCGGATGACCCGGCAATTGCGCAGCCAGCGCCGCGAGCTGATCGCTTCCCACGCAGAGTCCGAGCAGAGGCGCGCCTTCACCGAAGCTGTGCTGGCAGGTGTCAGCGCCGGCGTGTTGGGAATCGATGGCGAAAACCGGGTCCGATTGATCAACCGCTCCGCTGTCGCCCATCTCGATCCGGGCACAGACGACCTGGTCGGAGCCCGAATTGAGGACATTGCCCCGGAGCTGAGCGAAATTGTCGCCCAGGCCCGTCGTCGACCGGGTTATGTTGCTGAAGCTCAGATTGATCTGAAGACGGCTGACGAGCAGATGCGCTATCTGTCGGCGCGCGCGACAATGGATGAAGAGGCCGGGTTGATCATTACGTTTGACGATGTCACCCGTCTGGTCACCGCCCAGCGCAATGCGGCCTGGCGCGAGGTTGCCCGTCGCATTGCCCATGAAATCAAGAATCCGCTGACCCCGATCCAGCTCTCCGCCGAACGGATCAAGCGCAAGTATCGCAAGGAAATCCTCACGGATGTCGAGACGTTCGACCGTTGTACCGACACCATTATCCGCCAGGTGAGCGATATCGGCCGCATGGTCGACGAGTTCTCCTCCTTCGCGCGGATGCCGGAGCCGAAAGTGGAGCCGGTGGAAATGAGCGAGCTGACCCAGGCGGCGACCTTCGCCCAGCGCGTCGCGACGCCGTCGGTCGACACCAGTTTCAAGCGCCCTGAGCGACCAATCCACGCCCTGTGTGATGCGCGCCTGTCCAGTCAGGCCCTCGCAAACATCCTCAAGAATGCCGCCGAGAGTGTCATGGCCCGGATGGAGAATGGCGTCGGCGATGACAGCCCGGGCCAGATCCGCGTCTCGCTGCGCGAGGAAGAGGGTTATGCGGTGATCGAGGTCTGCGATAACGGGCTCGGCTGGCCAACGGCCAATCGCGAACGTCTGACCGAGCCCTATATGACGACACGTGAAAAGGGCACCGGCCTCGGCCTCGCCATCGTCAAGCGCGTCATGGAAGACCATAAGGGACGCCTCGAACTGGGCCTGCCGGAAAGCGGGCAGGGCGCTGTTGTTCGGCTGGTTTTCCCGCTGGCCGAGGATTCCACCACAGATTTACCGACGAAGAAGGAGGCCTGACCGATGGCACGTGACATCCTGATTGTGGATGACGAGGCGGATATCCGCGAATTGATCGGCGGCCTGCTGGAAGATGAAGGCTATGAGACGCGTGGCGCGGCCGATTCCGACGGTGCGATGCGCGAATTCCAGGCCCGGCAGCCATCCCTGATCATCCTCGATGTGTGGCTGCAGGGCAGCCGGCTGGACGGTCTTGAATTGCTCGATGAATTTCGCGCGATCGACCCGGATCTGCCGATTGTTGTCATCTCCGGTCACGGTACGATCGAGACAGCCGTCGCGGCAATCCGCAAGGGCGCCTATGATTTCATCGAGAAGCCGTTCAAGAGCGACAAGCTTCTGCTCACCCTGTCGCGGGCGCTGGAAACCAGCCGCCTGCGCACGGAGAACGCACAATTGCGCGCGCGCAGCGATGTCCAGAACGCGCTGATCGGCAATTCCACCGGCATCGTCCAGATGCGCCAATTGATCGAGCGCGTCGGGCCGACCAATAGCCGCGTTCTGATCAAGGGGCCGTCGGGTGCCGGCAAGGAACTCGTGGCGCGGTTGATCCACGAGAAATCGCCGCGTTGCAGCTCGGATTTCGTTGCCGTCAGCGCCCCGGGCATGTCGCCTGAAGCGTTTGACGAGGAATTGTTCGGCCGCGAGAATGAGGACGGCACGATCAAGCGCATCGGTCTGCTCGAACGCGCCCATGGCGGTACGCTCTTCCTCGACGAGATCGCGGACATGCCGCGTGAGACACAATCAAAACTTCTGCGCCTGCTGGTCGAACAGCGTTTCCGGCGCATTGGCGGGACCGCCGATGTCGAGGTCAATGTGCGCGTGATTTCCAGCTCCTCGCAGGAATTGCGCGTCCGGATCGAGGAGGGGAAATTCCGCGAAGACCTCTATCATCGCCTCGCGGTGGTTCCTGTTGTCGTGCCGGCACTGGCCGAGCGGCGTGAGGACATTCCTGAACTGGTCGAGCATTTCGTCACCCGCCTGACGCATTCGGCCGGCTTGCCGCGGCGCAGTTTCGGGGCGGATGTGATGGCCGCGCTTCAAGCCCATGGCTGGCCCGGGAACGTCCGGCAATTGCGTAATAATATCGAGCGCTTGCTCATCCTGGCGACGGGGTCGCAAACCGCACCGATCACGCTGGAATCGCTGCCGTCAGAAGTGGTAACACGGGATTCGGCTGAGGCCGGGTTCGATGCGGAGAAGATGATTGCGCTGTCGCTGCGCGAGGCGCGCGAGAATTTCGAGCGCGAATACCTGCGCGCCCAGATTGACCGTTTCGGCGGCAATATTTCGCGCACGGCGGCCTTTATCGGAATGGAGCGTTCGGCCTTGCATCGCAAGCTCAAATCGCTCAGCGTCGGTGGCAATCCACGGGATGCCGGGACCGGCGGTCAGACGGACAAGACACCATGAAAGCGATCGTATGCGGGGCAGGGCAGGTCGGGGTCGGGATTGCCCGGGCCTTGGCGCGTGAGGGCAACGCGGTCACTGTCGTCGACTGGTCGACATCGCTGATCGACAATGTTGTCACCGAGCTCGATGTCCGCGGTGTTGTCGGTCACGGCTCGCATCCCGACGTGCTCGAGCGCGCCGGCGCGGCGGAAGCCGATCTTCTGGTAGCCGTCACCCATTCCGACGAAACCAATATGGTGGCCTGCCAGGTCGCGCATTCCCTGTTTAATACGCCGATGCGGATTGCCCGCGTGCGGGCGCAGAATTATCTCGACCCGGCCTGGGGGGATTTATTCAGCACCGGCAATCTCCCCGTCGACGTGGTGATTTCGCCCGAACTGGAGGTCGGCCGTGCCATCCTGCAGCGCGTCGAGACACCGGGCGCCTTCAATACGGCGGTTTTTTCCGGCGGACGGGTGCAATTGCTCGGGCTGAGGCTGGATGAGAATTCGCCCGTTGCCGGTTCGACGACCGAGCAATTGATGGAGCTTTTTCCGGACTTGCGGGTCGCCGTGGTTGGCGTGCAGCGCGAACAGACCCTGTTTATTCCCAAGCGCACCGACCCGCTGCTGGCCGGCGATGACGTCTATGTCGTCACCGAGAGCGCGCATGTGAAGCGCGTACTCGATATTTTCGGGCGCAGTGCCGAGAAAATCCGCCGTGTTGTGGTGATCGGCGCCGGCAATATCGGCGTCTATGTCGCCAGGGCGCTGGAACGCGCCGGCGGCATCAAGGTGCGACTGGTCGAGGCCAGCAAGGAGCACGCGGAAGCTGCGGCCGAGCGCCTGAAAAAGACGGTTGTCCTGCATGGTGACGGGCTGGATGCGCGTCTGATGCGCGAGGCCGGCGTGCCCGATGCCGAACTGGTGGTCTGCGTCACCAATGACGACAAGGTCAATATGCTGTCGGCGGTGATGGCCAAGCGGGAAGGGGCGAAGCGGGCGCTCAGCCTGATCAATGAGCGCGCCTTCGAATCCCTGCGTGAACCGCTCGGCATCGACGTTTTGATCGACCCGCGCGCGACGACAGTTTCGATCATCCTGCAGCATATCCGCCGTGGACGGATTACCGGCTTGCAGAGCCTGGGTGGCGGCCTGGCCGAGGCGCTTGAGGGGATTGCCCTGTCGACCTCGCCGCTGGTCGGCAAATCGCTCAACGAGCTGGAGCTGCCCGATGGCGTGGCGCTGGGTGCCGTGGTTCGCGGGGACCGGGTCCTGCTGGCGTGCGATGAAGGCCGGATCCGCGAGAATGACCGGGTCCTTCTGTTCTGCAATACCGCGCTGATTCCCAAGGTTGAGCATCTCTTCCGCGTCAGCCTCGAGTATTTTTAGACGCCATGGCCCTGGCTGCACTCCTCCGGCCACTCGCCGCACTCTGGGTCGCCCTCGGACTCGTCGCCGCACTTGTCGGTCTGGCGGCCTTTGGGCTTGGAGAGCGGCATCTGGCGCCGTTGTTTGGCGCGACCCTGGTGGTCGGTGTGGTTCCCGGATGCCTTATCCTCGCAGCCACACGCAGCATGCCCGTGGGCGCCAGCGCCCTGGATGCCCTCGTGCTCGGCTTGCTGGCCTGGATCACCATCCCGCTGCTGGCCGCGGTGCCGTTTTACCTTTCGGGCTATTTTGATCCGGTCGACTCCCTGTTCGAGGCCTATTCCTCGGTCACGACGACGGGCGCGATCCTGCTGCCGCCCGAAGACCTGCCGCGCTCGCTCGTATTGTGGCGCGCCGTGTTGTCCTGGCTGGGTGGGTTCGCGACGGTCTTGCTGGCGATCGCGGTATTCGCAGCGCTCGACAGCGATATTCCGGCGATCCGCCGCTCAACCCTGCTGACGATCCAGCCCGATGACGTCTTCTCACACCTCCGCCTCGCCGCGACCCGGATTTTTCTTGTGTATGCCGTGCTGACCTCCGTCATCTGGCTGGCGCTCATCCTGACGGGCAATGCGCCCTTTGTCGCCATCACCCTGGCGTTCGGCTCGATTTCCACGGGCGGCTATGCCCCGTTTTCCGGCGGCCTGGATGAGCATCTCGGTGCCGTGTCCATCACCCTTGTGATGCTGGGCTGCCTGGTCGGCGCGGTGAATTTCTCGCTGTATTGGGACGCATTGCGCGACCGCAAGGCCTGGCTCGATATCGATCTGGCGGGGATCGCCATTCTCGTCACCGTGCTGGCTGCCTTTTTCATCATCGCCAGCCCGGGGCATTTATTGCAGAACCTAGCCCGCTCGGTATTCGTCGTCACCACAAGTGGCTATGCCTATGGCACGGCGGCGATGCCGGTGCTGGTGGCGGCGATCTTCATCGCCATGATTGGCGGTGCCGCCGGATCGACCACGGGCGGCATCAAGATTTCGCGGATCATGCTGTTGTGGCGGCGCATGGACGTCGAGCTGGCGACGCTCGCCGATCCGTCCATTGTCCGCCCGATGAGTTTTCGCGCGCGGCCGGCACCCGACCGGGCGCTGATCGCGATCTGGTCCTATGTCCTGGCCTTCCTGTTTGCGCTGGGCATCGGGACCATCTTGCTGACGCTGAGCGGACTCAATTTCGAGCATGGCTTCATCGCCATGGCGGCGGCGCTGGCGAATGTCGGCCCGCTCTACCAGGAGGCGGCGATCGGCTGGGACTGGGACCGGATGAGCGATGGCGCCAAGCTTGTCCTCATTCCGGCCATGATTCTGGGGCGTTTGGAGGTGCTGGCAGCTCTGGCGGCTGTCTGGGCGCTGTTTATCAGGAAGTGAGCCATTGACGCGTTTTGCCTATGTGAACGGGCGCTACCTGCCCCAGGACGAGGCCTTGATCCATATCGAGGATCGCGGCTTCCAATTCGCCGATGCGATTTATGAGGTGTGGAGCGTGCGCTCGGGCGAATTGCTCGATGCTGACGGGCATTTCGGACGGCTCGAGCGCTCGCTCGCCGAATTACGCATCACCAATCCGAAATCCCGGGCCGGCTATCGGCTGGTGATTGCCGAGCTTCTGCGCCGCAACCGGGTCCGGGATGGTCTGGTCTATCTTCAGGTTTCGCGCGGACGGGCGCGCCGGGACCATGCCTTTCCCGCGGCCCAGACCCGACCGACCGTGGTGATGACCGCCAAACGTCTCGATCCGGCAGCCGCCGACCGGCGTGCGGATCATGGGGTCGCGGTGATCACGCGGCCTGATCAGCGTTGGGCGCGCTGCGACATCAAGACCGTCAATCTCCTGCCCAATGTCCTGGCGAAACAGGCCGCAATCGAAGCCGGCGCGGCTGAGGCCTGGCTGGTGGATGAAGCCGGCAAGGTCACCGAGGGCAGTTCGACCAATGCCTGGATCCTGAATGCCGAGGGGGTGCTGGTAACGCGGCAGGCCGATCACGCCATCCTGCATGGCATTACCCGCTCGACCATCATGAATCGCGCCGCCGCCCTGGGCTATCGTGTGGAGGAAAGGGCCTTTTCCGTTGAGGAGGCGCAAACGGCCCGCGAAGCCTTCATGACGTCAGCGACGACATTTGTGACGGCGATCACCAGTATTGATGGCCGGCCGGTGGGAAATGGGGCGCCTGGATCGGTCGCTATCGCGCTGCGGGAGGCCTATCTGGAATCCCTGTGACCGGGCGATGTTCAAATCAACTCAGCGGCGTGGTTGCGGCCAAGGCCTGGCGCTGTATACGCTGACAGCCGAATCGCTATTATTGTGCGGCGCAAGCGGAGCAATCATGTCTCAAGATAAAAAACAAAACCTTCAAGACGTCTTCCTCAATTCTGTGCGTAAGACGAAGACCCCGCTCACCATCTTCCTCATCAATGGCGTCAAGCTGCAGGGTGTGGTAACCTGGTTCGACAATTTCTGCGTCCTGCTTCGCCGGGACGGCTTGTCACAGCTGGTCTACAAGCACGCCATTTCGACCATCATGCCAGCCCAGCCGGTTTCGCTGTTTGAAGCCGAACGGACCGATGATGACGAAGCAGAGCCCGAGAGCTTCAACGATTGATCGAACGCGAGGCGCCACCTATCCGCGCCATTATTATTCATCCCGTCACCCGGGATCGCCTGGCGCGCTCTGAAGCGCGCCTCGAGGAAGCCTGCGGCCTGGCCGAAGCGCTCGACCTCATCGTCGCAGAAGGCTTCGTGACACCCTTGCGCAAGATCGAGTCGGCCCGCTATTTCGGGTCCGGCAAGGTTGAGGAATTGCGCGAGCGGATCGTCGCCGGAGACGCGACGGTAGCCGTCGTCGATGCCAGCCTCTCACCGGTGCAGCAGCGCAATCTGGAAAAGTCCTGGAATGTGAAGGTCATCGACCGCACCGGCCTGATCCTCGAGATTTTCGGTCAGCGGGCCCGCACCAAAGAGGGCGGGTTGCAGGTTGAACTGGCGCGGCTTTCCTATGAGCGTTCCCGTCTGGTGCGCACCTGGACCCACCTGGAGCGTCAGCGCGGCGGTGGCGGCGTCATGTCCGGTCCGGGTGAAACCCAGATCGAGACCGACCGTCGCATCATCGACGACAAGATGGTCAAGCTGCGCCGGGCCCTCGATGAAGTGCGCCGTACCCGCAATCTGCATCGCTCCAAGCGCCAGGAAGTGCCGATCCCGGTCGTCGCCCTGGTGGGCTATACCAATACCGGCAAGTCGACCCTGTTCAACCGCCTGACCGGTGCCGATGTACTGGCCCGCGACATGCCCTTCGCGACCCTTGATCCCACCGTTCGCGCGCTCGAATTGCCGCGTGGCACCAAGGTTTTGCTCTCCGACACAGTGGGCTTCATCACCGACTTGCCGACCGAGCTGATCGCCGCTTTCCGGGCGACGCTGGAAGAGGTGCGTGAGGCGGACCTGCTGATCCATGTGATCGATGCCTCCGACCCGGACCGCGACGGCCGGATCGGCGATGTCGAGAGTGTGCTGGATGAAATCGAGGCCGGCCCGGATCATGATCAACGCATGATCGAAGCCTGGAACAAGATTGACCGGCTCGATGACGAGACCGGCGATGATGTGACCCTGAAGCTGGAGATTGCCAACACCAAGGCGGGCCATCCGGTAAAACTGGCGATCTCGGCGATTGAAGGCGCAGGTCTGGACGAGCTGCTGGTCGCCATCGAAACCGCGCTGGCGGCGGATTCCGAAATTCTGCTACTGAACCTGGCGCCGCACCAGGCCAAGGCGCTGGCCTGGCTTCACCAACATGGCGAAGTCGTCAGCGACACGATGAATGGCGAGACCGGCGAGACGACGATGCGCGTACGTCTGTCGCCATCCGATGCGGGTCGTTTCCGGTCGCTGTTTCCGGAGCTGGCGGGCTTCCTGCCGCCGCTGGAAATCGAGGACTACTGACCGGGCTGCCGCTTCGCAGCCTTGTCGATTTGTTTGGCCTCGCCCCACAACGCTTCCATTTCCTCCAGTGACGCATCCTCGGGCCGTCGGCCCTTGGCCGCGAGGGTTCGTTCGATATAGCCAAACCGGCGTTCGAACTTGGCGTTGGCGCTGCGCGTCGCGGCTTCGACATTTACATTGAGTTTGCGACCCAAGTTGGTGCAAACAAACATCAAATCCCCGATTTCCTCCGCAATTTCTTCCGGATCGTTTAACCGAATCGCCTGTTTCACCTCGGCGATTTCCTCGGTGATCTTGTCGAACACCTGTTCAGCGTCAGGCCAGTCGAAGCCGACGCGCGCGGCGCGGGCCTGGAGTTTCTGGGCGCGTTTGACGGCCGGCAAGGCGAGGGGGATGTCGGCCAGAACCCCGTCGCCCTTGCGGCTGGCAGCGCGTTCGCGCGCCTTTTGCGCCTCCCATTCAACGGTCTGGGCGGCGCTGTCACGCTGAACCGCATCGCCAAAGACGTGCGGGTGACGCCGGATCATCTTGTCATTGATGGCAGCGGCAACCTCGTCGAAGCCAAACAGGCCGAGCTCCTGCGCCATCTGAGCGTGAAACACGACCTGTAGCAGGAGATCGCCCAGCTCATCCTTGAGTTCATCATATTGCGCGCGCTCGATCGCGTCGGCGACTTCATAGGCCTCCTCCACCGTATAGGCGGCGATGGATTTGAAGTCCTGCTCAAGGTCCCAGGGGCAGCCGGTCTGCGGCGCTCTCAGCTGCGCCATGATCTCGATCAGGCGGTCGATCGGGGCGAGGGCGGCGTCTGGGGCGTTGGGCATGGCGATAGCGACTCGATTTGGCTGGCGGTGCGCCAACCTAGCCTGGATCGGGGGCAATATTCGATGGGTGATGCGGCATAGGGCCGAGGATTAGCTGGAAAACCCGCCAAGGATACTTCAAGCTCCAAAAAAATTAACCCCACCCATACCGAAGCCTCTGAATGCACAAGGTCATTTAAAGTGCCGAAAATATACACATTTTACTTTTTGTGCTTTGCCTGCCTCGGGCTGCTTCCGGTGATCGATTGGCTCGCGGGTGGCGGGTTGATGGACTTTGATCACCTGGGTGCGTCAGCCTCGGCGCAGACCGGAATTCCCTGGACATCCAGCCTGACTGACATGCTCAGGCTCGCCGTGGTGGAGCCGGGTTTGTGGTTATTGCTGCTTGGCTCCGCTGCGCCGCTTCTGGCGGCACTGATCACCCTGTTGATCTGGCCGGACCGCGCGCTCGCTTTGCGCCAATGGGGGCGGCGCCTGTGGCCGGTCGGGAGCGCTGGATCCCCGCGACGCGCACTTCTGGCCTATGCAGGGGTTATCGGCCTGTGCTTCCTGGGGCTTGTGGTGACCGCAATGATCGGCCAGCGCACACTCACACCAGTGCTGGAAGCACCTGCTACTCTTGGCTTTTGGGCCATTTTGCCGGCCTTGTTGTTGTCAGCCTTGCTCGACCAGGGCGCCTTGCTGGAGGAGGGCGGCTGGCGCGGCTTTGCTGCGCCAGAGCTGGAATTGCGCTTTTCACCAGCCCTGGCAGCCTTGATCGTCGGTTTGGCCTGGGGTTTCTGGCACCTGCCGCGCGACCTTACGACGGGGGTCCTCGAGCGCCTGGGAGCGCTGGAATATGTCTTTGCCTATCTGCCCAGTTTTCTGATGGGGACGGTCGCGGTCTCAATCATTGCGAGTTGGGGCATGTTGCGCAGCGGGGGAAGCCTGTGGCCAGCGATCCTGGCCCATGGCCTGGCGAATGACGCTTTTGGCCTGGCCGGCCGGGTGCCCGTGACGGAGGCGCTGACGCCGGATCACCAGTTGACGCAGGGTGTATCCATGATGCTGGCGGCCGGGCTGGTCTTAGCACTTGATCGCAAGCGCATGTTTTCACGAATTAAAGCGAAATAGGGCCTGATGGCATGGTTCGAGAATGCCATCTCAATTTGGCGCATAATAAATATTATGAGAAATATGGGATTGGCAATGACGTGAAGTCAGGCGAATCCAGGCTCAACCGGCCGAGAGCCGGATCTCATCCTTCACTGCGAGGATCTGCAGCCCGTCATGTCCGCAGCTCACCCCTTGAGGCAATCGCGCGCCCAGGGCGTCGTAATCGAGCGTGATGTGCAAATTCGTCAAAACGCCAGTGCGCGCACCGACCCGCTCAATCTCGTGCAGCGCGCCGTCGACATTGAAATGTGTCGGATGCGGCTCATGGCGCAAGGCGTCGACCACCCAGCAACCCACATTATCCAACACGGCCGCGCTGTCTTCAGGCAGGCCGTTGATGTCGGCCGAGTATGCCAGTTCGCCTATCCGGAAGCCGACGGACCGGATGGAACCATGTTCCTGGTCAAACGGTATGACGCCAACCGGACCGCCCGGCCCGTCAATCACCAGCTCTGTGCCGAAAGCCGGCATGTCACACTGGTCGAGAATGGCCGGATATGGCGATCCAGGCGGTGCCTTGAAGGCATAGCCAAAGCGCGTCGTCAGGGTTTTCGCCGTGGCGGCATCCATCCAGACCGGCATGCGCTGGCGTTGCAGCAAGGCAAAGGAGCGCAAATCATCAAGCCCATGGGTCTGGTCAGCATGATCATGGGTAATCAGCACGGCATCGAGCCGCGGCACAGACGCGCCGAGCATTTGTTCGCGGAAATCCGGTGAGGTGTCGATTACAAGGCGTGTCACCGCCTGGCCCGCCTCCAGCGCCGCAAGGTCGGCGGCATGCTCGATCAGTGCCGAACAGCGGCGGCGCCGGTTTTTCGGATTGGCCGGATCGCATAACCCCCAGTCGCCATTGGCTCGCGGTACGCCACCGGAGGAACCGCTGCCAAGGATGGTAAGCCGTGTGACGCCGCTCATGGCCGCGTCACGCGGTCAAACAGGTCGAAGAAATTATCCGTGGTCCGCGTCGCGCACTCCGCCGCGCTCCAGCCCTTTACGCGGGCCAGGCCGGCAGCGACATCGGGCAGAAAGCTCGGCTCGCAACGCTTGCCGCGATGTGGTATCGGCGCCAGGTATGGGCAATCCGTCTCGATAATCACCTTGTCATCGGGCACGTTGTCCCGAAAGACGGAACGGACATCATCAGCCTTCTTGAAGGTGACAATCCCGGAAGCGGCAAACCAGCTGCCCAGTTTCGCGGCGCGGGCGGCGAGCATGGCGCCGCCGGTATAACAGTGCAGCAGAGCCTTGAAGGCCCCCTTCCCCATTTCATCCTCGAGCAGATCAGCCATCGCTTCATCGGCATCGCGGCAATGCAGGATGAGCGGCAAGCCCGACTGGCGCGCGGCCTCGATATGCGCCCTCAGACTGGCGAACTGATCCTCGCGCGGGCTGTAATTATAATGAAAGTCCAGCCCCGTTTCGCCAATCCCGACGACTTTGGGGTGTCGCGCCATTTCAAGCAATTCGCCGGCCGTGATGTCCGGCCGGTCCTTGGCATGGTGCGGATGGGCGCCGATCGAGCACCAGATGTCGTCATAACGCTCGGCGATTGCAGAAACGGCGGGAAAATCAGCCAGTTGACAGCATATTGTCACCATGCGCGTGACCCCGGCAGCGCGGGCCCGTTCGATGACGGCATCGAGATCGTCAGCGAATTGCTCGCCGTGCAGATTGACGTGGCTGTCGACAAGCATGGGCAGACTCAATTAACGGGCTGCTGGCGCGCAGCGTCGCGGACATAGCCCAGCGCCGCCAGGGCGGTTTGTTTCGGGTCGAGATAGAGGCCATCGGCCTCACCGGCCAATGTGCTGACCTCGCGCCAGGCGTTCAGCCAGGGCGTCGGGTCCTGCTGGTTTTCCGCCTGGCTGCGCGCCGTGTCATGGATGGCATTGGACAAGGCGGTGTAAAACACCGAGCGCAAGCCCTCGCTGCCCTTGCGGGCCACGCGATCGGCCAGGGCGCGCACTTCGCTGTCGCTGGCCGATGCGCCGCGTGCAACCACGGCGCGGACCTGGCTGGCTAGCTCGACACCGCCCGAGGCGCACAAGGCCAGGGCCCGGCCTGGAGCGCCGCCGGCCAGACGAGAGGCAGACAGGGCCGCGGGCATATCCTTGGCAGCGCCCTGCTCGATCAGCCAGTTCGCCGTCGCCTCGATCTCCGGTGGACGCAGGACCAGGGTGCGGCAGCGTGAACGGATCGTCGCCGGCAGGCGCCCGGGAGAATGCGCCACAAGCAGCATGACGCCGCGCTGCGGCGGTTCTTCGAGCGTTTTGAGCAAGGCGTTGGCGCCATTATTATTCATTTCATCGACGCTATCGACGAGACAGACACGCCAGCCGCCATTGGCGCTGGCGCTTTTTTCGAAGAAATGCGGGGCCTTGCGCGCTTCATCGACGGTGATCTCACCGCGCCAGCGCTTGCGCTTGTCATCCCAGGGACGGCGCAGCAGCAAAAGGTCGGGACAGGCGCTCGCCTCGAGCAATTGGCAGACCGGATCGGTCGGGCTGGCGCCCAGCGGGCCATATTGCGGGGTGGCCGCAGCACCGAGGATCCGGCGCGCCGCACGCCAGGCAAAACTGGCCTTGCCGACACCGCGCGGCCCGGTGATCAGCCAGGCATGATGCATGCGGCCGCTGGTCAGCGCGGTGGCGAGGTCGGTCTCTGCGGCTTCATGCCCGAACAGGTCATAGCGTTGCCGCGGCGCCAGACAGCCGGGCTGCACATCGGACCCAAGTTCGGGATCGGTGCTCACAACAGGCGTGCTCCGAGATGTTCATCAATCGCGCTGACCGCATGGCTGAAGACGATATCGGCCGCCTCATTGCCGTCGATGACGATGCAGCGGTCCGGTTCATCATCGGCGATATCGAGAAAGGCCCGGCGCAATCGTCCGTGAAAGCCCGGATCGAAACGCTCGAAACGCGTGGCATCCTCGCCGCGCGCGATCGTGCGCTCAATCCCGGTTGTCGGATTGACGTCAAGGATCAGGGTCAGGTCGGGTTTGAAATTGCCAAGAGCGGCCTGGTGCAAGGCCTTGATACGCTCGATCGGCACGCCGCCGGCAGCGCCCTGATAGGCGGTCGTGGAATCGGCAAACCGGTCCGACAACACCCAAGCGCCGCGCTGCAGGGCTGGCGCGATCAGGCGTTCGACATGATCGACGCGCGCGGCGTACATCAAAAGGGCTTCGGTCATGGGCGACCAGCGATCGGTCGAGCCGGTGAGCAGGATTTCGCGCAACACTTCCGCGCCCGGGGTGCCACCCGGTTCGCGCGTCACGATGACATCGAGCCCGCGTCCGCGCAGCTTTTCAGCCAGCGCCTGGATCAGCGTGGTCTTGCCGGCGCCCTCGCCGCCTTCCAGCGTAATGAAACGTCCGCGCATATCAATTGCCGCCACGGATCATGTGCGCCAGTGCCGCGCCGATCCGGCCGAGCACGCCCTTGCGGGCGACGTCTTCGGCAGCGTAGAGCGGGAAGTTCTGCGGCTCATAGCCCGGCGCCTCAACCACGAGATGGCCGATTTCCTGGCCGGCGGCGATGGGGGCCATCAACGGACCGTCATAGACGACACTGACCGTCATATTGCGGCGTGCCCGGCGTTGCAGTGCGACCTGGACGGCGTCGCCGACCTGAAGACCGACCGTATCGGCTTCGCCCATGAAGACCGTCGCGCGCTCATCGACGGCAGCGCCGGCTTCAAACAGGTCGTAGACGGCAAAGTCCGACATCGCGGCGCGCATCATGCGTTCCGCTTCGCTGGTGCGGGCGCGATTGGACTCCATACCGTTAAAGACGATGATGCGGCGCTGGCCGTCGCGCTCGGCGGTCGCGGCCAGGCCATAGCCGGCAGCTTCGGTATGACCGGTCTTCAGCCCGTCCGCGCCGGCAAAATTACCCAGCAGTGGATTGCGGTTATACTGGCGGATGCCGTTATAGGTGAATTCGCGCTCGGCCCAGATGCCATAATATTCAGGGTGATCGCGGATCAGGATCCGGGCCAGCCGGGCCAGGTCGAGCGCGCTGATATAATGGTTGGGATCGGGCCAGCCGGTCGAATTGGCAAATTGCGCGCTCATCAGGCCGAGTTCGTGCGCTCGCGCCGTCATCGCGTCGGCAAAGGCAGCCTCGCTGCCGGACAGGGCTTCAGCCAGCACGATACAGGCATCGCCGCCGGACTGGATGATGACACCGCGCAGCAAGTCATCGACGCGGGCGCGGCTATGCAATTCCAGGAACATGGTCGAGGAGCCGGAGGCCGCACCGCCGGTGCGCCAGGCATATTCGGAGACCGGCAATTCATCGTCCATCGACAGGGTTCCCGCATCGATGGCTTCGAGCACCATCAGCACGGTCATCATCTTGCTCATCGAGGATGGCGCCATCGGCGTCTCGGCATCCTTGGCGAACAGGACCTGCCCGGTCTCGAAATCCATGATCACCGCATGGGTGGCCTCGGTCTCATAATAGTCCTGGGCATGGGCCGACCCGGAGAGCAGGACGGGAGCCAGGATGAGGGCGGCGATAAAGGCGAAACTTGAAGTGATTGCGCGCACGTCTGAACGCTCCTGTCGGGAATCGGGAAGTTACCGTGACGAAGACGCCATACAAGCGCGGCAAGAGTGTGACGTCCAGCGCCCAGACGCGCCGCGAGGCGCAGCAAACTCAGTTCAGCGACACAATCCTGGCGTCGCGCACGCCATAGCTGGCCAGTCGGGCGCGCGCTGCATCGGCACTGGAGCGGTTGTCCCAGCGTCCGACGAACACGCGATACAGTGTCTGGCCACCGGTTTCGACCGCCTGGACCCAGACATCGCCGGCCTCGGAGATCCGGCTGGCAAGCCGGTTGGCATTGCCCAGATCGGCAAAGGCGCCTGCCTGTACGGTCAGGCCTTCATGGGAGGCTGGCACCCAGGCCGGTGAAAATGGCGCCTCGCGAGCCACGTCTTCCAGCGCTGGCACCGTGTCGGGGCTGCCGATATCGGCGAGTTGATAGCCCGGATCCGGCGCCTGGGCGGCCGGGAATGCCGGACCGAGATAGCGCACCCTTACCCGCGCCAGACCATTGCTGCGATAGCCCAGCTGGTCGGCGGCGGCGCGGCTGAGATCGATCAGCCGGTCATCGACGAAGGGGCCGCGATCATTGATCCGGACCACGACCTGGCGGCCATTCTCCAGATTGGTCACTTCGGCAATCGAAGGAATGGGCAGCGTGGTATGCGCGGCCGTCATGGTGTTCTGGTCGAACACTTCGCCATTGGCGGTCGGCCGGCCATGGAAGGTCGGGCCATACCAGGAGGCGATACCGACCACATCATAATCATCATCGCGCTGCGGCACGAAGCGTTGACCGCCGACCGTATAGGGACGCCCGACTTTCTGGTGATCGCTGTCGCCGGCAATCAGTGAGGCCGTGTCGACCCGGCTGGCCAGCAGCGCCGGCGAAACCGGCATCGCCGCCGGCAGGGGCGGCACCGTGCTGGAGAATGTGCGCGTGGGTGCAGGGCTTGAGGCACAGCCCGCCAGAAACAGCAAAGCCAGTGCACTGGCGAGGAATGAATGACGCAAAACGGGACCCATCAAGCTCGACCAACCCAAAATCAACGCCATATTATCGCGCAATCATGAAAGGAGCGTAAGCCGCTGCAACGCAGATATTGCGCTTGGCCCCCGTTGACCGCTATTGGAGGCGAACGGAGAGGTGGCAGAGTGGTCGATTGCGGCGGTCTTGAAAACCGTTGAACCGCGAGGTTCCGGGGGTTCGAATCCCTCCCTCTCCGCCATTTCTGCTCATAAAAAGATTATTATTCAGATAGATATTGATTTTATTCGACGACTTACCCCATCAAATGCCCTGGCTTGATCCGTGCTTGGTGTTACGCCGGCCTCCAGCGGAGCCAGTGCATGTGGCAGGTCCAATATGGCGACCAGGCATTGAGGGGCCCCTTCCCTGATCCAGCGACCGCATCGCATCAGACGGTTTTCCGCCCTGCTTTTTCCAAAGGCGACCCCGGTCTTCTTGGCGGTTGGCGTGCTTCATTCGCCGCTCGGGATCTTGCTGAAGCCACGCAACACCTGACGATAAACTATGGAAGAAAACCGCCTTAACGAGTACCCCAGAAGGATGTCGGCAGATTGCTTGGCCAGCAATCGCCTCAAGCCCTGGTTCAGCGTTCGATTTTTCGCCAATGCCTCATCGATATCATCCGCGGAGTATCGCATTTCGTACTCGTTCGCGGCCCGAATCAAAGCCGCCTTTCGCATAGCGTGGAGTGAATCCTGAAAGTCAGGCATCCTCAGCCTCCACGTACGAGGTGATGGTAGAAATGGCTCTGTACACCCAAATACTGGTCGAGAAACTCCTGGCGCGAGGCGTCGCCCATCTGGTCGTAAATTCGGACAAAAAAGCGGCATTCAGGGTTCTGTTGTTGGGAGGCCTGAAAATGAGACCGCGTCGCGCCAAGAAATTCGTTTAGGCTCATCGGCTGACCGAGCCGAGGATCGGGAAGTGCCGCCACCCAGGGAATAGATCGGAACCGTCCCTCGTCACCCCGGCCGGCCGTTACGCCATCTTGCGACAGAACCACATTGTAGGAGTATGCGATGGCTCCGTCGTCTCGATAGACACACGGCGGGAGGTCGCCGGCGCGGCCGCACTGGGCCCGGATATAATCAAGTTGGCTTCCAATATTTGATCGTTCAGCGTGGCATTGGGCGAGCTGATCAGGGAGCATTCGCTGATCGTTATTCAGACCGGCATACGAACTCATGGCTGCGTTGAGGACGTCTGCGGCACTACGTTCGGGATCGACCGCATTTGCTGCGGACACGAGTTCGGACACATCACCCAGTTCGTCTCGGAGCATCGCGAGCTGCCGTTCCAGGCGGGCATTCTCTTGCCGGAGGGTGCTTGCTTCTTGCTGGCTGAACGGTCGCCCGTCGCGGAGCGCCGCCAGTTCTGAGGTGGCCGCTTCCAGATCAGTTCGAAGCGCAACATTTTCGCTGGACATCGCGGCCAGGCGCGCGAGCGGTTCCTGCAGCTGTTCCTGTGTCAACGGCGCGCCAATATTTCCCGCAAGCTCGTTGCCCAGCGTGATTTCCAGCTGACCTTCGAACGCGCCGCGAAAGGCCCGTCGTTCGATCTCTGACGCGTCGTAGCGCCGTTCCAGATCTAGCTGTTCTTCCTCCCGGCGAAACAGGATCGAGCTCATAAGGAGCAGGAACAGAAAGAGAAGGAGAAGGAGGAGTTCCGCGAGGGTCAGCCCCAGCACCACTCCGCGCCGGTAGGCGCTGCTATCATTATCGTTGAACAGCACGCCCGCCAATCTCCTTTGTTAGAAACTCGGCGACTTCGGCCAGTGAGGCGGCGTAGTTCACCGAGAGCTCTTTTAGGCGTGTCAGTTCATCGTCGAGTTTTGTGTTGCGTTCTCCAAGGTTCTCTGTGCCCGCGTCGATTGCGGTAATCATCGAGGACATCGAGCCGGAAACCTTTTCGGCCGCGCTGGTAAAGCCCTGGAATGCGGAAAGCGCGTTCTGTGAATTCTCCGCAAGCATGGCAAGGTTGCCGCTGGCGTCCCCGACAATTTTTCCGGCCCCTCTGATTTCCTCGAGTGTGCTGTTGAGTGCTTCGGTTGACTTGCGCAGTTCGCCTGCGATGTCGGCAAAGCCTCGCGTCAGCAGGTCGTCGGGAATAGCGACGTTCGCGACTTTCTCTGCGAGCGCGCGGGTGGCTTCGACAGCGTGGGACGACGCTTCGTCAAAGCGCTCTGCGATCTCGGTATGCCGCTTGAGCGAAGCTTCAATGCCCTCGCTTGCACCGGTGATCGAGCCGACACTCCGTTCGAGAACCTCGGAGAACTGCGTAATCAGCTCTCGTTGGCGGCCGAGTTGCTCGTCGGTTATGTTGACGACCGAGCTGCGCACCGCCTCCTGGATGGCGAGAGCAAAACTCTGGAACCGGGAGGATGCATGGTCGAGTTCGCCGCGTAGGCGATCTGAAGCCGTCGCCAGATCAAGGCGTGACCTGGTTTCAACATCGCTCACCTCGGTCTTGAACTGGATAAGGATGAGACGGGCTATAATGCCAACAATTGTCGAGCCAAGCGCGACCCCGAACGCACCGATCAGCTCATCCGGTGCAATGCCAGGCTCAAGCTTGACCAGGGCGATGAACATCGAAACGAGCGTATAGGTGAGGCCGAGATAGTAGCAATTATCGCCGGCACGATCGAGGCGCGCCCTGAACTCGCGCTTCGTTGCAACGAATAGCGCATAGGCCGCAATGATGGTGGCGCAAACGGCAACAGCAAACCATGGGTTGACCAGCTCGAAGCCCTTCCCGATCAGAATGAAGAGCACACCGCCGAGAATTGCCCCGATATAGGCGAATTTCTCCTGGTCCTCGTGAACATTCAGACGAGGAAGCGACGGGATTGACCGGAAAGCACGCGCGAACCCGCCCAACCGAGAGGGGTTGGCGCGAGCTTGATCCGCTTCAGCCGAGCGTAGCCGTTCGCCGAGCCCAGCAGTTTTTGCGTCGTCCGCCTCGCGGTCCATGGATGTCGCGCTGGTCGGGGCATCGTCGTCAGTCACCGCATTTGAACTTGAGGGTTCTGAGGCGTTGGCTGGATCGACTTTGGAGGCCTCGTCGGCCGCGCTCGCAACCTCGCCGGGCACCGCTGCCTCATTGGGCGTAGGCTCAGGAGAGACAGCAGCCTTCTTTCTTCGAGGCCGAACTTTCCGCGGAACCGTGGGCGTTTCCCCGACGGGATCATCGGGAGATGACGCGGGTGTTGATTTGGTGGTTCGCGCCATTTTCAGATCCTGACGAAGTCGGTTACATGACCAGAGTTTGCCCGCACATACTCTTCCCACCACAGGAGAAGCTCACGCGATTGAAGGCGACTGTATTCGGCCCTCAAAATCACGACGAGATAGACCTCCGCTCCCCTGAGGTCTGTTTGCGCGTCGGCATAATTGCTTGACAACGAGAATTGCGCGAACTCACCGACGCCCGACCGGAACATCGAATACACATCGCTGTGCTGGACGAGATCGGAGGCCACGATCAGCCGGCGCGGGACGTCATCGTCAACACTCCCGAGGGAGTCCGCAGCAATGGCGCGAATGGACTCAACTATGGGTGAGTTGTCTGCTGCACCGCCCTCAATCGTCGTTGCCAACGCGCCATTGATCGCGTTGGCGAATTCTTCGCGATAGACCCGTTCCACTTCGGTGGGCTGCCCGGCGATCTGGTCCATCCAAATCGCGCGGCCCGGGTTGCACCGGGAGAACACGCGGGTTGCGAGCGCGCCTCGCGACGCGTTCATGGTGTAGATATCGAGCCGGGTGCCCCGCTCCAGTTCCCCGAGCAGGTCGCGAACCTCGTTTTCGATTTCGCGAATCTGGACAGCGTCATACGGGTCACTGGCATCAATGGCGATGACCGTCAGAGCACTTGGGCCTGTCTCGGCACAAAAGGTGGCCGGGTCTATCGCCGGTTCACCGTACTCTTTCCACCCCGCTAGCGCGATAGCCCCAACGATCAGCCCTGTGACAACAACGCCTCCCAGGATCTGCCAAACCAGATTTCCGTCGCCCTTTTTCACACGCTTCTTAGTTTTCCAGACTGCCATCGATCGCCCCCAAAGATTTCTTCGCCTGCGTTTCTATTTGCCCGATTTGAGCGAGAACGCGCTGGCGGTATTCGGTCAACTCAAGTTTGACCCCGGTCGTGGTGTCTCTGGCCGCGACGGAGTCGGCATCGATACGGGCTACGAGCGCTTCAAGTTCACGAATGTCCGCTGTGGCTGTATCGGACCTCGCCAGTGCACCGTTCGGTTCTTCTCCGGCGCAGGCCCACTCGATGTACTCACGAAGCGCCAGGCTTTCGGCTGTGTCGCAGCTCTCCAGGAAGGTGCGATAGTTTGCCAGCAGGTTTCGGGCGCCGGCAGCATTTGCGTTCATGGCGTTGGCGCTGGGGCCGATGCCGTTGATAAAGTCCTCGAGTCGTTGGACGACCTCATCGCGGACATCCCCCAGGTTTTCGAAGAGCCCGTTGTACTCACCCTCGAAGTCTGCCCGTCGCTCCTGAACGATCCGGTACGCTTTGGTGTAGCCAGGATAACGGTCCCCGAAGTGGTAACCTTTCCACCAGGCGAAAAAGCCAAAGAAGACGCCAAGCCCAAGCAGAACGTATGACTGGATGTCGGGTAGCAGGAAGAAGTTCGAACGAAGCGCCTGAACCGCGGCACCGAAATACTCCGATTCCGGAAGGAACTCGCCATGCTCGGCGGCTAGCATTTGTTGTGCTCGGTAGTGCGCGACTACGAAATGCCCGGCGATGAGGGCAATCCCGAAAACCGTTGAAGCTAGGGAGCCAACCAGTTTCTTCGCGATGAAGATGCTGTGGATCCACTTGGTGAAAATGAACCCAGCGAAGAAGGAAAGAACGATGTTCAGCGATGAGACGAGGAGCGCGAAAATCAGTCCACCTACGAATCCGAGGGAATTTCCGCCTGCGAAAAAGAACATGTTCATGACGGACTCGCCCCCCCAAAAGAGGTAGAGTTGCCACGTATGCTTGAGAATATTTGGAGGCTTTGCCGCCGGGGCCTTCAGGCGCCGCCGCGCGCGGTATTCACGAAAATGATCCAGTTGTTCGCTGTAGAGTTGACGAAGATGCTCGATCTCACCCGTCGCCGACGTCACGCCTACGGACATCACATTGAGGTCACGTTCAATCTGGTTTCTGGCGGCTGTGAAGTCGATGTTCGCGCCATGCTGGTGGATCAGATCGGCGAGGAGATTGATTCTCTTGTTGGTGTCTGCCGTTGCCGACTGGCGCAGCGCATCGAGACGAGCCCTGACGTTTGAATGAAATACGGCATCCTCATCGCGCTGGGCTTGCGCGGAAGCGATGCGGGCCCGTCTCTCGACTCTCGCCGCAATGTCTAGGTCTTTCAGGAAACGTTCGGCGTCGACCGGCCGCAGAAAGGAAACATCCGTATTGTCGCCAGAACGCATGCGCCATTACGACCAACCCTGGCCGCCCCCCATCCAACCCTAATAGAGGTTTAATCTACGGCCAGCCGGCATGACAACCTAAATAAGCGCATCAGATGGTTACAAGCGCAAGAAAAGGCGTTGAATTTTGGTGACCCGTATCAACCTCGACAGTTCCACTTTTGCGACAATTACGTGTCAGAGCAGCATTTGCAATAGGCTGTGCCCAATGGAAAGAAGGGGGCGTGCGCGGCAAGACGCATCCTCTAATCTTGCTCCGTAGGCATGTGAGAACTGACCGCGCCCGCGCCGCGATACGGATGACGGGCCATGGGGTGAACATGTGCGCCTGGCGTTTACTGTTCGGGGTCGCCGTCCGGTGTAACGCCGGGAGACTTGATCCCGGCTTGATCGCGCACTTCCCAGCCCGGATCACCACCGCCCAGATTATTGTTCTGTCCTTCATCGCGCCCAGCGCCCGGACGCGGGTCACCGATCTCCCAGCCGGGGTCGCCGCCGCCCAAATTCTGGGTCTGTCCGGTATCCCGGCCGGCAGCCGGTCGCGCCTCGCGCTGGATCAATATGGTGCCATTGCGCGTGCGGCAGCGTTCGCCGGCCTCGGCTTCCCGGCAAAGTGGCAAGGTTTGATCCGGGGCCGACTGCGCCTGCTGGCGCTGCGCCCCGGCTGCTCCGGAAAGGGCCAAAAGACCGCCGGTGAGCATTGTGGCAATGACAAGATGTTTGCAGATCATGGTGGGCCTCCCGCCGCGTTTGTTTGGAGTTTAGCATAATAGGGTCACCGGCGCTGACAACGCCGCCCTGCCCCGCCGCGACACCCTTTGCCTTGTGAGCGGCCGGGCGGGCCGCTATAGCAGGGCCGACAGGCAGCCGCGGACGATTCCGCTGGCTGGGACATCCGGGGGATTTATGCGCACTTCTTTTATCGGACTGGTTTTGTGTGGCCTGCTTGGCGGAGGCGCTATCGCGCAAACCCCGGCGGACCAGGTCTTTTCCGGTGAACTTACCGAAGACATGGCACGCGCCGATTTCGCGATCCAGCTCGAGGCAGGCCAGCTTGTCACGCTGACGACCGCATCGAGCGACCGGCTCGACACCATCCTGACCCTGAGCGGGCCGGATGGTGAACTCCTCGGCGAGAATGATGACTATCAGATGGGCGATCTGACCTCGCGTCTGGTGTATCTGCCGACGGCGAGCGGGCGCTATACTGCGGAGGTCACCAGTTATGGCGGCGCGCTGGGCGGTTTCTCCCTGACCTTGTCACACGGTCTTGATGTCGGGCTGTCCGATGCGGCGCAAATCCTGCGCGAGGAAAGCGTGAGTTTTGACGCCAGCCGTACCGAGGCGCGCTTCGATGCCGATCTGGCCGCCGGCGATATCCTCGTCGCCTCGACCTTCGCGCTCAGCGATTCGATTGATTCCACCCTGGCCCTGCTCGGTCCTGATGGCAGTATCATCGCCCAGAATGATGATCGCGGCGATGGCACGCTCAACTCGCAAATCATCTATCTGATCGAACAGCCTGGTCCCCACCAGCTTCTGGTCAGCACTTATGGCGGCGACGGGGAAGGCGATCTGGCCGTGTCCATGGCGATCGATCCGGACGCTGAACTCCCGTTCGATTTCACCGCGATCGGGGGCGTGCCCATCGCCAGCCATAGCGGCGAGATCAATGATGACCAGGTGTCGCATGAATTTGCCGTGCCGCTGGAGGCGGGGCAGACCCTGCTCGCCCTCGCCGATGCCCTCAGCGGTGATCTCGACCCGGTGCTGCGCCTGAACGGACCCGATGGCTATCCGGTGGCGATGAATGATGACCGCGGCGACGGCTCGCTCAATTCCGCGATTGCCTTCACCGCCCCGCAGCGCGCCACCTATCAACTCGAACTCTCGCGCTATCGCGGTGGCGCCAGCAGCGGTCTGTTTGAGCTCGCCCTGTCCTCGGTTGACGCGTCTGTGGTCGACCTGATCCAGGACTTGCTGGAAAATTCGGTGACATTGAGCGGGCCTGAATTGCTCCACGAAACCGAGGATTTCAGCATTTACTACACGCTCGAGGGCGCTGATGCCTCCAGCGAGGCCTATGTGCACTCCGTTGGCGTGGCCTTGCAGGAAATGCTGGTCGCCCAGGTCGAGCAAGGCGGCTGGGCCGAACCGGTCCGCGACGAAAATGGCCGTTACCGTGCCTATGTCGCTGACGCCGAAGGCTCGATGGGCGTGACCCGGCCGGTCCAGGTCGTGTTCGACAATCCCAATACGCGCGATGTGCGCGAAACCGCGGCGGCCCGCACGCTATTCCTGATCGACAATGATTTCCTCGGCATGGGCAAGACCGCACCGATCCACGCCTTGATGCGCGCCACCGTCACCCATGAATTCAATCACGTCGTGCAATACGGCTATGACGGCGAAGAAGGCCTGGACTGGCTCTATGAAGCCACGGCCTCCTGGATCGAAACCACTACGGTGGGCGCTGACCAGGATGCGACCGATTATACCGAAGCCGATTTCGAAACGCCGCAATTGTGCTGGACCACGACCGTTGAGGGGCATGATTACGGCCAGTGGACGCTGCTGCAATCGCTCGCCGATCGCTATGGCGATGAGTTCATGGTCCGGATCTGGGAAAACAGCGTCGAGCTCGACGGGTTCGAAACCCTGCAAGCCGCGCTCGATGATCACCGCACAACCATCCCCGATGTCATCCAGCGCTGGCGGGCGCAGAATTATGCCCGCGCCTATGATCTGGCCCCCCTCTTCCCGATCGCGGTTCACCGCCAGCACACGCTGAGCCGCGAAGGCCGCTGGACGCTGAAGGGCGGGCTCGAACAACTCGGCGCCAATTATCTCGGTTTCGAACTCGATGGCCGCTACCAGATCGCGCTGAGCGGTGACGACAATCTGGAAGTGCTTGCTCTGGGCCAGCGCAATGGTGACATCGAGATCATTCCCCTCGGCCGTAGCGGAATTGTCGACACGACGGGTTTTGAATCGACCGCGCTGATGGTGTTCAACCGGGCGATGCCGGAAGCGCCGGGCATGTGTAGCAGTACGGGCTATTCGATCGAGGTCTCACCGTCGACCCGACGCCCGGCCCGCGCCGCCTATCGCTTCAGCGATGAGCACCTGGTCCCGGCCGAGCGCTCCGGGACAGAGGGCTAGCGCCACCGCGACCGCCGGCTTGAATCCTGCTATACACCGCCGTGCAAGGGAGGTGTGGGCATGCCGTTATCAGGAGTGAAAACCGGCATCTGCCTCGCGGCGACCCTGTTTGCGACAGCCTGTGCCAGTTGGGATCAACCGCTGGCGCTGGCGGTGTGTGGTCCGGTCAAGCTTGAGCTCAAATACAAGAGCGACGGCCATCTCGACACCGCCTATATCGTCGCGCGCCATGCCGGCTGGGATGCAGTCGATGCGGCCGAACTGGCGTTTTACACCCAGGCGCCGGATGATTTCGCTGCGGCCTACTCGGCCCCGAGCGGGTCGGCGCGCCTGTTGGCCCTGCAGTTCGACCGCGCACATTTGCTCTCATCCGTCCTGCACTCGCTGCATGGCGGCGGTGCCGACGATGTCGCGCATCGCCAGCGCGTCTTGGCGCAGATGATCGGCGAGATGACGCGCGCCTGGGATGACCCGGCGCGGCAGGGCGAGCATTGGAAGGCCGGGTTTCTGGTCCATGCCCTCGGCGACAGTTATGCCCATGTCTGGGGCGTCAATCAGAACCAGGCCGGCTCGGTGGCCTATAACCCGGTCGCTGGCCATATTCCCGACGGGCTGGTGCGCGGGGATCCCGACAATATCGACGCCAATTTCCCCAATTATGCGCGCTATGTCCGGGCCTTGTTCGCGGCCCTCGACCGGGGCCAGGGCGATGCGCTCGCGCTTGAAGCCTATCTTGCCGATGTCGAACGGGCGGTGGCCCGCGAAGCCGGCGGCGCCGACGGGGTAACCACGGCCTTGATCCGCAGCACCAGCACGGATGATTACCGCAGTCGTCAAAGACTTGATTGCCCGGCCTGGACGGCCCGGCTGGATTATGAGCGCGGGGTCCGGCCCTTCCTGCAGCAGGTCGAGGCGCGGCTGGGCTAGCCTTCCCTGCGGGCGGGCTCGGATGGCAGGATCTGCGTCACGCCGGTGGTCAGGGTGCTGACGCGCCGGGCGATATCGACCAGCTGACCGTGGGTGGCCAGCTGGGGATTGGGAATCCAGGGCGTTCCGGCCAGACCGTCGGGCGGCGTGCGCACGAAGACGGACCAGTCGCCGAACATCCGCTCACTCACCTCGGAATAACCCGTCAGGACAAGATCGCCATGATGCGGATTATTCTCGATCCGCTTCAGGGTGCGATAGAGCGGGCTGCGGCGCCCTTCCAGCACCTGCACGAAATGCGGCCCGTCCACCAGCAGCACGCCGGTCAGCCCGTGCGCAGGATTATTGCGCAATCCGGCATCGAGAATGTCGCGCAGATAACGCTCATCCTCGGCCTTGTCCGCGGCTGTCCAGGTGCGGCGGCTATAGAAGGCAAACTGGCACAATAACATTGGTGCGCCCTACCCTGCCCGTGCCTTCGTCATGAATTGGGCAACGCGCTCATTGAGCTGGCCCATTTCATCGCGGACTGATGCGGAGGAATGGGTCACTTGCCGGGCGGCCTCGCCCGCCTCGCGCACGCTGGCCTCAAGCGCATTGGTGGCCCGGGAGCTGTTCTGGTTGCCCGTCGCTGCCTCGGTCGTGTTGCGGACAATCTCCCGCGTCACCACCGATTGTTCCTCGACGGCTGCCGTGATGGTCACCGCCGCGGAATTGACCGAGTTTATGGTTTCACGGATGGCATCGATCACCGTATTGGCGCGCGTCGTCGCGGCCTGGACGTCGGCGATCTGGCGGGCGATCTGATCCGTCGCCTTAGCGGTTTGTCCCGCCAGCGCCTTCACTTCACTGGCGACCACCGCAAACCCCTTGCCGGATTCGCCCGCACGCGCCGATTCGA
Organism: Maricaulis salignorans; assembly: GCF_900103475.1. Lineage (GTDB taxonomy): Bacteria > Pseudomonadota > Alphaproteobacteria > Caulobacterales > Maricaulaceae > Maricaulis > Maricaulis salignorans. The sequence continues at coordinate 72,775 of NZ_FNHG01000003.1, forward strand.
TTGTCGCATTCAGCGCCAGAAGATTGGTCTGCTCGGCGATTTCCTGGATCAGGCTGACGGCGCTGCCGATCTCTGCGGCCGCGATGTTGAGTTCCTTCATCGTGTCGCTCGCAGCCGTGACCTGCTCGACCGCTTCGATCGTGATGGCGGAGGTGCGCGCGACCTGATCGGCGATTTCGCGCGACGAGGCTTCCATTTCGCCGGCAGCGACGGAAACCGACTTGACGTTTGCAGCCGCTTCCTCGGCGCCTGCAGCGGCTGTCGAGGCCTCGCCCAGCGTGTTGTCGACGACCCGCGAGACCAGATCTGCCGCCTCATCGAGCGCCCGGGAGGTCTCGGTCAGTCGGCCGATAACACCGGACACGCCCTGTTCGAACGTGTCGGCGACCTCGATCCGGCTTTGCTGGGCCTTGGCTTCGGCTTCCTCAAGATAGACGGAAACGCCCATCTCAATATCCAGAAAAATCGCACGCACCAGGGCGTCGATATAGGTTTCGGCGGTGCGGGTGTCGGGCTTGCCGATTCCGATCGGTGCACCCTTGCAACCCTCGCGCACCGCACCCCTCAAAAGCTCGGATGCGACCGTGGCATAGCCGGCGATATAGTATCGCGGCGCCAGACCGATATCGCTATGGACCCGGCCAACGCGGCGGATCGTGTCGAAATAGGTGTCGTTATACTGGCCGCTGAGAATATTATTCCAGTGGTCGACCTGTTTGGTCATGGCGTGGTCGCGGTGTTGGTCATCGCGGAATAAATGGGCGACTTCCGGCGCCCGTGAGACCGTGGCGTAGAACAGGCTGAGGCCCCGTTCCACGCTTGGGGCAAGCGGCGCCTTGATGTCACGCAGTGCCGCGCGCACGCCTTGGTCGATGCCGATAAAGTCGAGTCTGTCCTGTCCGCTCTGGTCTGCCATATTTCCCCCCGGGAATGAGCTGAGCCTGCGCGGCAAGGTCCGGCAGGTCTGGTCGATGAAGGCAGCTTGGCGGGCGGGAGGGTTAATAAGCATTAACACTGACTGGATTGCCGGAATAAAGAAATTTCCCGTTCTATTTCCGTAGCTTCGCGGTCTTCTCGTCAAGATCGGGTCGCCGCGTGGCCAGCCCCGCCTGCCCCTCAAGGGTCAGGCGGCCATCCCATTCGAGCTCGGTCTGGGCGAACTCTGTTTCGGTGATCGGGATCGTGATGGTGTGCCACATGCAGCGGTTGGGGCCGGTGCCGATCGGAATGTGGATGGACTTCATGGCCGTGGGCTCGGCACTGGCCTGACGGTGCCAGATATGCCCGGCGGCGCCCTGGAGTGCGCCCTCATGTTTGAGCTCTGTCAGCGTGCGGATCCCCTCCATGAAAGAGGTGAGATCCGGGCATAGCAGGGGCTGGTTCTCCCGGCATTCATGGAAGGGCGAGCGGGGCGAGGCATTGCCCTGGCTGGAGGCCAGCAGGGTGAAGGGCCTGCTGCCCTCGATCAGGCAGGCCATATGCGGGCAGAGGCGGACCGTCAGCATCACCTGGTCAAGCAATGAAATCTGTTCCGGCGCGCCCAACAGGTCTTCGATCCGGGACAGGGTATCGCCGCGCGGCCGGATCTGTCCGGCTTCAAGCCGGGACAGATATCCCTGGCTGATCTTGAGCAGGGAGGCCAGGGTTTGTTGCTTCATTCCAGCCTGGATACGTAGTCGTCTAAGCCTCTCCCCCCAAGCTTGCCTCATGTTCCATACCTTGACGCCAATCTAGTCCCATGACGGCCCAATCTAGGTCGAAGACCTCACAGTCACTATGGTTTTATGCAGAAAACGGGAATAAAGAAATTCCTATAACCCACCGATTTGCTTGGTTATTTGGGCGTCCTGGTGGCCGGGGTGCGCTCTGCAATCTCGAGCTGAACCGGGCTCGAACCTGCCCCGAAAGGCGGGAAGGCCGCGTCAGGACAGTGGCATCAGGGCCCAGCACCGGGCCCCGGGCTGGGCTTTACTTCCCCGCCGCCGCGCGGGCCATGGGTCGCCTGAGCCCCCTCGAGAACCAGCCCGGCACGGGGCCTTCACCGATCTTGACGAAGCTGGAACCGGCCCTATCCGCCGCGGCGTGCTCTCCAGGCTGCCAGCACCTGTTCGCGCACCGCGACCGGCTGGGCATCGACAGCAGCGCCCAGGGCCTGCAGGTCGGCGCGGGCGCTATGGAGCTGGTCGACCAGTGACATCACCATTTCCAATGCCTCGTCGGCGAGCTCATGGCTCTGTTCCAGCTCACAGATCAACTGCAAGCGGGCACAATCGACCGGCGCGAAGAGCGGCCCCGCCTCGCCCTGGATGGGCATGATAATGCCGATCTCGATATAGGTGGTGAGCCGTTCGGCTGTCAGTGCCGCAACAGCGTCTATGATTTCATTGGCGGTCAGGTTCTCGCTCATGACATCATCTCCCTGCGCGGATCATAGGCATGGGTTTCGCGCCAGCTCTCCATGAAGCTGCGCAGCGATTCGTCCATCTCCGGTGGCGAGACAATGCGCAATTCAACGCGCTGATCACCGCGCGGCGTCTGGCCCGGCCGCTGCACGCCGCGTCCGCGCAGCCGCAGGACCTGGCCGCTGCTGGCCCCCTTGGGAATGGACAGGGAGACCGGCCCGTCAATCGTCGGCGCCTCGACCTTGCCGCCAAGTATGGCTTCATCAAGCGAGATCGGCAGGGTCAGCAGGATATCATTACCCTCACGGCGGAATAGTTTGTGCGGCCGGACCGACAGCGTTACCAGCGCGTCGCCATCAGGCCCCTCGCCCAACCCCTCACCGCCCTTGCCGCGCAGGCGGATGGTCTGGCCATCGGCGGTGCCGGTCGGGATCCTGACGTCGAGGCTCTGCCCGTCCGGCAGGGTGATGCGCTTTTGCGTGCCCAGGGCCGCTTCGAGAAAATCCAGTTCGAGCTGATAGCGCCGGTCCGGACCCGGTGCGTTGAAATGAGCGCTGCGGGCACTGCCCTGGCCGCGCTGTCGCAGGATTTCCTCGAATATGTCCGAGCTGACGAACCCCTCAAACCCGCGCGAGGATTGATAGGGATTGCCCGGCTGCTGGGCATAGTCACGATAGAAGGGACGCTCGGCCTGGCGTTCGGCGCCGCTGGCATCGATCTCGCCCTTGTCATAGCGGGCGCGCAGGTCCGGGTCCTTCAGCAGATCATGCGCCGCCGTCGCTTCGATGAAACGCGCCTGGGCGCCCGCGTCATCGGGATTGAGATCGGGATGGCTGGTGCGCACGATCTTGCGATAAGCCTTCTTGATCTCTTCGGCGGTCGCGGTCCTGGTCACACCAAGAACCTCATAGGGATCACGGGACATGCCTACCTCGGTTGGGCCGGTTGAAGACGCCATTGTCACCCGATCGCGCCGCGGGACAAGCGGGGGGTCAATTGCCTCGCCCGGCCAGGATCAGCGCCTCGCGCGCGCGCCGGGATGCCAGAAGGCCTTGAGCAGCCAGCCGACCACGCCGCCGAGCAGAAAACTCGATCCGATCACGACTATGCGGCTGGTCTGGAAACTCCAGAACAGCACCGTCAGTTCCACCTGGGACATGTTCTGGAAGGCAAACAGCGCGAGCAGGGCAATCAGCCCGGCGATAATCCATAATTTGATGTGACGCATGGTAGCCGCCTTCCCACCTGAATTCGCCCCGCAGTGTGGGCCTCCTCCGGTCCGGTGACAAGGCGATCCGCCGGGGGCGGCATGCGCGGTGCGGCCCCGTACTGTGCGGCACAGGTCTATTTCCGTTCCGGACCTTAATCGGGACGCCGGCGCTTCCTATCTAGGCGTTGAGTTATGATGGAGTGCCCCATGCGGTGGGTCGGTTTGATAGTCTCCCTGGCGGTCCTCGCCAGTACAGTCTGGTTTGCTTTCGCGGCGCCGTATCAGTCGGGCGATCAGCTCGTGCTGGCTGTTGCGGCGATGGGTGGACCGGTTACCCTGTGACCCGGACGCACGATTGACGCGCCCGCCCGAAAGGAAAATGCGATGACACCATCCCCCGGCATCACCTTCACCCTTGAGGCGGACGGGCAGCGCGGCCGCTATCTGGCGCATGTCGACGGCAAGCCCGATCCGGGCGAGCTGACCTTCAGGCGCACCGGCGAGAATCGCATCCTGGTTGATCATGTCGGCGTGCCGCAAAGCCTGCGCGGCACCGGCGTCGGCGTTGCGCTGGCACATCATGTCGTCAGCGAGGCCCGCGCCAAGGGCTTCACCATCTATCCACAATGCCCTTTCCTCGCCTCCCAGGCGCAGAAAAATCCCGATTGGGCCGATGTGGTGGAGCCGGTCTGAAGGGCGTGCGGGGCCCCTCGGTCCCGCCTGCCCGCCCTAGTCGAGAAATTCCCAGCTGTCCGCGCCGTCAAAATGCCGGATGCGAAGGCCCTCTATCGCCGACGGTTCAGCCATATGGGCATTGAGGGCCATGCGCCCGCCGGCCGCCGGATCGGCGCCCTCCCAATGCGTCGTGCAGCCACAGCGCTTGCAGGAGATGAAGGCCAGGGTCTGGTCGCCCTGGAGATAGCGCACGACACTGTCAGCCCGGTAATCGAGCGTCACCCGGGCCCGGTCGGCATGGGCCCAGAGCGCCTGGGCGCGGCGGCAATAGCTGCAATTGCACCGGGTCAGCCAGTCGGGCTCGATGCTGAGCGTCCAGCGCACTGCGCCGCAATGGCATTGTCCGTCCATCATCGCAGCTGGCCTCAGGTCTTGGCGGTCCATTTGATCGAATAGAGGTCGAAACGGCGGTCACGCAGATTGCGCACCGTGCCCTCCTGACGGGCCCAGTCGAGATCGCCCAGATTGAGGTCGGCGATGGCGACGGTCTCGACATTCTCCGTGCATTCCGCCGCGATACCGTCGCGCGCGAAGCGGAAGTCGCACGGGGTCAATATGCAGGACTGGGCATATTGAATATCCATGTTTTCCACACCTGGCAGGTTTCCGACATTACCGGACATCACGACATAGCACTGGTTCTCGATCGCCCGCGCCTGGCTGCAATAGCGCACTCGCATATAGCCCTGGCGGTTATCGGTGCAAAACGGCACGAAGAGCAGCTTGGCACCGGCATCGACCAGCTGGCGCGCCAGTTCGGGGAATTCGCTGTCATAGCAGATCAGCACGCCGATTGGCCCGCAATCGGTCTGGATGGTGGCGATCTCATTACCGCCCTTGATACCCCACCACATCTGCTCCGACGGGGTCGGGTGGATCTTCTCCTGCTGGTGGACCGAGCCATCGCGCAGGAAGACATAGGCGATATTCTGGATATCGCCGCGTTCGGTGCGGGTCGGGTGCGAACCGCCGACGATATTGATATTATAGCTGATCGCCAGCTGGCGCATCGCCTCGACAAATTGCGGCGTGTATTCGGTTAGCGCCTCGATCGACTGCGAGGGCGTCAGCCGGGTCTCGGCAAAGGCCAGCAATTGCAGGGTGAAGAGTTCAGGGAAGACGACGAAATCGCAGCGGTAATCCGCCGTGACATCGACGAAATACTCCACATTGCTCATGAATTCTTCGAAAGAGTGAACCTTGCGCTGCTGGAACTGGACCGAGGCAACGCGCACGCTCTCCTTCTCGCCCGGAGGCGCGCTGGCGCTCTTGGTGTGGACCACGGCATAAGGATTGCGCCAGACCATATGGCTGGCATAGCCGCCCGAGGCGTCGTCAAAGGGCAGATAATCGCTGAGCACGCCGATCGGCTCGAAACCGAGGCGCATCTGGAAGCGGATCACCGGATCGGAGATCTTCTGCTCGACGACGGCCTCGAGATAATCGGCCGGATTGGGATAGAGTTTCTTGCGGCGCTTCCAGCTGGGCATCCGCCCGCCAAACACAATCCCCTTCAGCTCATAGCGCTCGCATAATTCGCGGCGCGCATCATAGAGCCGCTGGCCGATCCGCAGCCGGCGCTTTTCCTGATCGACGCACACTTCCATCCCATAGAGCCAGTCGCCCTTGGGATTATGGCGCGAGGCATAGCCCGAGCCGGTAATGCCATTCCAGGTGTGCGGCGACAGCGCCGAGGCCTCGTCGATGATGAAACTGGCGCAATAGCCCACGATTTCACCGTCATATTCGACCACAACCTGGCCTTCGGGAAAGTTGGAAATCTGCCCCTGCACCATCGCGGTGCTATAGCTGTCCAGTTGCGGATAAACCTTGTCCACCAATGCGATGATCGCCGGAATATCCGCGATGCGGGCATTGCGGATATTGAGCGAAGAGCGGGATTTCTGGCTGGCCATGAAAAGCAATCCTGTTGCGTGGGCGCACTCTGTCAGCTGCGCAAACGCGGCCATACAGGATTTGCGCGGCGGCACATAGCGCTTTGTTGCGGGGGTGTGTTGGAATTTCCGCCGTGAAGCGCGCGATATCGCGAGCGGACGGCTGACAGGGGTGATATGGCTGATTCCAGCGGCCGGACGATCCGGAAAGCCGCCAGACTTCCGGCCCTTCCCGCGCCGCGACCAACTGGCGCCTGCCTGCCTTTGACAGGCCGCCTTTGGCAGGCCGCATTTGACAGGGGTAACGCATGAGCCTGAAGCGTGTTTGCGGCCCGCCGTGGCGCACGATCATGATCGCTTTCGCCGCAGTTCTGGCCCTGCAGGGTTGCGCCCTGGTCGAGCCGGCCCATTACGACATCCGCAGCGATGCGGTGTACTGGGTTTCCTATCCGGGCACATCCGCGAGCCCGTCTTTCGACCGCTATGAGCGCCGCACCGAGGCCGATCCGCAGACATTCGAAATCCTCGCCTTCGCCAATTGGGGCAAGGACGCCCGAAGCGGCTATTATCGCGGCACCGCGCTGGCAGGGGTTGATGCGCCCTCCTTCCGCGCCATCAATGATGAACTGGCCGCCGATGACACCCAGGTCTGGCGCGGAACCAACCTGATCGAAGGCGCTGATGGCGCCAGCTTCAGAACGATCGGGCCGAGCACTGGCGTTGATCGGGCGGCCGCCTATGCCGGCTGGGCCCGCTTCGTGCCGTGCGATCTGTCCACCTTCACCGTCATCGAAAGCGAGGCCGAGAGCGAGGACGAGGCTTTCACCGCGGACAGCGCCTGCGTCTATGCCTACGGTCTGCGTCTGCCGCTCACCGATCGCGCCACATTCGAACGCCTCGGCGCCGAATACTCCCGCGATAGCGGCGGCGTCTATTGGCGTCATTTCGAGGTGACCGGCGCCGATCCCGCGAGCTTCCACATCCGCGAAGGCACCCGTCTGGGCCAGGACCGCTCCGGCTGCTGGCTGGGGCCGGACTGGCGCGAATGCCGGGACTAGCGATGGCGCGGGACATGTTCCGGCCTCCCGCCGGTACGTGTCCCGACTTGCGTTGAGAACCGGCGACCCGAGTCGGGACACGCACCGGCAAAGCCGGAGCATGTCCCGGGTACCCGGCATCACGCAGCGCATCGCCGGGCGAATATGCTACCCTGTTCGCTCAACCCGGCCCCGCGCCGCCAGATAAGGACCCGCCATGCCCAAAACCATCCTGATCACCGGTGCCACGGACGGGATCGGCCAGGCCGCCGCCTTGTCCCTTGGCGCTCTCGGGCACACGCTCCTGATCCATGGCCGCAGCGCCGAAAAACTCACCGCCACGGCAGCGCAATTGCGCGCCCTGCCCGGCGCGGGCCCCGTCGAGACCTGGCAGGCCGATCTGTCCGACCTGGACGCAACCGCCCGCCTCGGCCGCGAGATCCGCGCCGCCCATGGTCAAATCGACGTGCTGATCAATAATGCCGGCATCTACAAGACCGACCACCCGGTCATGGCCGACGGACAGGATGTCCGCTTCGTCGTCAACACCCTGGCCCCGGCCCTGCTGACGCGCCTTCTGCTCGGCGCCATCCCGCGCGATGGCCGCATCATCCACCTCTCCTCCGCCGCCCAGGCCCCCGTCGACCTTCAGGCCCTCGCCGGAGAGCGCCCCTTGGAGCCGATGGCCGCCTATGCCCAGAGCAAGCTCGCCCTGACCGAGTGGAGCCAGTCCCTCGCCGCCGATCTCGGCCTCGAGGGCCCCGCCACGATTGCAGTCAATCCGGGCTCGCTGCTGGCAACAAATATGGTCCGCAAGGGCTTCGGCGTCGCCGGCAATGATATCGGCATCGGCGCCGACATCCTGACGCGTGCCGCGCTATCGGATGAGTTTGCCGGCGCCACAGGGCGGTATTACGACAATGATTCCCACCGCTTCGCCGCGCCGCATGGTGAAGCGGCCGATGCTGGCAAGGTCGCGCGCGTGGTCGAGGCGATCGAGGCGCGGATTGCGGGGTATCTGGGGGCGTGAATGCCCCCATCAAGCAAGCGATCAGGGATGCGCCCTGCCGCTTCGCCTGTCTCCCTCCTCTTCCTTGATGGAAGAGGTGCGCCGGACGAAGTCCGGGGCGGAGCTGGTGAGGATGACGGGCTCACCCGCCGCCGTTTGACGGGCGTCACGCGACACCCACGGCCGGTTGTGTCAGCCTGCCATCATGACGCGTCCAATGGTCAAACTCGCGCGCCAACTCAGAAAGCGCATGACGCCGCATGAAGTCCGGCTCTGGAGCCGGCTGAAGACCTGGCGCGCCGAGGGCTTCGTATTCCGCCGCCAGGCGCCCCTGGGCCGCTATATCGTCGACTTTGTCTGCTTCACCCCGAAACTCGTGATCGAACTCGATGGTGGCCAGCACAGCCTCGACGACCACCGCGCGGCCGACGCCATCCGCGATGCCTGGCTTGAAGACCAAGGCTTTCGCGTCCTGCGCATCTGGAACATGGACGTGCACAATAATATGGACGGCGTGCTCATCGCCATCCGCGACGCCCTCGAAGCCGGCCTGCGCGACATGCGCCGCTGAGCGGTGCGAGGCCGTCACCAGCTCCGGCCGCTTCGCGGCCACCTCTTCCATCAAGGAGGAGGAGGGAGTTTGATCTGGCCGGCCTCGATGATCGCCCTCCTCTTCCTTGATGGAAGAGGTGCGCCGGACGAAGTCCGGGGCGGAGCTGGTGAGGATGACGCGCGCTACGTCTGCCCCCTACCCCTTCACCTTCACCGCACTCATCCGCCGCTCCAGCCTGATCGAAAACCAGCCGATGATCGCGCGCCAGAGCTCGTCCTTGAGCACGGCGCCTTCGACTTCGGTTTCGAGATTGGGGTTATCATTGATCTCGATCACGAAAATCCCCTTTTCATTCTGCTTCATGTCGATGCCGTACAGGCCATTGCCGATCAGATTGGCGGCCTTTTTGGCAATCTCGATCACTTCCGGCGGGGCGTCTTTGATGGCCATGGTTTCGAAACCGCCCTCGGTATATTTGCCGTCGGCCTCGTGCTTGATGATCTGCCAGTGGCCGCGGGCCATCTTGTATTTGCAGGCGAACAAGGGCTCGCCATCGAGCACGCCGATGCGCCAGTCATAGTCTGTGGGCATGAATTCCTGGGCGATGATCAGGGCGGTGTCGGCGAACAGCTCCTTGGCGCGTTTGGCGAGCTCGGCCTCATTGGTGACCTTGTGGACCTGGCGGCTGAAGGAGCCGTCGGGGGCTTTCAGCACGACCGTTGAGCCGAGGCGGTCGAACAGGCCGGTCATCGGGGTGGTGGCGTCGAGGATTTCGGTTTTCGGGGCCGGCACACCGCCCTGCTCCATCAGCTCTTTCAGGAAGACCTTGTTGGTGCAGCGGATCATCGAGCGGCAATCATCGATGACGGGCATGCCCTCCTGCTCGGCGCGGCGGGCGAAGCGATAGGTGAAATTATCGATCGCCGTGGTGGTGCGAATGAAGAGCGCGTCATACTCGGCCAGGCTGGCGAGATCATTGGGGCCGATCAGATCGACCTCGACGCCCATTTTGGCCGCCACACTGGCCAGGCGCTGGACCGAGGACTTGCTCGAGGGCGGGAATTCCTCCTTCGGGTCGGTCAGGATCGCCAGCGACCAGCGCGCCGCGGTGCGTTCCTTGGGCGCGACCCATTGGCGGCGTGTGTATTGGCCCAGGCAATCGAGGAAGAATTGCCGGTCCTCATTCTTCAAAACGTGCGGCGAGATCGCCTTGATCTGCTGGATCTCCTTGCCCGAAGCCGACAGCGTCACGTCGAGCACCGGCGCGCGGAACCAGTCGAACAACAGCTTGGAGAATTTGGCGAGGGCCTTGTTCTGGCAATTGCCGAAGGAGACAAGCAAGTGTTTGTCCTCCGAGGCGACACCGCCGAGATCCTTCATCAGCGCGACATTGAGGTCGGGCAGCGCCTGGGCGTAAAGCCCCTTGCGGCTCAGCTCGACGACCGATTGCGCCGTCGGCACGATGCGGTGGCCGCGCGCTTCGGCCAGAAGCGAGGCGTAATAGCCCTTCGACTGATAGCTATAGCTGCGCGCCAGATTGATGATATTCGGCCGCCGGCCGGTGAAGAGCTGCGCATTGACGATATAATCGCGGATGCGCATGACCTTGTGAGGCGTTTCGTGCTGGCCGAGATCGCCAACATGTTCAACGAGAATGAGCCAGTCGCTCACGAGCTATCGCTCTCCTGATCTGTGCGGCGCCTCCGCTTCAAATAGCAACGCCGCTTCACCGTCCTCGTAATAGGCTTCCCGTGTGCCCCGCAAGTGAAATCCTGCGCGTTGATACACGGTGATCGCCTTTGTGTTGGATTTTCGCACTTCCAGCCGGATCTTGGCGCCGCCGCGCCGCGCCGTCAGATCGGTCGCCGCGCCCAGCATCGCCTGCGCCACGCCAACGCCCCTGTGGTCCGGCGCGACGGCGATGGAATAGATGCGCGAGGTCGCACTGCCGCGGCGAAAGGCCAGGGCGAGATAGCCCGCCGGCTCGCCGCCGATCCGGGCGAGCAGGAACAGGGTTTTGCGCGCCGCCAGCATGCGGCGCAGATTTTCGCGGGCGAAACGGTCAGCGGTGAAACTGTCGACTTCGATGCCGTCGATCACATCGAGATCATCTCGGCCGGCCAGCCGCACCTCGATCACCGCCTGGGCGTCGCGGCAATCGAAACGCCAGCGCAAATCGTCGTCACAAGGCCGGGGCAGGTCGATTCGGGGCGTCATAATTGATCCGTTCGGACGTCAGGCGCGTACCATGACAGCGAATGGCCATCTGGCGATAGCCGGGCGGGTGTTGAATGGCAGGCCTGCGGCCAGGGAATGGCAGGCGAGCAGCTGACAGATCATCACAATGGCGTGCGGCGGGGATACGGCTGGCCGAAACTGCCCTATCCTCGCATTTACCCAGTGCCAATAGCCGAGGAATACGATGCTGATCAAGAAACCCCATCGCTGGCAATTGCCCGAGCGCGCCGTGACGTCGAAGGCCGATTTCCTCAATCGCCGCCAGATCATGGCCACAGTCGGGGCGCTTGGCCTGGCAGGGCTGGCCGGCTGCGGCGCGGCCGAGGAATCGGTCGCCCAGGCCGGCACTGGCCGTCCGCTCTCCGGGGCATTGCCCTTTCGCGCGACGGATTATCAAGTCGCTGACGAATCAACGCCTTACGAGGCGGTGACCGGCTATAATAATTTCTACGAATTCGGCGTCGGCAAGGACGACCCCGCCCGCTATGCCAGCGCCATGACGACCGATCCCTGGTCGATCGAGATCGAAGGCCATGCCACCCGCACCGGCCGGTTCGCCCTGGAAGATGTCGTTGATTTTTCAGCACTTGAGGAGCGCATCTACCGGCTGCGCTGCGTCGAGGCCTGGTCGATGGTCATCCCCTGGATCGGCATTCCGCTCGGTGCTGTCCTGCGCCAGTTCGAGCCGACCTCGGATGCGCGCTATGTCCAGTTCATCACCTATCAGGACGCCGGCGAAATGCGCGGCACCCGCTCAGCCGTGCTCGACTGGCCTTACAAGGAAGGCCTGCGCATGGATGAGGCGATGAATGAACTCGCCTTCCTGGCGGTCGGGCTTTATGGCGAAGTTCTGCCCAACCAGAATGGCGCCCCGATCCGCCTCGTCGTGCCCTGGAAATATGGCTATAAGTCCATCAAATCCATCGTCAAAATCCGTTTCGTATCGGACGAGCCGGAGACCTCCTGGAAGCGCTCCGCGCCGCGCGAATACGGGTTTTATTCCAACGTCAATCCGAACCGCGCCCATCCACGCTGGAGTCAGGCCTCGGAACGCGTCATCGGGGCGGGCCCGTTTGCGCGCCGCGAGACCGAGATGTTCAATGGCTATGGCCCTGAAGTCGCCGGGCTTTATGCCGGCATGGATTTGATCGAGAACCATTGAGCATGGCCAAAAACGCAGTCCTGCGGAGTTTCGCGAAGGATTGGCTCAAACCGCTGACCTTCTGGGCCCTGGCCCTGCCCGGCCTCTGGCTGGGCTGGCAATGGGGTTTGCTGCTGAGCGGTGCGCCCCATGATCTCGGCTTCAACCCGATCGAGAAAACCCATCGTTTTCTGGGCGATACGGCCCTGCGCATCCTGTTGATCTCGCTGGCGGTGACGCCGTTTCGCGACCTGACCCGCTGGCTGCCGATCATGAAGGTGCGCCGCCGGATCGGGCTGGCGGCTTTCTGGTACGCTGCCGCGCATCTGGTGGCCTATCTCGGCCTCGACCTCTATCTCGCCGCCGGCATGAGTTTGACCGGCATGTGGGCCGGGCTGTGGGAGGATGTCGTCAAGCGGATCTATATCACGCTGGGCATGACGGCCTTTATCCTGCTGATTCCGCTGGCCCTGACTTCCTTCAACGCCATGGTCCGGCGCCTGGGCGCGAGGGCGTGGCAAAACCTCCACTACAGCGTCTACCCCCTCGCCGTGATCGCCTGCCTGCACTACGGCTTCATGGTCAAGGGCAACCAATTGGGTCCCTGGATTCATGGCGGGATATTGGCGCTCTTGCTGGCCTATCGCGCCGGGGTCTGGATCAGAAGCCGAATGAAGCCGCAACCGGTCGCCAGCACGTCCTGACGCCTGAGCACCAGCAAGGTCACGCAGGACAGCCACACGACACACGCCGCGACGAAGAGCCCGCCACCATCCTGGTTGGGATCAATACCCAGCGGCGTGAAGAGATGGAAGCAAATCGCGCCCGTCATCACCGCCAGACCGAGGCCGGCACCGAGAATCTGCAAACGCTTCAAACCGGGTATAAATCCACTCAATAGCAGTGCAGAAGCAATGAGTTCTGCCATTCCGATCACGTATCGGCTGAACAGGCCGGTATGGCCGAACAGGCCGGCCGCCCCCCATGTTGCGGCCCAGCCATCGAGCAGGCCGAAGATCACCTGGGTCTCCGGCGCGTCGGTGAATTTATAGCGTAGCGAGTCGAGAAATATTGCCGCGATGAAGAGCGGTAGTGCGATCAGCACGATGCGTTGAATAGTCCTGGCTATGAGAGCCCTCCCCGAATATTGCCAGCCTAACCGCAAGCGGCGGCGACGCGAAGCAGACTTCTACTCGACCGGCGCGCATTGATCCCGTAACCATGGCGTGAACACGCTGTGAGGGAGACACACATCATGCAAACACGCGCCGCGATCGCCTACCAGGCCGGAGCCCCGCTCGTCATCGAGACCGTCGATCTACAAGGTCCGCGCGCCGGCGAAGTGCTGGTCGAGATCATGGCGACCGGTGTTTGCCATACCGATGCCTTCACCCTCTCCGGCGACGATCCGGAAGGCGCATTTCCAGCGATTCTTGGCCATGAGGGGGCCGGCATCGTGCGCGAAGTCGGTGCTGGCGTGACCTCGGTGAAGCCGGGCGATCATGTCATCCCGCTCTACACGCCGGAATGCCGCGAATGCGAGTATTGCCTCAATCCGAAAACCAATCTGTGCCAGAAGATCCGCTCGACCCAGGGCGCCGGCCTGATGCCTGATGGCACCAGCCGTTTCTCGATCGGCGGCAAGCCGATCCTGCACTATATGGGCTGCTCGACCTTCTCCAATTTCACCGTCCTGCCCGAAATCGCGCTCGCCAAGGTCCGCGAAGACGCGCCCTTCGACAAGATTTGCTATATCGGCTGCGGCGTCACCACAGGCGTTGGCGCGGTGGCGTTCGATGCCAAGGTCGAGCCGGGTTCGAATGTCGTCGTGTTCGGCCTTGGCGGTATCGGCCTCAACGTCATCCAGGGCGCGCGCATGGTCGGCGCAGGCAAGATTATCGGCATTGATATCAATGAGGACCGCGTCGAGATCGCAAAGAAATTCGGCATGACCGATTTCATCAATCCGAAAAAGGTCGAGAACCTGGTCGAGGCGATCATGGACCTGACCAATGGCGGCGCGGATTATTCCTTCGAGTGCATCGGCAATGTGAACACGATGCGCCAGGCGCTGGAATGCTGCCACAAGGGCTGGGGCGAGAGCATCATTATCGGCGTCGCCGGTGCCGGCCAGGAAATCTCCACCCGCCCCTTCCAGCTCGTCACCGGCCGCGTCTGGCGCGGATCAGCCTTTGGCGGCGCCCGCGGCCGCACCGATGTGCCCAAGATTGTCGACTGGTATATGGACGGCAAGATCAATATCGACGACCTCATCACCCACACCATGCCGCTGGACAAGATCAATGACGCCTTTGATCTGATGCATGCCGGCAAGAGCATTCGGAGTGTGGTGGTTTATTGATGCGGGCGCTGCTCCTGAGCTTCGTCGCCGGCCTGACGGGGTGTCAGAGCGCCCCGTGGGCGCAATTCGCGATGCAGCCGGAGGATTGCACTGCGTTGGACGCTTGGGCGCGATCCGGGCCGGACGAGCCCCAGACCGTCCAGTTCATGTGGGTCGAGCGAACCGATGTGATCTCGATGCGACCCGACATGCGATATTACCCGAACGATGACGAGTTTGACTCGTCCTGGGCAGGCGAAGTTTACGGCGCACTGGGCCGGTACACACATGGCTCCAGTCTCGACGATCTCGCCGGGATTGCGACGGGGTGTCTGCATGGACGGCTCACGCAGGACCGCAATGACAACGGGGAGGTTGCTGCCATCTCATCGGACATCTTTCGGCCCGACTCGATGCTCGAAATACGTTGGCAAGACGAGGGTTGTGGTTTTGTGCCGTTGGAGGGCACGATCTCGTGGGGCGGATGTTTGACCCTGCGTGCGAGTCGTCCAGACTGAACAGAGCCTGACGGTGCCAGCCGGTTCTCCGATGCTCCTCTCCGGCCTTTCTTTGTTCCAAAGACCGCCGTATGATAGCGCCATGCTATCACGGAGCGCGCCATGGGCCAGATTCTCATCCGCAATCTCGATGACGAGGTCATCGCCAAGCTCAAACTGAATGCCGAATCGGCGAGCACCTCGCTTGAACAATATCTGCGTGAATTGCTGACGGCCAAGGTCATGTCGGACAAAGAGGCATTCCTGGCGTTCGCCAAGGGGATGCAGGAAAGCTCGCGGCCATCGGATCTCGACCCGACCGATCTGATCCGCGAGGATCGCGCCCGTTGAGTGTTTTCATCCTCGACGCCAGCGTCGCGACCCGGATGTTTCTGGCGGTACCGGAGCGCTTGCGTGCGCTTGCCGCCGCACGCGCGTATGAATTCATCGCGCCCCGTCTAATTCTCACCGAGACGGCGAACGCGCTCTGGAAATACGTCCGCCGGGGTGACATCACCCTGGACCAGGCCCAGGAAGCGGTCCGGCAGCTGGACCGGCAGCTCTCCATCGTCGATGATTTCAGACTAATCGTCCTCGCCCAGCGGCTCGCGGCAGAGCTGGATCATCCGGTCTATGACTGCGTCTATCTGGCGACCGCGCAATCCTATCAATATCCCCTGCTCACCGCCGATAAACGCCTCATCGCCTTCGCCCGTGACCTCTCCCTCGATGTCGCTGATCTGGCCTCGATACCGATTGAGGGCTAAGAGACGGGCCAAGACTCACCCCCTGCCCCGGATAGCGCGCCCATGACCCTGCACATCACTGACAAGTTCGACAGCGGCAATATCGTCGTCAAGAATTCCCGCGATCCCGAGAATATCGAGCTGGAGATCCGCAAGGACAAGGATTCCGACTTCTATCAATGGTTCCATTTTCGCGTCTCCGGCGCGC
The DNA here is from genome assembly GCF_900103475.1 of Maricaulis salignorans. Classification (GTDB taxonomy): domain Bacteria; phylum Pseudomonadota; class Alphaproteobacteria; order Caulobacterales; family Maricaulaceae; genus Maricaulis; species Maricaulis salignorans. The sequence goes on from NZ_FNHG01000003.1 coordinate 88,787, forward strand.
GCGACGAGGATCTGGTGATGCGCATCACCAATGCCGGCGGCGCCGCCTATCTCGAAGGTTGGCCGGGCTATCAGGCCTGCGCTTCCTATGACCGGGAGACCTGGTTCCGCGTCGAGACCAGCTATGCCAAGGGCGTTTTGACACTGCAGCACACACCGGAACTCGACACAGTGTGGTATGCCTATTTCGCGCCCTTCTCGATGGAGCGCCACCAGGACCTGATCGCCGCCGTGCAGAGCTGCGAAGGCGTCAAACTTGAAGTGCTTGGCGAAACGCTGGACGGGCAGACGATGGATTGCCTCACCGTCGGCGAGCCTTCCAAGAAGAAGCGCACCATCTGGGTCACCGCACGCCAGCACCCTGGCGAGACGATGGCGGAATGGTGGATGGAGGGCTTTCTCGACCGCCTGCTCGACCCCGATGATCCGGTGGCGCGCAAGCTGCGCTCGAAAGCCGTCCTCCACATTGTGCCGAACATGAATCCCGATGGCTCGAAACGCGGCCATCTGCGCACCAATGCCAAGGGCGTCAATCTCAATCGCGAATGGGACAAGGCCAGTCTGGAAAATTCGCCGGAAGTCTTCCACGTTCTCAACCGCATGCGCGAGACCGGTATCGATCTCGCCCTCGACGTCCATGGCGATGAGGCCTTGCCCTATAATTTCATCGCTGGCGGCGAAGGTGCCCCGAATTTCGACCAGCGTGGTCAGGTCAATCTCGACGCCTACAAGGCAGCGCTATGCAAGGTCAGCCCGGATTTCCAGACCAAGCATGGCTATGATGTCGACGCGCCGGGCACCGCCAATCTCTCCGTCTGCACGAATTATCTCGCCAATGAATTCAAGTGCCTGGCGATGACGCTGGAAATGCCGTTCAAGGATAATGCCGACCTGCCCGACATGGTGCATGGCTGGTCGCCGGAGCGCTGCCGCAAGCTCGGCGCGGCTAATCTGGAAGCCATGCTGGAACTTGTGGACCAGTTGCGGTGAAGCTTTTCGTTGATGCCGATGCTTGCCCGGTGAAGGACGAAGTCCTTCGCGTCGGCGAGCGCCATGAAATCGAAATGCTCTTCGTCTGCGATGGCGGTATCCGCCGGCCCAATTCCAACTGGGCCCGGCTGGTAATTGTCGACCAGGGCACGGATGCGGCCGATAACTGGATTGCCGACGAGATCGGCCCGGGCGATGTCTGCGTGACGACGGACATTCCGCTCGCCGATCGTTGCCTCAAGGCCGGCGCACTGGCGGTCGATCATCGCGGCAAGGCCTTCACGCCCGACAATATCGGCTCGGTGCTGGCGACGCGCAATCTGATGACCGATCTGCGCGAGACCGGCATGCAGACCGGCGGTGCGCGGCCCTTCGGCCCCAAGGATCGCTCAGCCTTTCTCAACGGGCTGGAAATCGTCATCCAGGCCGCCAAGCGCGGCAAGGCCCCGCGCTAACACATACGAGGTTCCCCATGGAATTGATCAGCTCGGTCAAATGTTTCGGCGGCGACCAGCGGCGCTATCGCCACCGCTCCGAAGTGCTCGATTGCGAGATGACTGTCTCCGTCTATCTGCCGCCCCAGGCTGCAAAGGGCCCGGTTCCGGCCGTCTGGTTCCTGGCGGGTCTGACCTGCAGCGACGAGAATTTCATCATCAAGGCCGGGGCCCAGCGCTACGCGGCCGAGCTCGGCCTGGCGATCATCTGCCCCGACACCTCGCCGCGCGGTGATGGCGTCGCCGATGACGAGGCCTATGATCTCGGCCAGGGTGCCGGCTTCTACGTCAACGCCACCCGCGAGCCCTGGGCGAAGCATTTCCGGATGTGGGATTATATCACCGCGGAATTGCCCGGCCTGGTGGGTGAGGCCTGCCCGCTCGACATGCAGCGCCAGTCGATCATGGGCCATTCCATGGGCGGGCATGGCGCGTTGACCATTGGTCTGACGCATCCCGACCGTTTTGCCGCGATCTCGGCCTTCGCGCCGATCGTCGCTCCGATGCAGGTGCCCTGGGGCGTGAAGGCCTTCACCACCTATCTCGGTGAGCCCCCGTCAGCCTGGGCGGCTCATGATGCCTGCCAGCTCCTGCGCAGCAGCCAGGCCGACCTGCCGCCTATCCTGATCGATCAGGGCGAGGCCGATAATTTCCTCGCGGAACAATTGCGGCCCGACCTGCTTGAAGCTGAAATCAGGGGCCGCGACATCACGGTCAGGCGCCAGGAGGGCTATGATCACTCCTATTTCTTCATTGCCAGCTTCGTCGGCGAGCATCTCGCCTGGCATGCCCGCGCCCTGGCAGTGTGAGACGGCCGGTCAGCGGGTGTGACGCCGCACCTTTTTCCTGGGTGTCGTCGGTGCGCCCGGGGCCGGGAAGTGGAAAGCGCTGGGCTGAACGAACTCATCGCGGCGGTCGAAGGCCTGATCGGCATAAGGTCCGTTGCGGTCGACAAAATCATAGAAGAGATGCGCCGACCATTCATTGGGATTAGGGTCGTGGCGGCCGTGCAGGCGGTTGACGCCATCATAAATCACCGCATCGCCCGGCTGCATCGGAATGCGCAACATGCTCATCGCCGTCCCGTCCGGCAATAATCCGCCTTCCTTCATGCGCGCATCCTCGCGCACCGCGTCCTTGGACACCCAGAGCGGCCAGGAAATGTCGTCGGAATAGCCCAGCGTCAGTGAAATCGCGTATTCCGCCGCGGCCCGGTCGACGTGCAAGGCGCAATGATCACCCTTGCGATAGACCCGGAAATAAGACGTCGTCGGCAGCAATTCCTTGCCGGTCAGTGCCTGCATATAGGGCGTCAGCGACCAGAGCAGTCCGGCATGGAAGGGATAGTGGTAGGCGTAGGATTCAAAACAGAATTCTCGTGTGAACGGCCCCTTGCCCCAAATCCCGGTATAGGTCTCGGGCGTATTGCCCAGGCCCCGCTGGAACTGGAACAACATGGCGGCCGCCACTTCGGCCGGGAACATCTGGTGCGCCAGAGCCCAGCCTTGCGTCTCGAAGCTCTTGCGCAGGACTTCAAGCTGTTTCAACCGATCGAACATGGGCCATCCTTCAAGCTCATTGATGGCAGCGATTAGAGCATCCCGGCAATCCGTGTGTCGAGCCGCACCGCGCAGACACTCGTCCGCATGTGCAGACAAGCGTTATCAGCGCGCTTGACCTGAGCGGCCAGAAAGCGAGGATGGGCGCAATTCGGCGCGAGGCGCCGCGAGATTGGGGAGAATTGAACCATGACCAAACTTCTGGCCGGTGTAGCCGTTGGCGCCTTGTTGGCGGCGGGTGGCTATTATGCCTACGGAAATTCCCAGGACGGTGCCGTCACAGCCGACGAGACCGTCATGACCGAAACTGCGCCCGTTGCGGCCGGTTCGGTTGAGGATGCCGCAAGCTTCCTCGCAGAGACCGAGGCCGAGATCGCTGATTTCGGTGAATTCGCGGCTCACACCGCCTGGGTCTATGCCAACTTCATTACCGAGGACACCGAGTATCTGGTCAGCCGGATGAGCGCGGAAGCGACCGAGCTGTCGGTGCAGCAGGCCGGCGCCACGGCGCGCTTCGCCGACACCGAACTGCCGCTCGACATGCGTCGCAAGATGACCATGCTGACCGCCGGCATCACCCTGCCGACCCCGGCCGGCGGCGATTACGCCCAGCGCCTGGCTGAACTGACGACGCGGATGAGCTCGGCCTATTCCACCGGCACGATCGATATCGACGACACACCCGTCACGCTCGACACGCTGGAAGTGATGATGGGCACTGAGCGCGATCCTGAATTCCTCGCCATGATGTGGAATGACTGGCGCGCCGCGATCAATCCGGCGCAGATGAGCCAGGATTATGCCGCCATGGTCGAGATCGCCAATGCCGGTGCTCGCGAACTGGGCTTTTCCGACCTCGCCGAGATGTGGCTGTCCAATTACGACATGCCGGCCGACGAGATGGAAGCCGAGGTCGAGCGCCTCTGGGGCCAGGTCGAGCCGCTGTATGAACAGCTCCACTGTTATGTCCGCGATGGCCTCAATGAGACCTATGGCGAGGACGTCCAGGCGACGACCGGCCCGATCCGTGCCGATCTGCTCGGCAATATGTGGGCCCAGGGCTGGGCACCGATCAATGATATCGTCGGCATCCAGTCCAGCGATGGCGGCGGGTATGACCTGACGCAATTGCTTGAGGCGAATGATTACACGCCGCGCCAGATGGTTGAGACAGGCGAGCGCTTCTATACCTCGCTCGGCCTCGACCCGCTGCCGGAGACCTTCTGGGAACGCTCCCTGATCACGCGTCCGCGCGATCGTGATGTCGTCTGCCATGCCTCGGCGTGGAATCTCGACAATGAGGAAGATATCCGCATCAAGATGTGTACCCACGTCAATGCGGAAGACTTCCGTACCGTGCACCATGAGCTGGGCCATAATTTCTACCAGCGCGCCTATCGCGGCCAGGACATGCTGTTCCGCAATGGCGCCCATGACGGCTTCCACGAAGCGATCGGCGATTTCGTCGCGCTGTCGGTGACGCCGGATTACCTAGTCCAGATCGGCCTGCTCGATCAGGACGAAGTGCCTGACGAATCTGCCGATCTCGGCCTGATGATGGATCTGGCGCTCGACAAGATCGCCTTCCTGCCGTTTGCCGTGATGATGGATCAATGGCGCTGGCGTGTCTTCCGCGGCGAGATCACGCCGGACCAGTACAATACCGCCTGGTGGGAGCTGCGTGAGCAGTATCAGGGCCTGATGCCGCCGGTTGACCGGCCGGCCGATGCCTTCGATCCGGGCGCGAAATATCACATCGCCAATAATGTGCCTTATCTGCGCTATTTCCTGAGCTATATCCTGCAATTCCAGTTCCAGCAGGCCGCTTGCGACATGGCTGGATGGGAAGGCCCGCTCAATCGTTGCACCGTCTATGGCAATGAGGAAGTTGGCCAACGCTTCAACGAGATGATGGAAATGGGCGCTTCACAGCCCTGGCCCGACGCGCTGGAAGCCTTCACCGGCACCCGCGAAATGGACGGCTCGGCCATCATCGCCTACTTCCAGCCACTGATGACGCATCTGGAAGAGCAAAACACCGGCAGCAGCTGCGGCTGGGAATAAACCCCGGACGCATGGATTACGGAAAAGGCGGCTCCCGGGCCGCCTTTTTTTATCCCCTACCCCGCCAGAAACACCCGCTCCACCACCCACCAGAGCGCAGTCGCCGCAATCAGTGTCGAAGCCCCCTTCGCCAGCAGCGGATACCAGCTGGCATCGCGAAAACGGTGCAGGGCGAACCACATCGCCAGTATAATCGTCAGCTGGCCGGCCTCGACGCCGATATTGAAACTCAAAAGGCTCGGCAGAAGCTGGCCCTGCGGCAGGCCGAGCTCGACCAGCACGCCGGCAAAGCCGAGCCCGTGAAACAGGCCGAAACCGAACACCACCAGCGGCCGCCAGCGCTGCATATCCTTGAAGACCAGGTTCTCGATCGCGACGAAGGCGATGGAGAACGCGATGACCGGTTCGACAATATTCGACGGCAGTGTGAACAGGCCGAGCACGGCCAGAGCCAGGGTGAGCGTATGCGCCACGGTGAAGGCGGAGACCTGCCAGACCAGCGGCTTCAACCTCGATGAGGCAAAGAAGAGCGCGAGCACGAACAGGATATGGTCCAGCCCCTTGGGCAGGATGTGTTCAAAGCCAAGCCGCAGATACAGCCCGATCACATCCCACACTGTCTGTTCGGCAATCCCGTCCATCATCTTGTGCACGCCCCCGTTCGGCCCAAACGCTAGGCAGGCCGGGCCAGGCTGGCAAGACCGGTTCTGCGACGGATCGCCCGTCTGCCAGCAGTTGCCCCCCGCCCCGCTTATCCCCTACACCTGTGGTCACAAAACGGCGCCCGAGTCGCGCCAGACAGCCCTCGGGAAACGGGGGCCAGGGGATGATTATGGCTGACAAATTTGCGTCCAGTGTCGACGTGTCCGGTGAGGACATTCACTGGGATATGAAGGACAAGATGTCCTATGCCGGTTATCTCGGCCTCGACACGCTTCTGGCCTCGCAACACCCGCTCTCCGATGAGCATGACGAAATGCTCTTCATCCTGATCCACCAGGTCGGGGAAATCTGGATGAAGCTGATCCTGCACGAGACTGCCGGCGCGGTGGCGCATCTGCGCAAGGACGAGATCGGTCCGGCGCTGAAAATGTTTACGCGTGTCGCGCGAGTGCAGGAGCAATTAATCGCCGCCTGGGACGTGTTGGCGACTATGACGCCGGCCGATTATCTCGCCTTCCGGGACAGTCTTGGCCAGAGCTCGGGCTTTCAGTCCTATCAATATCGCACCATGGAATTTCGCCTCGGCAACAAGAATGCCGAGCTGGCGCGGGTGCATAAATCCAATCCGCAGGCCTGGGACATGGTCACCGGGGCGCTCGAAGCACCGAGCCTGTGGGATGAGACACTGCGGCTTCTGGCCCGGCGCGGCTATGCTATCCCGGCTGACAAGATCGAGCGCGACTGGACCCAGCCCTATGAGCCCTCCAAGGCGGTGGAAGATGTCTGGCGGGAGATTTATCGCGACAGCAAGACCCATTGGGAAGCCTATGAACTCGGCGAGAAACTGGTCGATCTCGAGCATAAATTCCAGCAATGGCGCTTCAACCACATGAAGACGGTTGAACGCATTATCGGCTATCGCCGCGGCACAGGCGGCACAGCCGGGGTCGGATATCTGGTCAAGGCGCTCGATCTGCGCTTCTTCCCGGAAATCTGGACCGTGCGGACCTCGCTTTAACCGGCCATGGCAAAGCAAAACATGGCAAAAACCTGGGACATTTCACAAACCCTGCGCCCCGGCCTGCCGGTCTGGCCGGGCGATACCGCCTTTGCCATCGACGAGACCTGGGCGATCGGGCCGGGCTGTCCGGTCAAGGTCTCGCGCCTGACGCTCTCCACCCATAGCGGCGCCCATGCCGATGCGCCCTCGCATTACGACAAGTCGGGGATTGATGCGGCCAGCGTGGATCTCGCGCCCTATCTGGGCCCCTGCCGCCTCGTCACCGCCGGCTGGACCGGCGAGCATGTGATGATTGACGATCTCGACTGGCCCCTGATCGAGGGCGAACAGCGCGTGCTGATCCGCACCTATCAGGCCTTCCCGCATGACGTCTGGGACGACAATTTTCGCGCCCTGCACATGGACGTGATCGAACGCCTGGCGAAAGCCGGCTGCCGCCTGATCGGGGTCGATGCCGCCTCGCTTGACCCGCAGACCTCCAAGACCATGGATGCGCATCACGCGGTGCAGCGCCATGATATGCGTATTCTTGAAGGCCTGGTGTTCGACGGCGTGCCCGATGGCCGCTATGAATTGATTGCCCTGCCCCTGAAAATTGCCGGTGCCGATGCCGCGCCGGTCCGGGCCGTATTGCGGGAGCTGAGCTGATGGATCTGGACACAATACGCGCGATGGACGCCGCCGATCCGCTGCGCGATTTCCGCGACCGCTTCGAGCTGCCTGACGGTGTGGTCTATCTCGACGGCAATTCGCTGGGCGCCCTGCCCAAAGTGACCGCCGCGCGGATGGCCGATGTCGTCAATCGCGAATGGGGGCAGGATCTGATCCGCTCCTGGAATTCCAATCACTGGATCGAGGCGCCGCGGCGTCTGGGCGGCAAGATCGCCCGCCTGATCGGGGCAAAAGACCATGAAGTCGTCGCCGCAGATTCCACCTCGATCAATGTTTTCAAGGCGCTCAGCGCGGCGGTGCAATTGCGCCCCGGCCGCTCCATCATCCTGTCAGAGACGGGGAATTTCCCGACCGACGCCTATATGATGCAGGGCCTGGCCCATCTCAGCGGCGGCCGTATCGAGCAGAAACTCCTGCCCGCTGACCAAATCCCCGCCGCCCTCAATGACCAGGTCTCGGTCCTGCTGCTGACCCAGACCCATTACAAGACCGGCCGCCTGCACGATATGGCCGCCCTGACCCGCGCCGCCCACGCCGCCGGTGCGCTGGTGATCTGGGATCTCAGCCATAGTGCCGGCGCCCTGCCCGTCGATCTCAATGGCTGCCAGGCCGATTTCGCCATTGGCTGCGGCTATAAATATCTCAATGGCGGACCGGGCGCGCCGGCCTTCCTGTTCTGTGCCGAACGCCATCATGGCGACGTCTTTCCGGCCCTGTCGGGCTGGTTCGGCCATGCCGCTCCCTTCGCCTTTGACGACTCTTATGAGCCGGGCGCCGGGATTGACCGTTTCCAGTGCGGCACGCCGGGTATTCTCGGCATGGCGGCGCTGGAATGCGGGCTGGATCTGATGCTGGAAGCCGAGATGGCGGCGATCCGTCTGAAATCACAGGCGCTGGGCGATCTGTTTATCGCCCTGTGCGAGGATCGCCTGACCGGCTTCGCTCTCGCCAGTCCGCGCGATGCGGCGCAGCGCGGCAGCCAGGTCTCGATCCGCCATGATGAGGGCTATGCCATCATGCAGGCGCTGATCGCGCGCGGCGTGATCGGTGATTTCCGGGCGCCGGATATTTTGCGTTTCGGCTTTACCCCGCTCTATACCCGTTATGAGGATGTCTGGCTGGCCATCGAGGCGCTGGCGGAGATCATGAAGACCGGTGAATGGCGCGAGGCACGTTTTGCGACCCGCGCCGCCGTTACCTGACCTGGGCTCAAAGGGGCTGTGACAGATGAAAATTGCCTGTATTGGCGGCGGCCCCGCCGGTCTCTATTTCGCGATCTCGATGAAGCTGCGCGATCCCGATTGCGACATTGATGTCTATGAGCGCAACAAGCCCGGCGACACATTTGGCTGGGGTGTCGTTTTCTCCGACCAGACGATGGAAAATCTCGGACGCAATGATCCGCCCAGCGCCCGCGCCATCGGAGCCAGCCTGGCCCATTGGGACGATATCGATGTTGTCATCAAGGGCGTCACCGAAACCTCGACCGGCCACGGATTTTGCGGCATTGGCCGTCAGAAATTACTGAGCCTGCTGCAGGACCGTGCGCGCGAACTCGGTGTCGGCCTGCATTTCGAGGCCGAGATCGGCGACGACCTCTCCGCCTTCGCCGATGCCGACATGATCGTCGCCTCGGACGGCCTCAACTCCAAGATCCGCACCCGTTTTGCGGGCAGTTTCAAGCCGGATATCGAACTGCGCCGCAATAAATTCGTCTGGCTGGGCACAAACAAGGTGTTCGACGCCTTCACCTTCATCTTTATCGAAACACCGCATGGCTGGGTCTGGGCCCATGCCTATCGCTTCGACGACAACACCTCGACCTTCATCATTGAATGCGCGCCGGAGACCTGGGAAGGGCTGGGCTTTGGCGAGATGGACCAGGATGAATGCTGCCGCGCCAGCGAGGCCCTGTTCGCGCCCTGGCTGGACGGCCATGCGCTGATGTCCAATGCGCGTCATCTGCGCGGCTCGGCCTGGCTCAATTTTCCGCGCGTGCTGTGCGAAAACTGGGTGCATGACAATATCGTCCTGCTCGGGGATGCCGCCCATACGGCGCATTTCTCGATCGGCTCCGGCACCAAGCTGGCGCTGGAAGATGCGATCATGCTCGCCGATGTCCTCACCAGCACCGACAAGCCGGTCGCTGAAGGCCTGAAGGATTATCAGGCGGTGCGCACGGTCGAAGTCCTCAAATTGCAGAGCGCGGCGCGCAATTCGACTGAATGGTTTGAACATCTCGACCGCTATCTCGGTTTCGAGCCCAAACAATTCGCCTATTCCCTGCTGACCCGCTCCCAGCGCATCAGCCACGAAAATCTGCGCCTGCGCGATCCGGATTGGCTGGCGGGCGTCGAAAGCTGGTTCACCGGTCAGGCGACGGGCGGCGCGAAAACCGATGCGCGGCCGCCCATGTTTGCGCCGTTTGAGCTGCGCGGGATGCGGCTGGAAAACCGCGTCGTGGTCTCACCCATGTGTATGTATTCCGCCGAGGATGGCCTGCCGGGCCCTTTCCACAGCGTGCATTACGGCGCTCGCGCGCTGGGCGGTGCCGGTCTCGTCTACAGCGAAATGACCGATGTCAGCCGCGATGGCCGTATCTCGCCGGGCTGCGCCGGCCTCTATACCGACGAGCATGTGACAGCCTGGCGCGCGATCACCGATTTCGCGCACTCGCAGAGCCGCGCCAAAATGGCGGTCCAGCTGGCCCATGCCGGCCGCAAGGGCTCGACCCGGCTGGCCTGGGAGGGATCGGACCGGCAGCTCGAGACCGGCAATTGGCCCCTGATCGCGCCCTCACCCTTGCCCTGGAGCGAGGCAAACCAGACACCGAAGGCAATGGACCGCGCCGATATGGATGCGGTGCTGGCCGATTTCGTCGCCGCGACGCAGCGCGCGCTGGAAGCCGGGTTCGACATGGTCGAGCTGCACTGCGCCCATGGTTATCTACTCTCCAGCTTCCTCACCCCGGTTTCCAATCATCGCAGCGACGAATATGGCGGCCCGGTTGAGAATCGCCTGCGTTTCCCGCTCGAAGTCTTCGCGGCCATGCGCGCGGCCTGGCCCGAGGATAAACCCATGGCCGTGCGGCTTTCGGCGACCGACTGGCTCGGCGATGACGGCTTGTCCGAGCCCGACAGCCTGGCCATCGCCCGCGCCTTCCGCGAGGCCGGGGCCGATCTGATCGATGTCTCGGCCGGTCAGACGACACCGCTGGCACGACCGGTCTATGGCCGCATGTTCCAGACGCCGTTTTCCGACCGCATCCGCAACCAGATCGGCTGTGCGACCATGGCGGTTGGCAATATTTATGAGACCGATCACGTCAATTCCATTCTCGCCGCCGGCCGTGCCGACCTGGTCGCGCTGGCCCGCCCGCATCTGATCGATCCGATGTGGACCTTGCGGGCGGCCGCCGAGCTGGGCTATCGCGGCGTCCATATCCCGCCGCAATACGGGGCCGGGTTTGAACAATTGCAGCGCAATCTCGCGCGCGCCAATGAAGCAGGAGCACAGGCATGAGCAAGCTGACAGGACATCGCGCCGTCATCACCGGCGGCGGCACCGGTATTGGTCTCGCCTGCGCCAGAAGCCTCGCGGCGCAAGGTGCGCAAGTCATCATCATGGGGCGCGATCTGGTGCGGCTGGAAGCGGCGGCCCAGACCATTCCCGGCGCGCAAGCGATCCAGCTCGACGTCACCGATGCGGACAGCGTCACGGCGGCCTTTGCCAAGGCAGCGGCCGGCGGTGCGATCGATATCCTGGTCAATAATGCCGGCATTGTCGGTGCCGCCGCCTTCCACCGCACCTCGATGGAGGAATGGCAGCGCATCCAGGCCGTCAATGTCGAGGGGCTGGTGCGCTGTACCCAGGCCGTGATCGGGCCGATGATGAAGTCGGCCTATGGCCGTATCGTCAATATCGCCTCGATCGCCGGCCTGCGCGGCGGCGCCTATATCGCGCCCTATGTCGCCTCGAAACACGCCGTGGTCGGGCTGACCAAATCGCTCTCGATCGAATATGCCGGTACGGCCGTGACCTTCAATGCGGTCTGTCCGGGCTATGTCGAAACCGCAATCGTGGATAATTCGGTGGCCAATATCATGGCCAAGACCGGCCGTTCCCGCGAGGACGCCCTGTCCGAGCTGACCAAGACCAACCCGCAAGGCCGTCTGATCCAGCCCGAAGAAGTCGCCGAAACGGTGGCCTGGCTGTGCTCGCCGCTCAGCGGATCCGTGTCAGGACAGGCGATTACCATTTCCGGCGGCGCAATTTAACCATACCGGCATTTTCGGCCAAAACCGGTTTCAGGGCGGGCCCGGGCGATGATCCGCCCGGGTCCGGCCATGTTGTGGCCTGATCGCTCAGCCCAGTTCGATCATATGGCCCATGGCCGGATCGCCGCCGCTTTCGACCAGCGTCTTGATCACTGCCTGCGCCGCCTCGAAGCCCTGGCCGGTCTTGACCGTCATCCAGACGGGATCGGCGCTGTCGAGCTGGGCGAAGAAAGCTTCCTGCGCATCATTGAAGCGCGCATTGAACGCGTCCGGCCCCCAATCCTTGTTGCGCTTGGCGATCTGCTCCGGGGCGAAGAAGAATTTCGGAGCCGGCCCGGGCATGTCGACCGGCTTGCTGTGCGGCGCATTATGGGCGGCCCCGACAACACAATCATGCATCAGCGACGGCCCGAAATGATGATGGATCCGGGCCCGCAAGGCGGCATCACCGGCAAAATCGACATAGACGGTCGGAATTGAGGCATCCAGGGTTTCGATATCATCGTAGAGCGTCACCGTTTCATAACAGCCCAGCCCGGCTACGAAGTCCGCATTGCGCGGCGAGGTCAGCGCCGCCAGTTTCACCCGGTCCTCGCTGAGCAGACAGAAGGCGGTGCCATAGGCCGTCTTGCTCGACGCGCTGGAGAGCAATAATTGCTGCGCCCCGAACCAGTCATTATCCTCGAGATAATCGGCCAGCATGAAAGCGGTGACGAAAAGCGGCCGGAACAGGGCCTGCAGATCCTCACGATCGGAGCGGTAGACGGCGTCCTCGCTACAGCGGCTGTACTGGTTGTAGGCCGAGACCAGGTCGAGCCGGTGATCGAGCACATCATAGAAGCCGCGCGGCGAAATCCGGCCGGGTCGCATCAATACGTGGCTGGCAATAGGGTAATAGCCGTAGAAGCGTTCACCTACGGTGATCCCGCGGGTAGTGGACGCGATGACATCGGCAAAGCCCCAGACCGGCATGTGCCCGAAGCCCGCTTCGCCGGTCGGAAAGAAATTCCAGTACTGCATCGCATCGCCAAATGCGGCATAGGTGATATTGTTCGTCGTCAGGGAGAAGCTCTTGATTTCGAGCAATATCTCACCTTTTTCCAACGCGCCTTGCTGATGCTCTCGCATCTCGGTGCGACCAAGATCGGATTTATCGGTGAACAGGCGGGAAATGGTGATCGGAGCGTTCATGATGACCTTGCTTGTCTGGGTTGGCCTGACTGGATTGAATTGGGCTGTGGCGGAAGAATACACAGGAAGTCGGTGACTTATGTCTAGCAGATCCAGACCACCCATGGGTTCGGATTCCGCCGATCTCGCGCGATCAGCTCCGAACCCCTTGCCTGCCCCGCATAAACGGCCAGTCCAGGACCGCGCGAAATTCACCGTTCAGGCCATATATGACGCCTATGTTCGGATATGGCGCCGCGATGGCCCCGATGCGGCAACCACCCGCAGCGTCGCCGCCGAAGCCGGCTTCGCCATCGGCACGCTTTATGGCTATTTCCCCAACAAGGCCGCGCTACATTCCGGCTATGTCCGCCACGCCATGGAGGCCATGCTGGCCCAGATCGACCGGGACGTCATCGCACCGGCGGCACAGCCCTGGCCGGAACGCGTGAGCGCGCTGGTCGAAATCACCTGCGGGACCCGGTCCGATTCGCCCTATTTTGACGTCGCCATGCTGCAACGGGAAAATGAGATCGCGGATCAGGAGCGGCACAGCCGTGCCTTCGCCGCCCTGACGAATAAATGGTGCGAAGCCATTGCCACCCTTGAGGATTTAAGCCCACAGCCGGAGCGCGATCTGGTCACCAGCCTCCTGCTCGCGATCTGGGGTGCACGGCGCTATCAAATGCTGATCAGCCCTGACCGCAACCAGCCTCAAAACTGGGTCGGGCATCTGACCAATCTGTGCCAGCGCACGCTGGCCGCCACCTCATCCTGAGCCGGGCCGGCGAGAGTGGACGCTGCGCGCGCGGCGTCGTAGGTCTTGGGGTCATCGCACCGGAATCACGGGTGTAACCGGGATGGTCGCGCCAGGCGCCGGCCGGCAAAACAGGGATTAGTCTCGATGGACCCGACGAATTATACGCCGACGCATTACCTCTGGTCTTTCGCCGACGGGATTGGCACGGTCACCTTCAATCGGCCCGAACGCAAAAATCCGCTGACATTTGAAAGCTATGCCGAGCTGCGCGAGATGTTCCGCGCCCTCGTCTACGTCAAATCAGTCAAGGCGATCATCATCACCGGTGCCGGCGGCAATTTCTGTTCCGGCGGCGATGTCCATGAAATCATCGGCCCGCTGGTCGGGATGGAGATGCCGGAACTGCTCGATTTCACGCGCATGACCGGTGACCTCGTCAAGGCGATGCGCGATTGCCCGCAGCCGATCATCGCCGCCATTGACGGTGTCTGTGTCGGCGCCGGCGCGATCATGGCGATGGCCTCGGACCTGCGTATCGCGACGCCGGAAGCCAAATGTGCCTTCCTGTTCAACCGTGTCGGCCTGGCCGGCTGTGATATGGGCGCCTGCGCCATGCTGCCGCGCATTATCGGTCAGGGCCGCGCCTCGGAACTCCTCTATCTTGGGCGGTCAATGTCGGCCGAGGAAGGCGAGCGGTGGGGTTTCTATAATCGCATCATCGCCGCCGATGCCCTGATGGCCGCTGCCCTGGACTGGGCCACCCGTATCGCTGCCGGTCCCAATTTCGGCAATGCGATGACCAAGAACCAGCTCAATACCGAATGGGATATGAGCCTGCATACGGCGATCGAGGCCGAGGCCCAGGCGCAGGCGATCTGCATGCAGACCAAGGATTTCGAGCGCGCCTACACCGCATTTGTCGCCAAGCAGAAACCCGTGTTCGAGGGCAATTGAATGGCTGATGCGAGCTATCTCAACTGGCCCTTCCTCGAGGATAGCCACCGTGATTTGGCGAAGCGGGTCAATACCTGGGCCAAGACTCAATTCGGCGATCACGGATTCGCCGAGCATGAAGATGTGGATGCCGATTGTGGTGCTATCCGGCATCAACTCGGGCAAGCCGGCCTGACGCGCTATTGCGTACCGGCAGCCCAGGGCGGGGTTACCGAGACGCTCGATGTGCGCTCGCTCTGCCTGATGCGCGAACATCTCGCCTATCGCTGCGGCCTGGCCGATTTCGTGTTTGCGATGCAGGGCCTAGGTTCCGGCGCAATCTCGCTGTTTGGCAATGATGTCCAGAAACAGGCCTGGCTGCCCGGCGTTGCCAGTGGTGAACTCTGCGCTGCCTTCGCGCTGACCGAACCAGAGGCCGGATCCGATGTCGCGGCGATCGCGACCACAGCCACGCCGGACGGCAATGGCTGGCGGCTCAATGGCGAAAAGACCTTTATTTCCAATGGCGGGATCGCTGATTTCTACGTCGTGTTCGCCCGTACGGGCGAGGCCGGGGGCGCGCGGGGCCTCAGCGCTTTCATCCTCGACGCCAAAACCCCGGGCCTGAAAATCGCCGAACGCATCGATACCATCGCACCCCACCCCCTTGCGCGCCTCGTCTTCGAGGATTGCCATCTGCCGGCCGGCAGCCTGATCGGCGCATCGGGGTCAGGCTTCAAGATCGCCATGGCAACGCTGGACGTGTTCCGTTCCACGGTCGGGGCGGCATCGCTTGGCTTCGCCCGGCGGGCGCTGGACGAGGCCACAGGCCGCGCCACGACGCGCAAGCTCTTCGGGGCGACGCTGGCCGATCAGCAGGGCGTGCAGACACAATTGGCGGAAATGGCGCTCGATATCGATGCCAGCGCGCTATTGATCTACCGGGCCGCCTGGACCAAGGATACAGGCGCGCCGCGCATCACCCGCGAAGCGGCGATGGCCAAGCTTTACGCCACCGAAGCCGCCCAGAAGGCCATTGATACCGCTGTTCAGTTATTCGGCGGGTTGGGCGTGACCAAAGGGTCGGTGCCCGAAGCGCTCTACCGCGAAATCCGCGCCTTGCGGATCTATGAAGGCGCGTCGGAAGTGCAGAAACTCGTCATTGCCCGCCAGCATCTTTCGGAGTGGAAATAATGGTCTTTCGCGTTGACCGCCGCGTGCGCTTTGCCGATGTCGATGCGGCGGGAATCGTCTTCTACCCGCGCTATTTCGAGATGATCAATGCCTGTGTCGAGGACTGGTTCGAGACCGGGCTTGAACATGGCTTCAACGCCATGATCGTGAAGGGCAATCACGCTGTCCCTCTGGCCAATATCGAGGTCGATTTCAAGGCGCCCAGCCGGCTCGATGATGAACTCGCCTTCAAGCTGGTCGTCACCGAAGTCGGGCGCAGCTCCTTCAAGCTGACGATCAAGGCCTGGCATGAAGATGAAGTCCGGATGATCGCCAAGCTGGTTCTGGTCTATATCGATATGGACAAACACGTCCCGGTTCGCATTCCAGAAATCATGCGCGCGCGCATGCTCACGTTTGAAGAGGTCAAGTAATGCAAATCCTGCTTCCAGACGGTTGGCCGCGCCCGAAGGGCTATTCCAATGGCATCGCTGTCACCGGGCGTCAGATCTATGTGGCCGGACAGATCGGCTGGGATGAGCATGGTGTCATCGTCTCTGATGATTTCGCGGCCCAGTTTGAAAAAGTCCTGGAGAATACGCTCGCCGTGCTGGCCGAAGCCGACGCCGGCCCTGAGCATATCGTTCGCATGACCGGCTATATCACCAGCCGTGAGGAGTATATCGCGGCCGAATCCAGGATTGGCGGCATCTGGAAGGCATTGATCGGGCGCAATTACCCGACCATGGCCTTCGTCATCGTCGCGGGCCTGATCGAGCCGGGGGCGAAGATCGAGATCGAAACCACCGCGGTGGTTCCGCTCTAGCGCCAGGCTCCCAAAGTCGGACACGTCGGGGAGGACGTCATGACGATGCAGACCAGTGGGCATATTGATGGCTTTACGCGCGAGCACTTGCCCGCCGCGTGCGACTGGCCGGAATTCTGCTTCGACAGTGCCGGGCTGGCCTATCCGGACCGCTTGAACTGCGGCGCTGAACTGCTTGATCGTAATATTGAAAACGGTCTGGGTGACAAGGTCGCCATCTATTCGGCAGCGCGCAATATCACCTGGGCGGACCTGCGCCGCGAAGCGAGCCAGGTCGCGCATGTTCTGGTGGAAGACATGGGCCTGGTGCCGGGCAATCGCGTCCTGCTGCACGGCACCAATTCGATCGAACTGATTGCCAGCTGGTATGGCACTATCCTCGCTGGCGGTGTTGCCGTGATGACGATGCCGATGCTGCGCGCGGGCGAGATCGCCAAGGTGATTGCCAAGGGCAAGGTGAGCCATGCGTTGTGTGATGCGGCGCTGACGCAGCCCGTGCGGGAAGCCGCCGCTCTCGAGTCGGGACTGACATCCATTCTCGCCTGGGGGCCGGACGGGCAGCTGGCCCGTGTTATGGCTGCAAAACCCGGCACATTCCGCGCCGCCGACACAGCCCGCGACGACATTGCGCTGCTTGCCTTCACCTCCGGGACGACCGGTGATCCCAAGGCCTGCGCCCATTTCCATTCCAGCGTTCTGGCCATGGCCGACACCTTCGGCGCGGCCGTATTGAACCCCGATCCCGACGAGATCTATCTCGGCACGCCGCCTTTCGCCTTCACCTTCGGTCTGGGGGCCTGTGTCGTGTTTCCGGCTCGCGCCGGCCTCGCGACCGCCCTGCCCGACCGGCCCGGTTTCGAGGCGCTGTGCGAGACTATCGAGCGCTTTGCCGTCACGACGCTGTTCACGGCACCAACCGGCTACCGAGCCCTGATGGGTTTGTGGGACCGCTTCGACCTGTCCAGCCTGCGCAAGGGGGTGTCGGCGGGCGAGCATTTGCCGGCCGCAACCTCGAACGCCTTTCACGAGCTCAGCGGGATCCGGCTGATCGACGGGATTGGGGCCACGGAGATGATCCATATCTTCATTTCAGCCGCCGGGAGCGATATCCGGCCTGGCGCGACCGGCAAGGCTGTGCCCGGCTATCAGGCCCGGGTGGTGAATGAAGCGGGCGATCCGGTGGCGGATGGCGAGATTGGTCGGCTGGCCGTCAAGGGGCCGACGGGCTGTCTCTATCTCGACGACAAACGCCAGAAAACCTATGTGCAGAAGGGCTGGAACATCACCGGCGATCTCTATCGCCGCGATGAAGATGGCTATTTCTGGTATGTCTCACGCGCCGATGATCTGATCGTTTCGTCGGGTTATAATATCGCCGGCCCCGAAGTGGAGCAGGCCCTCTTGCTGCATGATGCGGTGCTGGAATGCGCGGTTGTGGGCGCGGCGGACGAGGAGCGCGGCACCATCGTCAAGGCCTTCATCGTACTGGCCGATGGTTATGACGCGCACGATGATCTGGTCGCCCGGCTCCAGGATCACGTCAAGTCGAGCATCGCGCCCTACAAATATCCGCGCGCCATCGAATTTCTCACCGCCCTGCCCAAGACCCAGACCGGGAAGATTCAACGTTTCAAACTTCGCTAGCTTGGTATTAGGGTCGATCCGAATCCGAGGGTCGAAAAGGAAGTCCGCGATGCGTCAATTCTACGTCTTCATCAATTGCGAGCTGGGCCACACTTATGATGTTGCTGCCTCGCTAGTGGACAAGCTGGACGAAGCCCCCATGGTGCACTCCATCTCCGGTGCTTTTGATCTGCTGGCCCATTTCGGGATCGAGGATGATGGCGATATCGGTCGTTTCGTGAACGAAAAAGTCCAGACCATTCCGGGCATCAAGGACACGCAGACCATTATCTGCTTCAACGCATTCACGCGCGATCGCGGACTCGGCTGACGCCAGGCCTGCTTGCGCCCATCCGGCGGATTTCTCATGCATTTTGGTGTCTTCGACCTGTTCAAGATCGGGGTCGGCCCGTCCAGTTCGCACACGGTCGGGCCGATGCTGGCCGCCCGGCAATTCGTCGAGCGCGTGATCGGTACCCATGGCGAGGACGCGATCGCCCGGCTTGAGGCCGAGCTTTATGGCTCGCTCGCCCTGACCGGGCTGGGCCACGGCACGGACAAGGCGGTTCTGCTGGGGCTGGAGGGGTGCGATCCGTCCCGCGTTGATCCGGCGGAAATCCCGCAGAGGCTGGAGCGGATCCGTTCCGAACACCGCCTCACCCTGGCCGGCGGCCGCACGATCGATTTCTCGGAACGGCGCGATCTGCAGTTTCGCGGCGATATTCGCCTGCCTTTCCACTCCAACGCCATGAAATTTCGCGCCCTGGCCAGCGATGAGAGCGTCCTGCTCGAGGAGATCTGGTACTCGATCGGGGGCGGTTTCGTCATTGACGAGCACGAGGCCGGACGCAATTCCGCTGCCGACGTCAAGGAGGGCGAGCCCTACCCGTTCAATTCCGGCGCCGAACTCCTGGACATTGGTGAGCGCGAGAACCTGTCCATTTTCCGCATCATGCTGGCCAATGAGTGCGCCTTTCGCACCGAGGCGGAAGTTCATGACGGCATCGAGACGATCTGGCGCACCATGGAGGCCTGCATTGATCGTGGCCTGCGCGAGGACGGAATTCTGCCGGGCGGGCTGAAAGTCAAACGCCGGGCGCCCAAGCTTTACAGAGACCTGTTGAAGGAACAGACCGACCCGGCCGATGACCCGCTCGTTGCGATGGACTGGATCAATCTCTGGGCCATGGCGGTGAATGAGGAAAATGCCGCGGGCGGGCGTGTTGTTACCGCACCAACCAATGGCGCGGCGGGCATCATCCCGGCCGTTGCCCGTTACTTCGACCGTTACCACCGGAATCCGTCCGATGATGAAGCCTTGCAGCGCTTCTTCCTGACGGCGGCGGCGATCGGCGCGCTCTACAAGAAAAATGCCTCCATCTCCGGCGCTGAAGCCGGTTGCCAGGGCGAGGTTGGCGTCGCCTGTTCGATGGCTGCCGGGGCATTGGCAGCGGCGATGGGGGCCAATAACAACCAGATCGAGGACGCCGCCGAGATTGGCATGGAGCATAATCTTGGTCTGACCTGCGACCCGGTTGGCGGGCTGGTGCAGATCCCCTGTATCGAGCGCAATGCGATCGGTGCCATCAAGGCGATCGATGCGGCGCGCTTGGCGCTACGCGCGACCTCGGCCGACATGAAGGTCTCACTCGACCAGGTGATCGAGACCATGCGTCAGACCGGCGTCGACATGCAGGAAAAATACAAGGAGACCAGCCAGGGCGGTCTCGCCGTCAATGTTGTGGAATGCTGAGACGGCTGGAAACGCCATCGCGCAGGATTACGAGCTCGGTGGCTTCGGCGGGATCAAAATTCGCAAACAGCCAGTTTGCCACGGTGCATTTCGGATTGTCCGCGCTCACGACAAGCGACCGGCCGGAAAGCTCGGTCACCTGGTCACCGAGCCGCAATCCGGCATGTGCGGCCGTTGATTCCTCGAATAATTGCACGACGCGAAAATCATTGCCGACGAGCGCCAGTGAATAGCCGGGTTCGGGATGCGCCGGCGCCGCACCATTGCGGGCCTGAACGATAAACTGCCCGCCCGGATAATCCAGGGTCACGGCATGGGAAGCGAGAATACCCGCCCCGACGAGGGTCGGCGGGACAGCTCGCACCGTCGCGCGTACGGGGGCCAGATGGCCGCCATCAAGCCGGAAATCCGACAGCGTGAAACGCGTCAATGTCGTAACTTCCCCTCGCCCGCCAGCGGATTCGCCTTCATAACCGGTGCCGGTAACCCGGCTGCCGGCGCGGACAGCCTGCCGAACCGACGGCGCCTGGGCCACCTGGCTGAATAGCGCCACTTCAGCGCTGCTGCCCGTGTCAAACAGGGCCTTGTCCGACACGTCACCGACGGAATAATCGATGATGGGCGCGTGCGGGTAGCCAAAATCATACAGGCGCGTCGATGCGACAGGCGCAAGCTCCGGGAGCTCATTCAGACTGGTGGCGATGGATAGTTCTGCGGCCCGGGTATCGAAGCGCCACACACTCCCGGGAAAGAGTTCCGAACCGAGAATGCCGGGACCGACCAGGCAGGCCCCCATATCGAGAGTGCTGAAATCATGGATCAGAACGGGGATGTCATGAAACACTGTCGTGCCGAGCTGCAGCGTCCGGAGGATCGCAAAATCCATCGTCACTTCAGTCCCATTGGCATCGCGACCGGTGTTTTGTGCGACAGTTTCCAGGCCCAGCGCATCGGCAAAATCGCGTGAAAGAATGGTCGGCGAGCCGCTGTCGAGTATGAATTCGCCAGCCTCACCATTGGCGACCGCATGGATGAAGAGCTTCCCGCCCCGGGTCTCCAGATTGACCGTTGTGACCGATTCGCTCCGTTCAATGCGGAGCGGTGCGGAGAGCAGGCGGGCCAGGTCGGTCTCCTGCGTCTGGGCGGGAGACAAACCCGCCAATAACAGGGCGAGCGGGACGAAGTGAACGAAGTTTCGCATGGCAGATTTCCGCGCGTGATTGCTGGTCCGGCTGGACCGGGAGATGGGCCCGGACAGTCTCGCACCCCAAGCTATCATGACCGGCCGTGCCTGCCAGCCGGGTCAGGCATCCTCGCCCAATTCCTGCACCATACGGCCGTCGCTTAAGGTTTCCGCTCCGGAGACTACCACTCGCTGCCCTGCCGCAACATCGCCAGCGATCGCAATAAAGCCATTATCGCGCACGCCCGCTGTGACGGCGATTTGATGTGCGATATTGTCGGCATCGACGGTGAAGATGAAGGCGCCATTGGAGCGCAGGATCACGGCATCATAGGGCGCTGCCAATTGCGTGCGCGGCGTCTCGGCAGGGAAGGCCGCACGGGCCGCGGAGCCGACAATCCAGTCGGAACCCGCCAAATCGATCCGCACCTCGAATGTCCGCGACACGGCATCGCCCACCGGAATAATGGCCCGGATGGGCGCTGTCGTGCTGCCGCCCTCACCCATCGACAGGACGACTTCCTGACCAAGGCTGAGATAGGGCGCAATTGCGACCGGGGCCTGGGCGACCGCTTCCTTGTGATCGATATCGACAATGCGCGCGATATCGCGGCCCGGTGCCGACAGCTCGCCCGCCTGGATGAGACGTTCAACCACACGACCGGCAAAGGGTGCGAGAATGCGGGTGCGCTCCAGCTCCAGTTCGGCCCGCGACACGGCCGAGCGCGCCTCGCGCACATCCTGCAGAGCCAGATCACGCGCCAGCTCGACCTCGCGCAATCGGGTCGGCGGCACGGTTCCATTCCTCGCCAGGCTCTCGAACCGGGCGGCCTCGGCGCTCTGGTAATCACCATTCGCCGTCGCCCGGGCCAGCCGCGCCCGTGATTCGTCGAGTGCGATCCGGGCCTGGCGATCATCCATCTGAGCGATCAGGCCGCCGGCCTCGATCCTGTCGCCAGCCTCGGCGATGAAAGTGATGCGTCCCGACGCTTCAGCCGCGATGCGCGCATCATTGCGGGCCACAACGCTGGCTGGCGTGGTGATGGTGCGGGCCATATCGCGTTCGACGATGGTGGCGCTGCGAATAATGGCTGGCGGCGGCCCGTCCTGGGCGACGGCCACGGCCGGGACCAGGGTCAGGAGGCCCAGTCCAGCGAAGGCAGCGAAGATTTGCGCGGATGATGTCATGGGGTCGGATCCTTGTGACGTCGGTCTATTCGGCCGGGGCCAGCGGAGCGGAGGGGAGCCGTGCGTCCTGGCGGCTCTCACCGAGGCGCAACAGGCAGGGGATCAGGACGAGGGTAAAAATCAGACTGACGCTCATTCCGCCGACAATCGCCGCAGCCAGGCCGCGATAGATGGCGCTGCCAACACCCGGCACAAGCAGCAGCGGGAGCATGCCCAGAAGACTGGTCATCGTGCTCATGAAAATGGGCCGCAAGCGCATACGCAGGGCCTGTTCGACCGCATCGCGGCGTAACATCCCGTCACGCTCACCCTGGCGCGTCTGGTCGACCAGAAGAATGGCATTATTGATCACCAGCCCCAGCAGAATAACGAAGCCCATCATGGTCAGCAGATCGAGCGGCTGTGTCACCCAGATATTGAGTATCTGCAGCATCACCACACCGCCAACCCCGGCCAATGGCAGCGAGACCAGCACCAACGCTGCGTCGCGCAGCGAGCGGAACATGCCAGCCAGGATCAAAAAGAGAATGATCAAGGCCATTCCCATATTCGTCGCCATCGTCATCTTGGCGCGTTCCAGGCTGTCAGCGCTGCCGCCATAGGTCACCGAGCCATCGGGCGGCAGTGCGGCACGGATGGCCGGTTCGACCTCATTCTGGACGACAGTGAGGATTTCCTCGAGCGATTGCCCCTCGGGCTGGTTGATATTGATTGTCACGGTGCGTCGCCGGTTGAGGCGTTGAATGCCACCCGGCCCGACATCTTCACGGATCTCGATGAGGTCACCCAGTGGCACAACCGCTCCGGACGGCGTCGCAATCGGAAGGCCGGCGAGCTGATCGGGAGTCTCCCAGCCATTCGAGCGCAGGATGACATTCATCCGGCTGTCGCCATCGAAATACTCGCCGATGAACTGGCCATCACCGAGCATCGCGATCATGCCCGCCACATTGCGCCGGGCCCATCCGGCCTCCTGGATGCGGCGGTCATCGGGGATCATGGTCAGGCGAGGCTGATTATCCTGAGGCGGTGGATTGGCATTGATGTTCACGCCAGGGAAACGCTCGCGCAAAATCGCGAGCCCGGCATTGACGGCTCTCCCCCGTGCCTCGGAATCGGCGCTCTGGACATTGACCTGGATATTGCCGCCCTGAGCGAATCCACCAAACAGATCGCCCTGCTGGGCAAAGCCCATCACATCGGGGATCCCGGTGATGATCTCCTCGCGGACGATCCGCTCAAGCTCGCCGACCCGACTCTGGTCAAGCACCCGAATCCCCGCCGTCGCACCGCCACCACCGGGGAAGGTCCCGAAATAATAATTGCGCAGCGCCGGCTCGCGTTCGCCAGACATGTACGGAGCCAATCGCTCAATGATCGTCGCAGCGACCTCAGTCTCGATCCAGTCCATATTGGAGCCTGGCGGAAAAATGAAAAAGGCATCGACCGCATCGCGCTTGACGGGCGGCAAATAGTCCATCTGCGGCCGGATCGTCCAGGTCGTGGCGATCGGAATCGCGATCAGGCCCGCGATCACGCCAAGGCGAATACGCGGATTATCGCTCAGCGACAGGATGGCATCGGCGATGCGGTTGAGGATTGGCTGACGGGTCGCTGCCGGGCGATCCCGGATCCAGTATTTGGCGGCCACGGGCAGGATCGTGACCGCAACAATCATGGAAATCGCGACCCCGACGGCGATGGTGATGGCAAGATCGGCGAATAACTGCCCCTCGACATCACGGATGAAGATGATCGGCAGAAAGATCGCAACCGTAGTGACGGTGGAGGCCAGCAGGGCACCCCAGACCTGGGTGGCACCCTTCTCCGAAGCGGTATCGGCATCCTCCCCCATTTCACGGCGCCGGATGATGTTTTCCAGCACAATAATCGCCGCATCCATCACCATGCCGGTGGCAAAGGCGAGGCCCGCCAGAGAAATCACGTTCAGGGAACGATTGAACAGGAAAAGCACGATCAGGGTCGAGAGCAACGAAACCGGGATCGCCAGCGAGATGATCAGCGTGGCCCGCGAACGCCGCAGGAACAGCCAGAGCCCGAAAATCGCCAGCCCGACACCGAGCAGTAAATTGGTCCGCAGCAGATCGATCGCCCGCATGATGAACACCGAAGCGTCGAAGGACGGTGCCATGACGAGCTGTTGTTCAGCCAGGATGTTCTCATTGATTTGCGCGACTTCGGCTTTCACGGCATCGAGGGCCGCCAGTACATTGGCGCCAGGCTGGCGGCGCACTTCGATCCCCATTGCGGGATTGCCGTTCTGGTAGGTGAAATTCGTCCGCTCACCGTAATTGATCTCGACCGTGGCGAGGTCGCCGAGCCGGACCGGGTTTCCATCACGCCAGACGACCACCAGCTCGTCCATCTCGGCCGGTTCGAACTCGCCCTCGAAGCGCATCTGATAGGAGCGCCGGCCGATTTCCGCATTGCCGCCGGAGACATCCTGGTTGTTGACGATCGCCGCGGATATTTCCGGCAGCGTCACGCCCAGTGCGGCAGCGCGGTAGGGATCGACGGTGATTTGAAGCTCTTCGGGCTGCTGCCCCCATCCAATCTGGACGCTGGCCACGCCGGGGATCGCTTCCAGCCGCGGCACGACCTGGTCTTCGATCAGACTGGAGTAATCATTGATAGCGCGCGGATTGCCTGGCAGCGCCTGAACGAAGAACCAGATCAGGCTTTGCTGGGCATCGCCGCCAAAGCCGCCAATATTCGGCCCGACCGCATCGCGGGGCAGAGGCGGTAATTGCGAGAGACGATTCGAGATCTCGATCGCCGTTTGCGTCATGTCAGTTTCAAGCGCGAAGGTGAGATTGACGAAGGCGGAGCCCTCCCCGACGAAGACGCGCATCTCCTCCATGCCGGCCAGGCCGGCCAGCGCCTGCTCCTGCGGCTCGATGATCTCTGATTCCATTTCCTGCGGTGAGGCCGAGCGCCAGAAGGTCGCGATATTGACCTGCGGCTGCTGGGTGTCCGGAAATAGCTGGATCGGCAGGCGCGTAAAGGCGACCAGGCCGAGAACCACAATCAGGGCAATGCCGACAAAAACGGCAGCAGGATTGTTCAGTGACAGTCGTGTAAGTGGCATGTGCGTCTCCCTCGCACTTACCTCATACCCGTCGCGAACGTGCTAGAACGATGTAACAATGATTAAATATTGCTAAGGCGGCTCACAGTACAGTGAGCCGCCTCAATAATCAGCAGCGTCAGGCTGCTTCGTGCTTGAGAACATGGTCGCTGACCGAGTATTTCGCCTCGGTCTGGCCGGCAACAAGCTCCAGCGATGCGCCCGGTGCCAGTTCGATCAGCACCAGACCGTCCGGTGTCACGTCAAACACGCCCAGTGTCGTGATGATGCGGTCGACACAGGCCTGACCGGTCAGTGGCAGCGAACACGCCTTGAGGAGTTTGGATTCGCCGGCCTTGTTGGCGTGGTCCATGATCACGACGACGCGCTTGACGCCGGCGACCAGATCCATCGCGCCGCCCATGCCCTTCACGAGCTTGCCCGGGATCATCCAGTTGGCGATATCGCCATTTTCCGACACTTCCATCGCACCCAGGATGGACAGATCAATATGGCCACCGCGGATCATCGCGAAACTGTCGGCGGACGAAAAATAGCTCGTCCGGCGTAGCTCGGTAATGGTCTGCTTGCCGGCATTGATCAGATCGGCATCAACCTCGTCATCATAGGGGAAAGGCCCCATGCCCAGCATGCCGTTTTCCGACTGCAGGGTGACGTCGATATTTTCGGGAATGTAATTGGCAACCAGGGTCGGGATGCCGATCCCCAGATTGACGTAGAAACCGTCTTCCAGCTCTTGTGCGGCGCGGCGTGCCATTTCATCGCGTGTCCAGGCCATCTTCAGTCTCCAGTTCTGTGCCGCGGGGCGGCCGGTATCATTGTGTTCGTGCGGTTCCACAGGCAGCGCAGTCTCATTGCGGCCGCCCGTCGCTCATGCATTCGGCAGAATAGGCCCTGGCATATCCCTCGCCATAACAGGCCAGAAAACCGTCCCCGACATTGAGATTGGGGATCGCACCATTCTCTAATGGCGTCTGCAGCAGCAGGCGGGCGTAGGCGGAATCGAGGGCATCGCGGTCATCTTCCAGGAACGCGATGGTCGCATCGACATAGCTGTTCCAGTCGAGGCGATCTCCGTCGTGGTAGGGCGCGCTATAGGAGGCGCGGAAGAATTCCAGAGCTCGCCCGGTTTCGCCGGCGAAAGCGAAGAGCTGGCCGGCATGGAAGCGCAATACCCGCACATTATAGGCCTCCAGCGAGACATGCGAGTAGAGCAGATAGTCCGCGACGAGAGCGCCTGCAGCTGAGTGGCAGGCCTCCATCTCACCCAGCGGGCGCCAGCCCTCGCCCGGCGTCTGGTCGAAATCCTCATAGCTCATCGCGAGATAGCCGGCGCGTTGATCTGCGGAAATTTCGCAAACCGTGGCGGCGGCTGGCTGGACCAGCGCGAACAGGAGCGCAGCGATCATGCTCACGCGCTCTCACGCTGACGGACGGTCCGCTGCTCGATACGTTTCTCAAACGAACCGACAAAGACGCGCTGCACGAAAATGCCCGGCGTATGGATGTGATCGGGATCGAATGAGCCCAGCTCGACGATTTCCTCGACCTCGGCGATCGTCACTTTACCGGCCGTCGCCATCATCGGGTTGAAATTGCGGGCGGTCTTGCGGAAGATCAGATTGCCTTGCGGATCAGCCTTCCAGGCCTTGATGATCGAGACATCGGCCGTCAGCCCGGTTTCAAGGATATAACGCTCGCCGGCAAAAGTGCGGGCTTCCTTGCCTTCGGCGATCAGGGTTCCGACACCGGTCTTGGTGTAGAAGCCGGGAATGCCGGCACCGCCAGCGCGAATGCGCTCCGCCAGCGTACCCTGCGGATTGAATTCCAGCTCCAGCTCGGCGGCCAGGTATTGCCGTTCGAATTCCTTGTTCTCGCCGACATAGGACGAGATCATTTTCTTGATCCGCTTGGCGTCGAGCAAGACGCCGAGGCCGAAACCGTCAACGCCGCAATTATTCGAAATCACCGTCAGATCCTTGACGCCGGTGGCGAGCAGCGCGGCGATCGAATTTTCCGGAATACCACAGAGGCCGAAACCCCCGGACATCACTGTCATGCCGTCAAAGACCAAACCGTCCAGGGCAGCCTTGGCGTCGGGAAATACCTTTTTCATCGGGACCTCAGTCGAAAGTTGATGTTCGGTTCATGTTTATATCGCAGGCGCAGCAAAATACTAGCCGCTTACATCCGGTTCGGGAATCGTCTGACGCCGCGCATCGATCTCGATCGCCAGGGCGCCGCCGAAGAAGACGGCATAGGCAGACCAGTAAATCCACAGCAGGAATACCACAAGCGCGCCCATCGAGCCGTAGATACCAAAATCGAGCACCCGGCTGACATAGATGGAAAACCCTTTGGACAGGCTCAGCCACAAGCCGCATGACACCGCCGCGGCAATCAGTGACGGCCCCCAGGCAATCGCATACTCACTGCGGCGCATCGTCATGTGATAGAGCAGCGTCAGCGCCGCGAACATGGTCAGTCCGGTCGCCGACCACTCATTGATCACCGAGCGGATATCGAGCGGTTCCAGGCCCAGTGCCTCGAATAATTGCCGCATGAAGACCGGGATCACCAGCACCGCCAGATTCGCCGCGGTGATCAGAGCTCCCCCGATCAGCAGCGAGGTGATGGCGAGGAAGTTGAAATGGATGACATTGCGGATATCGCGATCTTCCGCGAGGTGATTGAGACCGGCAATCAAAGCCTTGGCGCCCCGCGCGGCCGCAAACAGGGCGATCAGAAGGGCGACGGCACCATTGAAGGACAGCGCCGAGATTGGCGCTTCGGTGATCCGCCCGATCTGGCCCATGACAAAAACCTGCGCGCCTTCCGGCATGATCTCGGCAAAACGCGCGATCTGGGCTTCGGCGTCAGCGGTCGAGAAAGCCAGGCCATAAATCGAGATGCCCAGCGCGATGGTCGGGAAGAGCGCCAGCATTCCAAAGAAGGAAACACCGCCGGCGAACAGCATGACATCGCGGGCCATGGAACGGCTGATCGCGGCAATAATGATCTCCAGCCAGGGCGGGAGATCGAGTTTGATCTTCAACAAGCGCTTGATTGATTGCAGCATGATGGCAGGAATGGGTCCGGTTCAAAGGGTCGCGATGCCTAATACGCCAAGATGGCGGTTTGCGCACCCTTGCTGTGAGGAGAGATCATGTCATTCGGCAAAGCCGTCGATCTATTGCGCCTGGCGCGCCTGGCCAGCGGGCATGTCGGCATCACGCTGAGCGATATCGAGGCCGAGTTCGGCGTGGTACGGCGGACCGCCCAACGCATGACCGATGCCCTCGCCCAGACCTTTCCCGATACCGAGGACTATATCGATTCAGACGGCCGCAAGCGCTGGCGGGTGCCGCGGCGCCGGGTTGCCGAATTCTTTGCCCCGACACCGGACGAGATCGCGACGCTGGAACTGGCGTGCGCCACACTCGAGCACCAGGGCTTGCCGACGGAAGCGGGACGGCTGCGTTCCTTGCGTGAAACCATCAAAATCCTGACCCCTGACAAACGCCATGCCCGGCTCGAGGCCGACGAAGAAGCCCTGCTTGAGGCCATGGGGCATGCGGCGCGTCCCGGCCCTCGCCCGGCCAGCGATCCGGCCGTCGATGCCGCCATCGCCGAAGCACTCAAAGGCCCGTTCGCGCTGGAAATTCTCTATCGCGGCCGGCAGGACAGTGCCGCCATGAAGCGACGGGTCGAGCCTTATGGTCTTCTGCTCGGTGCGCGCCGCTATCTCGTCGCCCGCGACCCGTCCAAGCCTGACGGGCATTTACGCCATTTCCGGGTCGAGGATATCGAACACGCCAGCGTCACCGAGGACTGGTTCGCCCGCGATGAGGGCTTTGACCTGGAGACCTATACCCGGCAGGCCTTTGGTGTGTTCCAGAACCAGGCGGAGTTTGGCGAGGTGGTCTGGAAATTCACCGCCCGCGCGGCGCCGCACGCGGCCCGCTTCCGCTTTCACCCCGACCAGACCAGCGAGGAACAGGCGGATGGCTCACTGATCGTGCGATTCTCCGCCTGTGGTTATCTGGAAATGTGCTGGCACCTCTATGCCTGGGGCGATCAGGTCGAGGTGATCGCGCCGCCTGCCCTCGCCGACATGGTCGCCGGCCATAGGCGCGGGGACTTCCCGGGATTTCCATAACCTCTCAGCGCACGGCGATCCGCACTGATTCCGATGGCAGCCAGGACGGCATGGAGTGTCCGTCAGATGCCGACATTGCCAGTCGATAGCCCTTGTGCAGATAGCGGCAAACCGAGCGCAAATCCTCGACATGCAGGCAGCTGATATCATCGCCGGGCTGTTGCATGCGGAAATAACCGTCACGAAAACGGTGCGGGGCCATTGAGCGCAGTGCGCCGCCGGCGCCTTCGACATATGCATTGATCGCGATTGCCATGATTGTTCTCCATCCGATTGGCTCGTTGGACATCATCATGGATCGCGCGGACGACAAAAACAGTCACCCACCCCGCCGGGCAGTCTTCAACGTCTTCGATATCGTCCAAAAAAATAAGACGCCGGTCGTTGGGGGCGACCGGCGTCTCGGGGTATTCGTATCACTACGAAGAGAAGCGGACTTGCGAGGGACAAGGGTGTCCGCTGATCTCGAGGATGAGAATGCCCTTCAGGCCCTGAACCCGGCATGAACGCATTCAGTCATCTTCATGACGGGTGAAACAGTGCCAGGTTTCAGCCACTTGCATTCCAGTCAGCGAGAATGGCGTCACGATCGGCACCGGGTTTGGATGCCGCGCCCTGCACTGCACCCGGCGTGCGCGAGAAGCGCGGTGCCGGGGCGGCCTGGCGCACACCGTCGATTTCAACATAGACGCCGCGCTGCGCCATGTGAGGATGGTCCGGCGACTCTTCGTAATTCAGGACCGGCGCAAAACAGACATCGCTGCCCTCGAGCAGGGCGCACCATTCATCGCGTGTCTTGCCAAGGAATATCGCCGCCAGCCGCGCCTTCGCTGCCGCCCAGTCCTCGCTGGTCCAGCTGGGCGGCATTGAGGCCGGGTCGATCCCGAGCTTGTCCATCAATTGTGCGTAAAATTGTGGCTCCAGCGGGCCGATCGAAACATGGCCGCCATCGGCGCAGGCATAGACGCCGTAAAAGTGCGCGCCGCCATCGAGCAGGTTTTCACCGCGCCTTGTATTCCACAACCCCATCGCCGCGAGCTGGTGCTGTGACGCCATCAGCGACGTCGCCCCATCGACGATTGCGGCATCGACCACCTGACCCTCGCCCGTAGCGCGGGCGTGCAGCAGCCCGGCCAGGACGCCGAACGCGAGATACATGGCGCCGCCGCCGAAATCGCCCACAAGATTGAGGGGCGGCACGGGCGTCTGCGTCGTGCCGATCGCGCCGAGCGCGCCGGTCAGGGAGATATAATTGATATCGTGCCCCGCCGCCTGGGCGAGTGGCCCGGTCTGGCCCCAACCAGTCATGCGGCCATAGACCAGCGCCGGATTGAGCCCGAAGGCGGCATCCGGCCCGAGGCCAAGACGTTCCATCACGCCGGGCCGGAAACCCTCGATCAGGATTTCCGCCTTGCTGATCAGGTCACGACAGATCGCCAGATCGCCCTCATCCTTCATATTCAGCGAGATCGACCGGCGCCCGCGCGCCAACACTTCGCTGGCGCCGCCACCATGAGCGCCGGGCCGGTCGATGCGTACGACATCGGCGCCCATATCGGCGAGCATCATGGCGCAGAAGGGCGCCGGGCCCAGGCCAACAAATTCCAGTACTTTAACCCCTTTTAGAGGTCCTTGCGCTTTCATGGGAACTTCCTTGCGAATCGGCAGTTTCGAAAGCGTGGCACTTGTGACAAACTCAAGAAACACCAAATCATCGGTGTCAGCGGCAGGGGGACGCATGGGGCGCGAATTGAACGTCCTGTTATTCGGGCATCCCGACCGTGTGGACGGTCTGGGCCAGGCGCTCGACTCCTTCACGCTCAGCACCCGCACCATCCGCGGCGACAGCCCGCCAGCCCGCAATCCGCGCCATTGGGCCTGCGGCGTCATCCTCGCCGAGAACGACCGCGATGTTGCGGACGGTCTGGCCGCACTGCAAGGTTTTGCGCCCGGTCGGCGACCGGTGATCGTCGTCCATCCCGACACGTTGTCAGGCAATGACGCCGTCGATTCCTGGATCCGTGAACCAACTCTGCCGGTACAGATCGCAGCCCGTATCCGCGCCCTCACCCGGTTGCATGCGATGGAGGAAGTCGCCAAGCGACGCACCGCTGTCACCGCGCTGTATGGCGATCGCGGCCGAAGTCTTGATCCGGTCGATCCAATGCCCTGCGTTCTGTATGTCGGCGATGCCTCACCGCGTTTCATGGCATTGCAGCACACGCTCAGGGGCGCAGATGCCGAAGTGATTGGCGCTTTCTCATCCTATTCCGCCTTCGACTATTTGCATGAACGTCCCTTCGACGCCGTAGTGCTCAATGCCGCGGGCAAGCGCGATGTGGCTTTCACCATTTCCTCGGCCATGCGGCGCAATGCGCGTCTCTACCATACGCCCGTATTGTTGATGGACACCGAGGACGACCCGCAAAGCGCTGAAGAGGCCTATGCGCGCGGTGTGTCCGACATCATCTCGCCGAGCACCGGCGACGCCGAAATGCGCGACCGTATTCTCGCCCTGGCCGCCGAAAGGCGTCGTCGCCGCCGGGCCAAGGCCGCACTGGAAGCGTGCCGCGAACCCCGCACCCTGGATATCGAGACCGGCCTGTTCCATGCCGCCTTTGTGACTTCGCATCTGCAGGACCTGATTCACGCCGCCGCCCGCGACGAGCTTTCACTGTCGGTGCTGGCGCTCAAAGTCGTCTCACCCCTGTCCGGTGACACAGGCGATACCGGCGCGACCGAAAAGGCCAAGCGCCAGTTCGCCGCCATGTTGCGCCATCTTTTGCGCACCGAAGATGCCGCGGCCCGGATCGGACCAGACACGTTTCTGGCCATCCTCCCTTTCACCGATACTGCCGGAATCGATTGCGTCGCCAAACGGGTCGCCGCGATCGCCGATTGCACCGCATTCGAGAGCGAGGATCCGCTACAGCCTTTCCGGCTCAGCGTCCTTTCAGCCTCCGTCGATCTACGCCCTGACGAAGCCGCCGAAGGCCTGATCGAACGTGCCGTCGCCAAATTACGGCGCAATGATCCGCTGGCAGCGCTGGGCTAACCGGCTGCTGCGCCCTGGCTGGCGGCTCTCACCGCAATATCGGCCAGCGGTCCCATGGCCCGCTCGATGGCGCGCAGACGATCATCCGGTGCATCCCACTCAGCCCGCAGGACCAGCTTGTGGTCGGGGCGAACCTTGAACAGGCCCTGGTTTTTCGAGATATGCTCGACCAGTCCTACCGGATCGACGAATTTGTCCGCCCGGAAATGGATCACGGCGCCCTTCGGCCCGGCATCGACTTTCTCGACCCCCGCCCGTTTGCACAGCGTCTTCACCGCGACGACCCGCAACAGGGTCTCCACCTCTGACGGCAATGGCCCGAAACGGTCAATCAGTTCGGCGGCAAAGCTCTCGCGATCCGTCTTGCTGTCGAGGGAGGACAGGCGGCGATAGAGCTGCAGCCGGACATCAAGATCCGAGACATAATAATCGGGGATCAGCACGGCCCCGCCGGCATTGATTTGCGGCGTCCACTCGCCTTCATCATGCTCCTCACCACCCTCGCGCAGAGAGGCTACAGCCTCCTCCAGCATGGATTGATAAAGCTCGACCCCGACATCCTTGATATGGCCGGATTGTTCCTCGCCGAGCAGATTGCCGCCGCCGCGCAGATCTAGATCATGGGAGGCCAGGGTGAAGCCGGCACCCAGCGCATCGAGGGAGTGCAGGACTTTCAGGCGCTTCTCCGCGCCGTCGGAGAGTTTTTGCCGTGCCGGCGTGGTCATATAGGCATAGGCGCGCGTCTTGGAACGCCCGACCCGGCCGCGCAACTGGTAGAGCTGCGACAGGCCGAAACGGTCAGCACGGTGGATGATCAGCGTGTTGGCGGTCGGGATGTCGATCCCGGACTCAATGATCGTAGTCGAGAGCAGGACATCATACTGGCCCTCATAGAAGGCCGTCATGATGTCTTCCAGCTGTGTCGCCGCCATCTGGCCATGGGCGGCCACAAAGGAGACTTCCGGCACGGATTCGCGCAGGAAGGTGATGATCTCCTCAAGGTCGCTGATCCGCGGTACGACGAAGAAGGCCTGGCCGCCGCGATATTTCTCGCGCAGCAGGGCCTCACGGATCGTGACCGTATCGAAGGGCGCGATATAGGTGCGTACGGCGAGACGATCGACCGGCGGCGTTGCGATGATGGAGAGGTCGCGGATGCCGGTCAGGGCGAGCTGGAGCGTGCGCGGGATCGGCGTCGCCGTCAGGGTCAGAACATGCACATCGGCCCGCAATTCCTTGAGCCTTTCCTTGTGCTTGACCCCGAAGTGCTGCTCCTCGTCGACGATCAGAAGGCCGAGATCAGAGAATTTCACCGTCTTGGCCAGCAAGGCATGGGTGCCGATCACGATTTCCACCTTGCCGTCGCGCAATTCATCCTTGGTCGCACTGGCCTGTTTGGTGCCGACCAGACGCGACAATTGCCGCACCTTGACCGGCCAGCCGCGGAAACGATCGACAAAGGTCTTGAAGTGCTGGCGCACCAGGAGCGTTGTCGGCGCGACGACAGCGACCTGGCGGCCGCTCATCGCCACAACGAAAGCCGCGCGCAGGGCCACTTCGGTCTTGCCAAATCCGACATCACCGCAGATCAGCCGGTCCATCGGGCGGCCGCGCGAGAGATCGCCGAGCACGTCCTCGACGGCATTGAGCTGGTCATCCGTCTCGGCAAAGGGAAAGGCGGTGCAGAACTCGTCCCAGCTGCCATGCTCCGGCACGATCGGATCGGCGGTGCGCGCCAGGCGTTTGGCGGCGATCTTGATCAGCGCGTCGGCCATGTCACGCAGGCGTTTCTTGGCCTTGGCCTTGCGCGCCTGCCAGGCGACACCGCCGAGCTTGTCGAGCTGGGCCGTATCGCTGTCAGCGCCATAGCGCGAAAGGAGTTCGATATTCTCGACCGGGAGGTAGAGCTTGGCCGCGCCGGAATATTCCAGCTCGAGGCAATCATGCGGCGCGTCCTGCACCGGCAGGGTTTTCAGACCGATGAAACGGCCCAGCCCGTGATCGGCATGGATCACCAGATCGCCCGGCGACAAGGCACCGGCCTCGACGATGATATCGGAGGATTTACGCCGCCGGCGTGGCCGCGCCAGGCGGTCCCCGAGAATGTCCTGCTCGGAGAGAATAGCGATGGTCTCGGTCTCGAAACCGCGCTCGACGGGCAGAATTGCACGCAAGACGGCTTTCGGCGGAGCCTTGGCGACCTCGTCCCAGTGCTCGACAGCGATGATCTTGCCGACGCCATGATCATTGAGGACCGAGGCCAGACGATCGGACGCGCCCGCGCTCCAGGAGGCGAGCACGACGCGCTTGCCTGATTTGACCAGCGCCTGGACATGCCGGGCTGCGGCGTCGAACACATTGGTATTCTCGGCAGCCCGCTCGGCGGCGAAAATGCGGCCCTGCTTGCCACCGACATCAATCGTTTGCGGTCCCGCCTCGTTGAAAGCGGTGAAACGGCGCACGGTGCGCCCGCTCAAGGTCTTGGCCCATTCGGCCTTGGCGAAATAGAGCTGGCTGGGCGGCAGGGCGCGATAGGTGGGCGCCGACAGGCTGGACTGGTGCGCCGTCTTGCTCGCCTCCTGGCGGGCATCGAAATAATCGGTGACCTGTTTGGCGCGTTCCGCAAAGGCATCATCGGCAAGATGATCAATCGCGATCAGGGCCGTGTCGGGCAAATAGTCGAACGGCGTCGCGAGCGCGTCATGAAAGAGCGGCAGCCAGTGCTCGACCCCTGCCGGCCGGGATCCGGCGCTGACCGCTTCATAGATCGGGTCTCCGCCCTTGGCGGCGCCAAAACTGCGCACAAAGGCGGCGCGGAAATGCGAAATACTCTCTTCGTCCAGCAGGACCTCGCTGACCGGATTGAATTCGATCGCGTTCAGCTGGCGCAGGGAACGCTGGGTCTCCGGGTCGAAGGAGCGGATTGATTCCAGCGTGTCGCCAAAGAAATCCAGCCGTACCGGTTCCGGTGCGCCCGGTGGATAGACATCGATGACACCGCCGCGCACCGCATAATCGCCCGGCTCCATCACGGTGGCAGCGCGGGCATAGCCATTGATGGTGAAATGCTGTTTGAGCATCTCGACATCCACACGATTGCCGGGCCGGGCGATGATGCCGGCAAGCGCCAGCACATCTTTCGGCGGACAGCGCTGGGCCATCGCATTGACGGTGGTGACGATCAGGCTGGTGTCCGGCAAATCTCCCGAGGCCAGCCGCGCCAGCGTCGCCGCCCGGCGGGCCGCGACACGCGGCGATGGCGAGATGCGGTCATAGGGCTGACAGTCCCAGGCCGGCAGGCGCAGGATTTCCAGACCGGGCGCAAAGAATCCCAGCTCGGCGACGAAAGCCGCCGCACGGCTGTCATCGCGCGCGATGAAGACATTGACGCCGCGCCGCAGCCGCGCTGTATCGGCAAAGACCAGCGCGTCGAGGCCTTCCGGGGCCCCGCAGACAGTGGCGGGCCCCTGAACCCGGGCAATCATCTCAATTTCGGACATATCGCCTGTTTTCAGCTTTGGGTTGGCTTCAGTATGCGGTGGGCTTCAGACTTTGGGACCGTCGCCGAAGGCGGCATCGCGATCGACACGGAAGGATTTCAAGGCGTCCATCACCGGCGTGTCAAAGGCCGCTGGCGTTGGCGCGCTACCGATCACCCAGCTATAGATATCGGCATCAAGTTGATCGAGCAGGCGATCAAAATCGTCGACATCGGTTTCCGACATCGTTTCGAGCGCTTGGTCAGCATAGCGCCCCAGGATCAGGTCGGCTTCCTTGAAGCCGCGCCGCCAGGCCCGGATACGCAGTTTCTTGCGGCGATTCTCGAGTGTTTCGGTCATGGTGGCGGATATAGTCCGCGAATGAGGCCGCGTCGACCAGTGGCAGATGCAGATGTTGGCGATAGAGTGAAAAATAATGCGACCCGAGATTCTCTTCCCCCTGTTCCAGGACGTGATCGTCCTGCCCGGCATCGGCCCGCGACTGGCGGCGCTGCTCTCGAAGGCCGCAGGGCCGCGCGTCAAGGACGTCCTGTTTCAACTGCCCACCGGCCTGGTTGATCGCAGCCAGACCACCACCATCGCCGAGGCGCCCGACGGCCAGATCATCACCCTGACCGCCAAGGTGGAGGAACATTTCCCCAGCACGCGTCAGGGCAAGCCCTACAAGGTGCGACTGTTCGACGGCACAGCCTTTCTCCACCTGGTCTATTTCCACGCCCGCCGCGAATATCTCGAAAAACTCCTGCCCGTCGGCGAGACACGAATAGTATCGGGGCGGGCCGAACGTTTCGGGTCGGAGATCCAGATCGTGCATCCCGATCTGGTGATGAGCGAAGATGAGGCCGCCGACACGGCCCTGCTGGAACCGGTCTATCCGCTCACTGCCGGGCTGACAGCCAAGGTCATGCGCAAGTCCGCGGCCGGGGCCCTGAGCCTGCTGCCCGTGATGCCCGAATGGCAGGATGAGGGTTTATGCGTCGAGCACGCCTGGCCGGATTTCAAGGGCGCAATGGACCAGGCGCATCACCCGCAGACCGCCGCCGATCTCGAGCCCTTGCACCCGGCGCGCGAACGGCTGGCGTTTGACGAACTGCTCGCGCATCAGCTGGCGCTGCAATTGGCGCGAGCGCGGCGCAAGGCACTGCCGGGGCGAACCCTGGATGGCGATAATGCCAAGATCGACGCCGTGCTGGCGAACGCCCCGTTCAAGCCGACCGGTGCCCAGACACGCGCCTTTGAGGAAATCCGCGCCGATATGGCCCTGCCCTCGCGCATGACGCGGATGCTGCATGGTGATGTCGGCGCCGGCAAAACCTTTGTCGCAGCCCTCGCTGCTGCCAAGGCCGCTGAATCCGGCACCCAGACCGCCATCATGGCCCCGACCGAGATTCTCGCGCGCCAGCACGCCAGGACACTGGCAGAGCTTCTTGCACCGGCGGGGATGCGCGTGGCCATCCTCACCGGACGCGACAAGGGCAAGGCCCGTGCCGAAATCCTCGAACAGATGCGGACCGGCGTGGTTGATGTCGTCTGCGGCACCCATGCCCTGTTCCAGGACGGGGTCGAGTTCGCCGATCTCGCCCTGGTGGTGATTGACGAGCAACATCGTTTCGGCGTCTCGGACCGTATGCGGCTCACGGCCAAGGGGCATCGCCCCGATACGCTGGTGATGACCGCGACCCCGATCCCGCGCACCCTCGCCCTTGCCGTGCACGGCGATCTCGATGTCTCCAGGCTCGACGAGAAACCGGCCGGCCGCATCCCGCCCGATACGCGTCTGGTGCCGATGGAGCGGCTGGACGATGTCATTGAAGGTGTGCGGCGGGCGATCTCGAAGGGTGACCGCGTCTATTGGGTTTGCCCGCTGGTTGAGGAATCGGAGGTGTCCGAGCTTTCCGCCGCCGAGGATCGCTGGCGCCATTTGCGCGCCGCACTGGGTGATGAGCGTGTCGGGCTGATCCATGGCCGCATGAAAGCCGCCGAAAAAGAGAGCGTCGCGACGGCGTTCCGCGAAGGCAAGATGGATGTGCTCGTGGCGACAACGGTGATCGAGGTCGGCGTCGATGCGCCGGATGCGACGGTGATGATTATCGAGCACGCCGAACGCTTTGGCCTGGCGCAATTGCACCAGTTGCGCGGCCGGGTCGGGCGCGGTGAAAAGCCCTCTTCCTGCCTGCTCCTCTACAAGGGCCCGATCGGGGAGACCGCCAAGGCGCGTCTGGAGATGATGCGCGAAACCGATGACGGCTTCATTATCGCCGAGGAGGACTGGCGCCTGCGCGGGGCCGGCGATCCGCTGGGTTTGCGCCAGAGCGGCCTGCCCGATTTTGCCCTCGCGCGGCTGGAGGCGCACGGGCACCTCATTGCCCTGGCCAATGACACGGCCAAGCTGGCGGTCCACCGCGATGCCGAACTGACAACACCGCGCGGCGAAGCCCTGCGCACCCTGCTCTATCTGTTCGAGCAGGATCGCGGCATCAGACTGCTCAAATCCGGTTAGGGTGCGGCCTCAGGCGCAGCCGTCACGTCAGGCGGCAGGGTGTCACGGACCGTCTTGGGCAATTTGTCAGCCGTGACCATGCCGAAGGAAATGATTAGCTTGGCGGCCTCCTCGACCGACATGTCGACATGGATCGTATTGGCGCGCGGCGTGTAAAGCAGGAAGCCCGAAGTCGGATTGGGCGTGGTGGGAACGAAAAGCCCGATCACATCATCCCCGATCACCTCCTGCATCGCTCCGCGCCCTTCGGCCGATACGAAGGCGACCACATAGAGGCCCTTCATCGGATACTCGATCAGCACGACTTCCTTGAAGGAATTGGTCTTGCCGGAGAAGACCGTCTCGACGATCTGTTTAAGCGCACCATAGACATGGCGCACCAGCGGCACGCCATCGACCAGCCGCTCGCCCACCGAGATCAGGGTGCGGCCGAACAGATTGGCGGCCAGTGCACCGACCATGGTCAGCAAGACGACGGCAATCACCACGCCCAGGCCGGGAATGGTGTAATCACCCGGCAGATAATTTTCCGGGTTATAGCGCGCCGGGATCAACGGCTTGACGACATTGTCGACAAAACCGACGAAGCTGATGATCAAAAAGAGTGTGACACCAAGCGGGGTCGCGATGGCGATCCCGGTCAGAAAACTGTTGCGAAGCCATCGAAACATTGTGTTCGTGCACCCAATCTGCGCGGTTCACGCGCCCGGCCGCCCTGCCCTCAGACGGGGTCACAATACGTGAAGCATCCGACCGCGCCAACCGGTTGCACACCCGCAATGCGACAGAGATGATAGGGTGTCGTTTCGATGGAGCTATTGTGAGTTTGAACCTTATCGCCCGACACGCCTTCCTGCTCGCCTGCCTCGTCCTGGCCGCGCTGCTGCTCGTGGCCGCCTGGGTCTTGCGTGACCAGGTCTATCGCACGTTCCAGGATCCCGGGGTCCCGTTTCAGACCTATACCCCGCCCGAGGGCGCCGATTACGCCGAGGCCGCGGGCTGGTATGTCCGTGAAGCCTTCGCCAATGACGATGAGCCGGCGGTCTTCTTCGTCCATCCGACGACCTATTCCGGCGGCGGCAACTGGAATGGCCAGCTCGACAAGCCCAGCTCGGTCGAAGCCGTCACAGAGATCGTCCTGCCCAATTATGCCGCGCCTTTCGGCAATGCCGGCGCCCTCCATGCGCCGCGCTACCGGCAGGCCTCGCTCTATGCCTTCATGAATAACCGCGAAGACAGCGTCCGTGCCCGCCTGTTTGCCTATGAGGATGTCCAGCGCGCCTTCGATGCCTTCACCGCACAGATCGGCGATAGCCGCCCGATTATTCTGGCGGGCTACGGCCAGGGCGGACTGGATGTGCTCGGTCTCTTGCTTGACCGTTTTGCCGGGGATGCAGACCTGCAGACCCGTCTGGTCGCCGCCTATGTCATCGAATCGCCGGTCCCGCTCGACCTGTTCGCCGGACCGCTCAACCCGATTGCGCCCTGTATCACGCCGGAGGATGTGCGCTGCGTCTATGCCTTCACCTCGGCCATGGCCTCCGAAGAGGACCGGATCCATATCATCACCGAACGCGCCATGAGCTGGACACCGGATGGCCAACTCGATTTTGTCGATGGGCGCGGCCTGCTGTGCGTCAATCCGCTTTTGTCGGCGGTGAGCAATGAATATGCCTCGGCCCGCCAGCATCGCGGCGGCGTGGCCGCGGAGGGGCTCGACCCCGATGCCGTACCCGCTCCCATCCCGGCCCAGACCGGAGCCCAGTGCGCCGATGGCGTGCTGTTCTTCGAGCAGCCGCGCTCGCGCGCCCTGCACCGCCCGCGCCGCCTGGTCGAGGATTACCGGCTGCCGCCTTTCAATCTCTTCTATGAGGATCTGCGTTTCGATGTCGCGCGGCGAAGCCTGAACCTGGCGACCATCCTGCAGGATGAACGCCAATGGGCACCGGCCTTCGATGCGCCCGAGGCCATCGAGGACGCTCCGGTGATCGCCATCCCGGACCGGCGCCGTTACTGACGGGTCGACCTAGACGCGCTTGGCGATGGCGTCGAATTCCAGCAGGGTTTTCAGCAGGCCTTCAAACTCATGCAGCGGCACCATATTGGGACCGTCCGACGGCGCGTTGTCCGGATCAGGATGGGTTTCCATGAAGACAGCAGCGACACCAATGGCGACGGCAGCCCGCGCCAGGGTCGGAACGAATTCGCGTTGACCACCCGAAGTTGCGCCCTGCCCGCCGGGCTGCTGGACCGAATGGGTCGCGTCAAACACGACCGGCGCGCCAAAGCTCGCCATGATCGGCAGCGAACGCATATCGCTGACCAGCGTGTTGTAGCCGAAGCTGACGCCGCGCTCGCAGGCCATCACATTGGGATTGCCGGCGCCGGCGATTTTCTCGAGCACGTTCTTCATGTCCCAGGGGGCCAGGAACTGGCCTTTTTTGACATTGATCACCTTGCCGGTCTGGGCGGCGGCGACGAGCAGATCGGTCTGGCGGCACAGGAAGGCCGGAATTTGCAGCACATCGACGGCCTGGGCGGCAATCGCGGCGTGTTCGGCAGTATGGATATCGGTCAGGACCG
Source organism: Maricaulis salignorans (assembly GCF_900103475.1). Lineage (GTDB taxonomy): Bacteria > Pseudomonadota > Alphaproteobacteria > Caulobacterales > Maricaulaceae > Maricaulis > Maricaulis salignorans. The sequence goes on from NZ_FNHG01000003.1 coordinate 130,041, forward strand.
GCAGGCCAATGCTCTCACGAATCTCGGCGAACACCGGCAGCGAGGCCTCAAGCCCCATGCCACGCTGGCTGTTGACGCTGGTACGGTTGGCTTTGTCGAAAGAGGTTTTGTAGATCAGGCCGATGTCGAGCCGGTCGGAGATGGCACGCAATTCCGACGCCACTTCCAGCCCATGCTGACGGCTTTCCAGCTGACACGGACCGGCAATAATGGTGAGCTTGCGGGCATTGCCGATCTCGATCGGGGTGCGGCCGGGTCTGGCGAGGGAGATGACGGCATTGAGCTGGCTCACGGAGAATTCCTCTTGCAGGGGTCGAACGGTGCGAGGCCGGCCGATGTGATTTCTGGCATGCGTGACTGATCCGGTATCTGGTGCGCCACGTACCCAATTCAACCCGTTATCTGACCACAGGGCATTCATGGCAACCATTTCCGCCACCGGCGCCGCGCTCGTCTGGTTTCGACGCGACCTGCGCCTCGCTGACAATCCGGCGCTGCACGCCGCCATCGAGACCGGCCGGCCCCTCATCCTGGTCTTTATTGACCAGCGGGATCGCGCCCTGGGCACCGCCCCCGGCGAGGCCGCGGACTGGTGGCTGCACGGCTCACTGGCCAGCCTGGCGCGGGACATCACCGCTGCGGGCGGGCGTTTGAGCCTGCTGCGCGGCGACCCGGCCGAACTCATCCCCGGCCTCGCACGCGAACACGGTATCGCGGAGGTATTCTGGAATCGCTCGGGCGAGCCGGGGATCGATGTCCGCGACCGCACCATCGCCGCCACCCTGCAAGGCTCAGGCACCAAGCCGCACGCCTTTGCCGGCACGACGCTGATCAATCCCGATGCCCTGCTGACCGGCTCCGGTACGCCCTATAAAGTGTTCGGCGCCTTCTGGCGCGCAGCGCTGCGCGATCTGGCACCGCGTCCATCCCTGCCCGTACCGCAGCGTCTGCCTATGGCTGCGACGTTACCGGCGGGAGCGGCGCTGGAGGACTGGCGCTTGCGCCCGGCAAATCCCGATTGGGCCCAAGGCTTTCATGACAGATGGCAGCCGGGCGAAGCCGGCGCCGCGCAGCGGCTGGAGCGCTTTCTCGATGACGCCCTGGATGATTATGCCGACGGCCGCGACCGGCCGGACAAGCCCGGCACCTCCATGCTCTCCCCGCATCTGGGGTTCGGGGAAATCTCACCGCGCCAGGTCTGGCACAGCGTGCAGGCCCGCCTTGCGGCGGGCACCGGCTTCCAGGCCGCCGAGCGTTTTCTCGCCGAGATTGGCTGGCGCGAATTCGCCTATTATCTCCTGCACCATTTCGATGATCTGCGGACCGCCAATTTCAACCGCAATTTCGACCATTTTTCCTGGCGTAGCGATGCCGACGGTCTGGCCGCATGGCAAGCCGGGCAGACCGGCATACCCATGGTTGATGCCGGCGTGCGGCAATTATGGGCGACGGGCTGGATGCATAACCGGGTGCGGATGGTGTGCGCCTCCTTCCTGGTAAAGCATTTGCGCTGCGATTGGCGCGACGGCATGGCGTGGTTTGAACACACCCTGATTGATGCCGACCGGGCCGTGAATGCGGCCAGCTGGCAATGGGTCGCCGGTTCCGGTGCCGATGCAGCGCCCTATTTTCGGATTTTCAATCCGGTCCGCCAGGGCGAGCGTTTCGATCCGGAGGGCCGTTATGTGCAGCAATGGGTGCCGGAACTGGCGCGGCTGCCGCTTCGCTGGATTCATCAGCCCTGGAAAGCACCGGCCATCACGCGCCAGACGGCCGGACTGAAGCTGGGGGCGGGTTATCCATTCCCGGTCTGTGACCTCGCGGCCGGACGCGATGCGGCCCTGGCCGCCTATAAGGACATGAAAACGGTGAGTTCCGATACGCCGCCAGACTAGAGCAGGACGTAACGGACCGATTGCCCGTCGACCTCAAACTCGCACCCGATCCATTCGCCGTCTTCATCATACCAGAGGTCGACACTGAGACTGCCCGTCATCCGCACCCCGCGGGCCTCGATCGGGCCACGGCCGGTGATGATTTCACGGCGATCCAGTTGTGTGATCGTGACGGCCATCGGCTCGCCGGTTTCCGTGTTGAGAATTTGCTCCGTGCCTGGCTCATAACCGCGCCAGTGACTTGAAGGGATCAGATCGGCGAAGGCGTTGTCCCGGCCCAGGTCGATCGTGTATTCGCGGCCATTTCGCAAGGTAGCGCCGGCCAGCGAAATCAGATCCTCACCATCCCAGGCTTCCTCAATGCTCTGCTCATAGCGAAACACGGTCAGCGGCCCGAAACGGACGGTCAGCTCAATCTCGGTATCAACCCTGAGCTCGCCGGTAGAGGTGCGTGTGAATCTGACCCGATGCACACCAAAGGGCGTTCCGTTGCGCAGGACCTGAAAATGGATATCTGACGGCTCGGGCGGGGTCGCTGCATCGGTAGTGCCGACGGCGAGCATGGCCACGCAAAAACCTGCTATCCTGAACACTTCGAATATTGATCTCATACCGGATATACGCAGCCTCCCCGCCACCGGATCACAATCGCCATCGACCACCTTGCGCCTCACACCGCGCACACCGGCAGACGGCCAATCCAGGGACAGACATCGTGATTGAAACACCCCGCTATCGCCGGGCCGGCCACGCCGGTCCGCATCCGTGTGACAGTATTGCGAAATCAAGGTTCCCGTTATCATCCAAAGCTCTATAATATCCCTCAAAGCTCTATAACCCGGATTTCCGAAACGAAAAGGGGCTCCCAGTGCCCGCATGGCTCGCCACATGACCGACCCGCTTATTACTGCCGCCGATGCCCTGACCCGCCTGGGTCAGCCCGGTACAATTTTCATCGATGCCAGCTGGACTTATGATGGCGGACCGGTGGTTGAGAGCGAAGGGTTCATCCCCGGCGCACTGGCCTTCGACATCGACACCGTCAAGGACAAGCGCTCCTCCCTGCCGCACATGCTGCCGGAGCCGGACGTTTTCGCGCGCCATGTCGAAACCCTGGGCATCGGCAATGATAGCGAGTTGATCGTCTATGACCGCATTGGTCTGTTCAGTTCGCCGCGGGTCTGGTGGACTTTCCGGGTGATGGGGCATGACAATGTCCGCGTCATGGCCGGCGGCCTGCCCGCCTGGATCGCCGCAGGCGGTCCGGTCGAGGATCAGCCCGGCGCCGAGGCCGAAGAGCCCGGCGTCTACACACCCAGCTATCGCCGTGAACTCGTCGCAACCGTGACCGACGTCAAGATCGCCAGCCGCAACGCCTCGCATCAGATCCTCGATGCGCGTTCGCTGAGCCGTTTTGCCGGTCTGGAACCGGAACGCCGCGCCGGTATGCGCAGTGGCCATATCCCGGGCTCGACCAGCCTGCCCTATGAAAACCTGTTCGATGACGACAATAACCTGCTCGAGATCGATGAGGACCTGGCCTATGATATCGGCCTCGATCCCGACCTGCCGCTGATTGCCAGCTGCGGCTCCGGGGTGACCGCCTGTATCCTCGCCCTGGCGCTGGAACGCGCCGGACGCACGTCGGCGGTCTATGATGGGTCCTGGTCGGAATGGGGCTCGCGCACCGATACGCCGATCGTCAAGGGCGGCGGGCGCAGACCACGATGAAGGACGAAACCCGGCTCACGCGTCTGGGACGTCCGCATGACGCGCGCGGCCTGGTCAATCCCGGCGTCGAGCGCGGCTCGACCATTCTCGCGCCATCGGCGGCACAACTCTATGATTTCCCGCCGGGGATGCCGCATTACGGCCGCGTCGGACTGGAAACACAGAGCGCACTGCGCGAGGCGCTGAGCGGGCTGCAGGGCGGTGCCGGCTGCGCCCTCACCTCCTCGGGCCTGCTGGCCAATACGCTTGCCATCATGACCGTGGTTGAAGCCGGCGGCAGCGTGCTGGCCGCCGACTGCATCTACGGACCGGTGCGCAGCTTCCTGCTCAATACCCTGCCGCGCTTCGGCGTCACAGCGCAGTTTTTCGCGCCGCGCATGGGGGCTGAAATCGGCGATCTGATCACCTCCGATACCCAGGCCATCCTGCTGGAATCGCCCGGCTCCCTGACGATGGAATTGCAGGACATTCCGGCCATTACCAAAGTGGCCCGGGACAAGGGCGTCGCCACGATTATCGACGATACCTGGTCGGCCGGGCTGACGATGAAACCGCTCGCCCTGGGCGTCGATCTCGCCGCCCAGTCACTGACGAAATATGTCGGCGGCCATTCCGATTTGCTGATGGGCGCAGTCATTGCGCGCGACGAGGCCATGGCCCAGCGGCTGCAGACGACCGAGTGCGCCTTTGGCATTCACACCGCGCCGGATGACGCCTATCTGGCCCTGCGCGGCTTTCGCTCCATGGCGCTGCGCATGCAGCGTAGCGAGGCCACCAGCCTGGTCCTCGCCGACTGGCTCGCCACGCGCCCGGAAGTGGGTGCCATCCGCCACCCGGTGCGCACGGACCATCCTGATCACGCGATCTTCAAACGCGACTTCACGGGCGGCTGTGGTCTGTTCGCGGTGGAGATGCCGGGCTGGGACGTGGCAATGAGCGAACGCTTCCTCGATGCGCTGGATATTTTCGGTCTCGGCTTCTCCTGGGGCGGCTATGAAAGCCTCGCCATCCATTGCGACCCGCAACTCAGGCGCAGCGCGACAGCGCACAAGCATGAGGGCGCCCTGATCCGTTTCTCCTGCGGGCTTGAGGCACCGGAAGATCTGATCGCGGATATGGAAAAGGGTTTTGCGGCGCTGGGTTGAGGCCCGAACGCAAGCTTCGCCCGCCCCGCGAGGCCCGGCCGCGCCCCCACATCGCAATGGCGATTGCCGCGAAATGCCTTACGACATCGATGCCCCACACGTGGCACAGGCACCATAGTACTCAGACACAGTGTGCGTGATCCGAAACCCGGAGGGAGGCTGGTGGACCGCCACATCGAGCGGCCTCGTCTCGACGCCGCTGCATCGCTCACAGATGAATAGCGACACCGGCCCGCACCGGTCATGATCGCCCCAAAGCATGTAGGCATTGAGCCGTTCCACCCGCCGGGCCAAACCGATTGCCTGCAGGAATTCGAGCGTGCGATATATGGAATAAGGATAGTTTCTGCCACCGTGGCCGCTCAATTCTTCCATCAAGTCATAGGCTTTCAGCGGCCGTCCGGCACGGATAAGGGCTTCGAGCGTGCGCCGGCGCAATGGCGTCAGCTCCAGGCCCTGCTCGCGGCAACGCGCCTCGGCCAAATCAACCATCTCATTCATCGCCACCGCCCTGTTCGTTGATTTCCTGGGCCTGCATCTCGTGCCTCGACCGGGCTTGACCTCACGAATGTTATAACGTTTCTTACACGCGTTACAATATAACATTTAGGCGAGGATTGAAGACATGAAAAGACCCTGGTTGAGTACCGCCTCCGGCTTCGCGCTGGCCATCGCACTGGCGGCAGGCGCAGCCGCGCAGGTCAATGCCGGCCCCGAAGACGTCGTCGTCGTCACTGGCACGGCTATCGAGACCCTTAGCGCAGAGACCCTGCAGTCCGTCGATGTCATTAGTCTGGACGATGTCGTGGACTCCTTTGACGGTTCGCTCGGCGCATCGCTCGCCCGGCTGCCCGGCATCTCGACGACCTCCTTCGGCCCGGCCGTCGGGCGTCCGATCATCCGCGGTTTCGGCGGGGACCGGGTCCGGATCCTCAATAATGGCGTCGGACTGGTCGACGCATCCGGCGTCAGCGTCGATCACGCCACCACCACCGAAGTCCTCGATGCGGAACAGATCATCATCCTGCGGGGGCCCGCGGCGATCGCCTATGGCGGTGGCGCCATTGGCGGCGTGATCAATGTCATCGACGGGCGCATCCCCACCCGGCCTGTCGACGGCCTGTTCGAGGGCCAGGCCTATGCCGGGTATTCCTCGGTCGATCGCGGGCATCAGGAAGCGGCGCGAATCCGCGCCGGCGTGGGCCCCCTCGTCTTCCAGCTTGAGGCTTCCCATCGCGAAGCCGGAGATTTCGACATTCCCGGCTATGCGGAATCCCCACGATTGCGCGCGCTGGAGGAAGCGGAACACGACGCAGAACACGGGGAGGAGGATCACGAGCACGAAGAGGAAGAAGAGGTCCGCGGCACCGTTCCCAATTCAGGTCTGACCTTTGACACCATCGGCGCCGGGGCCTCACTGATCGGTGACTGGGGTTTCCTGGGTATATCGGTGCGCAATTACGACGCGGAATACGGCCTGCCGGCCCATGAACACCATCACGAAGACGACGAACACGAAGAGCACGAAGACGACGAACACGAGGACGAGCACGAGGACGGCGACCCTAAAATCGCAATGGAACAGACGCGTTGGGACATTCGCGGCCAGTTCAATTTCCAGCTGGGCCCGTTCGATCACCTCGATATTTCGTCGGGGATCGCTGACTATCAACATGTCGAGCTGGAACCGGATGGCGAAATCGGGACCCTGTTCGAAAGTGATGGCTGGGAAGCGCGTGCGGCACTGGTGAATGGCCATGGCGAAAGCCGGTGGACCGGGTCAGTCGGGATCCAGATGCTGCAAACCGAGTTGTCGGCCTCAGGCGAAGAAGCCTTCATCCCGCCGGTCAGTACGCATGATGTCGGAATCTTTGCGGCCCAACGCTACGACCTCGAGGGTTATGGGTTCGACATGGGTGCGCGGGTGGAACGGCGCGAACTGGATACGGCGATCGGGCCCGACCGCAGTTTCGACACGGTCAGCCTGGCCGCCGGCGCGTTTCTGAGGCCGGCCGATGGCATGTTTCTCGGCCTCTCGCTGGCCCGGACCGAGCGGGCGCCAACCGATGCGGAGCTCTATTCCGACGGTCTCCACGCCGCTACGGGCACGGTCGAGATCGGGAATTCCAACCTCAGCAAGGAAACCGGATGGGCGCTGGACGGCACATTCCGCTGGAGCGGGAACGGCTGGCGTCTCGAGACCGGAGCCTTCTATTCCCACTTCAGCGACTTCATCTACCTGGCCCCGACAGGCCTGGAAGACCCCGATGAGGAAGCACCGATCTATCGCTATCTGCAGGACGATGCCACGCTCTGGGGCGGCGAGCTCTATCTCGAACGCGATCTCGCGCAGATCGGGCCATGGGCCCTGGTGGGCGATTTCACCCTGGAATATGTGCAGGGCGAAACGGACAGTTTCGGCAGTCTTCCCCGCATGCCGCCACTATCCACCACGATTGGCGCGGAATTCCAGCGGGAGGTGGTCGATCTGCGCGGTGAAATCGTCTGGGCTGCCGACCAGGATGACACGGCAGGCTCGGAACTGCCGACCGATGGCTATACAATGGTCAACCTGTCCGCAGTCGCCCATCCATTCGGATCGGACACCCGGTTGATCCTTGAGGCAAGAAACATCACCGATGAGGAAGGGCGTTTGCACACCTCGCAATTGAAGGACACCATCCCGCTGCCGGGTCGGTCCTTCCGCATTGCCATCCTCCAGCGGTTTTGATGACTGGCCGGTGATCGCTCGCGCGCCGCCTTGCCGGGGGCGAGCGATCACCGGTCTCATCACCGGACGAACACGCAAATCCGGGCACACAAAGCCGGGCACACGAGATAATCTTCAGAGAAATGGTGCCCCCGACAGGAATCGAACCTGTAACCGTCCGCTTAGAAGGCGGGTGCTCTATCCGGTTGAGCTACGGAGGCGACGCGACCGGCGGCCCGTCCGGTCAGTGCGACCAGGGCTGTTTGCGGTTCGTGGAGAAATTGTCGGAATAGGATTTGACGTAGCGCTTGGCTTTCTGCGGCGTCGTCACCTGATAGGGAATGCCCTGCTGGCGAGCATAGGCGACGGCTGCTTCCTGGCTATCAAAGCTCAGGCGAACCTGGGCGCGCATATCCGTGCTCGAAGTCCAGCCCATCAGCGGATCCGGACGCTCGGCCATTTCAGGCGTGAATTCGAGAAACCAGTGTTTGGAGAGAGCGCGGCCCGATTGCATCGCATTGCGGGCTGGCTGGTAAATCTTCGCAAACATGCGGTTCTCCCCATCATGCTGCGGCCCTGCCTGTTGCGGGCCTTGTAAATGGTCGGGGCGGCAAGATTCGAACTTGCGACCCTCTGGTCCCAAACCAGATGCGCTACCAGGCTGCGCTACGCCCCGAGAGCGCCCTTATGAAAGCGCTTTTGCCGTTAGGCAAGTCTACTGAGCTTCTGAAGGCGATTCAGGTGCAGCAGATGTGTCCTCAAGCGTGGTTTCAAGCGGTTCGACAGCTGCTGTCTCAACCGCGAGTGAACCAAAAGATTCATCGCGCAGGATCGCGCCGGGGCGAATCCCCAGCTCGGCCGCACGCCCGCCGGCGATTTCAAGCACGGCCGCGACGTCGAAATCCGACCCCAGGCTGCGATGCGAACCGGGTTGGGCATTGGCGATCAGTTTAACCACCACGCCGTCTTCGCGAATGAAGAGAAGATCGAGGCTAATCAGCGTATCCTCCATCCACATCGAGGCCCGCCGCGGCGGCATATAGACGAACAGCATCGCCGCATCGGGGTCGAGCTGTTCGCGCCCCATCAGGCCACGCGCCATCTGTTCCGGGGTCGTGGCGATTTCGGCCATGAAGACGTGTTGTGTCTCGCCGGTATCGATGGTCAGGGCTTCGGGACCACCAAATTCGATCGGCGGCAGAGCCAGACCGGCCTCAGAGCCCGTATCGGACATCGTCGTGGATTGGGCGGCATCAGCCATTTCGGCCGGCACGGTATCGTCCTGCGCCCAGGCGGGCGCGGCGAAGATCAGGGCGGAGATCAGGATCAGGTTTTTCATGACGGCAAGCTAGCCAAGCCGGAGCCGCGGCGCAATCACGCCGCGCCGTCCGTAACAGGGGGAATTCACCCGCTCTAGTCGGCGGCGCCGGCACGGATTTCAGCCGCCAGCGCTCCCTTGGGTCCTTCCACGCAGCGGATATGCAGCGTCTCGCCGGGCTGGACATCTTCCAGGCCGGCCCGGCGCAAGGTTGCCGCATGCAGGAAGATATCGCCATCCACCGCCTCGCAGGTCACGAATCCGTATCCGCGCAGGGCGTCGAACCATTTGACCACCGCGGCATGGAAGGGCGTGTTGAGAACGGCGTGCGGATGAAAGCGGCGAGGCCGAATCTCGGCTTCGTCATCGCCACCGGTCATTTCAAGAATCTCGACCGCTTGCCGGCCCTTCTCGCCCTTGACGGCGTGGCAGACCACTTTCGCATCCGGCAGTGCCGGGCCATGGCCGTATCGGCGCAGGCAGCTGGCGTGGATGAGAATGTCACCGGATCCGTCACTGGCATCAATGAAGCCATATCCCCGGGCCGGGTCGTACCATTTTATGCGCCCCTCAAGGCGGACAATCACGGTGTCTTCAATCACGTCATGCGCCAGAACCATCACATCACTCGCTTCAACAACCCTACATGAACGTTTTTACACAAATTCATTCATGAAGAGAAGTCTAATCGAACAATTGGTTGCGTAAACGATCCGCAATATCTTGCCATTGCGACCCAATGGCATAACTGAACTCACTACATCTTGTGGCTAACGCCCGAATAACCCGCAACCAAATGCGTCTTTTCTGTGACAGACGCGGCCTGCATTTTTCGCGTATCAGGCGAGTTTTTGACGTGAAAAACGGACCGATTCCGCCTGTTCCGGCCGGCGCTACAGCGTTTCGACAGCGTCAGCGAGGCCTGGAACGAATCAATCCGCGTCGCCGGAGTTTGATTCCAGTGCACGGCGCAGCCGATCCGACTCGGCGAGCCGTTCAATCGCCGGCTGGCTGCGATAGATGGCGCTATTGGCACCATGTTCGGAACACTCGACCGATTCGACCCAGCACCGCCCCTGGGTCGCGTCGCGCACAATCGCGTCGGCACGCCGGAAGGTGAGTTCGGCCATGCGCTCGCAACTCGTCCCCTCAACGACCCGGACACGGGCAATGCCGCTGGTCCCGAGCGCTTCGAGCGCCGGACGTTCCGGATCATCGCGCGCGACCAGCAGGGTGTGATCGAACATTTCGTGCAGCCAGTTGCGAATCAGCCCGAAACCGCCCCGGCCGAAATCGAGGACCCAGCCGCGGGCATCCAGCTGTTCGGCCGCAAACACGAAGTGAAAACCAAAGGAATAGCCGTGCAGGAGGTGGCAGTCGCTATCGGCGGCCCATTGCCGCGAGCAGCAGGACAGTCCGCGATCATTGCCATAGGTCTTGGTTGAAAGATGGGCCATGCCCGGCTCTCCCTGCCTGACGGCCTCGTCGAGGCCATTACCGATATGTCTGTACCCGATACACCATTCCGGTCCCCGGAAGGGGTGATTTTGCACACATAATCGGGTGGAAGATCGCGTGGTAGGCCCTAGGGGAGTTGAACCCCTCTTTCCAGGTTGAAAACCTAGCGTCCTAACCGATAGACGAAGGGCCCAACGCGATGAGGGCCGTCTAATACGTAAGCCCGGGGCGTGTGGCAAGACGTTGATGTGAAAAAACTTCAGCGAATTGCTGTTGCCATGTCCTCGAGCTGGAATTGGGCCCGGTTTCGACCGTTCCATTGATCAAGTTTAACACGCCCTGCAACATGCCAACGGCGCTCATCAGCCGCCAGCAGCGCCTCACCGATCGGTCCGTCGGCGGTGCGAAAAGATATCCCCTGCAGGGTCGCGCCACCGCTATCGGTCAGGGTGAAGCGGACATGATCCTTGCCGACTCGCTGGGCAAAGCTCACCCGCAGGTCGGCGAGCGCGAATCGAGGCTCCGAATTGCCCTGTCCGAACGGACCGGCGGCCTGGAAACTGCCGGCCAGTTCCGGCGAGACACCGGCCGCCGTCAAAAGCCCGTCGAGCCGCAGCGCCATCGCATCGGTCGCGGCGGCCAGCTCCGGGGCCAGCCGCTCGTCGAGAAATGCCACCAGTTCGTGAATGCGTTCGGCATCCACCGTCAGGCCGCCGGCCATGGCGTGGCCACCGCCGGAAATCAGCAGACCGGCCTGCCGTGCCGCCGAGATGGCACCGCCGAGATTGACGCCCGCGACTGAACGCCCCGATCCCTTGCCGAGGACGGGCGAGACGCCGGTATCGAGCCCGATAATGATCACAGGCTTGCCATAGCGTTCCTTGACGCGTCCGGCGACAACGCCAATCACGCCGGCATGCCAGCCCTCGCCGGAGGCGACGAGAATGGCGCGGTCCTGGCCCTGGCGTTCGATCTGGGCCAGCGCCTCCTCCATTACCTCGGCCTCAATGGCACGGCGTTCGGTGTTCAGCGCGTCGAGTTCGGCGGCGATCCCTGCGGCCTCCTCCGCGTCATCGGTCGCGAGCAGGCGCGCGCCCAGATCCGAGCGTCCGACGCGGCCGCCGGCATTGATTCGCGGCCCAAGCAGGAAGCCGGCATGATAGGTCGACGCCGTGTCTTCCTTGATACCGGCCACGAGCGCGAGCTGTCTCAGGCCCGGATTATGCCAGCGGCCCATCGCCTTGAGCCCCTGGGCGGTCAGGGCGCGATTAATGCTGGTCAGCGAGACCACGTCGCAAATCGTGCCCAGCGCTGCCAGGTCGAGCCATTGCATCAGGTCAGGTTCGGGCCGGTCATCGAATCGGCCACGCCGCCGCCCTTCACGGTTCAGGGCGACGAGGAAGACGAAAGTAACACCCGCAGCCGCCAGATGCCCGCAGCCGGATATGTCGTCGGGCCGGTTGGGATTCACTAGTGCCGCGGTTGGCGGCAATTCGCCGTCCATCAGATGGTGGTCGATTACAATCACGTCGAGACCGATCTCGCGCGCATGTTCAAGCGGAGCCTGGGAGGTCGCGCCGCAATCGAGCGTGATCACCAGCTCGGCGCCCTGCCCGTGCAGGATGTCAAAAGCCGCCGCGCTGGGCCCGTATCCTTCCGCGACACGATCGGGGACATAGAGCATGGCCTCATGGCCCACCGCGCGCAGCCAGCGTCGAAGCTGGGCTGACGAGGTTGCGCCATCGACATCATAGTCGGCAAACACGGCGAGTGACCGGCCGGCATCGAGCGCGTCCCAGACGAGGCTGGCGGCGCGGTCCATATCCTGGAAATCCGACGGATCGGGGAAGCTGTCCTTGAGGCGCGGACGCAGGAATTGCGCTGCCGCGCCCGGTTCGACACCGCGCCCGGACAGGACGCGGGCCAGGCTGTCAGAGATCTGCTGCTGGCGGGCAATGGCCGCGATGTCGGGCTCACTGACCGGCCGCGCAATCCAGCGCCGTCCGGTCAGCGAACGTTCAACGCCGAGATAGGCGGCGGGCACGTCCTCGCGAGGCTCAGTGTCCAGGCTCATACCGTCCGCGTCCCTCCCGGCCCGATCAGGCCTCCGGCCGGGCGCTGCGGACGCGGCGCACGGAATGGTCGGCCGAATCCAGGATCAGCGTGTGGGTGTGCACCATGCCGTCGGCGCGGCGCACCGCGTCGACCAGATCCCCCTGGGTCACGCCGGCGGCCACGAACAGGCACTGGCCCGAGGCCAGTTCATCGAGTTCATATTTGCGGTCAAGATCGGTCACGCCGATGCGGCGCGCACGTTCACGCTCGTCATCGGTGCGGAAGAAGAGACGGGCCTGCATCTGGCCGCCGATACAGCGCAGCGCCGAGGCCGCCAGAACGCCCTCAGGCGCGCCGCCGCGTCCGATATACATATCGACCCCGGTGCCCAGTCCAGCGGCACCCATAATGCCGGCAACATCGCCATCGCTGATCAGCCGCACCCGGCCGCCAACGGATTTGACGCCGTCGATAATGTATTGATGGCGCTCGCGCTCGAGCACACAGACCGTGATTTCAGACGGCGAGACACCCTTGGCGCGGGCCAGGTTGACGACATTGTCCTGGGGCGACGCGTCGAGATCGATGACACCGGCCGGCAGGCCGGGCCCGATGGCGATCTTGTCCATATAAGTATCCGGCGCATTGAGCAGACCGCCACGCGGGCTGAAGGAGACCACGACCAGCGCATTATTCATGCCCCAGGCGGTCAGCGTCGTGCCTTCGAGCGGATCGAGGGCGATATCAATCTCCGGCCCGGTTCCGGTGCCGACTTCCTCACCGATGAACAGCATGGGCGCTTCGTCGCGCTCGCCCTCACCGATCACGATGCGGCCCCGCATCGGCATCGCGTTGAGGCCGGTACGCAGGGCATCAACCGCAGCCTGGTCCGCCGATTCCTTTTCACCACGGCCAATCCAGGCCGAAGAGGCGATCGCCGCCGATTCGGCTGCATTGACCGCCATCAGGGCCAGATCGCTCAGGGCGCGCGTATCACTCATGCTAACTTCTCCCGTGGGGCGCCGGCTCGTTGCGGCGCATGGATGGTCTACAGACTAGAAACTGGATTATTGCGGCGGCGTGGTCCGGGTGCGGCCCTCGGAGACAAAATCGTCAACAGCGCGCCGTCCCTCGGCCTCGATCGCCGCGATCTCGGCGGCCTGGTCGGCGCGGCGGCGCAGGACTTCGGCCGCATCGCGGTCAAGCTGGTCAGCATCGCCGGCGGTCATGCTGTTGGCCGGAACGGCCGGCGGCGCCTTGCGGCCCTCGACATCATGAACCAGCCGTTCGCGCACCCAGCCCGGCGTAGAGCTCTGATCAGCCATCGGCTCAAAGCTCGAACAGGCCCCCAGGGCGAGGCACACTGTCACAACCGGCAAAACCGCCAAGCGAAGGGGCGAAGTCATGCTATCTCCTGACGCTGGACGCGTGTATGGCTTTCTATACGCTCATCATCTCCTGAGTCACCACTCGAACACAAGGAATCGGCATGACCCACGGCTCCGGCAGCGACGACAAGGGTGATCCCACCCATCCCTGGGCCAATCTGACGGCGGCCGAACTCGATGCGCTCGACACGGTGTCACGCAATCTGATGCAGGCCTCGCTGCAGTCGCAAAAGCTGATGTCCAATGTGATGCAGAAGGCGCTCGAGGGCGAGGCCGTGATGCCGCAGGCCGATCCCTTTCATGCCGCTCCGGAATTCAAGGAAGTCTGGCAACATATTGTCACCCAGCCGGATCTGATGATGAAGGCCCAGGCCGAACTGGCCAAGGGTTATCTCGATCTGTGGAGCAATACGACAAGGCGGGTGATGGACAAACCGGTCGAGCCCACCATCAAGCCGGAACCGGGCGACAAGCGCTGGCGCAGCGATGACTGGACGGAAAATCCGGTTTTCGACGCGATCAAGCAATCCTATCTGATGAACCAGCATTTCATGATGGGGCTGGTCCAGGGCGTTGAGGGCGTCGATGAGCGCACCAAGCGCAAGGTGGAATTCCTCACCAAACAGATGACCGACGCCCTGTCGCCGACCAATTTCGCCCTGACCAATCCCGATGTCCTGCGCGAGACGATGCGAACCCATGGCGCCAATCTGACCCAGGGGCTGGAAAACCTGGTCGAGGATCTGCAGGCGGGCGGCGGTGGCCGTCTGGCCCTGCGCCAGACCGATATGGATGGTTTTCGCGTCGGCATCGACCTGGCCACCACGCCCGGCAAGGTCGTGTTCCAGAATGAAATCATCGAGCTGATCCAGTATGCGCCGACCACCGAAACGGTGAAGCAACGCCCGCTGCTGATCGCGCCGCCCTGGATCAATAAATTCTACATTCTCGACCTGCGCGAGAAGAACTCCATGATCCGCTGGCTGACCCAGCAAGGCTTCACCGTCTTCCTGATCTCCTGGGTCAATCCGGGCACGGAATTGAAGGACAAGACCTTCGAGGACTACATGCATCAGGGCCTGCTGGCCGCGATTGATGCCATCGAGGACGCCACCGGCGAGACCTCGGTCAATACGGTCGGCTATTGCGTCGGCGGCACCCTGCTCGCCTCGACCCTGGCCTGGCTGGAGGCGAACGGACAGCCGGAGCGCATCGCCTCGGCGACCTTCTTTGCGGCCCAGACCGATTTCGAGCTGGCCGGCGAACTCCTGCTCTTCGTCGATGATGAATGGATCGCCGAGATTGAGCGCCTGATGGACGCCCAGGGCGGTGTCCTCGATGGCCGCACCATGGCGGACACGTTCAACCTCTTGCGCTCGAATGATCTGGTCTGGTCCTTCGTCGTCAACAACTACCTGCTCGGCCGCCAGCCACAGGCCTTCGATCTCCTGTTCTGGAATGCCGACCAGACCCGCATGCCCAAGGCGTTGCACCTCTGGTATCTCAAGAACATGTATCGCGACAACAAGCTGGCCAAGGGCGAGCTGGATTTCAACGGCGTCAAACTGGAGCTCGGCTCGGTCCGGACACCGGTCTATATGCAGGCCTCACGCGACGACCATATCGCGCCCTACCCGTCGGTTTATCGCGGCGCCAGACTGTTCGGTGGCCCGGTGCGTTACATGATGGCGGGCTCGGGTCACATCGCCGGCGTCATCAATCACCCCGACGCGCATAAATACCAGTACTGGACCAATGACGCCCTGCCCGGCACGGTCGAGGAATGGCTCGAGGGCGCGACAGAAACCCCCGGCTCCTGGTGGCTCGACTGGCGCGACTGGCTTTACCAGCGCTCCGGCAAGGATGTAGCAGCGCGCCAGCCAGGTGGCGGCAAGCTAACGGCTATCCGGGACGCACCGGGCAGCAATGTTCTGGTCAGGAGCGATGCGAAGGATGCGGGGAAGGCTGAGGCGGCTGCGCCGACGCCGGCGGCGAAGCCACAAACCAAGGCCAGGCCCAAAGCAGCGGCAAAGGCGAAGCCCGCCACAAAACCGAAAGCCAAGCCTAAGGCGAAAACCGCCACCAGAACGCCGGTCAAAAAACCAGCCAAGGCACGAGCCAAAACACCAAGCTCGCCCTCCTGATTCAAGTCAAAATGACAACGGACATGGCAGCGTCGTCCGAACGAACATCGCCCCATCTCCAAACGAAAAACGGGCGGCTCCCATAAGGAACCGCCCGTAATTCTGTAGCCGATAATCGCTGGTGCGATTAGCGCTTCGAGAACTGGAAGCTACGACGGGCTTTCGCACGGCCGTATTTCTTGCGCTCGACGACGCGGCTGTCGCGGGTCATGAAGCCACCGGCTTTCAGGACGCCGCGCAGGCCTGGTTCAAAGGCGGTCAGAGCCTTGGAGATACCGTGACGCACGGCACCGGCCTGGCCGGACAGACCGCCGCCCTTGACGGTGGCGATGACGTCAAACTCGTTGACGCGTTCGGCACATTCCAGCGGCTGCTGCAGCAACATGCGCAGAACCGGGCGGGCAAAATAGGTTTCCTGGTCGCGGCCATTGACCGTGATCTTGCCGGAACCGCGCTTGATCCACACACGGGCAATCGCGTTTTTGCGCTTGCCAGTGGCGTAGGCACGGCCGAGGGCGTCGATCTGGGGTTCGACAGGAGCGGTTTCAGCTTCAACCTGGACGGCATCGGCTGTTTTCATGACGACCTTCAGGTCGTCGAGCGAGCGGGCTTCTTCAGACATATCAGCCTCTCGAATTCTTGGAGTTCATGGATTTGAAATCGATCAGCTCGGGCTGTTGGGCCTCGTGCTTGTGATCGGTCCCGGCATAAACACGCAGCTTTGAGAATTGCTGACGCGCGAGCGGGCTATCCTTGGGCAGCATGCGCTTGATCGCATTTTGCAGAACGCGCTCTGGGAAACGGCCGTCCAGCAGTTTTGCCGGGCTCGTTTCCTTGATGCCGCCCGGGTGACCGGTATGGCGATAATAGCGCTTGTCTTCACGCTTCTTGCCGGTAAAGACGCACTTCTCGGCATTGACGATGATGACGTGGTCACCGGTATCGGTGTGCGGGGTGAAATCCGGGCGATGCTTGCCACGAAGACGGGTTGCAACGAAAGCGGCGAGACGGCCGACAACGACCCCCTCCGCATCAATCACGATCCACTTGTGGACGACATCCGCGGGCTTTGCGGAAAAGGTTTTCATAATTATCCTGCCTCATGCCTGCTGGCGTGGGTTTGGTTTCGAGCGCGCGGTGTAGGGCGCGTTTTGCACCCGGTCAAGCGGTACGCGAATTTCCGCTGCGTTTTTATACAGCTAGGCATGCGGTTATATAATACCGCATCACGCTGTGATCGTCATCTTCCCGTCGTGATGCGCTTGTATTAGCAAAGAATTCCTGATCGACCCGGAGCATCCTCATGTCCCTCACCCGCCGGCTTTTTCTGCGTAACTCCATCGCCACATCAGCTGCATTTACAGGGCTGGCTACACTGGCTGGCTGCCAGTCGCGCGAGGTGGGCGGCTATATCAACCAGGTCACCGGCTACGGCCCGTTGCAGGCGGATCCGGCTGAATTATTCGATCTGCCCCGCGGCTTTTCCTATCAGGTGCTCTCGACAGTCGGAGACGAGATGACCGACGGTCTTCTCGCGCCCGGTGACTATGACGGCATGGGCTGTTTCGCCCGCGATGACGGCCGCATCGTACTGGTACGCAATCATGAGCTCAATCCGGGACAGGTCGAGGTCTCCCCGTTCGGCCCGGCCAATGAGCGTCTCGATCTGATCGATCGGACGCGCGTCCATGACTGGACCGCCGATGGCCTGCCCAATCTGGGTGGCACCAGCCATCTCGTCCTCGATCCGCAGACGCTGGCCGTCGAGGAAGAATATCTCTCCCTGATCGGAACCTATAATAATTGCGCCGGCGGGATCACGCCCTGGGGCAGCTGGATCACCTGCGAGGAAACCACGGTGGGAATCGGCGATGCTGCCCGCGTCGAGCATGGCTATTGCTTTGAGGTACCCTCCTCGGCCACAGGTCTGGTCACGCCGGTCCCGCTCAAGGCGATGGGCCGTTTTCGCCATGAGGCCGTCGCCATCGATCCCGATACCGGCATCGTCTATGAGACGGAAGACGAATATGACGGATGCTGCTTCTACCGCTTCCTGCCCGATGTCCCCGGTCAGCTGAGTCAGGGCGGACGGCTACAGGCGCTGGCGATCCGCGGCCGGCCCGGACTGGATATTCGCAACTGGGCCGAGACGGGCCCGAATGTGGCCGTCGGCGACTGGATTGAGGTCGAATGGGTCGATCTCGACGACGTCGAATCGCCCAATGCCGATCTGTGGATCCGCGCTGTGGCCGCCGGCGCGGCCCATTTCAGCCGTTGCGAGGGCCTGTATTGGGGGGATGGCGAATGCTATTTCACCAGTACGGACGGTGGCCCGGCCCATATCGGCCAGATCTGGCGCTACCAGCCCAGCCCGCTTGAAGGCCAGCCGGGCGAAAGCGCCCACCCGGCACGCCTGCAACTCTTCGTCGAAAGCGATGACCCGCAAATCATGGAGAAATGCGACAATGTCTGCGTCGCACCCTGGGGCGATCTGATCGTTCTGGAAGACGGCAGTGACGACCAGTACATCCGCGGCGTGACGCCTGCCGGTCAGATGTATACGATTGGCCGCAACGCTGCCTCCGGCCCGGACGGCAATAAGAGTGAGATTACCGGTCCATGTTTCAGTCCCGATGGTTCAACCCTGTTCTTCAACATTCAACGCTATCCCGGCCGCACCTTCGCGGTGCGCGGCCCCTGGGGCGATCGCTCCTTGTAGCAGCGGCGCTCAGCGCGCTGGCCGCCTGTGGCCCGACGCCGGAACAGGCGATCGAAGAGGCCGCAGCGGTCGAAGCCGCCAATCGCGAAGTCCTGGTCACTGCGGCCTTTGTCCGTGTCCAGGGCGGCGCGGCGGCCCTCGCCTTCCTGCCCAATCCTGATGCCGCATCGCTCGGTCTGATCGCCTCCGCGCCGCGCGAAGGCGGGCTCGACCTGTTCGATGCGGACGGCGAGCTTCGCACCCGCCATGCCGGCGTGCGGCTCTCCGGTCTGGCGACAGCCCCGGGCTTCCAGTTGCGTGGTGAGAACCTGCCCCTGATCTTTGGTGCCTCAGCCGACAGCAATGCCGTGCTCGGCTATGCCGTTGTCACCGATGGCATTCGCGTTCTCGATCTCCCACTCGCAGAAACCACACCGACAGACGGCGTTGCCGGACTTTGCCTGCATCGCGAGGGTGTCGGCTATGTCGACCTGGTCATTTTGGGCAATGGCCCCACCGCCCAGATATGGCGGATCCGCGATGCCGGCGAAGATGTCCTGCATGTCGAGCAGCGTCAGAGCTTCGCCCTCACCGCGCCGGCACGCCAGTGCGCGACGCTCGATGGCGACATCTATTTCGCCAGCCCGGCCAGCGGCATCACCCGCATCGGACCGGACGGCGTCATCGAGGCGGAGAATAATCAATCGGTGGTCAGCCTCGCTGTCGGCGATTTCAACGGTTCACGGCTGGTCCTGGCGACCGACGGTTCGACCGGCCAGGTGCACACATTCTACGCTCTGGATCTGATGCCCGCCTCGGAATTGACGATTGTCGACGGTCTGAGCACGCCGGGGATCGAGCAGCCATCGGCGATCGCGATCACACCGGACTCCTATGGCTTTACAGCCTATGTTGCAGGAATGATTGCCGTCTTCGATCAGGAAGATCAACGCATCAAGGTCATCTCCCATGATGCAGCCAGCCGGGCCCTCGTCAGCGCAGATTGATCGGGCCGCCCGATCCCGCAAGGGCCTATTCTCCACGCAATCAGGGCCTGTCCGGATCGGACGGGCCCTTTTGCATGGCAGGCGCTACATGGCGCGGCGCGCTGTCCAGGTGGCAATGAGCGTCGCAATGAAGAGCAAAATCGCCCCGCCCTGGTGCGCCAGCGACAGGCCAAGCGGGACAACCGCCAGCAGGGCCGCAATGCCGAGCCCGATCTGCGCAATCACCAGAGCTGGTAGAATGACCATGAAGGGTTTGAGAGCGACACGCGGCTCACGCCAGATCGCGACTGCAAATCCCAGCACGGCCAGCGCAACGAGATAGCCGGTCCAGCGATGGTTCATCTGCACCGCGGCGTGGCTCTCGAAAATCGCCTGCAGGAAAGGCAAGCCGGCGAGATAGTCCTCAGGCACCAATTGACCGTTCATCAATGGCCAGGTGTTGTAGATGCGCCCGGCATCGAGGCCGGCAACAAATGCGCCCAGCATGATCTGGAGAAAGACCAGCACCAGCAGTGCGGCGGCGGCGCCAACGAGGCGGCCCTGGCGAACGGGCGGCGGCCCGGTGCGGGCCGTCAATCCAAACCAGACACAGGCGCCAAGGATCAGAAAGGCCATCCCCAGATGCACGGCCAGCCTGTACTGGCTGACATCAAGCCGGTCGACCAGACCACTGGCGACCATCCACCAGCCAATACCCCCCTGCAAAGCGCCCAGGCCCAGCAGGGCCAGCAGACGGGGTTTGAGATGGCCGCTGATCGAACCGCGCAGCCAGAACACCAGTAGCGGCAGGCCATACACGAGACCAATCATGCGGCCGAGCTGGCGATGCGCCCACTCCCACCAGAAGATGGTTTCATAGTCGACCAAGGTCATGGTCGAATTCTGCTCCTGGAATTCCGTCGTCTGCTGATAGAGTCGGAAGGAGGCTTCCCAATCGGCCGCAGTCAGGGGCGGGATCGCGCCGGAGAGCGGCTTCCATTCCGTGATCGACAGACCGCTATCGGTCAGGCGCGTCGCGCCACCGACAAGGATCATGCCGCACACCATCAGGGCGACGATGAAAAGCCAGTTCGAGACCGCCTGGCTGGATGTGGAGCGATAGGACATGGAGCCTCCTGCGATGGAAGGCTTGGTAACGCATCACACGCCGGGGACAAGACGAAATGGCGGCGGTTTGATGTCGCAGGGCCAGCCAAACCGACCCGCTGGCCCACCGGCACGGGGAAATCTTCAGACTGGGAAATGATAGGTCAGGGTAATGACAGGTCAGGGAAATGGTCGGAACGGCGAGATTCGAACTCGCGACCCCTCGCCCCCCAGGCGAGTGCGCTACCGGACTGCGCTACGCTCCGACTTTCCTTGATCAGGCGGGCCAGAGCCAGCCTTAGCGGGGAAGCCGGTTATAGGCACAGCTCCCCGCCTCCGCAACTGCGCGTTCAGCGCAAAGGCAGGACGTGACTATCGCGGCTCGAGAACGGATTTGAGCTTGGCCCGCGCCTCTTCCAGGTCGCGCAGGACATCGGCAATCCCGCGCTCCGGCTCGCCCGGTGGGAGCGGTGGGCGGGGCGGTGAAGCCGGCGCTTCGCTATCAGCGGCATCCACTGCAACCGGTTCACGCGTCACGCTGTGCGTGGCGGGGTCGAGCAGCGCAGCGACGCCGTTGTCGGCGATGAATTTGCGGGCACCCCTTATGGTGAAACCATCTTCATAGAGGAGACGTTTGATCCCGCGCAACAGCGCCAGATCGGCGGGGCGGTAAAAGCGGCGCCCGCCCGCCCGCTTGAGCGGGCTGATTTGCGGGAATTTGCTTTCCCAGAAACGCAAGACGTGCGCGGGCACTTCAAGCTCTTCGGCAGCCTCGCCAATGGTCCGGAACGCGTCCGGAGATTTCTCTGTGACCGACATATTTGTCTCGCGCCGGCCTTCGGCTCAAACCGTGACTAGTCTTTCGACAGAGCCGAGTCGACGCGCTCCTTGAGCACCTGGGAAGGCTTGAAGACCAGGACACGCCTGGCTTCGATCGGCACTTCAATCCCCGTCTTCGGATTGCGCCCGACCCGGCCACGCTTGTCGCGCAACAGGAAAGACCCGAAGGATGAGAGTTTCACCGAATGTCCCGATGCCAGGGTGTCCGACATCAAAGCGAGTACCGACTGCACCAGGTCTGCCGATTCCTGTCGGGACAAACCGACTTCCCGGTAGACGGCCTCAGCCAGATCTGCACGCGTTAAAGTTTTATCTGACATAGTAATCCCCAAATCAGAGTCCTGAGTTAAGCCCGCATTGGCTTGCGGGTCAACGCCAAGGTCTTGGTTAGGCGTGTGAAACCAGTAATAATTGATATCACACCCGCGCCAGCACGGCACCCCAGGTGAATCCACCGCCCAGTGCTTCCATCAAAACCAGGTCGCCAGGCTTGATCCGCCCGTCCTGTACCGCGCGGTCAAAAGCGAGTGGTACCGAAGCTGCCGACGTATTGCCGTGATCGGCAACCGTGGAGATGACCTTGTGCGTCGGGATGGAGAGGCGCCGGGCGACGCCTTCCAAAATGCGCTGATTGGCCTGGTGCGGGACGAACCAGTCGATATCGGCAATCTTGATCCCGGTCCGTGTCGCGATCGTGCTCATGGACTCCGCGATATTGGTCACCGCATGGCGGAAGACCTGATTACCCAGCATGCGCAGATGCCCGACCGTGCCGGTCGAGGATGGCCCGCCATCAACGTGCAGCAAATCCTTGAAGCGGCCGTCTGAACGCAGATAGGTCGCCAGGATACCGGGCTCGGTGGCGGCATCGCCCCCGGGCTCCTGCGCCTGCAGGACCATCGCTCCGGCGCCATCGCCGAACAGGACGCAGGTCGAGCGATCGGTCCAGTCGAGAATGCGCGACATGGTCTCCGCGCCGACCACCAACACGTTTTGAGCCTGGCCCCGGGCGATAAAATTATCAGCGATGGTCAGCCCATAGATGAAACCGGAACATACAGCCTGGACATCAAAGGCAGCGCCTCCGCTGACACCGAGTCGGGCCTGGAGCAGGGTCGCGGTCGAGGGGAATGTGAAATCCGGCGTCGTGGTCCCGACGATGATCAGATCGATATCATCCGGGGTCAGGCCAGCCTGCTCAATCGCACGGCGCGACGCGATTTCCGCCAGGTCGCAGGTTGTCTCGTCGTCGGCCGCGATGTGGCGCTGACGGATACCCGTACGCTCACGGATCCAGCTATCGCTGGTATCAACCATGTTCGAGAGCTCGTCATTGGACAAAATCCGGTCCGGCAAATAGGAGCCTACCCCGGCAATACGCGCTCTCAATTCACTCATGACGCCGCAGCGATATCCTGTTCTTCGAAGCTCGCAAACTTATCCAGATTCTTGCGAATCTGGCTCATGAAATCACTCTTCGCCATCACCTGGGCCAGACCGAGCGCCGAGGCAAAGCCCTCGCCATCGGCGCCGCCATGGCTCTTGACCACAATCCCCTTCAGCCCGAGCAGGACACCGCCATTGATATAGCGCGGGTCCATCCGCCGCTTCAGTCGGTCCAGCGCGCCCAGCGCCAACAGGCCAGCTGCCAGCTTGGCGAAGAACGAGCTCGTCAACGCTTCACGCACCCAGCCCGCAACAAGGCGAGCGGTGCCCTCGGCGGTCTTCAGCGCGATATTGCCGGTGAAGCCGTCGGTGACAACGACATCAATGATGCCGGCGCTGATATCATTGCCTTCGATGAAGCCCTTATAGGCCATGTCGAGACCGGAATTACGGATCAGGCCGTCGGCTTCGCGGACGATATCATTACCCTTGAGCTCTTCCTGGCCAACATTGAGCAGGCCGACACTCGGGTGTTCGCCGCCAAAGACGGCACGGTGATAGGCCTCGCCCATAATCGCGAACTCGACCAGCTGGGTCGCTCCGCACTGCACATTGGCTCCAACGTCGAGCACGACGGTATGCCCTTTGGGGGTCGGCCAGTTCGCGGAGATTGCAGGGCGATGAATGCCCTTTTTCATCCGCAGGATAACTTTTGAAATCGCCATCAGCGCACCGGTATTTCCCGATGAGACAACGGCATGGGCCTCGCCAGACTTGACGCTCTGGATAGCGTTCCACATCGAGGATCCGCGTGCCCGGCGCACAGCCTCGGCAGGCTTGTCGGTCATCTGGACCAGGGTATCTGAATGACGCAATTCACATACAGCGGCCACCTTGGGATGCTTTAACAGCAAGGGCCCAAGCGCCGCTTCATCGCCGTGGAGCAAATAACGGGTCTGGCGCTCAGGCCAGCGCTTGAGCGCGTACCCGATCCCCTCGACCACAGCCTTGGGACCCAGATCGCCACCCATGGCGTCTACGGAAATGATTATTTCAGCGTTCATAGACAAACAAATCTGTCCCAAACGACGGCTTCAGCCGCCGGACGATGGCGGAACTTAGCCGATGACCGATGAGATGCAACACGTGAACTCGGTTGTCAGGGAGCAAGCAAAGCCGGCAATTCGCCCTGCGCCAGTGCCACCCCGCCTGTTTCATCAAGGGCGGCGACCACTGTCCGGACATACCGCGCAAGCGCTGCGGCCCGCGGATCAACGGAGTCAGCGGCCAGAAGGTTGCGCGACAGGGCCAGCTCAAGCGCCGCCGGATCCGCGTCGTCCAGTGCGCTGGCATAGCTTTGCGACCGACCATAAAAACCCTCGGCCATGAATCGCACCTTCTTGCCGACACCGGAATCACCGACACCGAGTTCGCGCATGGCGATATCGAAATCCTCGAACATGGTGTCAAACGCGATCTGGCTCACCGCCCGCCCGGCCTCACCGCCATCCCGTCGCAGGATTCGGATCGCCAGTGCCGTATGCAGCAGGATGAGTTCCAGCCGTCCTTCAAGCGTATCGGGCACACCCGCCTCGCCATACAAGGCCGGCTGCCGCGCCGCCTGTACAAGGGCAAGGTAGAGTGCCTTCCCGATCGCCTTTTCAGGCCGCCGCCTGAACCAGTTCCGCCACATGTGATCGGGGCTCCCTAATCTTCGGGCTTGAAGCTAAGCTGCACCTTGTTTAGGTCAAGGTTGGCATACAGACCGCCGGTGCGGTCTCGAGGAGTGTTTCATGAGCCGTCGCGTTCGCCTGTCCATTTTGATTGCCGCCTGCGCCCTGGGCGCTTCGGCATGCAATCCGATCCTTCGTTCCCACGGCTATCGCTACACGCTCGGCCAGGAACCCTCGATCATGCCCGACGAGGACTCGCGCGATTCGGTCATGCAGCGGCTTGGCAATCCATCCATGCGCGGTACTTTCGACGAGAACACCTGGTTCTATGTCTCGGCAACACGCGAATCCCTGGCTTATCTGCGCCCGGTGACACGCGACCGCCGTATCGTCGCCATCCGCTTCAATGACGAGACCGGCATGGTGACCGATGTCGTCGAATACACGCTCGAAGACGGTCGCATGGTTGATTATGTCAGCCGCGAGACCCCGACCCGGGGCCGTGAGCTGAGCCTGCTCGAGCAATTGCTCGGCAATATCGGCCGCCTGCCCGGTCAGCAATTCGGCGGCGAGGAAAACCTCCCCGGCGGCGCTGGCGGACCACGCCGCAACCAGTAACGGGTTCCAGAACCAGACATGAGAAAAGCCCCGGTCCTGCGACCGGGGCTTTTCTCTGTGTGATAATGAGCGTGCGGGCAGGACGCAAAGCGCCCTGCCCGGATCCGCTCTAGCGGGCCAGGAAGGCCAGCAGCAAGAGTGCCACGATATTCGTGATCTTGATCATCGGATTGACCGCAGGACCGGCTGTATCCTTGTAAGGATCGCCGACGGTGTCACCGGTAATGGCGGCCTTGTGGGCTTCAGAGCCCTTGCCGCCATGATTACCGTCTTCGATGTATTTCTTGGCATTGTCCCAGGCGCCGCCGCCAACAGTCATCGAGACTGCAACGAAGAGACCATTGACGATCACACCCATCAGCATGGCGCCGACAGCTGCGAGGGCCTGTTCCTGGCCGGCGAGCGCGTCGATCGCAAAGTAGAGCACGATCGGCGAGAGCACTGGAAGGAGGGACGGCACGATCATTTCACGGATCGCGGCCTTGGTCAGGATATCCACGGCGCGGCCATAATCAGGCTTTGCCTTGTATTCCATGATCCCCGGAATTTCCCGGAACTGGCGACGAACCTCGGCGACAACGGCACCTGCAGCCCGGCCAACCGCCATCATCGACATGCCGCCGAACAGGTAAGGCAAAAGCCCACCGAACAGGAGGCCGACGATGACATAGGGGTTCTTCAGGGAGAAGTCGGGTGCGAGGTGGAGCAGGTGTTCCACATCGGTCGTATAGGCCGCAAACAGCACCAGCGCGCCAAGGCCGGCGGAACCAATGGCATAGCCCTTGGTCACGGCCTTGGTGGTATTGCCGACCGCATCAAGCGTATCGGTGGTGTTGCGCACGCTTTCATCAAGCCCGGCCATTTCGGCGATACCGCCGGCATTGTCCGTGACAGGACCAAAGGCATCGAGTGCCACGATGACACCGGCCAGAGCCAGCATGGTGGTGACCGAGATCGCAATGCCGAACAGACCGGCCAGCGAATAGGTCGCGATAATACCGGCAATGATGATCAATGCCGGGATTGCCGTGGCTTCAAGCGAAACGGCCAGACCCTGGATGACATTGGTACCGTGACCGGAAACCGAGGCTTCCGCCACCGAACGCACCGGGCGGTATTCCGTGCCGGTATAGTATTCGGTGATCCAGATGATCGCGCCGGTGACGGCCAGACCAACGAGGCCGGAGAAGAACAGGTTCTGCCCCGTAATCATCAGGCCGGAGACTTCGGCGATATCACCCATCCCGTTTGGCAGGAAATAGTCAGTGACCAGCCACAGGCCGCCAACCGACAGAACACCGGCGGCGATCAGGCCCTTGTAGAGGGCGCCCATCACATTGGTGCCCTTGCCCAGGCGGACAAAGAAGGTGCCGATGATCGAGGTCACAATGCAGATCGCTGCGATGGCGAGCGGGTAAAGCATCATGATGACGCCGAGCTCGCCGGTGAAGAAGATCGAGGCCAGAACCATGGTCGCGACGATGGTCACGGCATAGGTTTCGAACAGATCCGCTGCCATACCGGCACAATCGCCAACATTGTCGCCGACATTATCGGCAATCGTGGCCGGGTTGCGTGGATCGTCTTCAGGGATACCTGCTTCAATCTTGCCGACCATGTCGCCGCCGACATCCGCACCCTTGGTGAAGATACCGCCACCGAGACGCGCGAAGATCGAGATCAGCGATGCACCGAAACCAAGCGCGACGAGGGAATCGACGACCATGCGGTCAGCCGATTCGAAGCCCATCAGATTGGTCAGGATCCAGAAATATCCAGCGACACCCAGCAGGGCGAGGCCCGCCACCAGCATGCCGGTGATCGCACCGGAGCGGAAGGCGATGTCCAGACCGGCCGCCAGGCTTTTGCTCGCAGCCTGGGTCGTGCGCACATTGGCGCGAACCGAGACCAGCATGCCGATAAAGCCGGCCGCGCCGGACAGGATGGCACCAACAAAAAAGCCGGCAGAAACCTGCCAGCCTAGGAAAAACGCGATCAGGACGCCAACGACAATGCCGACCATTGCGATGGTGGTGTATTGGCGCTTGAGATAGGCGTTAGCGCCTTCCTGGATGGCCGATGCAATTTCCTGCATCTTCTCTGTTCCGGCACTCTCCTTCATCAAACGTTGCGTCTGAACGACGCCGTAGATGAGCGCGAGAATGGCCGCTGCAATTGCTAGTAAAAGCATGTTCATGGCAGGTAGCCCCGTTTTTATTTCTGCGGATTGGTCGAGAAAGGAAACGGGAAAGCACAAACGTGAGAATCACGTCGACCTATTTCATACCTCCCCGATAGGCCGGACTATGCCCAAAGCCTTCGAAGGGCGCAACACGCCTTGTGGAGAGATTGGAATGTGGACGGCCAGGGCCGTCCAGACAGCAGGATTAGCGCCGCAGCATGCGGGTATCCTCGCCGCTCAACCGGATTTCGGCGATAGCCGATGCGCCATAATAATCACGGAGCACGGCCGTCCAGACCTGGGTGGCCAGATCACGGTTGAGACTGGACCCTTCAGCATTGGACAAGGATATTCTTGACGCTGCGCGCACCATGGCATCGAGGGCGAAATGGGTCCGCTCCTGCATGGTCCAGATATTCTGACCGTCCCCGGCGCGCACATGCACGCGCACATAGGCATAGCCGGTCAGTCGGCCATTGACCGAGAGCGGCGCAACAACAGCGGGAAGCGTGAAGACGCGAGGATCTTCCAGCATCTCATCCTCGGCTGCGGACTCCTCATCGGCTTCAGACGCAGGCAGA
This sequence comes from Maricaulis salignorans, assembly GCF_900103475.1. Taxonomy (GTDB): domain Bacteria; phylum Pseudomonadota; class Alphaproteobacteria; order Caulobacterales; family Maricaulaceae; genus Maricaulis; species Maricaulis salignorans. Next base: position 157,956 of record NZ_FNHG01000003.1, read on the forward strand.
TGAAACAGGGTCAAAAACCGGTTCACGGGGCCGGAATTGTCGGACCCGCCACCACCACCGCCGCCGCTCGCCAGCGCTGTTGAAGCGAAACAGGCAGACAGGACTATCGCCAGGAAAATACGCATGATCACCTCACCTTGAGCGTGGATCATGCCAGAGGCGCGTCAAAAATGCGTGAATCCGCCTGCGCCGGTCTCCATCACCTCACCATCCGCCCCCAGCAGGGCGATCCCCTGCCCTTGGGTGACGGCTCCGATCCGGGTCAGAACCAGGCCGATCCGGGGGCCGAGGGCCTCGATGGCGGCGCGGCAATCCTGCGGCGCGCAGAACAGTAATTCATAATCATCACCGCCCGTCACCAGCGCAGTGAGGCCAGCGCCGGGGGCTTCCTGCAGCCAGCGGCGAGCTTGAAGGGAAAGCGGGATTTCGCTCGCTTGAAGCTCCAGCCGAACGCCACTGACAGCGGCGATATGGCCACCATCCGCGATCAGCCCGTCGGAGACGTCCAGACAGGCCGAGGCCAGCCCGCGCAGCGCGACGCCAAGCTCCAGCCGCGGTTCTGGACGGCGATAGCGCTCAAGCAGAACAGGGTCTGCGGCCAGCTCGCCTCGGGCAATTGCCAGCCCCAGCATGGCGTCGCCGATCGTGCCAGAGACCCAGACATCCTCACCGGCCCGTGCACCGCGGCGTAGCAGCGCTGCCCCGACGGGAACCTGTCCCAGCAGGGTCAGGCTGATCGTCAGCGGGCCAGGGCCTGACGTTGTATCACCGCCGAGCAAGGCAAGGCCGAACCTGTCCTGGGCGCTGGCGAGGCCGTCAACGAAGCGGTCGCGCCAGGCCTGGGTGACGCCCCTTGGCCAGGCTATCGAGCTGAGATAGCCGAGCGGCTCGGCCCCCATCGCGGCGAGATCGGACAGATTGCTTCGCAGCGCGCGTTCGGCGGCGATTTCCGGCGGATCGGTTTTAAGGAAATGAACGCCCGCCACCAGCATGTCGGAGGCCGCCACAATCTGGCAACCGGGAGCCGGCGTCAGGACGGCCGCATCATCGGTCAGGTCAAGCGCGGCCGGATGGCCGCGGGCGAGCGGGGCCAGACGCGTTCGAATGAAACCGAACTCGCCGCTGCCCGCCATCCCTCAGAGCTCGCCGGGACGAGCCTGGCGCGCGCACTTGTCGAGCGCGGCATTGACGAATTTCGGCTCGGAACCCTCGAAGAAGGCATGGGCGACATCAACATATTCATCGATGACAACGCGGGCTGGCACATCGGTTTTTTCAAATAGTTCATAGCCGCCCGACCGCAGGATCGCGCGCACGGTCGCGTCGAGGCGCTCGAGGCGCCAGCCCTCGGCCAGCAGCGCATTGATCGCCAGATCAACCGTCGCCTGCCTGGTGACGACGCCCGCAACCAGGGCGTCGAAGAAGTCTTCGTCGGCTTCGACAAAATCGGCGCTCTCGCCTTCATGCCCGAAGCGGTGCTCGCGAAACTCGGCGATCACATCGGCGGCGCCGCGTCCGGAAATTTCCATCTGGTACAGGGCCTGGACGGCTGCAAGCCGGGCTGCCCGGCGCAGGCGCGCGCGGTTGTCCGACGGGGTCTCATTGTTCTGCGCGCTCATGGAGCTCTCCTGAACCGGTCTCTCAGCGCGATCAGTGCGAGGCAGGCCCCGGCCACATCTGCGCCCTTATCCTTGTCGATCGCCCGCTTGAGCGCCTGGTCACGATTTTCAACCGTCAGAATGCCATTGCCCACCGCGACACCGCGCAGGGACAGATCCATCAGGCCTCGCGCCGATTCGCTGCAGACATAGTCATAATGCGTCGTCTCGCCACGAATAACGCAGCCCAGCGCGACATATCCGTCAAAACCGGCTTCGCCAAGCACGGCCTGCGTGATCGCGCCCGGAATTTCCAGCGCGCCGGGCACTTCGACGATCTCAAAGCTGGCGCCGGCCTTTGTCAGCGACTGGCTGGCCCCGGTCACGAGGGCGTCAGCGATATCGCGATAAAAACTGGCGGCAATGATCAGGATACGCGGCTGGCTCATCACAGGGTCTCCGGGAAATGGCGCTCTTCGCTGACGCTCAGGCCATAGCCTTCAAGGCCGACAATGGTTTGCGGCTTGGTCGTCAACAGGATCATGTCCCGCACCCCGAGATCGAGCAGGATTTGCGCGCCGACACCGTATTCACGCAAGCGCCGGGCATGGCGCTCATCCTCTGGCAAGGCCGGATGCGCGCCCAGCCGCTCGACAATCGCCGTATGGCTGGTCTCGCGGATCAACACCATCACGCCAGGCCCGTCATGGCGGGACAGGGACCGGATGCCGGCCTCAACCAGACCACCGCGGCCGCCGCCATCATTGAGCACATCATCGACGAAGCTGACCTTGTGCATGCGCACCATGGTCGGCGCGTCGGCCGAAGGCTGGCCCTTGACCAGGGCGACATGCTCGGAACCATCAAGCGTGTTTCGGAACACGACCAGTTTGAACGGACCGCCCCACTCGCTCTCAAACTCGGTTTCAAGGCGGCGCTCGATGAAACGGTCATGCTTGCGACGATAGGCGATCAGATCGGCAATCGTACCGATCTTGAGGCCGTGCAATTGCGCGAAGGCGACCAGGTCTGGCAGCCGCGCCATCGTCCCGTCTTCATTCATGATCTCGCAGATCACGCCGGCCGAGCCGGCGCCGGCGAGGCGCGCGACATCGAGTGAAGCCTCGGTATGGCCGGCCCGAACCAGCACGCCGCCATCGCGGGCAACGAGCGGGAAGACATGACCCGGCGTGGCAATATCATCGGCGCCCAGCGCCGGATCGGTGGCGACCTGGATGGTGCGGGCGCGATCATGCGCTGATATGCCCGTGGTGACACCTTCGCGGGCCTCAATGGATACCGTGAAGGCCGTCTGGTGCCGCGAACGGTTATCCGAGGCCATCAGGGTCAGACCGAGCGTGTCGCACCGCTCCTGGCTCATCGCCAGGCAGATAAGACCGCGGCCATGCTTGGCCATGAAATTGATCGCATCAGGCGTGGCGAATTTGGCCGGAATGACCAGGTCGCCCTCATTTTCACGGTCCTCGGCATCGACCAGGATGAACATGCGCCCGTTGCGCGCATCCTCGATCACATCTTCGATCGGAGACAGGGGGATATCACTCACGCGGAAGCCTCCGGAAATTCGCTCAGACGGGCGGCGTAGCGCGCCATGAGGTCAACCTCAAGGTTGACGCGCGCCCCGGTGCGCAGCTGACCCAGTGTCGTTGCGCTTGCCGTATGGGGGATAATCATCACTTCGAAACTGTCGGGCGTCACCGCATTGACCGTCAGCGAGACACCATCAATCGTGATCGAGCCCTTGCGGGCAATGAAGCGATTGAGTGAAGCCGGCGGCGTCACGGTGAAGACAATCCAGCTGCCCTCCTCGCGCCGCGCGCCTATTTCGCCAACACCATCGACATGGCCAGTGACGAGATGCCCGCCCAGCTCATCGCCGATTTTCAGGGCACGTTCGAGATTGACCGCACTGCCAACTGTCCATTCGCCCAGCGTGGTCAAACGCAGCGTTTCCGGCGAGACTTCGACGGCATACCAGCCGCCGGACGAGGATGGCCCCTTGTCGACCACCGTCAGACAGGCGCCGGCATGGGCGATCGATGCGCCGAGTTCGATCCCCTCGGGCGCGTAAGGGCCCTCGATCTCGAACCGTTTGACGGCCTCGCCGCTGATCGCTCGGATGCGCCCAAGCGCGGTGACAATTCCGGTAAACATCAGGAAATCCGCTCATAGCTTTCGTGCAAATCAAGCCCGCGCTCGACCAGGCTCACACGTTGGAATGTGGGCGCAGCGCCCAGCCGCTCAAGGCCCAGAGCTGCGATTGCCGCCAGCCCGTCACCGCCAAGCACGACCGGCGCGCGAAACCATTCGATGCGGTCGACCAGACCGGTCTGCAGCGCCGCCGCCGCGATTGCACTGCCCGCTTCGATCATCACACTGGCATATCCCGCCATGGCCGCCCCCAGATCGCGATCCCGGAACAGGCGGACCCAGCGCGAGGTTTCGGCGTGCACAGCCGCTGTGGCCGGTGTGCGGCCCGCCGTGTCCATGATCAGGATATCCGGTTGGATCGGCCGGGCGACACCCTCGGGCCGCGCGGTCAATCGCGGGTCATCGGCGAGAATCGTGCCGATACCGGTCAGGATCGCCGCGTGGGCCGCACGCATGCGGTGAACCTCGGCGCGGCTTTCCGGCCCCGTAATCCACTGCGACGTCCCGTTGGCGAGGGCGATACGGCCATCAAGGGAGGTGGCGAGCTTGAGGGTGACACGCGCTGGGTTGCCAGCGCTCATTCGTCCTCAGCACCTTGTTCCGGCTGGTCTTCCGGGTCCGGATGACCGGGCGCGAGGTCCTCGTCGGTGATGAATTCCCGGAAATCCTGGACCTTGTGGAAGTCCTTGTAGACCGAGGCATAACGCACATAGGCGACGGCATCGAGATTCTTCAGGGCTTCCATCACCATTTCACCGACCCGGTCGGAGGTGACATCGCTTTCGCCGGTAGATTCGAGACGCCGGACAATGCCGGAAATCATCTGCTCGATGCGCTCCGGTTCGATATTGCGTTTCTGCATCGCCAGATGGATCGAGCGATTGAGCTTTTCACGGTCGAACTGGACCCGTCGCCCGGATTTTTTCAACACCGTCAGCTCGCGCAATTGCACGCGCTCGAACGTGGTGAAACGCGCCGAGCAGGCCGGGCATTGCCGGCGACGGCGAATGGCATTCCCGTCCTCGGCCGGACGGGAATCCTTCACTTGGGTGTCGAGATGACCGCAGAAAGGACAACGCATTGATCTACCCTAGGCCAATTCTGGATAGATGGGGAAGCGGGCTGTGAGCGCTTTCACCTCTTCGCGAACCTGGCCCTCCACTTCGGCATCGCCCTCAGGGCTTGCCACCAGGGAATCGAGCACCCGTACAATCATCTCGCCAACCTGGCGGAACTCGACCTCGCCAAAGCCGCGCGTTGTCGCCGCTGGCGAGCCGACCCGGAGCCCGGAGGTCACTGTCGGCTTTTCCGGATCGAAGGGCACGCCATTCTTGTTACACGTCATGTAGGCGCGCTCGAGCGCCTGCTCGGCGAGATTGCCCTTGAGGCCCTTGGGCCGCAGGTCGATCAGCGCCAGATGGCTGTCCGTACCGCCGGAGACAATCGCGTACCCGCCCTCGGTGACGGCCTGGGCCATCGCCTGGCAATTGGTGATCACATTGCGCGCATAGGTCTTGAATTCGGGCTGCAGCGCTTCGCCAAAGGCGACCGCCTTGCCGGCGATGACATGCATCAACGGACCGCCCTGCATGCCGGGGAAGATCGCCGAGTTGAACTTCTTGCCGAGCTCGAGATCATTGGAGAGGATCATGCCGCCGCGCGGTCCGCGCAGCGTCTTGTGCGTCGTGGTCGTACAGACATGAGCGTGCGGCGTCGGGCTGGGAATGGCACCGCCGGCGATCAGGCCGGCAATATGCGCCATATCGACCATCAGATAGGCCCCGACCTCGTCGGCAATGCGGCGGAACTCGGCGAAATCGATCTCGCGCGGATAGGCTGACCCGCCCGCGATGATCATCTGTGGCCGCAGTTCATTGGCCTGTTTGCGCAACGCATCATAATCGATGCGGGCATCCGCCTCGCGCACACCATAGGCATGGGCGTCGAACCATTTGCCCGACATATTCGGCCGCGCACCATGGGTCAGATGACCGCCGGCGCTCAGGGAGAGACCGAGGATCTTGTCACCCGGCTTGAGCAGCGCCAGGAAGACACCCTGATTGGCCTGGCTGCCCGAACTGGGCTGGACATTGGCGTACTGGACATCAAACAGCGCCTTGGCGCGCTCGATCGCCAGGGTTTCGACCACATCGACATGCTCGCAGCCGCCATAATAGCGCTTACCCGGATAGCCTTCGGCGTATTTATTGGTCAGCGGGGAGCCCTGCGCCTCAAGAACAGCGCGCGAAACAATGTTTTCCGACGCAATCAGTTCAATCTGGCTCTGCTGGCGGAGAATTTCCGCGTGGATCGCATGCGCGACCTCGCGATCGGAATCGACCACCGACTGGGTGAAAAAACGATTCCCTGGTTCGGCTGTCGCAATAGCTTCCGGCATGTTCTGTCCTCTTCAACGCACACAGGCTTGGCGGATTGATAAGGCCGGTCTGCGCCACAAACAAGCGTCGAGTTACCGCAGGGGCACATTGAAACTCAGAACAGGCAACTGGATTGGTACGTATTTTGATCGCCGGCCAACAAGAAACCTGATTACCGCTATTCATGGATTATTGCTTGAACTGGCGAACAGTTCACAATACAAACCAAGAGATAATTATTGATCCGGCGCAACTCCCCCCAAAACGCCAAGCAAATTCGAAAGGCTCAACAAATGTCAGAAGAAAACATCATGCTCGTCGACCAGGAAGAATTGCTTCGGATGACCACCGATGTCGTCGCTTCCTACCTGTCACACAATTCGATGCCAGCGGACAATGTGCCCGAGCTGATTCGTTCGGTTCACACCGCGATGAAAGAAGTTTCCGGTGTTGAACTGAAACAGGAAACCAAATCCAAGCCCGCCGTCCCGGTCGCGAAATCGATCAGCGATGATTACATCGTCTGCCTCGAAGATGGCAAAAAACTCAAAATGCTGAAGCGCTATTTGCGTTCGCAATACAACATGTCGCCAGACGATTATCGTCGTAAATGGAATCTGCCTTCGGATTATCCAATGGTGGCGCCGGCCTATTCTCGCAAGCGCTCGCAGTTTGCCAAGGATATCGGGCTGGGACGGGGCAAGAAGGACGCATAAAGCGCCCCTCACCTCACGATCAGACGGAAATACCACGGCCGGGCTTTTTGCCTGGCCGTTTTTCGTCCGGGGATTTGGCGGCGGCCTTGCCCATCTTCCACGCCAGTTTGGACAATGCCAATTGGTCGATTTCGGCCCTGGTGGTGCGCACAGGCACCTGGAACACAACCTCTTCGCCAGTCGCCGCGTCGACCGCGGCAACACGAACACTGCCGCCAACCTGCTGGATTTCGATGTAGATCTCGCTACCGCTCATCGAGCCACCGGCATCATCCCTTCACCGCCAGATCCTGCTGCGACGCCCGCTGCCAGACATCGCGCAGCGCCTCGATCAACGCGTCGAACATGGCATCGGTGTGCAGCGGCGTCGGTGTCAGACGCAGGCGCTCAGTGCCCTTGGGAACAGTGGGATAGTTGATCGGCTGCACATAGATGCCGTGATCGTCGAGCAGCATGTCGGTCATGCGCTTGCACAGGACCGGGTCGCCGACCTGGACCGGTACGATATGTGTCACCGACGGCATGACCGGGAAGCCGGCCTCGGCAAGACGTAGCTTCAGCGTCGCGGCGCGCTCCTGATGCTTCTCGCGCAGCTCATGCGCCGATTTGAGGTATTCGACGCTGGCGCGCGCGCCCGCGGCCAGCGCCGGCGGAAGCGCCGTGGTGAAGATGAAACCTGAAGCCAGCGAGCGGATCGCATCGATCACGATCTCATTGGCCGCAACATACCCGCCCATCACGCCATAGGCCTTGCCCAGGGTGCCCTCGATGATGTCGATCCGGTGCATCAGGCCTTCACGTTCGGCGATACCGCCACCGCGCAGGCCGTAGAGACCAACCGCGTGAACTTCATCGATATATGTCAGGGCGTTGTACGTGTCGGCGAGATCACAGACCGCCTTGATCGGACCGATATCGCCGTCCATGGAATAGACGGATTCAAAGGCGATCAGCTTTGGCGCGTCCTTGGGGGCCGCGGCCAGCAATTCTTCCAGATGCGCGACATCATTATGGCGCCAGACATGCTTCTCGCAGCGCGCGCCATTCACACCGGCGATCATCGAGGCGTGGTTCAGCTCGTCGGAAAAAATGATGAGGCCAGGCAGGATCTTGCCCAAGGTGGAGAGCGTCGCTTCATTGGCGATATAGCCCGACGTGAAGAGCAGCGCCGCTTCCTTGTCGTGCAGGTCGGCGAGCGAGCGCTCGAGCTCGACATGATAATGCGTGGTGCCGGAAATATTGCGCGTGCCGCCGGCCCCGGAGCCGACATCGTCGATGGCTTTCTTCATCGACTCAACGACGCAGGGCAATTGCCCCATCCCGAGATAATCATTGGAACACCAGACGGTGACATCCTTGACCTGGCCGTCCGGAGCGCGCCAGCGCGCAACCGGGAATTCACCCTTGCGGCGAAGCAAATCGGCGAACACACGGTAACGGCCCTCGGCCTTCACACGGCGTACGGCCGCCTCAAACGCGTTCTGGTAATCCATGCCGGCCTCATTTACGGTCTGCTGCGTCCATTCAGGTTTGAATCGACATATAGACCGTTAAGGCGTGCGCTGCGAATGGACGAAGCGCCGCACCCGGCAAAAAATCACAGTCGGCAGGAAATCGGCTACATGCGGAAGCGGATATGATCGGCCCAGAAACGCTCGACACGGGTCAGCGCCGTATTCACCGCTGGCAGGTTGCCATCGTCCACGCCGCCAACCGCGCCCAGTGAGGCACCCTGGCGATCAAACAGTGCCGACAGTTTGGCCCGCACGGCATTGCCGCTTTCGGTCAGGGACACCTTGACCGCGCGGCGATCAACGGCCGAGCGTTCATGGCGGATATATCCGGCATCCACGAGCTTCTTGAGATTATAGGAGACGTTGGACCCGAGATAATGACCCCGCGTTCGCAGCTCGCCGGCGGTCAATTCCTGATCTCCGATATTGAACAGCAACAGCGCCTGAACGCTGTTGAGATTGTCCATGCTGTCGCGATCCAGCTCGTCCTTCACAACATCGAGCAATTGCCGGTGCAGGCGTTCAACCAGTTGCAGCAATTCGAGATACTGTGTGTTCGTTTCCGGAATCGGGGCCAGATTTTCTGCCAATGCCATTATCACCACTCCACCTGATCGTTCTGATCGTTGGCGGCAGCCTAACAGCAACAGGCTAAAGAGCGTTTAATCCGCCTTCCAGCTTCCGTTAAGCATCTTGTAGATGGCCGAAAAGTCGAGATCCTGGCCGCCCAGATTGCCGAACATCGCGTAGAGCGCCTCGGCCTGGGCACCCAGCGGGGTCGAGGCGCCGGACGCCTGGGCCGCATCCTGGGCCAGCTTGAGATCCTTCAGCATCATCCCCGTGGCAAAGCCCGGCTTGTAGTCATGATTGGCCGGCGTGCCCGGCATCGGCCCGGCAACCGGGCAATAGCTCGTCATCGACCAGGACTGACCGGAGGCTTTGGAGGAAATGTCGAAGAATTTCTGCTGGTCCAGGCCCAGCTTCTCAGCCAGCGCGAACGCCTCACACGTGCCGATCATCGTGATGCCCAGCAGCATGTTGTTGCAGATCTTGGCGGCCTGCCCTGCCCCGGTATCACCGGCATGCAGAATTGCCTTGCCCATGGCCTGCAGGATGGGCTCGGCGACGGCAAAATCGGCCTCCGCGCCGCCGACCATGAAGGTCAGCGTGCCGGCCGCCGCAGCGGCAACTCCGCCGGACACTGGAGCATCGACGAAGCGGAAACCCTGATCGACGGCGGCCTTGCCGACGAAGCGGGCACTGTCGACGTCGATCGTTGAACAATCGAGGAAGAGCGTTCCGGGGGCGGCATTCGGGAAGACATCGCCGGCATAGACGGCGCGAACATGCTTGCCCGCCGGCAGCATGGTGACGACTGCAGCAGCGCCGGACACGGCGTCGGCGGTCGATTTCGCTGCCTTGGCCCCGCTTTCAACCGCGTGCGCCAGGGCGGTAGCGCTGAGATCGAAAGCCCGCACCTCATGGCCCGCCTTGACGAGATTGGCCGCCATGCCGGAACCCATATTGCCCAGGCCGATAAATGCGATGATCGCCATGTGAAATCTCCCGAATTATGTTGCTGTGCGCCGGGCCGTTGGCCTCAGTCGAGGAAAGTCATTTCATGCGCGTCGTCAAGCGGCGCGAATGCCGCAGCGACCGCCAGATCGTCGACTTCGCTCAAACTGGCCGGCGACCAGACCGGCTTATTGTCCTTCTCGATGATGACAGCGCGGACACCTTCATAGAAATCCGTGCCGGTCAGACACCAGGCGCTCAAGCGCAAATCCTGCCGCATCACGCCCTCAAAGCTCAGGTCCGCACCGGCGCGCAGGGCGGCCAGGGTGAGTTTGAGCGCCGTCGGTGATTTCCCCGCAAGGATTTTGAGCTGTTTAATCGACCAGGCATCACCGGCCGCCGTCATCCGTTCGATCATCGGCTCGACGCTGTCGCCAGCGAAGGCAGCGTCAATCAGCGTCCGTGTCAGCGCCAGATCGCTGTCACCGGGATCGCCGGAGAACTCCTCGAGCAGGACTTCCAGCGCGTCCTCACCGGTAAGATCAGCGCGCTCAAGCGCTGCAATCAGGGCTTCGGTCTGCGCCGACGGACAGTAATGCGTGGCCAGACCCGCCGCGATGCAATCAGGCGCCTTCAGGCGAGCGCCGGTCAGGCCCATCCAGGTGCCGATCTCGCCATCGAGTCGCGGCAGGAACCAGGCACCGCCGACATCGGGGTGAAAGCCGATGCCCGTTTCCGGCATGGCGAACATGGTCCTGTCACCAGCGACGCGGTGGGAACCATGCACTGAAACGCCAACACCGCCGCCCATGACGATGCCGTCAATCAGCGCGACATAGGGTTTGGGATAGTGATGGATCAGCGTGTTGAGCCGGTATTCATCGCGCCAGAACAGCCAGGCGTCATCATTCCCGGCCTTGCCGCTGTCATGAAGCTTGAGGATGTCGCCGCCGGCGCAAAACCCTTTCTCCCCGGCCCCGTCAACGACGATGGCCTGCACGGCATCGTCTTGCGCCCAGACCTGCAGCGCCTCGATCATCGCGAGGCACATGCCATGGGTCAGCGCATTGAGCGCCTTGGGGCGGTTGAGGGTAATGCGGCCGACATGGCCACATTTGCGGGCGATGATTTCGGGTTCTTGGGTCATGATCCACTCGGTTCGCTCAAATCATGACAAGGGATGGCGTTTGCCCGCGCCACCGTCAACAGGGCTTTGTCCCTCGATGCCAGTTCGCCGCCGGATTCGATGGCGAGCGCGAGATAGGCGGCGTCAAACAGGCTGAGCCCCGCGGCCCTTGCAAAGGCCGTCAGTTCAAAGATCTGGCCAGTAAAGCGCGGCGGAAGAACTGTGATATGCAGGTCATGGAGTTCGCCAAGGGTGGCCGCCAATTCGACGCTGCCGCGCGCCGCCGAACGGCGCAGCAAATTCCCGGTCTCCCAGGCGAAGACATCCGGCGCAATCAACCGATAGCGAGGCAGCTCATCGAGGAAAGCGTCACTGCGCGGCCCTGCCTGCGCCCGCAGCACCCAGGCGAGCGCGGCAGACGCATCAACGACGAGCGGTTTTAACTCCGCCACGCGTCAGCCCGGAACTCTTCCCAGCTCAGTCCGTCGAGCTCGGGACAGGGCTTTTGCGTTTCGCGGAATGCCTTCAGCTTTGCCACCAGTTCTGCGCCGGAAAGCTTTTTGTCGACATAGGGTTCTTCACGCGACAGTACGGCAATGCGCTTGCCGTGGCGGGTGATCACGATCGGCCCCTCGCCGCGCTCGACAGCATCGAGCAGCGCCGACAGGCGTGTCTTGGCTTCCAGAACACCGACTTCAAGCATGCCGCACCTCTGACCATAAACATAGTCAGAATAGCAAATCAGAGCGCGTGCGTCATTCGAAAAACTCGCGCACCACCCATTCGTCCTCGACCCATTCCGGCTCAAACGAGGCGAATACCAGACCGACCCAGCCGAAGCGGGCGTCGGGCGCACGGGCGGCGAGTTCGGCGTCCTGCTGCAGCGGCACCCAGCACACCAGATCACCGGGCTGCAGCGCCTGTTTCGGGGCAAAAGTGGTGCGAGAAATGACCACGAAACCACCGTCTTCCGATGCCACTTTCAGGGTCAGCTCCGCGCAGCCATCGCCTTCATCGCGCAGGCCACCCTCCGCGACGGATTCCAGCACCATGGCCAGCATCGGATGCTCCGGCACGATCAAGGTGTCGTGCTCGGCACAGGCATGTTCAAAGGCCTCCATGGAGGAGCCGAACGTCCGCTGGGGTGTGTCTTCAGTCATGCCGGCTCCTGCTCTTCGCCTGGTCACATTTCGAACCGCAAAACCGGTTCCCACTTTTGCGACAAACGCTCCTATCGCATCAAATCCTTGGCGATGATGACGCGCATGATTTCATTGGTGCCTTCCAGGATCTGGTGCACCCGCAGATCGCGCACGATGCGCTCCATCGGATAATCCTTGAGATAGCCATAGCCGCCATGCAGCTGCAGCGCCTGGTTGGCAATGTCGAAACAGGCATCGGTCGCAAAACGCTTGGCCATGGCGCAATATTTGGCGGCCGAGGGGTCATTCGCATCGACCGAGGCGGCGGCGCGATAGAGCATGAGGCGCGAGGCCTCCAGCTCGGTTGCCATGTCAGCCAGCTTGAATTGCGAGACCTGGAACTGGCCGATCGGGCGGCCGAATTGCTGCCGCGTCGAGACATAGTCCAGCGCCAGATCGAGCGCTTCGCTGGCGCCGCCAAGCGAACAGGCGCCGATATTGATGCGGCCGCCATTGAGACCCTTCATCGCCAGGGTAAAGCCCATGCCTTCGTCGGCCAGACGATTGGCGACGGGAACGCGGCAATCGGCAAAATTGACGATCCGGGTCGGCTGGGCATTCCAGCCCATCTTTTTTTCATTGGCACCGAAGGTGAGGCCGGGCGTGTCCTTCTCGACGACAAGGGTCGAGATGCCCTTGGGGCCATCGCCGCCGGTGCGGCACATGACGATGTAATAGTCGGATGTCCCGGCGCCGGAGATGAAGGCCTTGGCGCCATTGAGGATGTAGTGATCACCATCGCGCACGGCCTTGGTGCGCAGGCTCGCGGCGTCGGAACCGGCACCTGGCTCGGTCAGGCAATAGGAAGCGATCTTGTCCATCGACATCATGTCGGGGAGGAAGCGCTGGCGCTGTTCTTCCGTGCCCCAGGTGTCGATCATCCAGGAACACATATTGTGGATCGACAGGAAGGCCGCGGTTGCGACACATCCGCGCGATAATTGCTCGAAAATCAGGCAGGCATCGAGGCGCGACAGGCCGGAGCCGCCAACATCCTCGCGGGTATAGATACCGGCAAAGCCCATCGCCGCAGCATCGCGCAGCGCGTCGACCGGGAAATGCTTGTCCTCATCCCACTTTGCCGCATTGGGTTTGAGGCGGTCGTTCGAGAAATTGCGGGCGGCGTCCTGAATCAGTATCTGATCTTCAGTGAGAGCGAAGTGCACAGCGGGCATCCTGTCGGCTATGAGTGTTTGGCATGGCGTATCGTGACCGCGCCAAAGCCGCAAGTTCGTGCCGCAAGTTTGTGATGTTTGACGAGACAAGGACAGTATCATGGGCCTCTTCCCCGCCACCCGCCTTCGCCGCCTGCGCCAGCATGACTGGACGCGCCGCCTGGTGCAGGAAAACGCCCTCACCGCCAACGACCTGATCTGGTCAGTCGTCATCACCGACCAGGACACACCCGAGCCGATTGCCGCCATGCCCGGCGTCGAGCGCCTGACGCTGAAGGGCCTCGCCAAGGCGGCCAGGGAAGCGCAGGCGCTGGGGATACCGGCGCTGGCCATTTTCCCGCATATCGACCCCGCCAAAAAGGATGAGGACGGCACCGAAGCCGTCAATCGCGACGGGCTGATCCCGAACGCGATTCGCACCATCAAGGAGGCCGCGCCCAATCTCGGCGTGATCTGCGATGTCGCGCTCGACCCCTTCACCACCCACGGCCATGACGGCGTGCTCGATGGCGAGACGATTGATAATGACGCCACCATTGAGCGTCTGATCGAACAGGCCTTGGTCCAGGCCGAGGCCGGCTGCGATGTCTGCGCCCCGTCCGACATGATGGATGGCCGTATCGGCGCCATCCGCGAAGCGCTCGAATTCGAGGGCCATTACAATACGATGATCCTCTCCTACGCCGCCAAATACGCGTCGGGCTTTTACGGCCCCTATCGCGAGGCGATCGGCTCGGCCGCAGCGCTGAAGGGCGACAAGAAGACCTATCAGATGAATCCCGGCAATGCCGCCGAAGCCCTGCGCGAGGTCGAGCTCGACATCGCCGAGGGCGCCGACATGGTGATGGTCAAGCCGGGCCTGCCCTATCTCGATATCGTGCGCCTGCTCGCCGATAATTTTGACATCCCCGTCTTCGCCTTCCAGGTCTCCGGCGAGTACGCCATGATCGAGGCCGCTGCCGCCAATGGCTGGATCGATGGCGAGCGCTGCATGCTGGAAAGCCTGCTGGCCTTCAAGCGCGCCGGGGCGAGCGGGATTGTGACGTATTATGCGAAGCGGGCGGCGATGGCGCTCAATGGCTGATCAACAAGCATTAAGGCCAATTGTTGGGAACGTTCTAAGACCATGAGATATCTACCAACCGCATTTGCCCAACTCGCCTTCGCGTGGAAGCTCTACAACTACGCTCTCGACGGCAATATTGATTTCGGAAAACTAGATATTCCGGTCACCTTCCAGGAAGATGGTCAAATCCTCGTATTGCCTGATCGCATATTCGATAATGAGAACGATTTCATTTTGGCGTTCCAGAACCAGCTTTGCGTCGCGTTCGGCGCCGCTGCTATCACGTTGAATCGATCACGGGAGGAGGCTGGAATCACCCTCCCTGATCCGATCCAAAGTGAACAAGATCAGTGCGTCGCGCTAACATATCAAATTCGCAATGCTTTCGCCCATGACATCTCCGAGCCAAAATGGGATTTGAGGAAAAAACGGTACGCCCGGGAATACGAATTCGGGGGCATCCGAGTAGACCTCCGGAACGTCGGAGATAAAGCCTTCGAGTATCAAGACATCGGAGGACCCGACGTTCTATTTCGCATACGGGAGTATGCCGAAGCCAGTCTCTTTGCGGAGCTGAGATGACCAGTTTTGATCCCAAAATGATGACCTCCCCTTCCCGCGAATCCCTCACCGCCCAGGCGATGCACGCCATCGACGCCGCCACCGGTGCCGTGATCCCGCCGATCCATCCGGCGACGACCTTTGCGCGTGATGCCGATAATCAGCTGATCGGCGAGACGGATTATCGCCGCCCGGCCGGGCCGAATGAATTCCAGGCTGCCCGGGTGCTGGCGATGCTGGAGGGCGCACCGGAGGCCAAACTCTTCGCATCCGGCATGGCGGCGATTGCGGCGGTGGTCGAGAGTGTGCCGACGGACGGCCATGTCGTGGCGCAGAGCGAGATGTATTATGGCGCCAAGGCGCTGCTCCAACGCGCCGCCGCCAAGGGGCGGATCACGCTTGATCTGGTTTCGCCGGGCGATACCGCGGCGCTGAAAGCCGCCTGCAAGCCCGGCACCGATCTGGTGTGGATTGAAAGCCCGGCCAACCCGTCCTGGGCGATTGTCGATATTGCGGCGAGCGCCGAAATTGCCCATGCGGCGGGCGCGACGCTGGCGATCGACTCAACCTGTGCCCCGCCCTGCACCACCCAGGCGCTGAGCCTGGGCGCCGATATCGTGATGCATTCGGCGACGAAATATATCAACGGCCATTCCGATGTGCTCGCCGGCGTTCTGGCCACACGTGAGCTCAATGATCGCTGGGCCAAGATCACCGAGATCCATACCCGCACCGGCGCCATTCCCGGCGCTTTCGAGACCTGGCTGATGCTGCGCGGTCTGCGTACGCTGTGGGTCCGGTTTGCCCGCCAGAGCGAAACCGCGATGTTCCTGGCCGAGAAACTTTCCGGCCACCCGGCTCTGGACGCCGTGCTCTATCCCGGCCTGCCAAGCCATCCCGGCCACGCCATCGCGGCGCGCCAGATGACGGACGGGTTTGGCGGCCTGTTCTCGCTGCGGCTCAAGGGCGGCTATGACGCGGCGCGCAAGCTGGCTTCGGGCACAAAGCTCTTCATTCAGGCCACTTCGGTGGGCGGGGTGGAAAGTCTGATCGAGCATCGCAAGCCCATCGAGGGTCCCGCCAGTCCGACACCGGATGATCTGGTGCGCGTTTCGGTCGGGCTGGAACGGGCCGAGGATTTGCTCGCCGATCTGGAGCAAGCGCTGGCACCGGCGCAGGGCTGACCCAAAGGTCAGCCCTATATATTGAGAGCATTCCGTAGCATTCCACTACATGTTGACGGTTTAAGCTTGCGCCCCGATCAGCATCGGGCGTAACGTCTGCCCTATGTTGTGGTTCAAGTGCGTAGTTTTCCAATAAACACTCTGGGGAGAAACTCATGTCACTGGACAAGATCATCTGGGCCATCGGGGCCGTCGTCGCGATTATCTTCGCCTTCGTCAGTTTCGAAATGGCCGGCCTCATCCTGGCCATTCTCGGCCTGGTTTGCGGCTTCTTCATCAAGGGCGATCATCGCCGCGCTGTCATCCTGGCCGCCATTTTCCTTGCGGTCGGCGGGGCTTCAGCCCTGGGCGCCATCCCGACGGTTGGCACCTATCTGACCGCGATCTTCAGCAATTACGGCGCCGTATTGTCCGCCGCATCGCTGATGGTGATCGTCATGGCCACGGCCGAACGCCTCATTCCCGGCATGTCGAGCGAATAGGCACCGCCCCGGTCAGACCAAAGACCGCGAAGAGCTCCGGACCCCGGTCCGGAGCTCGTTTCGTTCCCGGTCCGGCTTGACTGCATCGGCGGCCAAGCCTATCCAGCCCGCTCAACCAACCGGAGCGTTTATGCGCCTCATACTTGAGTCCTGATACAGCCCGCTGACGCAGCGGGCTGGTTTGAAAACCCCATTCCGCCCGGCCGCCCCGGCGCGGATCGCTTTTCTATTTCAGGAACAGACCATTGAAAAACACGCAAAATATCCAGCTTCGTCCCGCCACGCCGGACGATGTCGAGCCCCTGACCGCCCTCTCCTACAAGACGATCCGGGTCAAATATCCCGATATCATCGGGGCCGATATGGTGGAGGGCTACATCGCCTCCGGGGCAGTGCCGCAATACTATCGTGATCGCAATACCTTCACCCGCGTCGCCGTTCTGGACGGCGAAGTGATCGGGGCCTGCGCCCTGCGCGGCAATGCGGTCGATCTGATGATGGTGACCCTCGACCATCATCGCAGCGGCGTCGGTTCGGCGCTCCTGTCCGAGGCCGAGACCATCCTGTTCGCCGATCATGGTGAGATCAGCCTCGAGAGCTTCCGGGATAACCGGCAAGCGGTCGACTTCTACGCCAAGCATGGCTGGGTGATGCAGGAAGCCTTCACCGACCCCGATTACGGGATCGCGATGGTGCGCATGACCAAGCAACGCAAGGACTAGGCAGAGGGACCCGGCCTCGCCGCAGGGCGGTGCCGGGTCTTGTCCTGCACCGGCGGCTAATCGCCAATCGTGATTGCCGGCAGCGACCATTTGAACTGGATGGCGCAGCCACGCAGAACGAAGGCGAACAGGGCCGCACCGATCGTCACCCAGCTCGGATCGAGCCCGAGCGCCATGCCAGTGACATAGGCGGCCGCGCCGGCCAGGGCCGCGAGCGCATAGATATCCTCGCGCAGGACCAGGGGCACATCATTGACGATGATATCGCGCAGCAGCCCGCCAAAGGCGGCACTCATCACGCCAGTGAGCAGCGCAATCGTCCAGTGGGCGCCGGCGTCCAGGCCTGCACGCGCGCCCAGAACACAGAACACCGCCAGCCCGATCGCATCGGCCCAGATCAGGACGATGCGGCGTGTCGCCAGCCATTGCGCACCGGGGGCGAGGAAATAGCCCAGCAAGGCGCCGCCGAGCGCGATCCAGAGATATTTCGGCTCGACAATCCAGTAGACCGGCAATTCGCCCAGCAACACATCGCGCAAGGTACCGCCGCCCATGCCGGCGACGGCCCCGAGGATCGCGGCACCGAAAGGGTCGAGTGATTTGCGCGCAGCCAGCATGCCGCCGGAGAAGGCGAAAAAGCCGATCCCGGCGAAATCGAGGATCAGGAAGACGGTGCCGACATTCATGCCTGTGACGTCCTGTGTGCACGGACCAGAACGCGCCGTGCCTGCTCGAAAATCAGCAGATCGGCCAGATCGCGGGCACGCCAGGCCGCCGCCATCAAAACCCCGACCGCGATCGCCCACACCCCCAAAATCACGATCACGGAATCGATTTGGCTGAAGCCGAGCCGGGTCCAGATTTCCGGATCGATCTCATTGATCCCGATGGTTGCACCAACTGGCAGGGTCACCATCAACAGGGCATAGGCTCGAAAGGTCCGGTCAACCTTTCCGGCATTCAGCTCGGCATAGGTCTTGAGAAAGTCGATCTGGGCGTCATCCAGCCCGCCAAGCAGGCCCAGTCCGATCTTCCAGTGGCTCGCCTGTGTGAGCGGCGTGAGCTGGTCATTGCCGAAATGGTGCAGGCTGCGCCGCGAGAAACCGGCAAACAGGATCAGGCGCAATGTGGTGAAGTTCCGGGTCAGCCGCTCCCACACGCCCATCGCCATGGCGTCGGTGCGGATCAAACCGGTCGCGTCAGCCGTCCTGGTTGAGGTCATCTCATCGTCTTTCATGACCGCGGCACACCCGGCACTTCGGGCACACCCGGAACCGTCAAATACACCGCCACTGCGGTCAGCGCCACGATCAGCACCGCCCAGACGGCAGCATTGATATAGACCGAGCGCTTGGCCGAGCGGCGCTCCAGCCAGGTGCGCGGCCGCACGCCCTTGAAGAAGAAGACCAGCAGGGCTGCCAGATTGACGCTGACAATATTGATCATCAGCAAGAGGCCCGCGCGCGCGGCGAGGGAGAACTCACCCGAGCCGGCAAACAGGCCGGTCGATGCCGCGGGCGGCAATAGCGCCACGGCAACCATCACCCCGACCAGGGTCGACGGCAGGCCGGCGACGATGGAGAGCGCCGCAGCCGCACCGGAGGCCAGCGCCAGCGCCGTCGAGTCGAGCCCGACTATCGTGCGATTGGTCAGTTCGGCCGAGCCGAGATTGACGTCGAAGACCAGACCGATCACGACCGAGATCGCCATGCCGAGAAACAGGCCCGACAGCGCCGTGCGCGTGGCCTTGGTCATCAAGGCGAAATCACCCAGCGCCGAGCCAAGGGCGAAGGCCAGAATCGGTCCCAGCAGGGGGGCAATCACCATCGCGCCAATCACGGCGGCGACATTGTCGGCGGCGAGGCCGAACACGACCACAATGGTCGAGAGCGTGGTCAGGATCAGGAAATCGCGATCGAGCTTGGTGCCGGCCTGGATGTCCTGATAAATCTCCTCGCGCAGCGCGACCGTACGGATCTTTTTCTTCACCTCGGGATCGGGCTCGGCCTCGAGCTTCGGCAGGCTGGCCTCGACCGGCAAGACCACCAGGCGCCAGCCCTCCTGATGCTCCAGCATGGTGGAAATCGTGTCGAGGGCCTTCTGGCCGTCGCCTTCATTGAACACCATACGCATCAGCCGCCGTCCGCCGCTATCGACATCGGTCAGGCTGCAATCGAGCGGATTGGTCGCGAGTACCGCCTGATGCACAGGCCCGACCCGGTCGCCATCGTCCATGCTCAGTTCAAACAGGCGCATGGCGTCAGCCCTTCCCTGGGAAATCGAGGCGGAAGATCAGGCTCGACGTGTCCCAGCGACTGCCGCCCGCGTCCTGAATTTCGGCGTAGAACTGGTCGACCATGCCCGTGACCGGAAGTTCGGCGCCATTGCGGCCCGCCTCATCCAGCGTGATGCGCAAATCCTTGCGCATCCAGTCAACGGCGAAGCCATAGTCGAACTTGCCGGCGACCATCGTCTCCCAGCGATTTTCCATCTGCCAGGACTGGGCTGCCCCTTTCGAGATCGCACCGATCACCTTGGCCGGATCGAGCCCCGCACGCTTTGCGAAATTGAGACCTTCCGACAGGCCCTGGACGATGCCGGCGATGCAGATCTGGTTGACCATTTTGGCCAATTGTCCCGAACCGGCCGGGCCGATCAGCGAGGCCGCCTTGGCATAGGCGGCCATCACCGGCTCCGCGCGGGCGAAATCAGCCTCGCTGCCGCCACACATAATGGTCAATTGCCCGTTCTCGGCGCCGGCCTGGCCCCCCGATACCGGCGCATCGACAAAGCCGATACCGGCCTCGCGGGCCTGGGCATCAAGCTCGCGCGCCAGTTCCGCGGAGGCAGTCGTGTGATCCACCAGAATGGCGCCGCGCTGCATGGCCGGAATCACCTGCTCAGCGACAAGGCGTACATCGGGATCATCGCCCAGGCAGAAGAAGACGAAATCGGCACCGGCGACAGCGGCCTGCGGCGTCGCTGCGGCCTGCCCTGCATGGCGGCTCGCCCAGGCATCCGCCTTGGCGGCGGTCCGGTTCCAGACTCTGACCTCATGCCCGGCCTTCACCAGATGGCCCGCCATCGGAAAGCCCATCACGCCAAGACCCAAAAATGCGCACCGTGCCATTGACCACTCCCAATTCAACTTTCCCCTTGCTAGTCTCCCGCGCACAGGGGAGCAAGTCATCATGATCAAATCCGTATTGCGCATCGGCGGCATCGCTGCCGGCCTTCTTGTCGCGGCGATAATCGTCTTCGCGCTCGTCTTCGCCAACCGGCTCTACGCCTCGCTGCCACAGACCAGCGGCACGCTTGAACTGGCGGGACTGGACGCGCCCACCGATATCGTGCGCGACAGCTATGGCGTGCCCCATATTTTCGCGAGCAATTCCCACGACGCCTATTTCGCCCTCGGCACGGCCCATGCCCAGGACCGGATGTGGCAGATGGAGATTACCCGCCGCGCGATTCGCGGTCGGCTTGCCGAAATTCTCGGCCCCGATGCGCTGGATACGGATATTTTCTTCCGGACCATGGGGCTGGCCAGTGTTGCCGAGGAAACGATCGGTAATCTGCCCGCCGACGTGCAGGCCGCCCTGGACGCCTATAGCGATGGCGTCAACGCCGTCATCACCGCACCGGGCTATGTTGCCCCGCCGGAATACCAGATCCTGATGGTCGCACCGGAGCCGTGGACACCCGCCGACACCGTCACCGTCTTCAAGGCCATCGCGCTCGACCTGTTCGGAAATGCCTTCCAGGAACCGGCCCGCAGCGCGCTCGAAGCCGCGCTCGGCGCCGAGCGCACCGAGGAATTCATTGGCCGCTATCCCGCCGACGCGCCGCGTTCGCTAAGCATGGCCGATCTGGGCCTGACGGATGCGCCTGCCCCGGCTGCTGTCGAGAGCCCGCCGCCCGCCATCGGTCCGGAAGATCCCGGCCGCGACGGTTCCAATAACTGGGTTCTGGCCGCCAGCCGCACCACGACGGGCGCGCCCATCCTGGCCAATGACCCGCATCTGGGCCTGCGGGCGCCGGATATCTGGTATCTGGCCCGCGTGACCACGCCGCAGGGCTCCACCGTGGGTGCCACCCTGCCCGGCACGCCTTTCGTGACGCTCGGACGCAATGACCATATCGCCTGGGGTTTTACCAATACCGGGCCCGATGTAGGTGATTTGCATCCCGCGACCCAGGCCGATGTCACCGGCACGCGCGACGAGATCATCCAGGTGCGCTTTGGCGATGATGTCACCATCACGCGCCGCGAAACCGCCACCGGCCCGGTGCTCGACCCCGAACATTTCGACTACGCCCTGCCCGATGGTGCCGATTTCTTTGCTCTGCAATGGATGCTCGACGAGCCCGATGACGGCACGCCCGGCGTCGGCATGGCAATCGCCGATGGTCGCGGCTGGGATGATTTCGTGGACGCGGTGCGCAGTTTCGTGGCGCCGCAACAGAGCATGGTGTTTGCCGCCACGGATGGCGATATCGGCTTCTACGCCCCGGCCCGCATTCCGGTCCGCGACGCCGCCGGCGCGTGGGTCTCGACCATTCCCTTCGATGAACTGCCGCACACACGCAATCCCGGGCGCGGCTTCATCGCCACGGCCAACAACATGATCGTGCCGGACAATTACCCGCATCACCTGTCCAGCGAATGGTATGGCGTCAGCCGCATTCGCCGGATTTATCATGGCATCGAAGCACAGCCGCGCCATGATCTCGACAGCCTGCAGGCGCTGCAGGTCGACACGGTCTCCGACATGGCCCTGCGCATCCTGCCGGTCCTGCGGACCGCCGAACCCCTGACGACCGCCGGGCAGGACGCCCTCGCCCTGTTGCAGGACTGGGATGCCGACATGGCCGTCGACCGGCCGGAACCGCTGATCTATTCAGCCTGGATGGTCGAGTTGCAGCGGCGCGTCTATGCCGATGAACTCGGGACGCAATTCAATCGCTGGTATGCGGATCGGCGTGTCTTCATGATGGATGTCCTGACTGGCGATCTGGGCCATTGGTGCGACAATATCCTCACCGATGATATCGAGACCTGCCATGAATTGCTGGGGGCTTCGCTCGACGATGCCGTCGCCAATACGGTGGCCTCCCAGGGCCGCAATATCGCGTCCTGGCAGTGGGGCGATGTGCATTATGCGCGCAGCGACCATACGCCCTTCTCCAGCTTCCCGATCCTGAAGGACTGGTTCACCATCACCACACCGGTGCCGGGCGACGGGTCGACGGTCAATGTCGCGCCCTTCTCCTTCCGCCAGTCCGGCTATGCCGTGACCCACGCTGCCTCATACCGCTCGCTGTATGATCTGTCGGATCTGGACAATTCGCGCTTCATGATCACGACCGGCCAGTCGGGCAATGTGCTCTCACGCCATTATGACGATCTGGCACCGCTTTGGGGCCGGGGCGAATATGTCCAGGTGCGCACAGACTGGACGCCGGAGACAATGCCCGACGGTGCCCGTCGGCTGCGGCTTCAGCCCGCCTCGCCGTAACCGCCGCGCACGAAGACCAGCGAGGGCACGCTCCGCGGCGTATCGAGGGCGATGACCTCACCAATGATGATGTCGTGATCACCGCCGGCATGGACAGCATGCTGGCGGCAGACCAGCCGCGCAACGGCGCCGTCAATCAGGGGCGCGACATCGCCGCTCCAGCTCGCACCGCACAGAGCGAGATCCGCGTCCTGGGCGCAGGCCTCGGCCATTTCGCGCTGATCATGGGCGAGGATATTGATCGCGTAATCGCGGGCATTGCGCAGCAGGTCATAGCGATGCGTTGTGCGCTCGATCGACCATAACACCAGCGGTGGGTCGAGCGAGACCGAGGCGAAGGAATTGACCGTCATGCCCAGGGCCGCGCCACCGGAATAGGTCGACACAATGGTCACGCCTGTCGGGTAACACCCCAGTGCGTCTCGGAATGCGCGGTTATCAATCAAAGTCTTCCCTTCGCAGTCCGGCTCGAAACCTGCCCTTAACGTTAACGGTCTACAGGAGTTGGGTTAGATTAAACAAGGTGGGTAGACATGGCGGCGAATGACAGGCCGATCATCATCAAGAAGATCACCAAGGTCGCAGGCGGACACCATGGCGGCGCCTGGAAGGTCGCCTATGCCGACTTCGTGACCGCGATGATGGCCTTCTTCCTGCTGATGTGGCTCATCAACACCACCACACCAGAACAAAAGCGCGGCATTGCCGACTATTTCGCTCCGGCCAGCGTCAGCCCCTCCACCTCCGGTTCCGGACAGCCCTTCGGCGGCACAACGCCCGGCCAGGATGGCGTGCAGGGCAATGGCGACGCCTCCATGGTGCGCCGACTCGCCCCGACTGTGCCCCAGGATAATGACGACAGCCAGCAGGCCACGCCGGCTTCGACATCGGAAACCACCGACTCGCCGGATGTCACTCAGTCCGCCATGGCGCAGGCGCAACAGCGCCGCGAGGACGCCCTGTTCCAGAGCGCGGCCATGTCGCTGCGCCAGGCCATGCAGTCCATGCCGGAACTGGCCGAACTGTCCAACCATGTCATCATGGACATCACCCCGGAAGGTCTGCGAATCCAGCTGATCGACCAGGAAGGCCGGCCGATGTTCGCCCCCGGTGCGACCGAGCCGAACCCCCGGGCCATCACCCTGCTCAACGCCATCGCCGCCATCGCCGAACGCCTGCCGAACCGGCTGTCCATCTCCGGTCACACCGATTCGGGTCCCGCCGGCAGCGGGAATTATACCAACTGGAATCTCTCCGCCGACCGCGCCAATGCCGCGCGGGCCGTGGTCCAGGAATCCGGGATCAGCGATGACCGCATTTATGAAGTGCGCGGCAAGGCTGGCTCGGAACCGCTTTATCCCGATGATCCTTTCATGCCGGGCAATCGCCGCATCTCGATCGTCCTGCTGCGCGAAGCGCCGATCCTGCCGGCCGGTCACGAACTCTGATCAGCAATGCCGGCACTGCGCCCGGATGGTAGCGGCTTGCACCAAAAGGGCTTCGCAAGCGCGCGGGGCATATGCTAGCCTTGCGTCAGGGCCAGATCGGGCCCGATGCTTCCTGAAACGACAATATGCCGGAAATGACGTCTGTAGATGATTGGCAGATGTGGGCCGTACTCGGCGGCCTGTGCATCGCCATCGTTTTCTATTGCTGGGAACGCTTCGCGATCGAAATGGTCTCCGCGGCTGTCGTCGCGGTCCTGCTGGTATTCTTCCACCTTTTCCCGCTCGAGAGCGATAATCCCACAGTCAGCGTCCTGTTGGCCGGGTTCGCCAATCCGGCCCTGATCACCATCATGGCGCTGCTGATCGTCGGCCAGGGCATCTTCCAGACCGGTGCGATGGAAGGGCCGACACAGGCCTTGCTGCGGTCCTTCGATCAATACCCCAAGGCGACGCTGCTGGGCATGTTCGCCTTCGTCTTCGTGATCAGCGCCTTCATCAATAATACGCCAGTGGTGGTGATGTTCGTGCCGATCCTCGGCGCGATCGCCAAGCGGATGGAGCAAAGCCCGTCCAAACTGATGATCCCGCTGAGCTATATCTGCATATTCGCCGGCATGACGACGCTCATCGGCTCCTCGACCAATCTCCTGGTCGCTGATTCGCTGATGTCGACATCGGGCATCCATCTCGGCTTTTTCGCGCCGACAGCGCCCGGGCTCTTCCTGGCCGCGATCGGCGTCGTCTACGTGATGTTCGTCCTCCCCAAACTCCTGCCGGACCATTCCTCGATGGAAGCGGAACTGGCCGGCGCCGGTGGCCGCCAGTTCATCGCCCAGCTCGATGTCACCAGCGATCACCCCCTGGTCGGCAAGAAACCCGTCGCCGGCATGTTCGTCGACCTGCCCGATATGACGGTGCGCATGATCCAGCGCGGCGAGCACGCGCTGCTGCCGCCCTTCGACCAGATCGAGCTGCGGCCCGGTGACCTCGTCATCGTCGCCACCACCCGCCAGACCCTGACCGCCCTGCTGTCAAAGAATGCCGATTTCATGCGCGGCCTGCTGCAGACCTCCGGCCATGGCGAGGAACCCAGCCCGGGCGACCAGCTGAAAATGACCGAGGCGGTCGTCGCCCCGGGCTCACGCCTGATCGGCCGCACCATCGCCCAGATCGGCTTTCGCCATGCCACCGGTTGTGTCGTGCTGGGGATCCAGCGACGCAGCCGCATGATCCGCTCGCGCATGGGCGAGATACGGCTCGAGGCCGGTGACACATTACTGTTGTTCGGGACCTCCAATTCGATGCGCTCCATGCGCGCCGACCGCGACCTCCTGCTGATGGAATGGTCCTCCACCGCCCTGGCCGATCCCCGCCGCGCCAATATTGCGCGGGTGATTTTCGGCGGCGTCGTCCTGTTTGCCGCCACCGGCGCCATGCCGATCGCCGTCGCCTCATTCCTTGGCGCGGTCGCAATGATCGCCGGCGGCTGCCTCAATACTCGCCAGGCGGCGCGCGCCGTGGACATGCGGGTCTATCTGCTGATCGGCTCCGCGATCGCGCTGGGGACGGCCATGCAGGCCACCGGTGCCGCGGATCTGCTGGCGCTGGGCGTGGTTTCGGCCTTCTCGCCCTTCGGCCCGGTCGTGTTGATGTCGGCCATGTTCATCCTGGTCGCGATCCTGACCAATGTCCTGTCCAACAGCGCCACCGCCATCCTGTTCACACCGATCGCCATCGGCGCCGCCAATCAGATGGGCCTGGACCCGACCCTGTTCGCGATGACCGTGCTGCTGGCCGCCAATACCTCCTTCGCCACACCGATCGGCTATCAGACCAATCTGCTCGTGATGGGGCCCGGACATTACCGCTTCGTCGACTATCTGCGCGCCGGCACGCCACTTATCCTCTTGTTTTGGGCCGGATATACGGCCTATATTGCGTTACATTTCGCGCTCGGTGGGGCTTGAGCGCGCCTCTGGCAGTGAGCTGAAACGACTGACCTGAAACATCTGGCTTGAATCAACCCAAGGCGAAAACGTGACCCACCCGTTTGCCACCCAGCAGATTCCATTTTTCCTGACCGCCTCCGCGCCCTGCCCCTATTTGCCGGACCGGATGGAGCGCAAGGTGTTCACGCGCATCGAGGTCGGCGAAGGCCCGGCGCTCAATGATGCCCTCACCCATGCCGGATTTCGCCGCAGCCAGGCCGTGCTCTATCGCCCCGCCTGCGAGAAATGCGATGCCTGCCGCTCCTCGCGCATTGATGTCGGGAATTTCAACTGGAAACGGCGTTGGCGGAAAATCCTGTCGCGCAACAGTGATTTGCGGGTTTCCACAGACGCCGTCGGCGCCACGCTGGAGCAATATGAACTGCTCGACCGCTATCTCGACAGTCGCCATCATGACGGGGATATGGCGGGGATGTCGTTCAGCGAATACGTGATGATGGTCGAGGATGGCGCCCAGCGCACGCACGTCACCGAGTATCGTGACCGCGAAGGCGACCTGATTTCTGCCGTCCTCACCGACGTGCTGCGTGACGGAATTTCGATGATTTACAGCTTTTTCGACCCGGAGGCCGAACGCCGCAGCCTGGGCGCCTATATGATCCTCGACGCGATCCGCCAGGCAGAACTCGCCGGCCTGCCCTTCGTTTATCTGGGCTATTGGGTACGCGGCAGCCGGAAAATGGCTTACAAGGCCGAGTTCCAGCCCCTGCAAGTGCTGACCCCCGCCGGGTGGCAGCCGCATGCCGAGCTGGAATTCGACGATGAGGACGACATAGACTGCAATCCGCAACACGACGACTGACGCGCTCTTGGGGGAGACCAGCATGGATCGACGCACATTTCTCAGCGGTGCGAGCATCGCCGCGGCAACCGTAGCCACGGCTTGCGGTGACAGTACGTCAACGAACACGCAAACCGGATCGCCGGCCTCACCCGCCATTCTGCGCGGGGTCAAGCAATTGCGCATGGTCACGACCTGGCCGGCCAATTTCCCGGGCCTTGGCACGGCAGCCAATAATGTCGCCGCCTTCGCCAATGCTGCCTCGGGCGGCTCGCTCGACGTGCGCGTCTATGCCGCCGGCGAACTGGTCAGCGCTTTCGAGGCCTTCGATGCGGTCTCCGAAGGCACCGCCGACATGTATCACGGCGCCGAATATTACTGGCAGGGCAAGTCGCAAGCCTTCAATTTCTTCACCGCCGTGCCCATGGGCATGACGGCCTCGGAAATCATGGGCTGGGTCGAGTTCGGCGGCGGCCAGGCCCTGTGGGACGAGCTTTCGGCCCAGTTCAACATCAAACCCTTCCAGGCCGGAAATTCCGGTCATCAAATGGCGGGCTGGTTCAAGCGCGAGATCAACACGCTGGAAGATTTCCGCGGCCTGCGCATGCGGATGCCAGGCCTCGGCGGCTCGGTGCTGCGCGAACTGGGCGCGGCGGCCGTCACCCTGTCAGGCGGCGAGATCTATCCGGCCCTGCAATCGGGCGCCATCGACGCGACCGAATGGGTTGGCCCCTGGAATGACCTCGCCTTCGGCTTCTATCGCGAAGCGCCCTATTATTACGGGCCAGGCTTCCATGAGCCGGGCTCGAGCCTGGCGGTCGGGATCAATCTCGATGTCTGGAACGGCCTCGAGGCCGACCACAAGGCCATCCTGAAACAGGCCTGCTGGGCCGCGAATAATCAGTGTCTGGCCGAATTCCAGTATCAGAATGCCCTCGCCCTCGATGTGCTGGTCAATCAGCATGGCGTGCAATTGCGCGCCTTCAGCGACGCGATCTGGGACCGGATCGGCACGATTTCCGAACAGGTTGTCGCCGACACCGGCAATAGCGATGCGATGACGCGGCGGGTCTTTGACAGCTATCTTGGCGCGCGCAATGCGATGCGCAGCTGGGACCGGATATCCGAAATGCCCTATATGGCGCAGCGCGAACGCGTGCTGGGCGGCTAGGGCTCATGCGGGCGGGCGACAGACTCATCCTGACCCTGAGCGTCCTGGTTCTGGCGCTCACCCTGGTCGACATTCTCACGGGAGGCGGCGTCGCCGCCTGGTCAGCGGCACATCTGGCGAGCAGCGCCCATGCTGCCGGCAGCGTTCTGGGCGTGCTGGGGCGGATCGGCTGGCCGCTTCTGATGGTCCCGCTTCTGGCCGCGCTGGCCGGCCGTTTCATCACCCTGCCCGGCGCCCTGACCAGCGGTCTTCGCCGCGCAATCACCTTCATCGACACGATCAATTCCAGCATAGGCGGCGCCGCGCGCTGGTTTGCCTTGGGCCTGGTGATCGCCACCGCGACCGTCGTCGTGCAACGCTATGTGTTCGGCTATGCCTCGACCAAGCTGGCCGAGAGCGTGATCTATATGCACGCCTTCCTCTTCCTGTTCGCTTCGGCCTCGACCCTGCTGGCCAATGGCCATGTCCGGGTCGATATTTTCTACGCGAAGATGGATGAGCGCGGCAAAGCCTGGGTCGATCTGATCGGCACCTATCTGGCGCTGATCCCGATGAATATCCTGATCCTGTGGACCTCGACCGGCTATATGAATTCAACCTGGCGCATCCTGGAGCGGTCGCGCGAAGCCGATGGCCTGCCGCTCGTCTTCGCCCTGAAAACCGCCATTCCGCTGTTCGCCGTGTTGATGATCCTGCAGGGCATTTCGATGGCCGCCCGCGCCGCGTTGACGATTGCCGGCGACAAGGCACCTGCCACGCCGGCCAATGCCAGCGCCGGGGAGCTGTGAGATGAGCCTCTTCATCGAACTCCTGCCCTTCCTGATGTTCCTGGCGGCCTTTGCCGCCCTGCTGCGCGGCTATCCGGTGGCCTTTACCCTGGCCGGTGTGGCGCTCGGATTTGCCCTGCTCGGCCTGACGCTGGACCTGTTTGACCCGGTGCATTTGCGCGCCTTCCCGCAGCGCATTTACGGCAATCTGATGGAGGTGGACCGCTCCATCCTCGTCGCCGTGCCGCTCTTCGTCTTCATGGGCGTCATGCTGGAAAAATCGCGCATCGCCGAGGAATTACTCGAGGCCATGGGGGCCCTGTTCGGCACCATGCGCGGCGGACTGGGGATATCCGTCATCATTGTCGGCGCCCTGCTGGCCGCTTCGACCGGCATTGTCGGCGCCACTGTCGTGACGATGGGCCTGCTCTCCCTGCCCACCATGCTCAAGCGCGGCTATTCACCCGAACTCGCCGCCGGCTCGATCGCCGCCTCCGGCACGCTGGGCCAGATCATCCCGCCCTCCATCGTGCTGGTCCTGCTCGGTGACCAGATCTCCAATGCCTATCAGGAAGCCCAGCGCGCCCAGGGCATTTTCTCGCCCGACATCGTCTCGGTCGGCGATCTCTTCGCCGGCGCGCTGATCCCCGGCCTGCTTCTGGTGGGCATGTATATCCTCTACCAGGTCGGCATCGCGATCTTCCGCCCCAAGGACGCGCCCGCAGCGCCCGCCAGCGAAGGTGCCACTGACTGGGGCAAGCTCTTGCACGCCCTGCTGCCGCCACTGGCGCTGATGACCGCCGTGCTCGGCTCCATCCTCACCGGGCTGGCCACCCCCACCGAAGCGGCCGGTGTCGGCGCTGTCGGCGCGACCTTTATCGCCGGGGCGCGCAATGCCGGCGCCGCCAAGAACCCCTTGCCGGGACAATTGATCGCCTTTGCCGGCCTGGCCGCGCTGATCGGGCTGATTGCCCTGGTGGTGGTCGCCAATATCGGTTCGGACCGGCGTCTCTATGTCGCCGATCTCGGCACCGCCGGCAGCGTGTTCGCCTTCATCCTTGTCACCATCACCGTGATCGGCGCGGCACTCAGCCTCGTGCGCCTGAAACGCTCCGGCGTGCTCGATGATGTCATGGCCTCGACCGCCAATATCTCGGCCATGGTCTTCGTGATCCTGATCGGCGCGGCCCTGTTCTCGCTGATCTTCCGCGAGCTTGGCGGCGACCTCGTCGTCCAGCACGCCCTCGCCGCCGTTCCCGGCGGCAAGTATGGCGCGCTCGCCGTGGTGATGCTGGTGATGTTCCTGCTGGGCTTCTTCCTCGACTTTATCGAGATCACCTTTGTGGTGGTGCCGATCGTGGCGCCCATCCTGCTGATGATGGGCATCGATCCCGTCTGGCTCGGCGTGCTGATGGCGATGAATCTGCAAACCAGCTTCCTCACCCCGCCGTTTGGCTTCGCCCTCTTCTACCTGCGCGGCGTCGCCCCGCCTTCGGTGACCACGGCCGCCATCTATCGCGGCGCGATCCCGTTTGTGATCATCCAGATATTGGCGATCGGCGCGGTGGTGTTGCTGCCCTGGCTGGCGACCGGGTTGCCGGAGTGGCTTTACGGGTAGCGGCCGGGCCTGCCACCACGCCCTCCTCTTCCTTGATGGAAGAGGAGCCACCAAAAGGGGGCGGGGCTGGTGAGGGTCGTAGAATGACACCCCCGAGCCTCGGCGCTGCCACCTCTCCCGTCTCGACACTGCGCGTCGATCCACCCTCCCCATCAAGGTGAGGGAAACTACCCCGAAATCAGGCTTGGTGCATCTGCGGGAAGCGCTAGTATCATGCTCACGCTTAGCCCGCCGCCTCCAGGAGCCCCATGACCCCGATCCGCAAAATCGCCCTCGAGCGCGGCTTCATCATTATCCTCGCACTTGTCGTCTCCTGGATCTTCCTGTGGATGATCCGCGATTATCTCGCAGCGCTCTTCCTCGCCGCCGTGCTGACGCTCTTCCTGCAGGCACCGCAGGACTGGCTCAGCGCCAGGTTCGGTGGCCGCAAGGGGTTGGCCGCCGGACTGCTGGTCACCGGCTCGGTTCTCGCCTTTGTGATCCCGGCCTCCATCCTGCTCGGCGTCGTGGCGGAACAGGCGATCGAGGTCACCTCCATGGTGACGCCCTGGGTGCAGGAACAGGTGGGGCTGATCCGCGAGAACGGGCTCGACAGCCTGCCGGCCTGGCTGCCGTTTCGCGATGAGATGATCCAGTATCAGGCCACGATCGCGACCCAGATCGGATCGCTGGCCGGATCGGTCGGGCGCATCCTCGTCTCCAGCCTGCGCGCCGGCACCGGCGGCGTACTGATCGCGGCGCTCAATCTCTTCATCCTGATCTATGCGCTGTTCTTCTTCCTGCTGACCGGACGCGAGACCGGCCGCAAGGCCGTCGCCCTGATCCCGATGGTGCGCGAGGATCGCGAACTCCTCGCCGAGCGCGCCATCTCCACCATTCGCGCCACGGTGAAGGGCTCCTTCCTGATCGCCCTGGTACAGGGCTCGCTGACGGGAATTGGCCTGTTCGCGGCCGGCGTGCCGGGCGCGATCTTCTGGGCTGCGGTCGCAACCCTGCTCTCCATCATCCCGATGATCGGGCCGCCGCTGATCTGGGGGCCTTCCGCCATCTGGCTGATCGTCTCGGGTCATCCCATTGCCGGCATCGCGCTGGCCGTCTGGGGCGCCGTCGTGGTCTCGACCTCGGATAATATCCTGCGGCCGATGCTGGTCGGCAAGGATGCGAAAATGTCGGATCTGATGGTGCTGATCTCGACCCTGGGCGGGCTCGGCCTGTTCGGCGCTGTCGGCATCATTCTGGGGCCGGTGATCGCGGCGCTCTTCACCTCGGTCTGGTTCATCTTCCGCGAGGCCTTTGCCGGCTTGCTGGAGGAAGAGGCAGCGAGCGGCAATGCAATAGACGGCGAAGAGACAACCAACGGCAAGTCAGCCGAAGACGAACCCTAGGCCTGCCAGTGCCTAGACCTGCGGCACGCTCGACATCCGCTCCGGCCGCCTGCCGCCAGCATATTCGACCAGCGCCTCGATGCGTTTCTCGATCGGGGGATGCGTCGCGAACACGCCCATGAAACCGGTCGAGGCGTTTTCGATAAACATTTCACGCACTTCTTCCGGTGCCTTCTCAATCTCCGAATGACCGGAGATTTTCGACAGCGCCGAGATCATCGCATCGGGATTGCGGGTCAGTTCGACAGCGCCGGCATCAGCCATGTATTCGCGCTGCCGCGACAGGGTGAAACGTATAGCGATTGCAAGAACATAGGCCAAGGCGATACAGGCAAAGGCGATCAGGATCAGCGCCCCGCCATTGCGCGAACCACTCCGGCGTCCACCACCGCGCATACCGCCATACAACATCCCCCGAAAGGCAATTTCGGCGGCGAAGGAAATAATGCCGACAAAGATGATCGAGATCACCAGAAGGCGGACATCCCTGTTGCGGATATGCGAGAGTTCATGCGCCAGAACGCCTTCCAGCTCTGCATCATTGAGGGTCTGCATCAGGCCGCGCGTGACCGTGACGGTGTATTGGCTCTCGGTCAGACCCGAGGCATAGGCATTGAGCCCGGCGGTCTCGATGATGGCCATTTTCGGAACCGTCATCCCGCGCGAAATGCACAGATTTTCCAGCAAGTTGTAGAGCCGCGGCTCCGCCTTGCGGGTGACCGGGCTGGCCCCGGTCGCCAGATTGATCATCGCCTGATGTCCAAACCAGGCGATGATGAACCAGATACCCGCACCGATCGTCGCGAAGACGGCAATTTCAGGCAGGAGATACACCGCCGCCATCATCGATTGTCCCAGCGAGGCCTCGCCATATTGACCCTTGGCGGTCATGTAATCGGCCTCGCCGGTCATCGCGATGACAAGCAGGGCAATGGCATAGCCAAGCAGGGTCAGCAGGACCGGAAACCCGGCCAGAAGCAGCATGGATTTGAGATTATTGTTCCAGATATGGCTGCGCAGTCCCGCCGCCCCGAACATCATGGCTCAGAATCCTAGAATTTGACCTGTGGTGCGGCGCGCTCGCCTTCACCGACTTCAAAGAAGTCACGCTTGGCGAAACCAAACATGCTGGCCATCAGAACCGCCGGGAATTGCTCAATGGCAGTGTTGAATTCAGCGACCGCATTATTGAAGAAGCGGCGCGCGGCAGCGATCTTGTTTTCCAGGTCCGACAATTCATTCTGCAGCGACAGGAAGTTCTGATTGGCCTTCAGGTCGGGATAGGCTTCAGACAGCGCAAACAACTGGCGCAGCGCACCGGACAGCATGTTTTCGGCACCGGCGAGCTCTTTCACATTCGGCGCAACAATCGCGGCCTGACGGGCCTTGATGACGTTTTCCAGCGTGTCGGTCTCGTGGCTGGCATAGCCCTTCACGGTCTCGACCAGATTGGGGATGACATCATGGCGCTGCTTGAGCTGAACATCGACATCGCCCCAGGCCTGGTTACAGGTCTGCCGCAGGGCGACAAGGCGGTTGTAGATTCCGACGAGGATGAACCCGACGACGATGACAACGATAAGAAGGATGATTGACGCGTCCATGCTCTATTCTCCAAGGCGGGCCCACAAGGGCCGAAATCGCGAAACGATAATCTATTTATTCAGCTTTCGCCTGTGAAGCGAGGAATTCTGACCCACGCGGTGCAAAACGCAGGCTGCGCGGGAAACCACGCGGCGCGATTCGACCGGCCTGGGCGCGCTTGCCGCACCACATTTTCCAGTCCTCGAGCGCGTGGCGGCGGCCGGCGCCGTCGAGCCAGGTCAGACCTTCCTCGCCACTGAACACCATCACATCGGCAACCCGGGCACCCTTGCCGCCCAGCAGGCGCACGCCCTTGCCGCGCGTCATCACCGAGATTTCCTCGAGCGGGAAGACCAGCATTTTCTTGTTCTCGCCGATCACCGCGACCTGGTCGCCCATGGCCGGAATGCACAGCAAGGCCTCATCACCCTCGACCAGGTTGAGGATCTGCTTGCCGCCCTTCTTGGCCGCCATGCAATCCTTCTCCTGAACGCGGAACCCATGCCCCTCGCCCGAGGCGATCAGCAAGGTCCGGTCGGGATCGTATTTGAACAGGCCGATTGGCGCGGCATCATCGGGCAGATCGACATGCAGGCGCACCGGTTCGCCATGGCCGCGTCCGCCAGGCAGATTATTGGCATCGAGCGTATAGAATTTCCCGTCCGTCGCGAACATCAACAGCTTGTCCGTGGTTTCGCATTTGACGGCGAAGGCGGAGCGGTCGCCTTCCTTGAATTTCAGTTCGGTGACGTCGGAACTATGGCCCTTGAGCGCCCTCACCCAGCCCCGCTCCGAGAGCACGGCGGTGATCGGTTCGCGCACGATGAAGGCTTCGATCGAAGTCTCGGCCGAGACCAGCGGCGCATCGGCAAACACTGAACGGCGGGCGCCGATTTCGGTTTTGGGACCGTAGAATTTCTCGACTTCGGCGATCTCGCCATCGACCTTGGCCCATTGCAGCTCGGCCGAGGCAATGAGATCGGAAAGGCTCTGGCGCTCACCGCGCAAAGTGTCGTCTTCCTTGCGGATTTCCAGCTCTTCCAGCTTGCGCAAACTGCGCAGCCGCATGTTGAGGATGGCTTCGGCCTGCCGGTCAGACAGTTCAAATGTCTTCATCAACAAGTCTTTGGGCTTGTCCTCGAAGCGGATGATACGGATCACCTCATCCAGATCGGCATAGACGATGAGATAGCCAGCCAGCACTTCGAGCCGGTCTTCAACCTTGGCCAGGCGCGTCTCGGCGCGGCGCACCGCAACCTCGCGCCGGTGCTCCACCCAGATGGCGAGCACATCCTTCAGGCTCATCACCCGCGGCGTGCCTTCAGGATCGAGCACATTGAGATTGAGCGGGAAACGGGTCTCCAGATCGGTCAGCTTGAACACCGACTCCATCAGCAATTCCGGATCGACCAGCTTGCTCTTCGGTTCCAGCACGAGGCGGATATCCTCGGCGCTCTCGTCGAGCACGTCTTCCAGCAGCGGCAGACGCTTGGCTTCCATCATCAGGGCGATGCGTTCGACCAGTTTGGACTTTTGCACCAGGTAAGGGATCTCGGTAATGACGATGCGCCACATGCCGCGGCCGACATCCTCGATCTCCCATTTTGCCCGCACCCGGAATCCACCACGCCCGGTCTCATAAGCCTCGCGGATCGCCGTTTCCGGCTCGATGATGATGCCACCGGTCGGGAAATCAGGGCCCTTGACGTATTTCAGCAGGTCGACCGTCTCGGCCTCGGGCTTCTTGATCAGATGCCGCGCGGCCTTGCACAACTCGTAAGCATTATGAGGCGGGATCGAGGTCGCCATGCCGACGGCAATGCCGGTCGAGCCATTGGCCAAGAGGTTCGGGAAAGCGCCTGGCAGCACCAGCGGTTCGCGCTCGGAACCGTCATAAGTGTCCTCGAAATCGACCGTGCCGTGCTCGATATCCTGCAGCAGCAATTCGGCCGCCTTGGTCAGGCGGGTCTCGGTGTAACGCATGGCAGCAGCGCTATCACCGTCAATATTGCCGAAATTGCCCTGACCTTCGACCAGCGGATAGCGCGAGGCGAAGTCCTGGGCCAGACGCACCAGCGCCTCATAGACTGACTGGTCGCCATGCGGGTGATATTTACCGATCACATCACCGACGACACGGGCGGATTTCTTGAACGCCGATTCCGGGTTCAGCTTCAGCTCGCGCATGGCATGCAAGAGCCGGCGATGGACCGGTTTCAGACCGTCGCGGGCATCGGGCAGCGCCCGCTGGGTGATCGTCGACAGGGCATAGGCCAGATAGCGCTTGGACAGCGCCTCATCGAAGGGTTCTTCAATGATATGACCGGCATCAGGATCGAAATTATCGCCCATGGAATAGCGCCTCGTGATTCGTGGGCTTCAGTATAGGGCGATTGGCTTGTGGGACAGGGACGGGGCGCAGGCGGATCGGGGAAAACCGGGTCTGAGCCCGGCTTATCAACGGTTGATATGGCCCGCATACGGGGCGGGGTCGAAACCCCGCCCCGTCTACCGGATTACCGGACGACTGGATTGAGCTCGGTCCGGCCGTCAAGCAGGCGCACTTCCAGCGCTTCTACCCGCCCACGACGGTCCAGCTGGAAGACGAGGCGATAGTCATCCTCGTTGGCGAATTTGAACCGGTGCTCGCCCAGGGCGATGAGCGGGACCGGGTCGCGGCCCTCGCGCTGATAGATCAGTCCGCCAGTCTCGACCCGGATATCTCGCGGCCCGAAATCGCCAGCATAGACAGCCAGTTCGTCCGCGGACAGGACAACCGGATTTTGCGCAACCTCGAGCGCTTCCCGCATCCAGCCCAGCTCACGGAGACGCCCCTCATCCTCTGTCAGCCGCTCCAGCGCGCCATAGGCCTCCATCAAGGCCCGGTCGAGGGCCTGGTCGGCATCAATTTCGATATCGGGCGTGACGCCGGTGCCTTCCCAATTCGTGCCGGTGATAGGATTGCGGGCGGAACCGGTCGAGACGAACACCCCATAGCCCTCGGGAACGATCTGAACGCCGCCGGGATTGCCCGCGCCATAGGTCGTTTCACCCACCAGTGTGCCGCGCTCCATGGCCTGGAGGTGATAGGAGAAGGCCTCCCCGGCCGATGCGGTGTTGCCGCTGGTTAGCACATAGACCGGCACGTCGGGGCGATGGCCCGCCGGATGGCTGGGCAGGGACCACATCTGGTTGGGGTAATCGTAATCGCGCGACACGAAGGTATTGATTAGCGTCTCACCGCCGGGTTCGAGGAAATGGCTGGTGAGATACTGCACCATGGTCGGGTCGCCGCCGCGATTCTCGCGCAGGTCGAAAATGACCGCGTCGGTATGGGCAACGAATTCGAGCGCCGCGCGAGCCGTCGGCTCGGCCGGGTCGATCGGTGCGAAGCCACGCAGCTCGATATAGCCGATATTGCCCGGCAGGATCTCCACCGCATCGAAGGCGAAATTGCGCCGGGCCATCTGGGCCATCTGCTCGGCATAGGCGGCATCGCGCGCGGCACGATCCTCGGACGCCTCCCGCGCCAATTGCGCAGCCGCCGCTTCCGGCCCGATATAGCGAACGGAGAAATGGCGGTCCTGCTCGTGCAGATGTGCCGTCAGTGCTTCGGCCAAATCCTGGGCGGTGGTGGCCTCGTCAAAGGCGCCATCATCCTCGGCGGCCCGCATGCCGGATGCGATGTTCGCGGCACGCTCCGCATCGAAGAATTCGTCTTCAATCACCTGGGCCAGAGCGGTAACAGCCGCATCGCGTTCAGCGGCATCAATGGCGTCCTGCGCCCAGGCCGGAGCCTGTGTCACGGCCATTGCGGCAATGGCAATCACACTCACCTTGTTCAAAAAAATCATAAAACCGTCCTCCCAAGAAGCCCGAAGAGGTGAAGTGCAACCGCTTTTGGATCAACTTAATTTCGGGCAATTGATTGGCAAGACGGGCGTCATGAAGGCAGGCCATACGCTGTCCAGACAGGTCGGGACAGCCCCAAATCCGCAGGGCCACTGCCCCCTAAAGCCGCCCCACCCGCTCCAGCTCGGCGATCATGCGGGTGCGCGCTTCGGGCAATTGCCTGTCGATCGGCCACAACACGCGGCGGTCGATGAAATAGCCGGTCAGGGCCAGGCCCATGGCGATATCGCCGGGCTCGATCGTGCCGGAACCCTGCATGAAGCCGGGAATTTCCAGCAATTTGGCCAGGTAGGGCGCGGCCTCTTCGCGGCAGACCGCACGGCCCGTGCGCGGGCTGACATGGGTGAGGTCGTCGACGACGCCGGTGACGGCACAAGTGTCGAGATCGAGGCCATAGCCCAGATCGGACAATAACCCCGCCTCCCAGCTGACATAGAGCGCCGGCCAGACATCCTCATGCTCGAGCGCCGCCAGGAAGATCCCGAACCCGTCATAGACCTGTTTGTGAGCCTCACGCTCCGGCAAGGCCATCACCGCGACAGCGCAGGCGGAATTCAGCCCGGCCAGTGCGGCGCGGTCTTCCATCACGGCACCGGCGCCCAGATGCTCAGCCTCCACGGTGAACGAGCCCAGATGATCGGCCAGACGCGCGCGCCAGGTGACGGCGATACGATTGCCCGGCTGCAGCACCGGCCGAAGGACACGCGAACGCCCGCCGCGAACGAGACCGGCATGACGGCCATTCTGCGCCGTCAGCACCTCGATAATCGCGCTGGTCTCCCCGTGCGGCCGAACCGCCAGGACTATGCCGCTATCAGACCATTCCATCATGGCCCTCAGGCATCACCAGCCTAGGCATCGAAATCAAGCCCGACATCGGAGAAGTGGGAACGCCGTGCCATCCAGCGCGGGTCGACCTTCACATTGATGAAGAGGTGGACGCGGCAGCCGAGCATTTCTTCCAGTTCGCGCCGGGCGGCCTCGCCGATCGCCTTGACCGCGGAGCCATGCTTGCCGAGCACGATGGGTTTCTGGCTGTCGCGCTCGATGATGATGGATTGCTCGACGCGCACCGATCCGTCACGCAGTTTTTTCCAGCTCTCGGTCTCGACCATGGAGGAATAGGGCAATTCCTCGTGCAGGCGCAGATAGAGTTTTTCGCGGGTGATCTCGGCGGCGAGCAGGCGCTGCGGCAGATCGGCAATCTGGTCTTCGGGATAGTGCCAGACACCTTCCGGCATCAACGTCGCCAGATGCGCTTTCAGCAAGGGAACGCCGAAACCCTTTTTGGCTGAAATCATGAAAACATCGGAATAAATGCCGGTGTCATAGAGCTCTTTCGA
This sequence comes from Maricaulis salignorans, assembly GCF_900103475.1. Taxonomy (GTDB): domain Bacteria; phylum Pseudomonadota; class Alphaproteobacteria; order Caulobacterales; family Maricaulaceae; genus Maricaulis; species Maricaulis salignorans. Next base: position 196,904 of record NZ_FNHG01000003.1, read on the forward strand.
CATCGCCAGCAAATGATCGCTATCGATGGTGTCGATCTTGTTGAGCACGAGCGTCGCCTGGCGATTGGCCAGTTTGAGGCCTTCCATGACACGGTCATCATCATCGACCATCAGCCGGTCGCCGGGCTTGCCATTGCCCTGTTCGATACGGTCGCGGGCGCCGACATCGATGACGTGAACGACGCAATCGGCATCATCGGCGCCGCTCCAGGCGGCGCGGACCATCGCCTTGTCGAGCCGGTTCTTCGGAGCAAAGACGCCGGGTGTGTCCACCAGGCAGATCTGCGTCTTCTCCTCGATCGCGACACCGCGCACAGCAAAGCGCGTCGTCTGCACCTTGTGGGTGACGATGGAAATCTTGGCGCCGACGAGCGCATTGACCAGGGTCGATTTGCCGGCATTGGGGGAACCGATTACGGCGGCAAAGCCAAATCGGGTTTCAGGTTCAGCCGACATCATGGCCCTCTCTGTTCAACAGGTTTTTTGCAGCGGCACGTTCGGCCGCCTGTTTGGTGCCGCCCTCGCCGATAGCCGGCTCAAGCGGTGAAATTGTGACCTGGACGGTGAAAACCGGCCGGTGATCGGGGCCGGAGCGCCCGGTGAGCTGGTAACGCGGCACGGCATGACCCGCCTTGGCGGCCCATTCCTGCAACATGGATTTGGCGTCGCGCGGCTTCTGCTTCAAGGCTTCAAGCTTGTCCGACCAGTGGGCGTCGTAGAAGGCCTGCACACAAGGCCGGCCACCATCGAGATAGAGCGCCGCCATCAGCGCCTCGCAGGCATCGCCGAGGATAGAGGTCTTGGCGCGGCCGCCGCTCTTCTCTTCCGAGCGTCCCATGCGCAGGGCCGAGCCGAGATCAATGGCGCGGGCGACGTCGGCACAGGTCTCCTTGCGCACCAGCGCATTGAGCCGCGGTGCCAGGGCACCCTCGGCCGCTGTATCGAAGGCCTGGTAGAGCGCTTCCGCCGTCATCATCCCGAGCACGCGGTCGCCGAGAAACTCCAGCCGCTCATAGCTGCGAAAGCCCGGCCGGCCATCGCCAAAGCTGGAATGGGTCAGCGCCCGCTCGATCAGCTTGCGGTCCTTGAAGACATAGCCGATGCGGGCCTCCAGATCGGCGGTCGGATCAACCATGGACGGTACCGATCAGACGGGCCTCGATCACCACGAAAGCCTGGGCGTAAGGATGGTCATCGGTGATGGTGATATGGGCATGGGCTTCCATCCCCTCCGGCGTCAGCGCGATCAGGCGTTCCAGCGCCCGGCCGGTAAAGGCCAGGGTCGGCTTGCCGCCGGGCAGATTGATAACGCCGATCTCTTTCCACGACACGCCGCGCGCAATCCCGGTACCGAGCGCCTTGGCACCGGCCTCCTTGGCGGCGAAACGCTTGGCATAGCTGGCGGCGCGCATACGGCGCGCTTCGGATTTGGTTTGCTCGGCCTCGGTAAAGACACGCTGCACGAAGCGGTCGCCGAAACGGTCGAGTGAACGCTCGATGCGGCGAATATCCATCAGGTCGGAACCGAGGCCGAGGATCACAGGCGCACCTCATCCTGCGGTAGTCTGTGGAACAGAATCGCGGCCCGCAAGCTCACCAGGCAGGCCCCGAATGTGACGAGCCCTTCAAGGTAGAAAGGAGTTTGACTCCAGCTGCGCCACAAAAATGCCGCTGATGCCGTAAACGCGAAGACGATGGCCGACGCCCACAAAGTCTTGCGCGGCCATTTCAACGAAGCGATGAAAAGGGCGGAAAACAGCAAGGCCAGTCCAGCCCACAGTATCCCAAGCGGCAAACCGCTCATCACGGCCCGAACTGTCAGGTAAGCCGTTGCGACAAGCAATGTGATGCGCGAGAGACCCATAGCGGTCTTGGCCCCGGCATCGAGATTCCACTCCAAATGTCGACGAAACCAAGTCACTCTACTGCCTCTTCCCGCGCCTCGACGATCAGCCCGCGCATGGTCGTCACCGCTTCGCGCAGACCGCGGAAGATCGCCTCGCCGATCAGGAAATGGCCGATATTGAGCTCCAGCAATTCCGGGATGGCGGCGATGGGCTTCACGGTGTCATAGGTCAGGCCGTGGCCGGCATGGACTTCCAGCCCGCGGCGAAAGGCTTCCGAGGCACCGATTTTGAGCAATTCCAGATGCCCGGCCACCGCTTCAGTGTCGCCGCGCAAGGCGGCTTCGCAATAGGCGCCGGTATGGAGTTCGATCACGCTGGCGCCCATCGCCTCGGCGACGGCGATCTGGACCGGGTCGGCCTCGATGAAGAGCGAGACCCGAATCCCGGCCTCGTCGAGCTGGCGCACATAGGGAGCGAGATGATTATGGCCGGCAGCGATATCGAGCCCGCCTTCGGTCGTGCGTTCCTCGCGCTTTTCCGGCACCAGACAGACCGCATGCGGCTTGTGGCGCAGGGCAATGTCGAGCATTTCCGGGGTCGCGGCGATTTCAAGATTGAGTGGCAGATCGATCTCGGCCATCAGCCGGTCGATATCGCCATCGGTGATATGGCGGCGATCCTCGCGCAGATGCGCGGTGATGCCATCCGCGCCGCTTTCGGCCGCCTGGCGCGCCGCGCGCACGGGATCAGGGTGCGCCCCGCCGCGGGCATTCCGGATGGTGGCGACATGGTCGATATTGACGCCGAGCCGCAGCATCAGGCCAGACCCCGGCTGCCGGGCTTGATCGCCGGAATGGCGGCCAGTTCGGGCGGCAATTGGTCGGCGGGATAAGCGGGAACCTTGTATTGGGTCAGCGCGATCAGCGGCACGCCGACATCGGCTTCGCCGCCGGAGCGATCGACCAGGCAGGCCTCGGCGATCACGGTTGCGCCGGTCGCCTGGATCGCCTCGATACATTCACGCGAGGACAGGCCGGTGCTGACAATATCCTCGACCACGAGGACGCGATCCTCTGGCCCGAGCTCAAAGCCGCGGCGCAGGGTAAACTCGCCATTCTCGCGCTCGACATACAAGGCCTTGAGCCCCATCTGCCGTGCCGTCTCATAGCCGGGCACAATGCCGCCAACCGCCGGCGAGACGATAATGGTCGGTTGTTCAGGCAGTTCCGCTTTCACCTTCTGCGCCAGGGCTCGGCATAGGCGCTCCGTGCGCGCCGGGTCGGCAAAGACTTTCGCCTTTTGCAGGAAGACCGCGCTGCGCAGGCCGGAAGAGAGAATGAAATGTCCCTCGAGCAGGGCGCCGGCGGCGCGGAATTCATCGAGCACTTCGTCGCGTGTCATTCGTCTTGTTCTCCGGGCTCGGCCCGCATCCGCTCCGCCGAAACCACGGATGAACACATCCGGATCGCCGCGAGCACATTGGCCAGATGGCGGGTATCGATCACTTCGATGTCAAATTCCATCTCGAAGAAATCGGCTGCCCGCTTATAGGTTTTCACATTGGCAATATTGCCGCGATTCTCGCCGACGGTTTTGGCAATCTCGGCCAGGGCGCCAGGCTCATTGTGCATCACCGCCTTGATGCGCGCCATCGAGACGGCCTTGGCGCCGGCCTCATCGGTCCAGTCGAGATCGAGCCATTGATCCATCTCGCCCTGTTCGAACTGGGCCAGGCGTTCACAATCAATCGTGTGGATCTCGATGCCGCGTTCGGGCACCAACAGGCCGACAATGCGGTCGCCCGGCAGCGGCGAACAACACTCAGCGAAATGCAGCGTCACGCCCGGCGTCAGCCCGCGGCCTCGCACATAGAGGCGTGCCTTCTTGTCCTCAATAAGATCACGCTCGACCGCATCGCCGCGATCATCGAGCCGGCCCGGGAAGACCGCATTGAGCAGGCCGGTCGAGGTGATGCGCCCGCGTCCGAGCGCTTCATACAGACCCTCGACATCCTTCAGCTCGAGCCGGCTGATCGCCTCGGTGAGATCCTTTTCAACCAGCGCGCGGCCCTCACGGCGGAAGGCGTGATCGGCCATGATCTTGCCGATACGGGAGAATTCCTCGCGTTCGGATTCGCGGATCAGGCGGCGGATCGCGGCGCGGGCCTTGCCGGTCACGGCCAGGCTTTCCCAGCCCTGCGGTGGCTGACGCACTCCGCCTTTGACGATCTGGACGACATCGCCATTGTGCAATTCGGTGCGCAGTGGACGCTCACGTCCATTGACCCGGGCCGCGACGGTGGTGTGGCCGAGCTCGGTATGAACCGCATAGGCAAAATCAAGCGGCGTTGCGCCCGAGGGCAACGCAATCAGATCGCCGCCCGGCGTGAAGCAATAGACCTGGTCGGCGAACATTTCGAGCTTGGCGTGCTCAAGGAATTCATCGGGATCGCCGCCCTGGTTGAGAATTTCAACGAAGGGCCGCAGGCGCTCCAGCGGATCACCGCCGGCAGCCTGGGCCGCGTCCGGGTCATAGCGATAAGTGCTGTCCTTGTAGCGCCAGTGCGCGGCGACACCACTCTCGGCGACCGCTTCCATCGCCTCGGTCCGGATCTGCAATTCGATACGCACGCTATTGGGACCAACGACCGTGGTATGGAGCGACCGGTAATTATTCGGCTTGGGCACGGAGATGAAATCGCGAAACCGCTCCGGCACACTGCGCCAGGCTTGGTGGATCACGCCGAGCGCGCGGTAACAATCATCGGGCTGATCGACGATGACGCGAAAGGCATAGATATCGGCGATATCATCGAAAGTGAGGCCCTTGCGCTCCAGCTTGCGCCAGATCGAATAGGGCCGTTTCTGGCGCCCGAACACGCGCGCCTCGATATCGGCCGCGCCGAGCTTGTCGGTGATCGCCCCGGAAACCACGGCGACCTCCTGCGAATGCTGGTCGCGCAGCAATTGCAGCCGCCGCGTGATCGATTCATGGGCCGCCGGATTGATATGTTTGAAGGCCAGGTCCTCGAGCTCGACACAGACCCGGTTGATCCCGATCCGGCGCGCCAGGGGCGCGTAGATTTCCAGCGTTTCGCGCGCGATACGCTCGCGCTTTTCCGGCCGCGGAATGGCGCCCAGCGTCCGCATATTGTGCAGGCGGTCGCACAGTTTGACGATCAGGACACGGACATCAGAGGAGATCGCCACGACGAGCTTCTGGAGGTTTTCCGCCTGTTTGGTGCGTTTGGAGCGAAGCTCCATCTGGCCCAGCTTGGTGACGCCATCGACCAGGCTGGCCACCTCACCGCCGAACAATCCCTCCAGCTCGGTCAGCGTGGCGGGCGTATCCTCGACGGTGTCGTGCAGCAGGCCGGTACAGACGGTGGCGACGTCCATGCGCAGCTCGGTCAGGATGACCGCGACAGCCGCGACATGCCCGAAATAGGGCTCGCCCGACTGGCGGCGCTGTGGCCGGTGGGCTTCTTCGGCAAAATCATAGGCGCGGCGCACATAGTCCGCATCGACGGTCGGAAAATATTTCCGAATCCGTTCGATCAGCTCGTCCGCGCTCGGTATGGCGGGCGGCGGCGAAACCGGATCAGAGATATTCGCCCCGGCAGTCAAGGCGCACTAGAGGCGGCCGTCAGGCGCGCCGTCCCGATCGTTCTGAAGCGCTTTGAGCATTTCCGACTCGTCGAGCTCGACAGGCGGAGCCGGCAGGGCTTCGAATTCCTGGCGACCTTCGGCCTTGCGGGCCTCTTCCTCGTCTTCGCTCGGCAGAACGCGCTGCAAGCCATTGACAAGGCTCTCACGAAGAACGTCGAGATCAAGGGTCTCATCAGCGATTTCGCGCAGGGAGACAACGGGATTTTTGTCGTTATCGCGCTCAATTGTCAGCGCGGAACCGGCGGAAATATTCCGCGCACGGTGCGCTGCCAGGAGAACCAGGCGAAAACGGTTAGGGATCTTATCGATGCAATCTTCGACGGTGACGCGGGCCATACGCGCGATCTCCTTGAACAAGCGCTGCAGTTTGAACCGCGTGTCCTATCGGTACTGCCCCGGTCTGGCAAGGCCTGAGCGCGCTCAGCGCAGTCCGGTGTGCAGCTTGCGGGTCGCCGCCAAATCCTCGGGTGGCAGGGCGGCGATCATTTCGGCGATCGGGCGCGGGTTTTCCGGCTGACACCAGTGCGGCGCGATCTCGGCCAGGGGCAGCAGGACAAAGGCCCGGTCGGCCAGGCGCGGATGCGGCACGTCGAGGCCGGCCTCATCGGTAAAGCGACCGCCACGATAGTCCAGCAGATCGAGATCAAGCACGCGGGATTCCCAGCGGATATGGCGGACACGCCCGAACTCGGCCTCGACGGCGTGCAACAGATCGAGCAGCGCGCGTGGAGACAGATCCGTCGCGATTTCGGCGACGGCATTGACATAGGCCGGCGCTGACGGATCGGGCCAGGCGGGGCTGTGCCAGTCGGATGAGCGCGCCACCACGGCAATGCCGCGCGCCTCGAGCGCCTCGAGCGCCAGCGCCAGCGTCTGTGCCGGGCTGCGTCCCGCCGATGGCAGATTCGCCCCAAGCGCGATATAAATTGGCGATGTTTTCAAGTCTTAAGCCCGCCTGTCTCAAAGGATATTTTTCCAATGACCTTCTACCCTGATGAGCGCATCGGCATTTTCATCGATGGCGCCAATCTGTTCGCGACCACCAAAGCGCTCGGCTTCGATATCGATTTCAAACGCCTGCTTGCGGAATTTCGCAAGCGCGGCCGGCTGATCCGGGCCAATTATTACACCGCCCTGCTCGAGCATGAAGAGTATAATCCGCTGCGCCCGCTGGTCGACTGGCTCGACTATAATGGCTTCCACGTTGTCACCAAGCCGGCCAAGGAATTCACCGATGCCGACGGCAATCGCCGCGTGAAGGGCGATATGGATCTCGAGCTCGCCGTCGACATGATCGATGCGTCGGACTATCTCCAGCACATCATCCTGTTCACCGGCGATGGTGATTTCTGCCCCGCCATCGCAGCCGCGCGGCGCCGCGGCGTTCGGGTCAGCGTCGTCTCCTCGATGAAGACCAAACCGCCGATGATCGCCACCGAGCTGCGCCGTCAGGCCGATGATTTCATCGAATTGCTCGATCTCCAGCCGCTGATCGGCCGACCGGACAATCGGGTGGATGACACGATATGACCCTCCAGCCCGAGCCCCCGAGGAATTGTCCGCTCTGCCCGCGCCTGGTCGAGTTCCGCGAACGCAATACCGCCCTTTTCCCCGACTGGCACAACGCCCCGGTCGGCTCCTTCGGCCCCGACGATGCTCGCCTGCTGATTGTCGGTCTGGCGCCGGGCCTGCGCGGGGCCAATCGCACCGGGCGTCCCTTCACCGGCGACTGGGCCGGCGACCTCCTGTTTGCGACCCTCGCCAATCATGGTTTCAGCCGGGGGACATACGGGCTGGATGCCGATGACGGACTGACGCTCAAGGACGTGATGATCACCAATGCGGTGCGGTGCGTGCCGCCCGAGAACAAGCCGGTCGGGGCCGAGGCCAATGCCTGCCGCCCTTTCCTGGTCGACCGCATCGCCTCCCTGCCCCGCCTGAGCGCTATCCTGGCCCTGGGCAAGATCGCCCATGACAATACGCTGCGCGCGCTCGGCCACCGCCTCGTCAGCGCGCCCTTTGGCCACGGCGCGGCCAGCGATGTCGAAGCGCCCGGCGGCCCGGTGCGCCTGTTCAGCAGCTATCATTGCTCGCGCTACAACACCAATACGGGCCGCTTGACCGAACCGATGTTCAGCGCGGTTTTCGCCGATATCCGGGATTATCTGGGCGCCTGATCGCAAAACCCGTCAACTGTGGACAACATGGTTAACCCACGGAAGCCACGCAGGTTAACTTTGAATGCCCGGTGCGGCAGCACGCTCAACCCGCATTTTCCGCCAAGGCCGCGAGGGCAGCGTCGAACGCCGCACTTGCGCGTGCAAACTTGTCACGGCAGCCCGGATTGCAAAAACCGACAACCGCGCCGCGATAGCGCATCAGGCTGTCGGCGCGGACCGGTTCGCCCGACCACGGGCATATCGCATTTATGACATGTTTCAGTTCTAGTTTTTCCATTCCGGTTCCCGCCTCCATGCCGCGACACATGGCTCTGGCTATTCGCTTTCACTAATGGCACAAATGACAACATGCCGACTTTTCCTGCCAATACGCCCCTGATCGAACGTCACATCGCCTTCTTCATCTTCGAGGAGGTGAAACTGCTGGATGCGACCGGCCCGCTCCAGGTTTTCGCCGACGCCAATGAGGTGCTGGGCTATGACGCCTATATCACCACCCTGGCCTCCCATCATGGCGGCCCCGTCAAGACCGATACCGGGATATTGCTCAATACGCGCCGCGTCGCCGGTGTCGGCCTGGACGAGACCGACACCCTGATCGTGTGCGGCGGCGGCGGCGTCGATGCCGCCAGCCGGGACCACCGCCTGGTTGCCTCCGTCTTGCGGGCGACGGAACGATGCGGCCGGATCGCGTCAACCTGCACCGGCGCCTTCCTGCTCGCCGCCGCCGGCCTGCTCGATGGACGCCGCGCGGTGACCCATTGGCGCCGCTGCGACGAGCTGGCGGAAAACTACCCCAAGGCCGAGATCGATCCCGACCCGATCTATATCGAAGACGATGGCGTGTGGACCTCGGCCGGCGTCACTGCCGGAATCGATCTGGCGCTGGCCATGGTGGAAGCCGATCATGGCCGCGAAGCCGCCCTGGAGCTGGCCCGCAATCTTCTGGTCTATGTCAAACGCCCCGGCGGGCAGTCCCAGTTCAGCGAAGCCCTCAAGGAACAGACGCGCTCGGCAAGCGGCAAGTTCGACGCGCTGCATTTCTGGATGCGCGACAATCTCACGGCCGATTTGCGCATCGAGGCCCTCGCCGAACGTTCCGGCATGAGCGCCCGCAATTTCGCCCGCCTGTATATCCGCGAAACCGGCCATACCCCGGCGCGGGCCGTCGAGCAGTTCCGCGTCGATGCCGCGCGGGTGATGCTGGAAGACGTCAAATTGAGTATCAAGACGATCGCGACAGCCTGTGGTTTCGGGAATGACGAACGCATGCGGCGCAGTTTTGCCCGTCTGATGGGCGTCACACCGCAAGCCTACCGGGATCGCTTCGCCGCAGTCGAGCCCGACTAAGCCTAAGATTTCACTTACGGCGCCCGGATAAGTAAATCACTGACACCATCATATGCATGCGCGATACCGGGGCCATATCCTGGCGGTCCGGCCTGAAGAGGCGGCGGCGGCACGGAACCTGGCAAACACCGGATTGGTTGCAGCGAATGATATCCCAAGACCGCGCGCCCATCCTGACGCTGCTCCAGTCCCGCAGTTTTCTGGCTGTACTGGCCCTGACGCTAATCCCCGCCGCCCTGATGTCCGCCGGTCTGGATTTCACCGCCGTCACAGCGACCGACACGCCTGGAGCTGATCAATACCAGGTGATGCGCGGCGCCATTATCCATACCCTGCTTGAGTGGAGTTCGGTGGCGTTCGCCCTGATCATCGCAGCGCTGGCCTACGTGCATTACAGGATTACGGGCGAGATGACGGCCCCGATTATCGGGCTCGCCATGCTGTTGTCCGGGGCGATGGACACTTTTCATGTCCTCGCCGCGATGCGCCTGATTCATGCGGCCGCGCCGGACACGGGTTTCATCCCCTTCACCTGGGCCCTGTCGCGCAGTTTCAACGCGGTTATCCTGCTGGTCGGGACCCTGGTCGCCTTGCGCGCCTCGCATGCCGGGGCAAACTGGTCGCCGCGCACCCTGGCGGTGATGGTGATGGTGTCCAGCCTCGTCGCCATCGCTCTGATGATTGCCACCGCCATGGCGCGGGAACTGCCAACCACGCAGTTCGACGACGCGCTCATCAGCCGGCCCTATGACCTGTTTCCACTGGTCGTTTTCCTCGGCACCGCGCCCATCCTGGCCCGGCTTTACCGGCGATCGCCGAATCCGATGACGGCCTCGCTCCTGCTGGCGCTCCTGCCGGCGATCGCGCTTGAGATCCACATGGCCTTTGGCTCGCGCGTCCTGTTCGACTCGCATTTCAATGTCGCCCACGGCTTGAAAATCCTCGAATATGCCCTGCCCTTCGTCGGCGTGGCCGCGGAATATGTGCGCCAGAACAGCCAGCTGGTCCGGGCCCGCGAGGACGCGATCCTCGCCAACAAGGCCAAGAGTGCTTTCCTGGCCAATATGAGCCATGAAATCCGCACGCCCCTGAATGGTGTCCTCGGCATGGTGCAGGCGCTCGGAGAAACCCCGCTGACCGCCGAGCAGACCAAAATGCTGGACCTGGTGACGAGTTCCGGCCGCAACCTCACCGACATCCTCAATTCCATCCTCGACCTCTCCAAGATGGAAGCCGGAAAGTTCGAACTCGACGAGCAGGATTTCCCACTCGAGGACTGCCTGCAAAGCTCAATCGCCCTGCACCGTTATGCGGCCACCGAGAAAACGCTCAGCCTCGATCTGGAAATCGATGAGAATTGCCGCGGCCTGTATCGCGGCGATGCGCTCCGGATCCGGCAAATCATCCAGAACCTGATCAGCAATGCCATCAAATTCACCCCGAGCGGTTCGATCACCCTGAGCGCCATTTGCCGGCCGCCCGCGGATGGCGCGGATCGCAGCGTGCTGGAATTGCGCGTCAGCGACACCGGGATCGGGATTGCCCCGGAACACCTGGGCAAGCTGTTTAATGCCTTCAACCAGGGCGATAATTCCACGACACGCCGTTTTGGCGGCACCGGGCTTGGCCTGTCGATCATCAAATCACTGACCGACCTGATGGGTGGTAGCGTGCGCGTCGAAAGCGAACTGGGCCAGGGCGCCAGCTTTACGGTGGAGATTCCGTTGATCCGGCTGGAGAGCGCCGGCCTCGCCGAGCCGGGCAAGCCAGCAACGCTCGCCGCCGCCCCGGATGGCACAGAGGGCCCGGGCCTGGCGGATATGCGGGTGCTCGCTGTCGAGGACGTCAAGACCAACCAGATCGTACTGCAGGCACTGCTGGGCGCGCGCTGCCAAACGCTTGACCTGGCCGATCACGGCGCGGCCGCAATCGAACGCTGGCGTACCCTGCAGCCCGATCTCATCCTGATGGACAAGCATATGCCGGTAATGGACGGGCTGACCGCCATCCGTGCCATCCGCGCGGCCGAGTTGCAGGATGATCTGCCGCGCACGCTGATCATCGCCCTGTCCGCCGACACGCTGAGCCATCATGTCGGCGAGATGCTGGACGCCGGCGCCGACGCGCATGTCGCCAAGCCGATCAATCTCGATCTCCTGCTCGCCACCATCCAGTCGCAGCGCACGGCACGAGCGGCCTAGCCGTGATCCTTCATCAGCCGTGACTTCTGCTTGTTCCACTCACGATCCTTGATCGTCTGGCGCTTGTCGACATTACGCTTGCCCTTGGCCAGACCGATCTGGAGCTTGGCGATCCCGCGATCATTGAAATAGAGCTTCAGGGCGATGATCGTACGGCCGTCGCGTGTGACGGCACCGATCAGGCGGCTGATTTCCTTCTTCTTCAGCAGAAGTTTGCGATGCCGCCGCGGATCGTGATTGAAACGGTTCGCGGGCGCGTATTGCGGGATATCGGCATTGATCAGCCACAGACCCTCGCGCTCCGGGCTGACATAGGATTCCGCGATATTGGCGCGGCCTTCGCGCAGGGATTTGACCTCCGAGCCCATCAGCATCAGCCCGGCCTCGAAGGTTTCCTCGATCTCGTAATCATAGCGCGCGCGGCGATTGAGCGCGACGGGCCGCGTATCGGGCTTGCTCATGAGTTGTCCAGCAATCCGGCGATCACCATCGCCTTGCGCACCGCCAGTTTCGAAGCCTCATCGGGTTCGGTCAGCGGCAGGCGCATTTCCGTGCCGGTCACGCCGAGCAATTGCATGGCGTATTTGGTCGGCCCCGGACTGGCCGAGGTGAACAGGGCGTGATGCAGCGGCGTCAGCCGGTCATTGAGGCGGCGCGCGGATTGCCAGTCGCCGGCCAGCATCGCGTCCTGGAATTGCGCACACAGTTCGGGCGCCACATTCGAGGTCACCGAAATCATGCCGGTCCCGCCACAGGCATTAAAGCCAAGCGCCGTCGGGTCATCGCCGGAAAGCTGGATGAAGCCCTCGCCGATCAACCGGCGATGACCGGAGACCCGGGACATATCGCCGGTCGCATCCTTGACGCCGACGACATGGGTCAAGCCGGCCAGACGCGCCATGGTGGAGACGGAGATATCGATCACCGTGCGTCCGGGGACATTGTAGACGATGATCGGCAGATCGACGGCATCATTGATCGCCTGGTAATGACAGAACTGCCCCTCGGCATTGGGCTTGTTGTAATATGGCGCAACCACCAGTCCCGCATCGGCACCGATTTCCCGGGCACGCGCCTGGTTCTGGATCGCGACGCGGGTCGAATTCGAGCCGGTTCCGGCGATCACCGGCACGCGGCCCGCACTGGTCTTCACCACCAGTTCGACGACACGCATATGCTCCTCAAAGCTCAGCGTCGCGGATTCGCCCGTCGTACCGCATGGAACCAACCCATGACTACCGGCCGCAATCTGGCGTTCACACAGTTCGATTACTTTGTCCTCGTCAACGGCACCATTCTTGAACGGTGTGACGAGTGCGGTGATGGAGCCCTTGAACATGTTTTGGTCCCGAATTCCCGATTGCAAGCGGGCGACCATAAAGGTGGCGCAGCGCGCGGCCAAGTCTCCTCAACAAGACTGGACAGTGAGGGCCATTCAGGGGGATGATGACGGCGTTCACCCATCAGGATCCGAGTTACCCTTCATGATCACGCGTTGTTTTTCAGCGTTACTGCTTCCAGCCCTGCTGTCGCTGGGTCTTGCCCTGCCCGCGCAGGCCCAGACCCCGACCCCGCGCATGCGGCCGGAACCCCATAATTACTCTTCCTATCTCAGCGACGGCGATTTCGCGCTGTTCCGCCAGGGGCTCGATGCCGCCGATGACGAGGATTGGGCGCTGGTCGCCGAGACCCGCCTGCGTCTTAGCGACACAGCGGCGCGAAGCGTGCTGTTATGGCGCACCGTGCTCAGCGATCCACGGGCCAGTTTCCTGGAACTCAACCTCGCCCTCGATGAACTCGACAACTGGCCGCGCGACAGCTTCATCCGCGCCGAGGCCGAGGCGAAAATCACCGATTCCGGGCTCAGCGCCCCCTTCATCATCAACTGGTTCGTCGATAATCCACCGACAACCGGTCGCGGCCAGATCGCCTATGCCGAAGCCCTTCTGGCCGATGGCCGTATCGAGGAGGGTGAAAGCCTGCTGCGCGAAACCTGGCGCGCGGAATACCTGCCGCTGAGCGTCCAGAGCGCCGTCCATCGCGATCATGGCTCCGTCCTGACCGCCGACGATCACCAGGCCCGGATTGACTATCTGATCTGGTCCAACCAGACCTCCGCCGCCCGGCGCGTCCTGCCCTTGCTGCAGGGCACGGATCGCGACCTCGCGGATGCCCGCCTGCGCCTGGCCGGACGCCAGAGCGGTGTCGAGCGCGCCGTCAACCGCATTCCGGTGAGCCTGCAATCCGATCCTGGCCTGACCTATGAGCGCGCCCGCTGGCGCCGCCGTGCCGGCATGACCGACACCGTCCTGCCGCTCTTGCTGCAATTGCCCGATGCCCATGCCAATCCCAATGCGCTGGGCCTGATGTGGACCGAGCGCAAGTTGATGATCCTCAACCTGATCCGCGATCAGGACTTCGTGACCGCCTATCAGTTGGCGCGGGCCAATGGCATGGATTCGGGCGGCGATTTCGCCGATGCGGAATTCATCGCCGGCTGGCTCGCCCTGGTGCATCTCAATGAGCCGGACCAGGCGATGGAGCATTTCACGCATCTGCGCGACAATGTCGGCACCCCGGTCTCGCTCTCGCGCGCCGCCTACTGGATGGCCCGCGCCGCCGATGATGCCGGCAATCCGGAACTCGCCGCGACCTATTATGCCGAGGCCGGCGTGCACTCGACTGCCTATTACGGTCAGCTCGCCCTGGCCCAGCTCTCCGACGCGCCGAACGCCTTCTCGCTGGAACGCGAGCCGGAGCCAAGCGATGAGCAACGGATCGCCTTCGAATCCCGCCCGGAAATCCGCGCCATGCGCCTGCTCGCCGAGCAGGGCGAGGAGTATTATTTCCGCCTCTTCATGTACCGGCTCGACGACCAGGTCGAAGATCCGGTCGAGGGCGTCTTGCTGGCCAATCTCGCGAATGAATATCTGCAGATGCGCCAGGCCGTGCGGGCCGCAAAACAGGCGCGCCTACGTGGTATCATCCTGCCACAGAGCGCCTATCCAACCATCAGCCTGCCGCAAACCAGCGGTGGACGTCCGGAAGACGCGCTGGTGCATTCCGTGATCCGCCAGGAAACCGAATTCGCCCAGGACGCCGTCAGCGGCGCCGGTGCGCGCGGCATGATGCAGATGATGCCCGCCACCGCCCAGGCGACGGCCCGTTCAATGGGCGCGCCCTATCGCTTCAACTGGCTGACCGATGACCGCGACTATAATCTCACCCTGGGCATGCACCATCTCGAGGAGGTCGTCGATCAGTATGACGGCTCCTATATCCTCGCCCTGGTGGCCTATAATGCCGGCCCTCACCGCGCCAATCGCTGGATCGAGAATTATGGCGACCCACGTGATCCCGATATCGATCCGATCGACTGGGTCGAGAGCATCCCCTTCTCTGAAACCCGCAATTACGTGATGCGCGTGCTGGAGAATGTGCAGGTCTACCGCACCCGCCTGATCGATGATGCCCCGACGCCGCTGATGATTGACCAGGATCTGCGACGCGGATCGCCGGCAACGGTGCCGGAATAGGCGGGAAGAACTTCGGCCAACCTGATTGATCGGCCCGTAACTCGGCCAGCGCACGTCAGGCAGACGCCGCGAAGACGGACCAGCGATCGGTAATGGCCCCGCCGTCATAGACCGCGATATCGCCGAATTGCAGAAAGACGGCTTCACTCTGGCTTGGCCGGAAGAAGACGAAATCATCGGGCGCGATATCCAGCCCGGTGCCCGCATTGAGCATTTCCTGATTGCTCGAACGGCCGAAGGTCTCGTTGAAGGCCAGTCCGGGTGGATCGACCGGGTGGGCGAGCCAGTGACCGCCATAGATGAAAACGGTTTCAGCGCGATTGGGATCCCACAACCGCATGGCCGGTCCGGCGAATTCAATCCCCGGAATGCGCACGCCCGCTGCCGTCTTGAGAACCGGGGTTGCGATAAAGGCCGCCGGTTGATGCGGGGCCAGAAGCTCGGTGTCGAAATCGGTGGGTTTCACCAGCGCCGACCCGACGGACACCTCATTGGCGATATGGGTGTCGTGGTAAAGGCGATAGGTCGGGCTACCCGCCGCATTGCGGGTGATGGCCGCCATGGCATCGGCATCAAACACCGTCGCGGCAATCTCCAAAGCCTCGTTATAGGCTTGCCAGGCTGAAGCGCGGGCGCGATCGCGCAGGCCGAAAGCCTTGGGCAAGGCGGGGATATGCGGCTCATAACCCATGAAGCCGGCAAACCGCAGATTCGGGTTGTCCCGGAGCGTTTCCAGCGCCGTGCGCAGAGTTTCGCCGGCCACAAAACCGCCCCGGTGAAGGCCGACATCGAGCTCGATATTGATCCGCAGAACCACATCCCGGCTGGCGGCGAGCTCTCCATACTGGGCCAGGCGGGCCGGCGTATCGATCAGCCATTGCACCCGCTGGGCCGCACCGTCCGGGGCCGCATCCGATCCGTCGAAACAGGTCGCGGCCGCGGCGACCGGTAGCGGTTTTCCGAGCAATTGATCGGTGTCGGGCATGCGCGTCATCAGACTCTTGAGCATGGGCAGGTTGAACGTCATCAGACGGTGCGTGCCCGAACGCTGGCGTACATGCTCGATCAGGCCTGGCGACGGCAGGGATTTCGTGACGATGCGATAGCCCATCCCGGCCGGAAGCGCGGCCATCAGCGTGTCGATATTCGCGTTCAGCCGCGCCTTGTCCACGACCAGTGTCGGGGTCGTGATCCCGGCGCCGATCAGTGCCGATTGCAGGTTGAGGAAATAGCCATCGCGTGGACCGCTGTGATCGCGGGGCCGCGCCAGTGCTGCCGCACTGACAGCGGCCAGACCCGCACCGCCGATAATGAGGCGGCGCCGGGTCAGGTTGTTCTTGATGCGTGCTGCCAGGGTTTCAGACATCAGCTTCCTCACCAAACAGCGTCGCGAGATGCGGGTTGAGGAATTTCCCCTCCGGATCGAGCTCGCGGCGCAATGCGTTGAAATCGCCCAGTCTCGGATAGAGGGCGCTGAGCTCACCCCCATTCATGTCGTGCAATTTGCCCCAGTGCGGGCGCCCGCCATAACACCGGAAGACGGGGCCGATCTCGCTGAGCAGATAGCGATAGTCTTCGGTATTGGCGGCATGCACGGCAATGGATATGTCGCTGGCGCTCTTGAAGGGTGACAGCCAGGCATCATCACCGCGCACGAAGCGCACTTCCATCGGAAAGAAGGCGTCCTTGTGTCGCTCGAGGATCGCCAACACTTCACGCACAGCGGCGAGCCCGTTTTCGTGCGGCAGATGGTATTCCGTTTCGTTGAACTTGGTGACCCGGCTGGTCGACAGGAGACGCCAGGATTTGTCGGTATAGTCCTCCATCATCCCGGGCCGGATCTGCGTGCCGGCAATCCAGCGCCGCAGCCGGGGCGACCAGCCGAACATGTCGCGCAACTGGCGCAGGCTGGCGAGTGAGTCCTCATCCTCGCTCGGTGCACGGCCCTCCGGCTCCCCGTCGAACAGGTCATGGGCAATGGCGGCAGCGAAGCCGGTATGGGGAAGGCAATAGAATTCGAAATTGCGGTGCTCACGCGACAGGGTCTCGGCCTGGTCGAGCAGGTTTTCCACCCGGTCGACCCAGACCCGGCGGCGCAGCGCGAAGGCATCGGTAACGCGCAGCGTGTAGCGGGTGATCACGCCGAGCGCGCCCAGCGAGACCTTTCCGGCCGCGAACAGATCGGGATGGCTGTCAGCGGTCACGTCCAGAATCGCGCCCTGCGGGGTCACCAGGCGAAAGCCGAGGACCGCCTCGTGCAGGGCCGGCAGATCGCGCCCGGTTCCATGGGTTGCCGTGGCAAAAGAACCGGCCAGTGTCTGGACCGCAATGTCGGGCAGATTGGGCAGGGCCAGGCCGACTTCATCGAGCAGGCGCGAGGCTTGCTCGAGCCGGGTTCCCGCGCCCATCGTCACGGTCCGCGCCTGGCTGTCATGGGAGACCAGGCCCGACAGGCGGCCGATATCAATCATCACGCCATCCGTTGGCGCCAGCGCGGTGAAAGAATGCCCGGCCCCGACCGGGCGGACGGAGCCATGCGTGTTGCGGATCAGCGCCGCCAGCTCGTCCTCACTGGCGGGGCTGGCGATTTGCCGCGGCATCGCCGATTGCAGCCCCGACCAGTTGCGCCAGACCGGTCCGCCTGGCGAGCTCGCGGGGGCCGGGATCACCCCCTCCGGGGCCTCGAAGGATTTTGCCGACCAGGCCAGGTGCGACCCCATCGGATAGGCCACCGCCAGGGCGGCCGCGGCAGCGCCGAGTTTGAGAACCGTGCGTCGCGTCGCCATTTATTCGGCCTCCCCGGCATTACCGTTTGTTGTTGCCATGAAGCGGATCAGGTCTTCGAAATCGGCATCGTCGCAATCCAGGCACATGCCCATCGCCGGCATGGCGCCCAGACCGCTCCGGGTGTGTTCAACCAGCACATCCAGACCCTGCGCCAGGCGCCGGTCCCATTCCGCGCCATGCCCGGCCAGGGGGGCGCCTGAATCGACATAGGCGTGGCAGGAACGGCAGGAGCGATCATAGATACCGGCCAGCGCCGCGTCGGGAGGCACGAGCATTTCCGCCCGTGCGGTAATCGCCGCGGAGGGTGGCACAGACGTGCTGGCGGCCGGCATGGCATCGGGCCGGGAACAGGCCCCCATCACCAGAAGGAGGAGCACGGCGGCGCACGGGCCCACCCGATTGATCCAAGACGCTGGCATGGCGACCTCCAAAACAGTAGTCATTGCTACTTTTTGTGATAAAGCTCGTCCGGTCAAGCGAGAAAATAAACAAAGCGAAATCGAACCCATGCCAAAGCCGTCCCACCTCCCCCTGCCCAAGCAGGCCCGCGCCCGGGCGACCTATCGCGCCTTGATGCTGGCCGCGGCCGAACAACTCGCCGAGGGCGGTCTGGAGGCGCTCACCACCAATGGGATCGTGGCGCGCGCCGGCCTCTCACCGCCGGCCTTCTACCGGTATTTCCAGGACAAATTCGATATCCTGCAACGCCTGGCGCGGGAGCTGATGCAGGCGCAGAACGACCAGATCGCGCCCATCCTGCAGAGCCAGAGGCTGGACTTGCCGGCCTTGATCGCCCTGTTGCGCGCGACCGTCGATGTGACCCGGAGCTATCCGGGCGGGGCCGCACTTTTGCGCGCGATGCGGGCGGACCCGCAATTGCAGGCTATTCGCCTGAAATCGCACCGCGGTGTCGCAAGCGGCCTGGCCCGGCAATTGAACGGCCTCAATCTCGACCTCTCCGACGAGGCCGCCTACCGCCGCGCCCGACTGGCCGTGGAAATAGGCTATGCCGCAGTAGAACTGATCTTCGAGGACCCGCCGGACAGTGAAGCCGACATCCTGAAACAGACAGCCCGCGCCATCCTGGCCTTCGCGGACAGCCCGGAAAGCTGAACGCCCCTCAGCCCAGCTCCAGCGCCCGCGCAAACACCGCCCGGTCGACATTGCCGCCGGTGGCCAGCACGCACACCGTCTTGCCGGCGACATCCAGCTTGCCGGACAGCACACCGGCCAGGGCGACGACGGCGCCCGGTTCGATCACGATCTTGAAGTGGCGCCAGGCGAAAGCCATTGCGGCCAGAACTTCATCATCGCTGACGGCGACGCCGCCGCTTAGCTGACGGGCATTGAGCTGCCAGGTCAGTTCGCCGGGCGTCGGCGTGATGATGGCGTCGCAGATCGAACCCGTCAGGCGCGCATTGGCGACACGCTCGCCGGCCTCGAGCGAGCGGCGGTGATCATCGAACTCCGCCGGTTCAGCGGCCCAGATCTGCGCGTCCGGGTGGGCGTGTTTGACCGCCAGCCCGGTGCCGGCGATCAGCCCGCCGCCACCGGCCGGGGCCGCGACGATGTCGGGCGCCAGGCCAAGCCCGGCCATTTCCTCGACCATTTCCAGCCCCGCCGTGCCCTGGCCGGCAATGATGAAGCGATCCTCATAGGGCGGCACAAGGATGCGCCCCTCCTCGGCCGCGATACGGGCACCGATCGCCTCGCGCGACTCGCTGACGCGGTCATACGTCACCACCTTGCCGCCCCAGAAGCGCACGCCCTCGACCTTGGCGGCGGGCGCATCGGTCGGCATCAATATGGTGGCATGCGTGCCCACCAGCCGCGCCGCCGCGGCCACGCCCTGTGCATGATTGCCGGAACTATAGGCGATGACACCGCGCTGTTTTTCCTCGGCATTCAGCCGGGAGATACGATTATAGGCGCCGCGAAACTTGAACGATCCGGTGCGCTGCAGGCATTCGGCCTTCACGAAGATGCGGGCACCGACTTGTTCATCGAGGACATCATTGCGCAGCAGCGGCGTCCGCACCGCATGACCGGCCAATCGCTGCGCCGCATCAAGAATATCGCTGTGGCCAGGCAGGTTGAACACCGGTGATGACATCGTGCAAACACTCCAGATCAGGCCGCAACCGGCCGCCAAACACATGCAAAACGCATAGGCATTTCAGCTCCGCCGCGCAAAGGGATTGCGCCGCGACGCGGGAAGCCTTTTGATAAGAAAAAAACAAACACTGCGAAACTGGTTGATATCCAAGGGGAGACAGAATGACCTTGCGCGCACACATGATGGAACGTCCGTTGATGATTTCGGACATTCTGGCCCACGCCGCCCGATGCCATGGCGATCAGGAGATTGTCACCCGCTTGCCGGAAAGCGGTCAGATCCACCGCCAGGGCTATGCCGCCACCCACCAGCGCACCAAGCAATTGGCCAATGCGCTGATCAAAAAGCTGAAAGTGCGCGAAGGCGACCGCGTTGCCACCATTGCGTGGAATTCCCACCGCCATTTCGAACTTTATTACGCGGTGTCGGGAATCGGTTCGGTGATCCACACGGTCAATCCGCGCCTCGATCCGAAGCAATTGATCTGGATGCTCGACCACGCCCAGTCGAAAGTCGTCTTCTTCGACAAGACCTTTGCGCCGCTGATCGATGCGATTTCGAAACACTGCAAGTCGGTGCGCCATTGGGTGCTGATGACCGATGCCAGCCACAAGGATGGCGTGGCCACCAAATGCCAGAGCTACGAGGAATTGATCGCCGATCAGAGCACGCAATATGAGTGGCCGATGTTCGACGAGAACACCGCCGCCGGCCTGTGCTACACATCGGGCACGACCGGGGACCCCAAGGGCGTGCTGTATTCACACCGCTCCAATGTCCTGCACGCCCTCGCCTGCTCGGCCTCCGACGTGATCGGCGTCGGCGCGCGCGGCACGCTTCTGCCGGTGGTGCCCATGTTCCACGTCAATGCCTGGGGCATCCCCTATGCCGCGCCGATGAATGGCGCCAAGCTGGTCATGCCGGGCGCCCAGATGGACGGACCAAGCATTCACGAGCTGATCGAGAGCGAAGGCGTCAATTACGTCGCCGGCGTGCCGACCGTCTGGCTTGGCCTGCTGCAATACCTGCAGAAGAGCGGCAAGCGCATCGACAGCGTCGAACGGGTTCTGATCGGTGGGTCGGCATTGCCCGAAGCCCTGCTTCGCGCCTATGAAGACGAGTATGGCGTGGTGATGCAGCAAGGCTGGGGCATGACGGAAATGAGCCCGCTGGGCACCGTCAACAATCTCCTGCCCAAGCATGACGCGCTCGACCGCGAAGCCCAGATCAAGGTCAAGCTGAAACAGGGCCGGCTGGTCTTTGGTGTCGGCATGCGTATCGTCAATGATGATGGCGAGGAATTGCCCTGGGACGGCAAGTCATCGGGCCATGTCCAGGTCCAGGGTCCCTGGATCGCCTCCTCCTATTATCGCGGCGCCGGTGCCGAGAGCTTTACCGATGATGGCTGGTTCAAGACCGGTGACGTGGCCTATCTCGACGGCGATGGCTTCATGACCATCACGGACCGCTCCAAGGACGTCATCAAGACCGGCGGCGAATGGATTTCATCGATCGATCTGGAAAATGCCGCGATGGGGCATCCCTCCGTTGGCATGGCGGCCGCCTTCGGCATGCCGCATCCGAAATGGCAGGAACGCCCCCTGATGGTGGTCCAGCTCAAGGAAGGGGCCGAGCCTGACGCAGCCTCGATCATCGAATACCTTCGCGGCCAGGTCCCCAAATGGTGGTTGCCCGATGCAGTGGAATTCATCGAGGAAATGCCGATCGGCGCGACCGGCAAGATCCTCAAGACCAAGTTGCGCGAGATTTATGCCGGCTATGAATTTCCCCCCGTTGATGGCTAGCGCCTGACAGGGACACTCAGAACGGACAGGCCCCGGCGAGACTGCCGGGGCCTGTTTGTGTTGGGCGGGACGCGAGCGCGCATAATCCCGCCCCGGACATATTGCGTGAATGGGCGGCGCGGCATAACTTCATATCGAAAGTCGATAAGGACACTTTGATATGGAGTATCATCTGATGGGCCCCGAAGGCGCGATTGCATTTTTGATCATCGGCTTCATGCCGACCTTGATCGCCCTGCTGCGCGGTCATGACAACAGCTTCGCCATCTTCCTGACCAACCTGCTTCTGGGCTGGACCGGGATTGGCTGGCTGGTCGCCCTGATCTGGAGCTTCACGGCCATCCGCCGGCGCGTGCGCAACTAGGCCTGGCTCAGAGCCAGCTGGAAATCTCGCCCACAGTCTTCTTGATCAACGCGTGCTCCGGCACCGTCGCATCATCAGCGGGATAGCCGGCGACGATCAGCATGAAGGGCTTTTCGTCGGCCGGACGCTCACAGATCTCGGTGAGGAATTTCATCGGATTGGGCGTGTGGGTCAGCGTCACCAGACCGGCCTCGTGCAAGGCCGCGAGCATAAAGCCACAGGCAATGCCGACGCTCTCATTAATGTAGTAATTCTTCTTCGATTGCCCGATTTTCTCGCCACCACGCTTTTGCGCAAACACGGCGATCAACACGGGCGCGGTTTCCAGGAAGGGCTTGGAACTGTCGGTGCCCAGCGGTGAGAGAGCCTGCAGCCATTCCTCACCGCCCTTGCCTTCATAGAAGGCCTTTTCTTCCTTCTCGGCCGCCTCGCGCAGAGCCTTGCGGCGGGCCGGATCCTGGATCACCACGAAATGCCAGGGCTGGTGATTGGCGCCCGACGGTGCCGTTCCGGCCGCATCGATGGCGTGTTTCACGATTTCCGGGTCAACCGGCCGGTCGGCGAAATCGCGGACCGTACGGCGGCGTTTGAGATGTTTGGCGAAGGCCGCCGCGCGGCTGAGCATTTCCGCCGGACCGTACTCGACATAATCGGTCAGCGGCACACGTTTGGCGTCGTCGCGATGTCCCGCGTTCATGACTGGCTCCAGTCCAGGATCACCTTGCCCGACTTGCCCGAGCGCATGGCGTCAAAACCCTTCTGGAACTCATCGGCCGCATAGCGGTGGGTGATGACGCGGCTGACATCGAGCCCGCTCTCGAGCATGGCGATCATCTTGTACCAGGTCTCGAACATTTCGCGGCCATAGACGCCCTTGAGCGTGATCGCTTTCAGCACCAGCGAGCCGAAATCGACCGGGATCGGCTTGGATGGCAGGCCGAGCATGGCGATTTTGCCGCCCATCACCATGCTCTCGAGCATGGCACCAATGGCACTGGGCGCGCCGGACATTTCCAGCCCGACATCAAAGCCTTCGCTCATGCCCAGTTCGGCCATCACGTCTTTTAAGCCAACCTCGGCGACATTGACGGTGTGGACGCGCGGCACGACCTGGCTGGCCAGGTGCAGGCGGTGGGTATTGATGTCGGTCAGCACGACATGGCGCGCGCCGACATGGCGGGCAATCGCGGCGGCCATGATGCCGATCGGCCCGGCGCCGGTGACCAGCACGTCCTCGCCGACCAGATCGAATTGCAACGCGGTGTGGACCGCATTGCCGAGCGGATCGAGAATTGCGCCAAGCTCGTCGGTGACTTCTTCAGGCAGTTTGACGACATTGAACGCCGGCAAGGCGAGATACTCGGCAAAAGCGCCGGGAATATTGACGCCGACGCCCTGGGTATCCGGATCGAGATGGAAGCGCCCGGCGCGCGCCGCCCGTGAGAGCGTGCCAACGACATGGCCTTCACCGGAGACGCGCTGTCCGATCTCGACGCGCTTCACATTGGCACCCTTGTCGACGATTTCGCCGGAATATTCATGTCCGACCACCATCGGCGTCGGCACATTCTTGGCAGCCCAGTCATCCCAGTTATAGATGTGGATATCGGTGCCGCAGATCGCCGTCTTGTGGATCTTGATCAGCACATCGTCCGGGCCGATTTTCGGCATCGGCACGTCCTGCATCCAGATGCCTTCTTCCGGCTTGGCTTTGACCAGGGCTTTCATCGCAAATTCCTCGACCGAGTGATGTTACGTTGCGCCCGCTTCGGGCGGCGCAGATTTGCCGCGAAGATACATCAGTGCCGCCAGAGGGAAAGTGAGCATGAAAGGAATGAGCAGCGCGGCCATGATTTCAGCCAGCTGACCATTGGACCCGCTCAGCCATGTGGCGGCGATCGCCAGCGCCGCGACGACAGCGGGAATGGCCAGCAGGCGGCGTTTGTCCTGCCACATCAGCACAGCGAACAGAGCCGCATAGAGGCCGATCAGCCCCCATTTGATCCAAGTATGGCCGTACAGCGCTGCCAGCAGGCCCGGCCTCGGCTCCGCCCCGGCGCCAAGTTCTGCGAGCAGGCGATTCATGACCGTATTCTCCGCCCAGTCCGCCCCGATCGTCATCACGGCGACAGCCAGTGCTGCCCAGGCCAGCCAGCGCCCGGGATTGCGCAGGCCGAGCGCCAGGAAGACCATCGCCGCCATGCCGGCATAGGCGAGCGGGAAAAAGCGATCGAGCGACTGGGTATGGACGAGAAAGGCGCGCAGGGCATCGGCGCCCTCACCCTGCAGGAAAGCCAGATCGGCGGCCGAGCGGGCAAATTCGAGCGCCAGGATCGGTGTGACGAAACCATCCGCCATCGGCGCTGCGCCGAGATCGGGCGGCGAGCCGAACAGGATCGGAAAGACCAGCGTTGCGACCGCTGCGGCGATCGCCGCGATGAAGGCCAGATTCGAAATGCGCATATCGGCTTATCCCCGCCCGTTATGACCGCGCGGATCAGGCCGCAGCCGGCGCGCAAGGTCAAGGGTGGCTGTGTTCGGGGGATTGCGGCGGTTCCTCCCGCTTCCGCATGGAACGTGCAGAGCCACTGCATCCGAAGCCCGGGAAGCGTCCTTGACCCTGGTTTGGGCATTAATTATGCTGTCCCTTCACTTCAAACCCCTGAAAAAAGGCGGGGAAATGGTCAAGTACAAAGCGGGGAGCAATCATGTTTGGAGCAAAAGTTGTTGAGGTCAGCGGGCGCTTGGTCGCCACAGGTGCTTATTCCCAGCAGAACGCCAAGCTGATTTACGACTATCTAGATTTCGAGACCGATAATGGGCGCTTCAAGACGGGCAAGGTCGTGGTCGCCACCAATATGGGCAAGCACATCGAAATCGGTGAAGAAGGCATTTTCGTCTTTACACGGTTTCTCGGACGAGCACTGGCCATGGTGATCACATCGGACAATGTAGAAGTGAACCCGATGTTTCGCGGCTTTAGCCTTTTGCACCTTCTCTGGCCACTGGCGCTCTTCCTAATCGGCCTGTTCTTCGCCCCATTGTGGCTGGTAACAGCCCCGATCTGGGCGTTTGCCGCCTATTTTCTGATTTTGCCACACCTTGTAAGCGGCAAGCTGAAAGCCATCGCCCGCAAACACGGTGTCGATTGGACGACCGCAAGAAAAAGCGTCAATTTCTAAGCAGGCAACACTGCCCTGACTCCCCCGAACCGCGTCATCGCGCGGCGCGTCAGCCCGCGTTCAACAGCTATTGAACCGAGGTTCCGAACCTTGCACGGAAAATACGACCCCGAGACACTGCAGAAGTTGCGCCTGATCTACGGCCCAGCTTTTGTCAAATACCTGAGCCGCATTGGCACGCTGAACTACGGGGCCCTTGCCAGGTCACTACTTATCATGGCCGCACCACCTCTAGCGATCGCTGGAGCATTCGGCGTATTCGACCTGATTTTCACACTGAATTTCGTGGATTTTGGCGAGAGCGGTAGCGTTTATCTGGTCACATTTGCTCCCGCCCTGATTTTCACCCTCATCTTGTTGTACAATTGGCTGGACATCGTCGTCATCCGCGTCCTGTTTTGGCCCTTCAATACGATCCGCGTGATGTGGCTGACACGGCAATTGAATGAAACGCTCGACAAAGTCGGCCTTGCAGAGGCTGGAAAACCAGTAGTCATACGGTCTGCATTTGGAGACAAATTCGTCATCTCGACCCCAATACGTAATTATTATGGTTACTTTCACACGGGATTTTACTCAACACTATGCGGCAAGAGCGAGTTTCAAATTTCGAGAGTTGTCACGCCGAGCGACCTGATTTTCAAATGGATTCTGCCCACCATTTTTGCACCGATCTACATCCCGTTGATTTTCGTAAAAACCTACATCCCAAAAATAAAACTATCCAAAATACCACTGCTGGGAAAATTGTTGGATTTATACATAGCACCATCCTTTACCTCAGCCGGCGTCGCCACTCCCCGCTTACCCAAAACTTCTTCTGACGGAGAGGAGGGCAAATTAATTGACTTCCCGCTTTGGTACGACGGTCTCGGCGGACAAACATTTAAAGCTGAAGATATTTACTCAATTGTGCCCTTCGCGCTTAATCCGAAGAAGTTCAATCCATGGATCTACCCAAAAAATTTTACAAAAGACATGAACGTCTTTGCTGAAACAAAAGATGACGTGATAAGAACCCATCACAGATTCAGGGAGTTCATGAAAAGAAAGCGTCGTTCAAACACTAGGTTTGTCGCTTGGGTGCTAATTTGGTTTGGGTCGCAGACGGCTGCCGCAGTTATCTACTGGCAACATTTCTTTGGCTGGACCCAAACACTGTGAGTACAATCGAGCCGACCCAGTTTCCCGCAAGGCTGTGCGTCCTCCAGAGGCGGATTTCGGCCAAAGGTCGGACCAGACGGGAGCGGCAGAAAGTCATCACTGCACAAAGAGCAAGCTCTAGCCTCGATCAGGACGCCCCGGTCAGGCCCAGGCGCTGGCAAACGGTTTCCCCAATCGCCAGCGACGAAGTCAGGCCCGGACTTTCAATCCCGAACAGGGCGATCAGACCGGCCAGCCCGTGGGCCTCGGCACCGTCGATGCGGAAATCGGTCTGCAGTTCGCCGGGCCCGTGCAGTTTGGGGCGGATGCCGGCATAGTCGGGCACCAGGGCGTCACCCTTGAGGCCGGGCCAGAAGCGGCGGATCGTGTCGTAAAAGGCGCCGGCGCGGGCCGGGTCAACGGTGTAGTCCGGTGCCTCGACGAAATCGAGATCGGGGCCAAAGCGCGCCTGGCCGCCAAGATCGCGGCGATAATGCGTACCCAGCGCGCCGGGGATCGGCAGCGGATAGACCAGGTGTTTGAACGGCGCCTTGCCGGCACTGGTGAAATAGACGCCCTTGCCATAATGCAGTTGCGGGATCTGCGCGGCGGGGAAGCCGTCGACCATTGCGGCCGCCTCCTGGGCTCCGAGCCCGGCGGCGATCACAAGATAGCGCGTTGTCACCTCCGTTGCGGCCTCGCCGCCGGTCCGGACGACAAAACCGCCACCTTCCAGCGCCGTCGCTCCGGCAAAGGGCGTATTGACCACGACCGCACCGCCCAGCGCGGCAATCTCGCCCGCCATATTCGCCATATAGCCATGGGCATCCATCACGCCGCTATCGGGCGAGAGGATAGCCGCGACGGCGCTGAGCTCAGGCTCCATCGCCTGGGCCTGCGCACCGGTCAGGCGCTGCAGGCCGTCAACGCCATTCTCCTCAGCCTGGCGGAAGATCGCCTCGAGCCGCGCCGCTTCATGCGGCTGGGTCGCCACGATCAGCTTGCCGCAGCGCTCATGGGCGATGTGATATTTGTCGAGATAGGCATAGAGCAATTGCCGCCCCAGCACACAGAGCCGCGCCTTCAGCGAGCCGGTCGGGTAATAGAGGCCGGCATGGATGACTTCCGAATTGCGCGAGGAAATCCCCTGCCCGATCGCGCCCTGCGCCTCGAGCACCAGGGTTTCATGCCCGCGCAGGGCAAAGGCCCGCCCCGTCGCCAGACCGACGGCGCCGGCCCCGATCACGATCGCGTCTGTCTCAAATGCCATGCCCGCCGCTCCGCCGCCTCCCCCCTGCATCTGCGAGCCGGCCGAAGCTGTCAACACCGGGCCGCCAAGCCTCAGCCCTTGGCGAGGCCCGCCAGCAGGGCTGGCGGCATCACCGTCTCGATATTGAGCTGGCCCTTGAGGCCGGCCTCGCGATGCACGGCGATCTCCTGCCAGGCCGGCGAGAGCGACATGCGCAAAAGCGCGCCGCGATCGGGATACATGATGATCGCCACCTCATCCCAGAGCTCCTCGGCCCGGCCGAGGGCGAGAAAGGTCGTATTGCCCACGAAGACCAGCTTGCCGCCAAATTCCGGCAGGACTTTCATGATCGCCTTGCCGTAAATATTATACGCCTCGCGCCCGCTCAGCGCGCACTCGCGCCCGTCGGCATATTCGGCCTTGTCCTTGAATTTCAGCAGATTGACCATGAAGACCGGCCCGGCAGGACCGGGCTGCATCATTTCCTCGATCTGTTTTGGATCGGTGGGCAGGACTTCGTTGGTGACTTGCATGATGGCATTCCCTGTCTGGAAGCAAACCGCGGCTGCCGCGCTATGGCGCCGCAAGCGAATGGCGTGAAATAGCCTCGCCACGCAAGATAATAGTCTCGATCCGGTCCCAGGCGGTGACGTCCTCGAGCGGATTGGCCGTCAGGATCAGCAGGTTCGCGACCTTGCCCGCTTCCACCGTGCCGTAATCCGCCTCCAGACCGAATTGCCGCGCCGGATTGATCGTCCCGGCCTCAAGGATGGCCTGCAACGAGACCCCCGCCTCATTGAGACTGAGGATTTCGCGCCAGGTGCACAGGCCGGGCTGGTTGACGAAGGTGGGGCTACCGGGACAGTCGCTCGCCAGCAGAAGCGGATGGCCCTGGGCGTGCAGATAGGCCGTTGCACGTTGGGCGCGGCCGACGCCGAAGCCGAAGATATCCGCCATCTCCTCGCGCGGCATGTCCGGCGGGAAATCGGCGGCGAGTTCATCGGCAAACCACTGCCCCCCTGCGGTGCGATACCAATCCAGCAGCGCAGCCGGCACGACATTCGCCAATTGTGGATCGGCCAGGGCATCGGGGCGCAACTGGCCGCCCAGCCCGGCCATGACACCATGGGTCGGCATATAGCCCGTGCCCTGTTCGACCAACCGGTTCAGGGTCTCGCCGACCGGCGGCTCGCCCTCGGGCCATTGCCAGTTCCACAAACCATGGCCGAGAATGTCGAGGCGGGCATCGAGCGCGATCTGATACATGTCGATCGCATTGGCATGGGCAATAACCGGCAAGCCTTGGGCGTGCGCGGCATCGCGAATTCGCGCCAGCATGTCTGCGTCAAACAGCGGCCATCCGGTCTCGGCGCCAAAACCATCTTCCAGATAGAGTTTGACGCAGACACCGCCATCCGCCGCAATCCGCGCGATGACGGCTTCCGGCGTCGCTTCACCTTCGATCCGGTAGGGATAGAGCGCCAGGGCGTCGCTATCGTCGCGCTGATTGAGCGGATAGCCCTCGAGCGCGTTGGGGATCTCGCCGCAACGCAGCAGGTCGGGCGCGAGCGGTGCCGCCTCGAAGTCGCGCCAGGCAAGCAGGGGCGCCGGATCGAGGATCTGGGTGACACCGTAGTAAAGCAGGCTGCGCGGCTGCTGGGCCATATAGGCCTCGACCAACGCGGGATGATCACTCGCTGGCGTCACGCCCATCGCGCCCATCCCCGGCACAAAGGCGACATGATGATGGCTGTCCATCAATCCCGGGGTGAGAAAACGCCCGCTGGCATCAATGCGCTGGGCCTGCCGGCCGGCGGTGATCGGCTCGGCCGAAACCGCGACAATCACCCCGTCGCGGACCAGTACATTTTGCGGCGCCGATGGCGCGTCCAGATGCGCTGATACAATGGCAACATTCTCGATCAGCAATTCGTCAGACGGCGGCGTACAGGCCGCGAGGCCCAGGGCGAGGACGAGTAAAATCTTGGTGTAAGGCATCAGGCAACTCGGATGTTTGATGTTTGGCGGAGCCGGAACCGGGTTGCTCCGTGTCGTCCGCGCCCTAGCAGAGCGCTCTGGCCGGGGTCAACTCCGGCCAGCCTCATCAGATAACCCCCAGCTCCTTGCCCACCTTGGTAAAGGCCGCCACGGCGCGATCAATCATCTCCGGCGTATGCGCGGCGCTCATCTGGGTGCGGATGCGGGCCTTGCCCTTGGGGACGACGGGGAAGAAGAAGCCGGTGACATAGACGCCCTCGCCCATCAGCTTGCGGGCCATGTCCTGGGCCAGTTTGGCGTCGCCGAGCATGACCGGAATGATCGGGTGTTCGCCCTCCAGCAGGTCAAAACCGGCGGCAGACATGCCGGCGCGGAAACGGCGGGCATTGTCGAACAGGCGGGCGCGCAGATCATCGCCCTCGGCGACCATGTCGAAGGCCTTCAGCGAGGCGCCGACGATGGCCGGGGCCAGGGAATTGGAGAAGAGATAGGGCCGCGAGCGCTGGCGCAGCATGTCGATCACTTCTTGCCGCGCCGCGGTAAACCCGCCCATCGCGCCGCCCAGCGCCTTGCCCAGCGTGCCGGTGATGATGTCGATCTGGCCGAACACACCACAATGCTCCGGCGTGCCGCGGCCGCGCGCGCCCATGAAGCCGTGGGAATGGCAATCATCGACCATGGTCAGGGCGTCGTATTGCTTCGCCAGGGCGACGATCTCGGCGAGTTTGGCGATATAGCCATCCATCGAGAACACACCATCGGTGACGATCAACACATGCCGCGCGCCATCGGCCCGCGCCTGTTTCAGCTGAACCTCGAGATCGGCCATGTCGGAATTGGCATAGCGATAGCGTTTCGCCTTGCACAGGCGCACACCGTCAATGATGGAGGCATGATTGAGCGCGTCGGAAATGATCGCATCCTCGGGCCCGAGAAGCGGTTCAAACACGCCGCCATTGGCGTCAAACGCCGCCGCATAGAGGATGGCATCATCACAGCCGGTGAAGTCGGCGATCTTGGCTTCCAGCTGTTTGTGGATGTCCTGGGTGCCGCAGATGAAGCGCACCGAGGCGAGGCCGAAACCATGACTGTCGAGCGTATCCTTCGCCGCCTGGATCAGCTCGGGCCGATTGGCCAGACCGAGATAGTTATTGGCGCAGAAATTGATGACGTGGTGGCTGGATCCGTCTGCTGTGACGTCGATTTCGGAGAATTGCTCCGAGGTGATGATGCGCTCGCGCTTGTAGAGCCCGTCGGCCTCGATCTGTTTCAGTTCGGCGGCGAGGTCGGTGTAGAAGGCGGGCGATGTCATGGCGGGCTCCGGGGCGAAGATTCGTTGCGGGCAGTTCTATTGGGCTGGCCCTGGCTTGTCATCCCGTCAGAGGCGGCGAAACCGCTTCGCCTCACCGGGGCGCACGCCGAAATCTCCACGCCGCGAGCGGCTGGAGGTTTGAGTGGGGCCTCCCCGATTGGGAGGGTGCGGGACGCCGGCGAATGCCGGTAACCGGTATTGAGTATTCGCGTGACATTCGTTACGTCCCGCACGTGCAGTTTTCCCGTGGCGTCTCCACCGCCGTTTCCAATCCAATCAGGTACTCCGGTCGGTCGTTTAGTGCCGTCAGACCCGAAAGGACGCCCTGCCAGTGCTCAGGTTGTCACCCCTTCGCCCGGACAGGCTGCACGCTCCCGTTCGCCGCGACTGACTGAGCTCGTGCCTCCCGTGCGACCGGAACGGGTTGAGCATAGGCGCAGGCTGCGGGGGTGGGGATAATTTGGGTCATAGATCGTCATCCCAGCGAAGGCCGGGACCCGGTTCGTAGAGCAAAAGGGTCGGAAACGGGCGCCAAATCAATGAGATGTCGGTGCGTGAATCTGGGTCCCAGCCTTCGCTGGGATGAGGATGATTTGTATGCTTGGTGCTGGA
>NZ_FNHG01000017.1 GCF_900103475.1 Maricaulis salignorans
GGCCCGACACTCTTCCGAGCGAAGGATGTCCCGCCGAAGCCAGAGGCGCAGGCGGACACCCCGTTTCCCCGTACATCACCGGACTTGGCGCTCGCGCGCGACGCCGGCCTATGCGCCGGCCAGATCGGGCAGGGCCTGGCTGATGCGGGCGACGGAGCTGATGACGCGGCGCCAGGCCAGTTCATCGACCGGTCTCTCCAGGGCGCCGACCACATTAGAGAAGACGCGCGCGCGTTCCGACATGCCGGCTTCGCGTGAGAGCGCAATCACCGGCAATTGACGAAACCGCCGGTCTTCCTGCATTCGCTCCAGCAGCCAGAGGCCGTCACGCGGTCCGGTCAATTGCCCCAGCAGGACGCAGGCCGGCCGCCGGCCGCCTGGTGCCATGGCCCAGCATTGCATCATCTCCCACGCCAGCTGGGTCGAGCGGGCGTGCTCAAGCTGGACATCGAGCGAAAACCGCTCGAACGCCGCCTTTATCTCGGCGGAGTCGGCTTCATGATCTTCAACCAGCAGGATGCGCTTCATTGCTCTTGCACTCCATCCGGCAGGCCCGGCGGGCCGTAACTCGTCAAGCGGCCCTTGCGGGCGGGGCTGTGGGCAGGCCGTCACAAGGACGACCCTGCCGGTTGACCGGCGCATCAGGAATCCGCGCAACTGGCTCGGGCAGGACAGCAACATAAAACATCCTGACCTGCCCATGACCGCGATCACGGAGGGCGCAAAATAT
Organism: Maricaulis salignorans; assembly: GCF_900103475.1. Taxonomy (GTDB): domain Bacteria; phylum Pseudomonadota; class Alphaproteobacteria; order Caulobacterales; family Maricaulaceae; genus Maricaulis; species Maricaulis salignorans. Next base: position 731 of record NZ_FNHG01000017.1, read on the forward strand.
TCAATAGTTTCGGGCCCCTTTTTGGAGCCGGGGGGCGTGAGGTGCGCGGTTGAGCCGTGCGCGAACGCTTCTTTTACCGGTCTTGCGCTAGGGTGCAGGCATGAAACATTCAACCGCACTTCCGATACGATCCGTGCTGACCCTCGGCCTGGCGCTTGGCCTGATGCTGGCCCCAGGCGAGATGGCGCTTGCGAAAAGCGGTGGTGGCGGTGGTGGCGACGCGGCTCCGGCCGAGGACAGCCGGCATCGCAGCGTGACATCGTCAGACAATTACCTGCCCCTGCCGCCCCTGATGGCGACGGTGCAGGCGAATTATCGCGCCCGCGGCAATCTACAGATTGAGGCGGGGCTCGAGGTGGAAGATTCCCGGCTTCGCCGCCAGGTGGAGCAGGCCATGCCGCGGCTGCGCAATGCCTATGTCACCGCGCTGAGCGTCTATACCGGCGTCAATTACCGCTATGGCGCCGTGCCCGATGCGGACCGGATCGCCCAGCTGCTGCAGGACGCCACCGACATGACGCTGGGCACGGATGGCGCCCGCGTTCTGATCGGCATGGTGATTGTCAATTCCGACTGAGCCGCCCCAATCCTTGAGGGTCACGGCAAGCCCGAGATCAGGCCCTGGATCTGCAATCACCCGGCAATCGAATCCATGAAACGCGCCAGTTCCAGATCGAGCGTCGTGACGCCGCCGGCGTCATGAGTGGTCAAGGTCACATCGACCCGGTTCCAGACATTGAACCATTCGGGATGGTGATTCATCACCTCGGCCCGGATCGCCACGCGGGCCATGAAGCCCCAGGCTTCATTGAAATCGGCAAAACGGTAGGATTTGTGGATCGCATCCTTGCCCTCGACCGGCGCCCAGCCTTCCAGCTGCGTTGCTGCGGCGGCGGCGCCTACACTCTGGCCCGTGGTCGGTGTCGTCATTGCCTGGCTCCATCCATTGGCAGCGCAATCGCGCGTGAGGCGAAATTTAACTCTCTTGCGAGCATATTACCGGTCAAACCGATGCATGGAGCAAGGGCATGACCCATTTTCTCGTATCCGAGGACAATCCCGACGGGCGCAAGCTCGAGGACATCCTGGTTGAGCTGCGCGCTGACATCCTCACCCGCTGCACCAAGATCTCCAGCGATTTGCGACCTGAAGCCCTGGAAGTAATGGCCAATAACATGGCCATCCTGCAGCATGTCTCCGATGCAATCGAACTGGCCATGGACTCCACAGCCCTGCTCGACCGGGCCTTCGGACCGTCGCAGACGATGAAGGGTGGCCCGCCACGCATTGGCGAAGGCTGATTACTCCGCTGCCGGCAAGGTCGAGGCCTGCAAACCGAGCGCCTTGAACATCGCCATGTCATCATGCTGGTCCGGATTGGGCGTGGTCAGCAATTCCTCGCCGACAAAGATTGAATTGGCCCCGGCCAGGAAGCAGAGCGCGTGCAGTTCACGGCTCATCTCCTCACGCCCGGCCGACAGCCGCACGAAGGATTTCGGCATCATGATGCGGGCCGTCGCAATGGTCCGCACAAAATCGATCCCGTCGAGCGGCTTGCTGTCACCCAGCGGCGTGCCCGGCACGGCGACAAGATGGTTGATCGGCACGCTTTCCGGCTGCGGCGACATGATGGCGAGCTCGGTCAGCAGACCGATGCGCGCATCCTCGCTCTCGCCCATGCCGACAATGCCGCCGGTACAGACATGAATGCCCGCACCGCGCACCTGGGCCAGGGTGTCGAGCCTGTCCTGATAGGTCCGCGTCGAGATCACCCGGCCATAATCTTCCGGCGCGGTATCGAGATTATGGTTGTAATAGTCCAGCCCGGCATCGCGAAGCTTCTCGGCCTGACCATCATCGAGCATGCCGAGCGTGACACAGGTCTCCATGCCCATCGCCTTGACGCCGGAAATCATGGCGCAAACCTTCTCCTCATCGCGCGGCTTCAGCGAGCGCCAGGCGGCGCCCATGCAGAAGCGCGTCGCGCCGCCGGCCTTGGCGCGTTCGGCAGCGACCAGCACTTCGTCGAGCGGCATCAGTTTGGACGCGCTCAGACCCGTGTCGAAATGCGCCGACTGGCTGCAATAACCACAATCCTCGGCGCAACCGCCGGTCTTGATCGACAGAAGCTGGCTGGTCTGGACCTGGTTGGCGACATGGCACCGTCTGTGCACAGACTGGGCTGTGAAGACCAGGTCGTTAAACGGGGCGCGGTAGATTTCCGCAGCTTCAGCACGCGTCCAGTCGGAACGGGCTTGCAAGAGGCGGTCGATATCATTGAGTAATGTGGTCATGGATCATCAGTCCCGAAACAATTCCGGCGACCCTAGAAACAGTGGAGCCGCGCGTCCAGATGCGGGACTGCGCTGGGCCGGTCGTGTGCTGTTTGTGACCACCGGATTGCTGATCACGGATCTGGCGCTGCAACCCGGCCTGCCGACGCCGCCCGAGCTGTTTGGCCCTGACAAGATTGAACATTTGCTGGCCTTCTTCGGGCTCACCGTCCTGGCGCGCATGGGGTGGCCGCGGCGGGTCTGGCTCACATCGATCTTTCTGCTGTCTTACGGTATTGGCATCGAGCTGGTGCAGGGATCGACGATTTTCGGTCGCACCGCTTCGGCCGCGGATTTTGTCGCCGACCTGATCGGCATCAGTCTGGGCCTGGTTTTCGCCCACCTGATCACCCGCCACGCACCGCGCTGACATCCCGACATGAAAAAGGCCCCGCCGAAGCGGGGCCCTCTCACAGTCACAGGTCCAGGCCTATTCGGCGGAGGACGCAGCCTCGGCCTTGGCCGCTTCCAGCTTGGCGAAATACTCCTTGGTCATCTTGAAGACCAAGGGGGACAGGGCCAGCAGGGCCACCAGATTTGGTGCTGCCATCAGTCCGGTCAGAGTATCCGTCGTCAGCCAGATAGTGTTCATCAGCTCGGTGATGTTATCGCCCGCATAGAGCAGCATGGTCGCAGCCATGATCATCGCGATCCACAACCAGCGGAATGGCGTGACGACTTTCTCGCCGAGCAGATACTCCGCACAACGCTCGCCATAATAGGACCAGCCCAGAATGGTCGTGAAGGCGAACAGGGCCAGCGCCGCAGCAACAAAGTGCTGCCCGAAGCCCGGCAGGGCCGAGGCAAAGGCATCACTGGTGATGCGGGCGCCGGTCTCGCAGATCTCCGGTGAACTGCCACCGAGGGCGAACAGGCCGGCATCGCATTCCGCCGGGATCACGCCCGAGGTCAGGATGGCCAGACCGGTGATCGTACACACCATGATGGTATCGATGAAGGTGCCGAGCATGGCGATAATGCCCTGGTCGACCGGATCATTATTCTGTGCCGCCGCGTGAGCGATTGGCGCCGAACCCTGACCCGCTTCGTTGGAGAAGATACCGCGGGCAACGCCGCGCTGCATGGCCAGCATGATCAAGGCACCGGAGAAGCCGCCCGCTGCCGCGCCAAAGCCGAAAGCGTTGGAGAAGATACGGATGAAGGCTTCCGGAATGACGGTGTAATTGAGAGCGACAACGACGAGGCCGACAGCGATATAGGTGATGGCCATCGCCGGAACGATTTTCTCGGCAACACTGGCGATCCGCTTGATCCCGCCCAGGATCACCAGGCCGGCCAGCACAGCGATCACAGCGCCGGTGATCCAGTATTCAACGCCATAGGTGTCACCGATCGTGCGAACGACCTCAACGGTCTGGATCGCATTACCGGTTCCAAGACCCGCCATGACGCCGAACAGGGCGAACAGGCCGCCAAGCCAGACCCAGCTCTTGCCCATACCGTTCTTGATATAATACATCGGCCCGCCGACGCGGCGGCCATCGGCGTCCACTTCGCGGAATTTCACCGCCAGCACGCCTTCGGAATATTTGGTGGCCATGCCGACCAGGGCCGTCATCCACATCCAGAACAGGGCGCCCGGCCCGCCAATGGCGATGGCCACGGCCACGCCGGCGATATTGCCGGTGCCGATGGTCGATGACAGCGCGGTCATCAGGGCACCGAACGGGGTGACATCACCCTCACCTTCGGACTTGCGGCCCTTCATCAGCTCGCCAAAGGCGAAGCCGATCTTGCGCAGCGGCATGAAGCCCAGACCCACAGTCAGATAGATGCCGGTGCCCAGCAGCAGGATCAGCATGGGCGGACCCCACACCATGCCATTTACGAAATCCACATACCCCGTGACGACATCAAGTGTCGTCGCTGCGTCAGCAGCCCCAGTCACATCTTGCATAATCTTCCCCGATTTCTGCTTTGCGGCACATTAGGCAGGAGTGGGACGGATTGGAACAGGTTTTGTGCGGCCACAGCGCAGGACCGGCCTATTGCGACGCTGCAGAGACAAGCTCGATTGCAAACACGCCCCAGAGCCAGTCATCATCAGGCATGTCGGCCAGCGCCGGATCGCTGCCCCGCGGCCAGACCAGCATGGCGGGGCCAAAACCGCCTATCCCCAGCGGTTGCCCGTCCATCCGCAGGGCGAGAATGACGTCATGCTGGAGCACGCGATCCAGCTCGATCTCGCGCTGATAGCCATCGAGCGCAGTCACGATCAGCCTGTCCCCGCGCGGGTTCGCGATCGCGAGCACATCGCGCAGGAGGGGGCCGGAAAAGCGGCGGACCGGACCGCCAAGCGGGAAATCGGTTTCGATCAGATGTTGCTCGAGCGTGGTCAGGCTGGCCCAGTTGAACAGGCAGGCCGCGTCGAATTCCATGCCGAAGGCGCCAAACAGCGGTTCGGTCACCGGATCTACCGGACCGCGGTCCACCGTACCGATCTCGCCATACACAGTGAGGATATCCCCACTGGCCTCATCGCTGCCGGGCGTCGGTGGCTGGCAGGCGGCGACGCCCAGCAACACGGCAGCCAAAATCAACATTCGGCGCATCGCCAACTCTCCATTCTGCGGTGAGACCGCAGTCTAGTCCGGCGTTCGCCCCGCGCAAGGCGTGGCGGCTAGCCCTTGTTCGGGATCAACCGCCCGGCATCAATCAATTGCTGGAACAGCTCGACCACCGACGCCGCCATCGGCCGATATTCGATCCCGAGCTCACGCACGCTTCTGGAATTGTCGGCGTGGAAATCGATATCGACACTTTCTCTGACGCGTTTGCGGGTCAGGGCCGGATTGATGATCGGGCCGAACAGCCAGACGACGAATTTCGGCATGCGCTTGTCCGCGATCCTGAACTGGTCGCCATAATGCGCCCGCAGCGCCGCGGCCATCTCGGGAAAGCCGGAATCATGGGCCGACAGGATATAGCGCCCGCTCGCCTCCGGCGTGAAACCGGCCTTGATGTGGGCCGCCGCGACCTCGCGGACATCGACCATGCCGATGCGGAAATTGGGCACCCCATTGGCCATGGCGCCGGTGCCGAACTGCATCATGATCGCATAGCTCTCGCCGCTGGTGTGCGGATTGATACCGGGTCCTAGAATGAAGGACGGGTTGATCGCAATCAGGTCCCAGCGATCCTGGGCGCCGGCGATGGCCCAACCCTCTTTTTCTGCCAGAGTCTTGGAATAGGCATACGGCTCCTCGGTCAAGCTCGAGCTCGTATTCCACTCGGCCTCCGTCAGCATTTTTTCCGGCATGTGCCTGATATCGGCATTGGTGCTGTAGATCGCGGCGCAGCTCGATGTCATCACCACGCGCCTGACCGTCGGCGTCGCATTGGCAGCATTGAGGACATTGCGCACACCATTGACGGCCGGGTCAACGAGTTCGGTTTGCGGATCCGTGACGTTGAGCGTGAAGGGCGAGGCGGTGTGGATCACCAGTTCACAGCCGGCCATTGGCGCCTCGAAAGAGGCTGCATCCATCAAGTCGGCCCTGAAATACCGGATCTGGCCTGGCGTGCCGGCGGCGACGGCATTGAGATATTTGAGCCCCTCGGCATTGTCGGGATTGCGCACGGTGGCGTGGACGGTATGGCCCGCCTCGAGCAATTGCCTGACGATGACGCCGGCGAGATAGCCGGTGGCGCCGGTGACCATGATCGGGGCCTGCGGATTGATCTGCGTCATGAGCTCAGTCTCCACTTGGGGTGAGGGCAATCCCGCGCCAGAAAATCCCGAAACTGGTGCGGGCAATATCGTCGGCGGGGGCAGCGGGATGGGCGAGCAGAAAGTCGATCGCGGCGCCGATCTGGGCTTCCGCGAGCGCCTTGAGCAGGGCCGGGTCAACCGGACGGATCACGCCGCCCGTCATCGCCTCGCCGATCAGTTCCAGCGTCGCTCCAAACATGTCGATTCCGTGGGCCCGCGCACCGTCGCCAATCTCATCGGACAGTTTCAATTGCCCCAACAGCGCATAGCGATCCGGATGGGTCCGGGCCCAGTCGATCGCACCGGTCCAGTAACCCGCCAGCCGGTCATGAACTTTGCCCGATGGCGGTGCTGCAGCCTGCAAATGCGTCGCCCATGACTGTTTCAGGCTGAGATAGACCGCCTCGACCAGCGCCGCCTTGGACGGGAAATAATTGAACAATGTCCCATTGGCGACACCGGCCTCGCGAGCAATCAGGGCCGTCGGCGTGTCCCAGAAACCGCGCTCGTGAAACAGGCGGATAGCGGTCTCGATCAGCTTAGCGCGTTTGTCGATCATGGGGCAAACTAGATCTGACTGACTAATCAGTCAACCCGACACCGTCTTCAGACAGGACCACGGGGCCGGGAGATTTCTTTGGGGTTACGGTCGAGGCATCCATCGAGCGGGCGGCCGCTCTGCAACGCGAGGAGACCGGGATCTGCCGGCAACCCGCAAAGCGCGTCCGGCGTGACGTCTCAAACAAGGATCAGGGAAATGGTGCACCCGACGAGATTCGAACTCATGACCTCTGCCTTCGGAGGGCAGCGCTCTATCCAGCTGAGCTACGGGTGCGCACTATTTGGCAGGCTTACCCGATGCGCTTGCCGGGCGCAATCTCGTAGCGCGGAGCGGATTCAGTCGCCATCCCCGCCCGATCCGAGATCGCCGAAATGGTCGCTGGCATGATCGTCGCGGCGGCGGCCGGCGCTGTCATGCTGGCCGAGCCCCATCATGCCGATGCCGACACCGGAATCGACGCCGTCGACGCCGCGATTGCGGAAATAGAGTTTCGGGCCGGGCCGGGCGAGCCAGCGATAGGTCAGCAGCGCCATGATCGCACTGCCCAGAATCAGCACCAGGGCGAAGCCGGCACCGACCGCGCCCTGCGGGTGCATGAAAATGCCGAAAAACCAGGACAGGAAGACAAATAGCGGTGCCGCGACCAGGAGCGCGAAAGCCTGCCGGACTACTTTCATGATCGTCTATGCCTCCCTGTTCGGCGGACGCAGCGGCCCGTCCCGTACACTATCGGCGGGAAACATGCCGAAAAAGCGGCGATGCCGGCCTAGGCGTCCTCGCGATTATAGGTCAGCGACAGGAAGACATCTTCCAGATCCGCTTCCTCGGTCCGCAAATCGGCGATGCGGGCACCACTGGCGTGGAAGCGCTCGATCATCTCCGCGACGGAGACTTCGCCAAAGCGGTAGGAGATCGCCAGCGAACCATCGGGCCGGATTTCGGCATCAAGACCATCGAGCGAGGCGGGCACGGCCGGCAGCGCTTCGCCGGGCGTGATGACCAGCGTCTTGCGATCCATGCGCTTGAGCAGGGTTTCCTTGGGTTCGCAGGCGATCACCTTGCCATGATCGATAATGGCGATCTCGTCGCACAATTCCTGGGCTTCCTCGAGATAGTGCGTCGTCAACACGATGGTGGTGCCCCTGGCATGCAGCTCGCGCACGAAATCCCAGAGCTGGCGGCGCAATTCGATATCGACGCCGGCGGTCGGCTCGTCGAGCACCAGGACGGGCGGTGTGTGCACCATCGCCTTGGCGACCAGGAGACGGCGTTTCATACCGCCGGACAATTGGCGCACATAGGCATCGCGCTTGTCGGTCAGGCCGAGCACTTCAAGCAGCTCGTCGGTGCGGCGTTCCTTTTTCGGCACGCCATAGAAACCGGCCATCAATTCCAGCGTCTCATAGGGCGTGAAAAACACGTCAGCGCTGATTTCCTGCGGCACGACCCCGATGGCCGCGCGTGCGGCGCGGCTGTCCTGGTCGATATCAACGCCCCAGGTCCGCGCCGTACCGCTGGTCTTGTTGGTCAGGCCGGCAAAGATATTGATGAAGGTGGATTTGCCGGCACCATTGGGTCCAAGCAGGCCAAAGAATGAGCCCCGCTTGACCTTGAGGTCGATTCCCCTGAGCGCTTCCTTGTCCGGAGCCTTGCCGCCTCCGCGATAGGTTTTGCGCAAATCGGTCGCTTCAAGCGCATATTCGGGCAGTTTTATTGTGTCGGACATGTCGCCTCGGAATTGACGGCCAGCGGGGGAAGGCCATAACTAGGCATCCTCCTATCCCCTGTCCATGAGGGCTAACGCATGGCCGACGCCGCAAACACGATTCCACCGTCCGAATTCATCACGATCACCGGCCACCGCATCGCCTGCGATGGCGGCGGCGGCGCGCTGGGACATCCACGGGTTTTCCTGGAAATGGGCCAGGATGATTTCGTCGAATGCCCCTATTGCGACCGGCGTTTCGTCAAGGCAGGGTCGGCGCAAGACCCGAAAGCCTGATCATTTGCGGCCGCAGGGCTGAGACCTGACCGTCTGGGGAGGCGCTGCATGTCCATGATGTCGAGCCAGAGAATCGGTCTGATCACCGGGATCGCCCTCGCCATCGGCCTGCAATTCATTCCCCTGCCCGACGGGCTCAGCCGCGAAGCCTGGCTGCTCGCCTCGCTCGGCCTGCTGATGGCCAGCTGGTGGGCGACCGAGGCGATACCCATTGCCGCCACGGCGCTGATCCCGATCGCCATTTTCCCCCTGCTCGGCATCACCACGACCGGCGGCGCCACCGCACCCTATGCCAGCCCGATTGTCATGCTGTTGCTGGGCGGTTTCATCGTCGCCCTGTCGATCGAAAAATGGAATCTCCACACCCGCATCGCGCTCAATATCGTCGCCAAATTCGGTGGCCATCCGGCAGCCCTGATCGGCGGCTTCATGCTCGCCTCGGCCCTGCTGTCGATGTGGATCTCCAATACCGCCACCACGCTGATGATGATCCCGATTGCCCTGCGCGTGGCGCAGGAGGTCGAGCGCGAGGGCGTCAGCTCGAAATACTTTGCTCCGGCGCTGGCGCTCGGCGTGGCTTATGCGGCCTCGATTGGCGGTATGGGCACGCCGGTCGGCACGCCGACCAATCTCATCGCCATCGGCTATCTGCGCAATGAATTCGGCCATTCGCTCGATTTCGCGACCTGGATGGGCATGGGCCTGCCGGCCGTGCTGCTGATGATCCCGGTCGGCTGGTTCGTGCTGACGCGCCTGGCTTTCAATCTCAAGGGCGCGCGCGAAAGCGATGCCGCTGAAGACATGGTGCAGCGCGAACTGACCGGCCTCGGCAGGATGACGATCCCGGAAATCCGCGTCGCCACCCTGTTTGGCACCGTCGCCCTGTTATGGATGGGCCGCTCCCTGCCGGCCGAACTTCTGACCTGGACACCCTTCTTTTCCGGCGAGGGCTGGAACTGGGGCTGGAACCCGCTGCTCGCCGGGCTCACCGACAGGCTGGGCATTCCGGTCGCGGTCCAGATGACGGATACCCAGATCGCCGTCATGGGCGCCCTGGCCACTTTCCTGATCCCGGCCGGCGCCAAGGGTGAGGCGCGCGGCGAAGCCCTGATGAATTGGGACGGACTCGCCCGCCTGCCCTGGAATGTCGTCATTCTGTTTGGCGGCGGCCTCTCGCTGGCGGCAGCGCTGTCATCGACCGGTCTGGCAGACTGGCTCGGCGGCCAGCTCTCCTTCGTCTCCGACTGGCCGATCCCGCTGCTCATCCTGGTGATGGTCGCCACGGTCGTCTTCCTGACCGAGCTGACCTCGAATGTCGCGACCACGACCGCCTTCCTGCCCGTACTCGGCGTGCTCGCGATAAGCGCCGGCGTGCCCCCGGAACAGCTCGTCCTGCCGGTCGCGATTGCCGCCTCGACTGCCTTCATGCTCCCGGTCGCAACAGCACCCAACGCCATCGTCTACGCCTCCGGCGCCGTCACCCAGGGCCAGATGATCAAGGCCGGCTTCCGGCTCAACATCGCGGCCATCCTGATCATCACGGCGATCGGGATTGTGGCGGGGCAGTTGGGGTTCGGGGGTTAGGAGTCAATCGGCTTCAGGGAAGAGGCGATTGCCCTGCAGAATGCGTTCGATGCGCATGACACCATCGGCGATACGATAGAAAATCAGGTATTGGCCATGCGGCTGGCCGCGCAACCCCTCGCCCAGTTCGGGCCGGAGGGGAGCCGCTTCCGGGAAGGCCGATAGTCGGGCGCAAGCGCTCCGAAGCTCTGCGATAAAACTCATCGCTCTCAGCGGATTGTCGAGCGCGACATAGTCGCCGATTTCCTCGAGGTCCGCCACGGCCCTATCCGAGAAGACCAGTTTCACAGCAAACCCTGATCCTTGGCCATCTGCTCATACTTGGCCGTGAGCCGTTCAAACACCTCCTCGACAGGTATCCCCGGCCCACTCTCTGACCCCAGCCGCACCGCCTCGCGCAATTCCTCCAGCTCGGAGAGAAATTTCGCCTCTCTTTCCTCGACCATGCGCAACCCGTCGCGCAGGATTTCGCTCTTGGAATTATAGCGGCCGGATTTGACCAGCTCGGCCATCAGAGCTTCAAAACGCGGACCGAGAGAATAGCTGCTGGGCATGGCGGGGCACTCCTGCTGATCGGGATGATAATTATTATCACAAATCGCCCACTCCCGGAATGGCCGCGTGGATGGCATGACCCGCCGCAACTCCCCCATGACCTGCGCCGCGCTCCGCGCTAGTCTGCGCCAAATCGAAATCCCGAGGATTCTCCCATGGCCGTTCAAAGACCTGTCGATGCCTCCAGCCATGTCTATCTGATCGACGGATCGGGCTATATTTTCCGCGCCTATCATGCGCTGCCGCCACTGACCCGCTCCGACGGAACGCCGGTCGGGGCGGTGCAGGGTTTCTGCAACATGCTGTGGAAACTGCTCGAAGACATCAATCACGGCGAGAAACCGACCCATCTGGCAGTGATTTTCGACCATTCCGGCAAGACCTTCCGCAATGACCTCTATCCGCTCTACAAGGCCCACCGCCCGCCGGCACCGGAGGATCTGGTGCCGCAATTCGCCCTGATCCGCGAAGCGACGCGCGCCTTCGGCACGCCTTCAGTCGAAGTCGAGAATTTCGAGGCCGACGATCTGATCGCCACCTATGCCCGCCAGGCCGAGGCCAAGGGCGCGCGCGTCTCGATTATCTCCTCGGACAAGGATCTGATGCAGCTGGTCTCCGACCGCATCACCCTGTTCGACACGATGAAAAACAAACGCATCGATGCCGACGGTGTGTTCGAGAAATTCGGCGTCGGGCCCGAGCGGGTGATCGATGTCCAGGCCCTGGCCGGCGACAGCGCCGATAATGTGCCCGGCGTGCCCGGCATCGGCGTCAAGACGGCGGCGCTATTGATCAATGAATATGGCGATCTCGACACGCTGCTGGAGCGCGCCGGCGAGATCAAGCAGAATGCCCGCCGCGAGAAACTCATCGCCCATGCCGATGATGCGCGTATGTCGCGCCAGCTGGTGACGCTCGATTGCGACAGCCCGCTCAATGCCCAGCTCGATGAATTCGGCATCACCGATCCCGACGCCGAGCCGCTGGTCGCCTTCCTGAAAAAGATGGAATTCCGCACCTTTACCCGCAAGGTGGAAGAAACGCTGGGCGGGCCTGCCGCCGACGAGACCGGTTCGGCGACCGCCCCGATTGACCGTTCGCAATATGAGTGCGTCACCACCATGGCGCAGCTCCAGGACTGGATCGAGCGCTCCTATACCGCCGGCGTCATCGCCGTTGACACCGAGACCGATGCCCTCTCCTCCAATGCCGCCGGTCTGGTCGGCATCTCCATGGCGACGGCGCCCGGCAAGGCCTGCTATATCCCGCTCGCCCATATCGATCCGGCGGCGACCGGCGATATGTTCGACACCGGCAAGGCACCGGAGCAATTGCCCATGGAGGCGGCGCTCGCGGCGCTCAAACCGCTGTTTGAGTCCCCCGCGGTCCTCAAGATCGGCCAGAATTTCAAATATGATCTCGGCGTGCTGACCCGCTATGGCATCGATGTCGCGCCGATCGACGACACCATGCTGATCTCCTATGTGATGGATGCCGGCCTGCACGGCCATGGCATGGACGCGCTCGCCGAAATGCATCTCGGCCACACCTGCGTCCCCTTCAAGGAGGTGTGCGGCTCGGGCAAGAACCAGATCAGCTTCGACAAGGTACCGCTCGACAAGGCGACGGAATACGCCGCCGAAGACGCCGATGTGACCCTGCGCCTGTGGGAGATCCTCAAACCCGCCATGGTCGCCAAGAAGAAATCCACCGTCTACGAAACCCTGGAACGCCCCATGCCGGCCGTGCTGTCGGCGATGGAAAATTGCGGCATCAAGGTCGATCCTGACCAGCTCAAACGCCTGTCCTCGGAATTCGCCCAGAAAATGGCCGGTGCCGAGGCCGCGGCCCATGAGGCGGCCGGGCGCAATTTCAATGTCGCCAGCCCCAAGCAATTGGGCGAGATCCTGTTTGACGAGATGGGCCTGCCCGGTGGCAAAAAAACCAAGACCGGTGCCTGGTCGACCGATGCCGCCATGCTCGACGATCTCGCCGCCGAGGGCCATGCCCTTCCGGTGGCGCTGCTGGAATACCGGCAATTCGCCAAGCTGAAATCGACCTATGCCGACGCCCTCTTCGCCGCGATCAATCCCAAGACCGGCCGCGTCCACACCTCCTTCTCGCTGGCGGCGACGACGACGGGCCGTCTCTCCTCCAACGAGCCCAATCTGCAGAATATCCCGATACGCACCGAGGAAGGCCGCCGCATCCGCGAGGTCTTCATCGCCGAGCCGGGCAATGTCCTGGTCGCGGCCGATTATTCCCAGATCGAGTTGCGCCTGCTGGCCGAGATCGCCAATGTCGACACGCTGAAAGACGCCTTCCGCCACGGCGCCGATATCCACGCCATGACGGCCTCGGAAGTGTTTGGCGTGGCCGTAGAGGGCATGGATCCGATGGTGCGGCGCAAGGCCAAGGCGATCAATTTCGGCGTCATCTACGGCATTTCCGCCTTCGGCCTCGCCAAGCAGATCGATGTTTCACGTGAAGAGGCCAAGAATTTCATCAATGCCTATTTCGAGAAATTCCCCGGCATCATGGCCTATATGGACAAGATGAAGGATGAGGTGAAAGCCAGGGGCTATGTCGAGACCATTTTCGGCCGCCGCTGCCACTTCCCCGGCATTGCCGAGAAGAACCCGAATATGCGCCAGTTCGCCGAACGCCAGGCCATCAACGCCCCGCTACAGGGCGCCGCCGCCGACATCATCCGCCGCGCCATGATCCGCATGCCCGACGCCATCCAGCGCGCCAAACTCGACGCCCGCATGCTGCTCCAGGTCCACGACGAACTCATCTTCGAAGTGCCCGAAGGTCAGGCTGAGGACATGATTGCTTTGTCCAAGAAGGTGATGAGCGAGGCCTGCCGGCCGGCGCTGGAGCTCAGCGTGCCGCTGGATGTGGATGCCAATGCGGGGAAGACCTGGGGCGAGGCGCACTGAATACCTGAACCCATAAATTACATACGGTTGTCATCCCTGACGGGTGCCCCGCGCATGCGGGGCGCAGATCAGGGACCCAGACGCCTGACGTTGATCGCTTCAAGTATACGGCGCGACACAATCTCCCCGCCCCGGCGACACACACAGAGCCCGGCCTCAGAAACCTGAGCGTCTGGGTCCCCGATCTGCGCCCCCGACCAAGTCGGGGGCATCCGTCGGGGATGACAACGGGTGGTGAATTTACCAGTTACGGAGGTGCAGCGGCGCGAGACCGGCCGGCTCGGTCCCACCGATACTGGCAAACAGATCGATCCAGTCCGGGTTCTCACGTTCGATCATCGTCGTCTTCCAGTCACGCCGCCAGCGCTTGATGCGTTTTTCCCGCGTGATCGCCACGTTGATATCCTCATGGGCTTCCCACCAGACAAGCCGTTCCACCCGGTATTTTTTGGTGAAACCGGGCACCTGAGCCGTTTTGTGTTCGAACACTTGCCGCACCAGATTATTCGTGACGCCACAATAGAGCGTGCCATGCCGACCCGAGGCGAGCAGATAGACGAAGTAGAGTATATTACAATTTTAGCGGGAATAGCAATTTTTGTCATCCCTGACGAATACCCCGCGAATGCGGGGTGCAGATCAGGGACCCAGACGCCCGACATTGATCGCTTGAAGCACAAGGCCCGACACAATCTCGCCGACCCAGCGGCAAGCGCGGCGGCCCGCGTGAGAAACCTGAGCGTCTGGGTCCCCGATCTGCGCCCCCGATCAAGTCGGGGGCATCCGTCGGGGATGACAAGGGTATGGTCTTATAGGCGGGGGAGGACCCGGGACGCCGCCCGAAACCTTCCCGCTATCGCACTACCACTCCCGGGCCTAAACCGCCCCGATCATCAGCGCGGGGAGACGCAGCATGAGCACCGACAGCACAGAGCGCCGTAAGGCCTGGACCACGATTGCGATTTTCCTTGTCATCGTCACCGGGCTGAGCGCCGTCTTCCACTACGCCATCGTCAATCTCAACCCGACCAGCCTCTATGTCGGCCCCCTGATGTGGTGTCCGGCGCTGGCGGCGTTTGCGACGCTGGCGATCCGCGGGCGCAAGTTGTCCTCGCTGCCATGGCGATGGGGCAAGTGGCGCTTCAATCTGGGCGCCTTCGCAACGCCCATTCTCTATGTCGCGATCGCCTACGGGCTGATCTGGGGCCTCGGGCTGGGTGGCTTTCCCGATCCGGAAACCCTCGCCGAATGGGCCGGCGAGACGGGGCTGGAGGTCTCAACGCCGGTGCTGATCGCGGTGATGGTGGTGTTGATCGGCACGATTGGCTGTATCCGCGCGGCGAGCACGATTATCGGCGAGGAAATTGGCTGGCGCGGCTTTTTCGTCTGGGAATTGCGCAAGGTGATGCCGTTCGGCGCCGTCGCCCTGTTCAGCGGCGTCATCTGGGCCTTCTGGCACTGGCCGATCGTGGTGTTTTACGGCGGCGGCGAGGCCTGGCTGCAAATGTCGGCCTTCACCGTGATGATTTGCTCAATGTCGGTGATGATGACCTATTTCACCTTCAAATCGGGCAGCCTGTGGCCGGCCGTCTGCTTCCACGCCGCCCACAATGTCTATTTCGACAAATTGTTCAATCCGCTCACCAGCGATGCCGGCAATACGGCGCTCTGGGCCGGCGAATACGGGTTGATGATGCCGGCGGTGACGCTGGTTCTGGCCGTGATTTTCTGGCGCAAGGCGAAAGCGGAGGGACTATAGCCAACCCGCACGCCCTGAATGGCAGACCTGTGGCAGGCTGACGCCGGGCCAGTGGCAGGCGGACAGCCAGCCAGCGCGACGGCCCGCGAAATCCGATCCGATCAGGCGTCGACTTCCGCTTCCAGCGCGTGTTCCTGGATAAATTCACGTCGCGGTTCAACGACATCGCCCATCAATTTGGTGAAGAGCTCGTCCGCCGTGTCGGCATGGGTGACCGAAACCTGCAACAGGGTGCGCACGTTCGGATCCAGCGTGGTTTCCCAGAGCTGTTCCGGATTCATTTCGCCCAGACCCTTATAGCGCTGGACTTTCATACCCTTGGAGCCTGCCGTGACCACAGCATCGACCAATTGTGTCGGGCTGTAAGTCGTCACCGGACCGTTTTTGGAACTGAAAACCGCCGGTCCGATATAGACATCGGCAATCGCCAGGCCACGCTCGGACAGACGCCGGGCATCGGGGCTTTCGCGCAGCGGGGCATTGAGCACCACGGTCTCGGTAACGCCGCGAACATCACGGGTAAACACCAGATTATTATCGGCATTCAGCTCACCGACCCAGGTGTTTTCACCCTCGTCAGCAAAGCCGTTGAGACGCGCAGCCGCAGCCTGGATCGCGTCCGCAGACGGTTCGGGAACCAGGGCTCCCGACAGCGCCGCCGCCTCCAGCGCGAAGCCGGGCGCACGCACCTGGAGCCGGTCAACAGACGCCTTCACGGCCCGCGCCGTACCAACCCGGTCGGCCAGGTCGGCGCCGGTGATAACCTCGCCATTGGCCAGCCGAAGATCGGCCTCGCTGGTGCCTTCCTCGATCAGATAGGCATCCATCTCGGCCTGGTCTTTGACATAGCGTTCCGAGCGGCCCTTGGTGATTTTATACAGGGGCGGCTGGGCGATGTAGAGATGCCCGCGCTCGATCAGTTCCGGCATTTGCCGATAGAAAAAGGTCAACAAAAGCGTGCGGATATGGGCGCCGTCGACATCAGCATCGGTCATGATGATGACTTTGTGGTAGCGCAATTTGTCGTAATTGATCTGGTCGCGACCAATGCCGGTGCCGAGCGCCGTGATCAGCGTTCCGACCTGTTCCGAGCCGAGCATGCGATCAAAACGCGCGCGCTCGACATTGAGGATTTTACCGCGCAGCGGCAGCACAGCCTGATTGCCGCGATGGCGGCCCTGCTTGGCAGAACCACCAGCTGAGTCACCCTCGACGATGAAGATTTCAGACTTGGCCGGATCTTTCTCCTGGCAATCGGCAAGCTTGCCGGGCAGGGAGGAAATTTCCAGCGCCGACTTGCGCCGCGTCAGCTCACGCGCCTTGCGCGCAGCTTCGCGGGCCGCCGCGGCCTCAATGATTTTGCCAACGATTTGCTTGGCTTCGATCGGATGTTCTTCAAACCATTCCGCCAGCGCCTCGCCGACAATGCCTTCAACGGCCGGGCGCACTTCGGAGGAAACCAGCTTGTCCTTGGTCTGGGAGGAGAATTTCGGATCCGGCACCTTGGCCGACAGGACGCAGGTCAGACCTTCGCGGGCGTCATCACCCGTAATGGAGATCTTCGCCTTCGCCGCCAGCCCGGAAGAGGCCGCGTAATTATTGACGATACGCGTCAGAGCACCGCGGAAACCGGCCAGATGGGTGCCGCCATCGCGTTGCGGTATGTTATTGGTGAAGCAGAGAACATTCTCGTGATAGCTGTCATTCCACTCCAGCGCCGCCTCGACCATCACGCCATCGCGCTCACCCTGGATCAGGACCGGCTCGGGGAAAATCGGGGTCTTGGTGCGATCGAGGTGGGAGACGAAGGCCGCGACGCCGCCCTCATAGACCATGGTGTCGGACCAGACCTCTTCCTCGCGCTCATCGCGCAGGGTGATCTTGACGCCCGAATTGAGGAAGGCCAGCTCGCGCAGACGGTGCTGCAGCGTGGGCCGGTCAAACTCGGTCATGGTGAAAGTGTCTTCGGACGGCATGAAGCGCACTTCCGTGCCCGTCTTGCCCGGATCGACATCGCCCATAACCTTGAGATCTTCGTCTGCAACGCCATGGCGGAAGCGCATATAATGCTCCTTCCCCTTGCGCCAGATCGTCAGATCCATCCAGACCGACAGGGCATTGACGACCGAAACGCCAACACCATGCAGACCGCCGGAAACCTTGTAGGAATTCTGGTCGAACTTACCGCCGGCATGGAGCTGGGTCATGATGACCTGGGCCGCCGACATGCCTTCGCCCTTGTGGAAATCGGTCGGAATGCCGCGACCGTCATCGCGGACACTCGCCGAGCCATCGGCGTGCAGCGTCACCAGGACTTCGGAACAATGGCCAGCCAGGGCTTCATCGATCGCGTTGTCGACGACCTCATAAACCATGTGGTGCAGGCCCGAGCCATCATCGGTATCGCCGATATACATGCCGGGACGTTTGCGGACGGCATCAAGGCCCTTGAGGACCTTGATCGATTCCGCGTCGTATTCGTGATTCGGTTGTTCGGTCATGGCGTGATTCTACCGCACACGGAGTCCTCTGGCCATACGCGCGCGCACGCGTGAGTCTTCTGTCAGCGCAGCAGAAGCACGACCGCGATTGCCAGCATCACGCTGCCGGTCAGAATGTCGGCACCACGCCGCACAGCCGGGGTTTTCAGCCAGTCGCGGGCCTTGTGGGCGGCGCCAATATAGGCCCCGGCGGTTGGGACAGCGAGTGCCAGCATAATCAACAGCATAAGGGCGTAAACCGGGGGCGTGATCGCCTCCAGCGGGATGAAGGCGGGCACCAGGGTGAGGTAGAAAATGATCGGCTTCGGATTGGACAATGGCATCGCCAGACCGGCCAGATAGGTTCCGGCCCATCCGCGCCTTGAGCCTGCGGCAAAGACCGGTTTGGGCCGCGCCCCGGTCCAGGCGCTCCAATAGGCGCTTCCTGCCATCCACAACAGATAGCCGGCGCCGACCAGCTTGGCCGCCAGCCACACCGCCTCGAGTTGTTGCGCGACCGCAGAAAGCCCCGTGACCGCCAGCGTGAACCAGAAGATATCGCCGGTCAGAATGCCCGCCCCGTACATCGCCGCATACCAGGGCCCGGCATCGAGCGTGCGCGCAATCATGGCGGCTATGCCGGGTCCCGGCGTCACGAACAGGATCAGCAAGGCGCCGGCGAACAGGAGAAGGTTTTCAACACTCATGCCTGGGGCCTCAATTGCCGGTCCGGGCCGGTTGCGCAATCTGCCCGTTATCGACCTTGAGATATTGTGCCTCTGACCCAAACGGCTCGAACAGGACCCGCTCAACGCCCGTCAGCCAGGCCTGGGAACCGGTCGCAAGGATTTCGCGTGCCAGACCCTCACGCCGGGCGGCGTCGAGATGGGCGCAGGCCTCATCGAACAGGAGGAGGGGCGCGATCGAGCTCCGGACGGCGAGCACCCGGGCCTGGGCCAGTGCCAGGGTGAGGATCAGGGCCTTTTGTTCACCGGTCGAGCAATCGCCGGCGGGCTGGTCCTTGTCGCGATGCCGGGTCGCCAGCTCGGTTCGATGCGGGCCGCGCGTCAGGGTGCGGCCGACAGCGCCGTCGCGGCCACGCCCCTCTCTCAGGGCGCGCGCAAACCGGTCCTCTGCCTCGGCTGCCGCCACGCCGGAGGCGAGATCGGCCTCGACCGCACCATCGAGAGCGAGGTCGGCCTGTGGGAAGGCGCCCTCGGGCCGGGCATCGATTTCTGCCTGCAAGCGGATCAGTGCCTCCAGCCGCGCCGCCGCGACCGCAACGCCATGGCCAGCCATCTCCGTCTCCAGCGCATCAATCCAGACCGGATCGGCGCCTCCGTCATCAAGCAGGCGCTGGCGTCGCATGCGGGTCTTTTCATACGCCGTGGCCGCCTCCGCATGAGCCGGGTCGGCGGCATAGACGAGCCGATCGAAGAATTTGAGACGGTCAGCGCGCGGACCGGCAAACAGCCGGTCCTGGGCCGGGGTCAGCCAGATCATCGGGATCAGCCGGGAGAGTTCCACCTGCTGGGCGGGATCGCCATCAATACGGGTTTCACGCCGGCCGCCACTGCGCGCACCGACCCCGAGTTTGAAGCGGCCCTGGATGTTCTCGATTTCCGCGAATACGGCCCAGGCTTGCGCCGACACACCCTCCTGCTTGCGCGCAACCCCGTCAGCCCCGGCGGATCGCAGGCCACGGCCCGGTGCGAGGAAGGACAGCGCCTCCAGCAGATTGGTCTTGCCCGATCCATTCTCGCCAAACAGCGCCACAGGCCGGGCATCGATTTCAAGGTCAAGGTCGTGATAACCGCGAAAATCAGTCAGCCGCAAACGACGAACCGCCGCCGGGGCGACCGGCGGCGGTGAGTCTGTTTGTTCTGTATCGGCAGGCTTGCTCACACCCGCAGCGGCATCAACACGTAAAGCGCATCCGGATCGCCGCTATCGGTGACGAGCGCGGGCGATGCAGCGTCAGCAAAGTGGAATTGCGCCTGGTCACCCTCGATCTGCGAAGCGACATCCAGCATGTAGCGGGCGTTGAAACCGATCGCGAAGCCTTCATCGCTATAGGAAACGGCGAGCTCTTCCTCGGCCTGCCCGCTTTCCGGATTATTGACCGCCAATACCAGCGTGTCCTCGCCGAGCGAAAGCTTGACCGAACGCGACTTCTCCATCGAAATGGTCGCCACACGATCAACCGCTTCAGCGAAGCGCTTGTTCTCGACGGACATCATGCGCGTATTTCCACGCGGGATGACCCGCTCGTAATCGGGGAAAGCCCCGTCGATCAGCTTCGAGGTCAGTACAGCACGGCCGAGACGGAAGCGGATCTTGCCCTCAGACACCGAAATTTCGACATCGTCGCTGGCGTCTTCCAGCAGGCGCCGGATTTCCTGCACGGTCTTGCGCGGCACGATCACACCCGGCATGCCGGCGGCGCCATCGGGCAGGTCAACCTCTGCCAGCGCCAGCCTGACCCCGTCAGTCGCCACGGCACGCAGTGTCTTGCGTCCATCCTGCTCGGAAGCATGGAAATGGATACCGTTGAGATAATACCGCGTCTCCTCGGTCGAAATCGCGAAACGGGTCTTGTCGATCAGCCGTGCCAACGCGGCAGCAGGCAGCGAGAAACTATGCTCGAGATCCTCGGTCGGCATGACCGGGAAATCCCCCGGCGGCAGGGAGGGCAGCGAGAAGTTCGACCGCCCGGCCTTGAGGACCAGGCGTGGATCTTCACCCGTCATCTCCAAAGTGACGTCAGCGCCGTCAGGCAGTTTGCGCGTAATATCGTAAAGGGTGTGGGCCGGTGCCGTGACCATGCCTTCGCCATCACAGCGCGCCTCAGTGGTCTCAAGGATCTCGATATCGAGGTCGGTGGCCGCGAAACTCGCACCATTGGGACCCGCCGAAATCAGCACATTCGAGAGGATGGGAATCGTGTTGCGCTTCTCAACCACGGCCTGCACATGGCCCAGGGCCTTGAGGAGCGTAGCGCGCTCGATCGTCAGCTTCATATCTCGCGTTCCGCTTTGACGTCTTCATGAGTCGGTGGCGCGCTGGCAAATCAGCCGACACCGGAAAGGGTGGGTAAAAGAGGATACATGAAAAAACACAACCGCAAGACAATTATCCAGCGGGGAGCGCTTTTTCCAGCGAAAATCAGCCCCGCAACTCCCGGGTCAGGCAATCAACGTCCTGCCCGATTGGGTCCCCGGACTCGATCATGGCAATGATCTTGTTGACCGCATGAATGACAGTCGAGTGATCCCGACCGCCGAAACGGCGCCCGATATCCGGCAAGGAGCGCGTGGTCAGCACCTTCGCCAGATACATCGCAACATGGCGCGGACGAACCACGCTCTGAGTGCGGCGCTTGGAACAGATATCCGTCGTGGTGACACCGAAATGGGTCGCAACAGCTTTCTGGATCTCATCGACCGTCAAGCGCTTCTCGGCGCTCAGCGACAAGTCACGCAGGGCCGTCGAAACCGCCTCCATCGTCACCGGCAGACCCAGCAGCGCCGTACGGCAAATGACGTTGTTGAGCACGCCTTCCAGCTCACGCGGGCCGGTGGTGATACGGGCCGCCAGGAAGTCGCGCACCGGCTCGGACACGTTAAGCACCGGATAGTGGCACTTCGCCTGGGCGATCTTGCAGTCGAGAATCTGGCGCCGCAGGTCCAGGTCCGGCTTGCTCAACGGGCAGGCCAGGCCGCCGGTCAGCAAGGAGCGCAGACGATCATCGGCAATGGCCAGTTCGGCAGGCGGTCGGTGCGAGGCCAGCACGACCTGCTTGTTCTCAGCGATCAGCGCCGCAATCGTATTGAGGAATTCGTCCTCGGTCTTCGGCTTGCCGGCAATGAAGTGGACATCATCGATCAGCAGAAAATCGACGCCGCGGACCGTCTCCTTGAACGTGATGGTGTCCCGCGCGCGCATCGCCGTCACAAAACCGGACAGGAATTCCTCTGCCGTGAGATACAGCGCCTTGCGGGGCCTGGATGTTTTGGAGACGGCGCTGGCGACGGCATGCATGAGATGTGTCTTGCCGACACCGTAATCGCCGTAAAAGAAAACAGGATTGAAAGGCGGCGTCGCGGCCGAAACAATGCTCCGCGCAGCGGCAGCCGCAACTTCATTTGCAGGCCCGACGCGGAATGAATCGAAACTGAAACGCGGCTCGATCGCATCATCCTGGCGCGGCGTCGAGACCGGCGACGATCCGCTCACCGCTTGTGGCGCCGGAATCTCGCGCACTACGTCCGATTGTGGTTCAGCCTGACCCTCGGCGAGGACGATCAGGTCGCGATGCATGGAATCCAGCTCCGTCCAAATCGCCCGAATTCGCGCGCCGACATGATCTTCGATCCAGTCGCGATTGAAGGTGCTGGGCGCCAGGACAATGATCGCCCCGGCATCAGACATGCGGACACGCAGACGGGCAATTTCCTGGGAGTAAAGCGCGTCGCCAAGCTCGGTCCGCAGGCGAGCACGGACAGCACGCCAGATAGCCGCGATATCGGTCGCACCTTGCGCCTCGAATGCCGCTGCCTTGGTATCTGAAACTGCCAATTTCTTATATGCCATCGTCCGCCACACTTGTGATCTGCTCCACTTCGAGGTGAGAGCTAGGTGTTTGTTATTATGGCACATTCGCACGCATTCAACACGCCGCTATGCCGCGTTGAAATCGGAATATTTTCCGCATCGGAATGATCGCCCTCAGAGCCTCAAAGGTTACCGCTTCCATAAAGACGGTCAACATGATTCAACGCCCGGATTTCGACATTCTTCGCTTGACAAGGGAAATCCGTGATCGGGTCGAAGCTTGGCAAATGAGATAAAATTTTTCGTCTGCAGCTGGTTCAAATTCACCACAAAAATCCCCCCGAAACACGGCTTCGCTTCGCATGAATATCGCTGCTTAAACAGCTCCGTATCAGGAATAATATATGAGCAGCCGGCCGCAGGTGGCCCGGCCGGGCCAGACTCGGATCGCTGCACACCGGGCAAAAAAATACGCCCGGGACGCGAGTCCCGGGCGTATTCAAATCATTCAGCCTTGAAGCGTGATCAGGCAGCCATCGCCTTGATGCGAGCCGACAGACGCGAGACTTTGCGCGAGCTGGTGTTCTTGTGGAACACGCCCTTGCGAACTGCGCGCATCATTTCTGATTCCGCAGTCACCAGCGCGGCTCTCGCCACAGCCTGATCGCCGGCCGCAATCGCGGTCTCGACTTTTTTGACATAGGTCCGGACGCGCGAGCGACGAGCCTTGTTGACGGCAGTGCGGCGCGCGATCTTGCGGACCATCTTCTTGGCCGAGCTTGTATTGGCCATGGGTTCTAACCTCTTCATGCGACCGGGACGAGAGCCCGATTAAATCCGTGAGCGGCGGCGTATAGGCCCTAGAAGCCGGGGCGTCAACTGCCCCTGCCGCCAGTTTGACTAACGATGCTTGAAATGCGCAGCGCGCTTCTCGGCAAAGGCAGACATGCCTTCGCTTTGATCTTCCAGCGCGAACTGCGACTGGAAGACGCGGCGTTCGAAGCGGACGCCTTCCGTCAAGCCGATCTCATAGGCGCGATTGACGGATTCTTTCGTCATCATCGCCACTGGCAGAGACTTGACGGCAATTGCTTCAGCAGCTTCCATCGCCACATCCAGCAAGTCTTCTGCAGGCACCACCCGCGACACCAGGCCCGAGCGTTCTGCCTCTTCGGCATCCATCATCCGGCCGGTCAGACACATATCCATAGCCTTGGCCTTGCCGACTGCACGTGGCAGGCGTTGCGTGCCGCCAGCGCCGGGCATGACACCGAGATTGATTTCGGGCTGTCCAAACTTGGCCGTCTGCGATGCGATGATGAAATCGCACATCATGGCAATTTCACATCCACCGCCAAGCGCATAACCGGAAACTGCCGCGATGATCGGCTTGCGGAAGCGGGCAACCGCCTCCCAGGTCTCGGCGAAGGGGTCCTGCATGTAGAGGCTAACGAAATCGCGCGCCTGCAATTCCTTGATGTCGGCGCCGGCCGCGAAGGCCTTCTTCGATCCGGTCAACACAACGCACCCAATTCCACCATCCTTCTCGAAGGCGGTGAGAACCGTTGCCAGTTCCGTCGTCAACTCATCGCAAAGCGCGTTGAGGGCTTCAGGACGCGAGAAGGTGATTACCCCCACGCGTCCCTCGGTCTTTACCTGAATTGTCTTGTAGGCCATCTCGGCGCTCCGTATGCCTGCGCGGTTACTCCACGCTGAAAAACCGCGCCGCTATAGCGCAGACCGGGCTGGCGGTCGACACCAGCAACAGTCCGCGACTCAGGCGCCAAGGGTCAAGCTATTGCCGTTCAACGGTAATGCCGGATTCCCGCAAAAGCTCCACGACGCCGTTTTCACCACTGAGATGGGCGGCACCCACGGCAATGAAGACGGTCCCCTCGCCATCGAGCAAAGTCAGGATTTGCGGTATCCAGTCCTGATTGCGCCGAACGATCAGCGCCTCATACATCTCGGGCGTCTCCTCGCGCATGTCCGCATTCACGATACGCTCAATGGCCTCGACATCACCTGCCGCCCAGGCGCGGACCATCTCGTCGAGCATGGCCGGTGTGCGTTCCATTTCGCGCAAGCCTTCGGCGAAACCGCGCACCTGGACCTCGTCCGGCAAGTCGGCAAGCACTCGGATCTGCTGTTCGGCGGTCTCGAAATAGCCGACTTCGGTATCGCTGCCGGCAATGGCGGCGAGCAAGGCCTTCTCGACCCCGGCCTCGGGGTCGAGCCCCAGCGTCTGCATCTGCGCAACAGAGAGGACAATCTGAGCCAGCCACGGGCGCATCGGCTCCAGCATTTGCGGCGTGGCCCCGACCGTAGGGGCGACATTGGCGAGCAAGGCCACGGCCTCTGCGTCCAGGATCGAGGACAGGGTTACGCCTTGCGGATTGAGGCCAAGCTGGACGACCAGCGCCTGCAGCCGGGCCTGCGCGGCGTCGCTTTGAACATCCGCTTCAAGATACAGGGAATCGGCGCTGGCGAGGCGGGCGCGCAACTCATCGGTCTGCCAATCCAGGCTGGGTGGAAGAAGGTGGAAGGTGCCAAACAGATAAATCTCCGAGTCCGCATCGGCCAAGCGCCACATCGCCGGTGAGGCCTCGAGGCCGGAATAGTCGACCGATTGCGCCTGGGCCGCGGCGACAATGCCAGAGAAGGCCAGGCCCGCGGCGACAAACATCGCCCCACAGGCCGATGTCAGGCGGTGAAGAAACTGGATAGGACGATGCATGTGGCAGAGCTCCGGGTCAGGTTTGAGTTGTTTTGACGATATTAGCCAGTTCTGCCGAAATTGCGGCAAGAAATGAGTGGTGCCGCGGCCGCACCTCCCGGGGCTAGCGCTGACAGGCCGGACAATAGAATGTTGATCGGCCAGCCTGGACAATCCGCCTGATCTCGCCCGCACATTGCGGAGTCGGGCACGCGGCCCCCTCGCGTCCATAGGCGCTGAAGCGGTGCTGAAAATACCCCAGCGCACCGTCCGCACCGGCGAAGTCTTTCAGCGTTGATCCTCCGGCAGCAATCGCTTCCTCGATCACATTCCGCACCGCATGGGCCAGACGTTCGGCCCGCACGCCCGGAATGTTGCGCGCCTCCCTGAGCGGGCTGATGCCGGATCGGTGCAAAGCCTCGCAG
This sequence comes from Maricaulis salignorans, assembly GCF_900103475.1. Lineage (GTDB taxonomy): Bacteria > Pseudomonadota > Alphaproteobacteria > Caulobacterales > Maricaulaceae > Maricaulis > Maricaulis salignorans. Next base: position 26,376 of record NZ_FNHG01000017.1, read on the forward strand.
ACATAGATATTTCCCAGCCCGGCGACGACGCGCTGATCAAGCAGGGCCGACTTGATCGGCGTGCGTTTGCCGGCCAGTGCCTCGCCGAGAGCAGCGCCCGAGAAGGCGTTCGAGTTGGGCTCGGGCCCGAGACCGGCGAGATTGGGCTGCTCATCCTCGCTGGCGGTCGCAAACAACAGCATGAAACCAAACCGCCTCGGATCATTGTAGCGCACTGTCACCCCACCCTCGATCTCGAAGACGGCGTGATCATGTTTCGGATTGGCCGGCGCAGCGTGGACGAAATCCCCGGGCTGCCGGCTGGCGGCGTCGGCTTCGATCGAGAAGCGGCCCGACATGCCCAGATGAACCAGCAAGGTCTCGTCGCCCGACAGGCGAAGCAGGAGATATTTTGCGCGACGGTCAATGCGCTCAACCCGGCGCCCGCCCAGGCGCTCAGCCATGCGTTCGGGAAACGGAAAGCGCAGATTGGCGCGATTGAGTTGCACCCGTTCGATGAGGCGGCCCTGCATCGCCGGAATCAAGCCGGTCCGGACCGTTTCCACTTCAGGCAGTTCAGGCACTGGCGCTCCAGTTCAAGTCGCCGCCGGGGACTGTGCTGCATAGCAAGACCGACACGGTTGATGTAAATTGACGCCGCCGGATCAAACTCGAAACTGGTGCGCCTTGTTATACTCGGCCACAGCCCCGCCGCAGGGGCAAGGCCGCCATCATGCGGCACACAGGCACGGCCTGCGGCATCACGGACCGCCGAGGCCGCTTTGCCTCGCGGCCCGCTTCACTTATTGTCTGCTCATGAGCAATTCTCCCGATACTGCGGCTCCAGCCGAAACCGTTCCCTTCGGCTTTGAAGACGTCGACCGCACTCAGAAGGCGGGCCTCGTGCGCAATGTCTTCGACCGCTCGGCACGCCGCTATGATCTGATGAATGACCTGATGTCGCTGGGCGTGCACCGCGCCTGGAAGGACATGGTGATGACCCGCGCCAACCCGCAGCCCGGCGAGCGGTTGCTGGATGTGGCCGGCGGCACTGGCGATCTGGCGCGCAGCTTCCTGACCAAGGCGGACCGGGCCGGAAAGCGGCGCGCGGACCCGCGCCGCGCCGAGGCGATCGTGCTGGACATCAACGAGCAAATGTTGCGAGCCGGCATCAAGCGCGGCGTCGAGCCCAGCCATACGGGCCGGATTGAATGGGTGACCGGCAATGCCGAATGCCTGCCGCTGACGGACCACAGTTTCGATTGCGTCACAATCTCGACCGGAATCCGCAATGTCACCGACCGTGCAGCGGCGCTGAAGGATATGCGACGCGTTCTGAAGCCGGGCGGCCGCTTTTTGTGCCTGGAATTCTCGCGCCCGACCAGCCGCGCCTGGGAAAATCTCTATGACGCCTGGTCATTCAATGTGATGCCCGAACTCGGCGAGCATGTCGCCAAGGACCGCGCCAGCTATCAATACCTCGTTGAATCCATCCGACGTTTCCCGGACCAGGAAAGCTTCGCCACGGAATTGCGAACCGCCGGTTTCAGCCAGGTCAGTTACACGAATTTTTCGGGCGGAATCGCTGCGCTACACACGGGCTGGGCCTGATCACCCCACGCTCAGCGCGCCGCCCGGCTCGCGAGTATCCAGGCCTGGGCCTCGGCAATACTGTCGAACAGTTTCAGCCCCGCGGGGTAATCGCCATCGCCGAGTCCGATCCAGTATTTGATAAGGGGCAGCTTGATCGGGTCCGCACAAACCTGGGCGCTCAACGTCGGCTTGCCCCCATAGGCAGCACTCAGGACCTCGCCCAAGGCCACCTTGCCGCGCTGCACGGCCTCGACGTCCAGATCGCCCAGCAAGCCATCACTATAGTCAATGATGCGGTCCCACGCAGGCGACCACTCAGGAAACGAGACTGATGTCTTCAGCAAGGCCACCGCCTCGTCGATAAGCAGAGGCCCGCGAAAGCGCGTCAAAACCCATTTATTCTCGTGGTCGAACTCGATTGTGTGGCGCATCTCAAGCCTAAACTCCTGCCTGAGTCTAACCTCTGGTTGGCCGGGCGCAAGCTGGCTGCACTCCCGTCCACGCCGCGACTCCACGCCGCCCTCGCCAAGCGCGGCGTCGCCCTCTAAACAGCTCAAATATGTTCGCGACCCTTGCCTCCTTCGCGCGATTGCTGCGCGCCCTGCTCACCCTGGTGCGCCACGACGCCATTCTGCCCGTCGAATACCAGGCGCTGTACCCGGCGCCGGCGCGGCTGGCCGGTCGGCTGGCGCGGCTGTTTGCCCGGCGGGATGCGGCCGATAATCCGGGCGAGCGGCTGGCCCGCGCGCTGGAAACGCTCGGCCCCTCCTATGTCAAGTTCGGCCAGATCCTCGCCACACGCGGCGATGTGATCGGCGAGCGCTTCGCGCGCGGCCTGTCGCGGCTGCAGGACCGGATGCCGCCCTTCGACGATGCCGAAGCCCGCGCCATCCTCGCGGCCGAGCTTGGCGCGCCAGTCGAGACCCTGTTCAAAACTTTCGGACCACCGATCGCCGCCGCGTCCATTGCCCAGGTTCACCGAGCCACAACGCAAGATGATGTCGAAGTGGCTGTCAAAGTCCTGCGGCCCGATATCGAGCTGCGCATCGCCCGCGATATCCGCACACTCTCGCTGGGCGCCGCGCTCGCGGAAAAACTGGCACCGGCCAGCCGCCGCCTGGAGCCCCGCAAATTTGTTGCCACGATTGCCCGCTCTCTGAGCTTCGAAACCGATTTGCGGCTTGAGGCCGCAGCCGCATCGGAATTGTCCGAGGCTGCCATGTCAGTCGAGCATTATCGCATCCCCGAGGTCGAGTGGACCTTGTCGTCAAAACGTATTCTGACCACACACTGGGTCACGGGCGCGCCGCTCAGTGACCCGGCCCGGGTGGAGACGCTTGGCCTGGACAAGGCGGCACTGGCCACGACCCTCACGCGCGCCTTTCTCGGCACGGCCCTCGATCGCGGCGTGTTTCATGCCGACATGCATGCCGGAAACCTGTTCGCGTCGGCCAATGGCGATCTCTGGGCCGTTGACTTCGGCATTATGGGCCGGATTGGCCGGCCGGAACGCCGTTTTCTGGCGCTCATCCTGCACGGCTTTCTGACGCGCGATTACATGGCCGCAGCGCGGGCGCATTTCGCCGCCGGATACGTCCCGGACGAGCATGCCGTAGCGGACTTCGCCAGTGCACTTCGAGCGGTAGGCGAGCCGATTTTCGGCAAGCGCGCCGACGAAGTGCCGATGTCGCGCGTCCTGATGCAGTTATTCGAGATCACCGACTTGTTCGACATGCGCCTGCGGCCCGAACTGGTGATGCTGCAAAAGACCATGGTCCAGTGTGAAGGCGTCGCACGCGGCCTCGATCCGCAACACAATATGTGGGCCGCAGCGACACCGGTGGTCGAAGCGTGGATGAAGCGCGAACTGGGGCCGGAAGGCCGGATCCGCGATATTGGCGAGGATCTGGAGCGCCTGTACGGCGCCCTGCGCGTCCTGCCCGATACAATCGAGGACTGGACCGAAATCGCCGCGCGGCTGAAGTCAGGCGAACTCGCCCTGTGCACGGCTCCCGCGCCACGGCCCTGGGCAATCCGACTCGCCTGGCTGGGCGCCGCGGCCCTGGCCGGCGCTGCTGTCATGTGGGCAATTCTGTAAAATCCGAAGCCTCTGTGACACGCTCCGGTAATACTCTTGTGCTTTAGTGTGGGCATGACACTGAACACAAGCCCCACCCCCGAGCATCTCGAGCTTCAACGCGAATTTTTCCGTATCGACGCGGCGACTGTCGCGCGCGTGCAGCGGCTGAAGCCGCGCATCATGGGCTATGCGGCCGAGACGCTTGAAACCCTGTTTGATCACCTCACCTCCAATCCCGAGGTCGGAGATTATTTCGAGATTTCCGACAATACGCGCTATCTGCGCGATGGCATGCTGGCCCATTGCGAACTCGTCTTCTCGGCACGCTTTGACGCCAAGTATTACGACGCCGTCGATCAGATGGGCCTGCGTCACAGCAAGCTCGACTACCCATCGCACGCCTATTCCTCGGCCTATGCCAATCTGATGACCGGCATCATGCGCCTCGGCCTGGAAGCCGACCGCAAGCTTGACGCCGAGGATTTGTCCGCGATCACGCGCATCTCGATCTATGACATGGAATTGACCATCGCCGCCTTCTTCCGGCACCAGCTGGACAAACAGGCTGCGCTCTATGCCGACACGGAAAAAGTCCGCGAAATGATGACTGAGCGCCGCCTCGCCAGCTGAGACCGGGCACCGGCGTCCCGCCTTAAGGCTACGAGCCGAGAAGGGGCTTGGGATTCCGCGCGCAAACCGCTAGTTAGTCCCGGTATCGACCTGGGAGCACACTCGTGTCCGACAAGCGGATCCTCTTGATCATTGGTGGCGGGATCGCCGCCTATAAAAGCCTGCTGCTGATCCGCGAATTGCAGCGTCGCGGCATTGGCTCACGCTGTATCCTGACCTCTGCCGGCGCTGAATTCGTCACCCCGCTCAGTGTCTCGGCGCTGTCGGGCGAACGCGTTTTCAGCCAGCTGTTCGATCTCACCGACGAGTCCGACATGGGCCATATCGAACTCTCGCGCTCGGCCGATCTCGTCGTCGTCGCCCCCGCCACCGCCGACCTGATGGCCAAGGCGGCCCAGGGCCTGGCCAATGATCTCGCCTCGACCACGCTGCTGGCGACCGACAAGCCGGTCCTGATGGCGCCGGCCATGAATGTGCGCATGTGGGAGCACAAGGCGACCCGGCGCAATCTGGCGACACTCCGCAGCGACGGCATCCACTTTGTCGGTCCCGATGAGGGCGAGATGGCCTGCGGTGAATTCGGCCCCGGCCGCATGGCCGAACCGGTCGCGATTGCCGATGCCGTCGAGGGCCTGCTGCATGGCTGAGCCGCTCGCCGGACGGCATGTGCTGATCACCGCCGGCCCGACCCGCGAACCGATTGATCCGGTCCGCTATATCTCCAACCATTCCTCCGGCCAGCAGGGCTATGCCATCGCCGCGGCGTGCGCCGCACTCGGCGCGCGCGTGACGCTTGTCTCCGGCCCGACAGCCCTGCCGGACCCCGACGGCATGACCGTGGTGCGGGTTGAGACCGCGCTCGACATGCTTGCCGCCGTCGAGGCAGCCATGCCGGCCGATGTTTTCATCGCCGTCGCCGCCGTCGCCGACTGGCGTCCCGCCGCCCCCTCCGACACCAAGATCAAGGCCGACAAGTCGAGCTTTGCCACCCTGCCCCTGATCGAAAATCCGGACATTCTCAAGACCATCAGCCATCTCGTCAGCGGACGCCCCGGCCTGGTGGTCGGCTTTGCCGCCGAGACCCATGATGTCGAGGCCCTCGCTACCGCCAAGCGCGTCCGCAAGGGCTGTGACTGGATCGTCGCCAATGATGTCTCGGGCGATGTGATGGGCGGCGCCGAGAATGCTGTCACCCTGGTCACGGAGGCGGGAAGCGAGCACTGGCCGCGCGCGCCCAAGGGCGAGATCGCGGCCCGGCTGGCATCCCGCATCGCCGAAGCCCTCTAGTTTTCCCCAACCAGCCTGCCGCGCGCACTGGCCAGCCAGGCGCTGCCGGGCTTCAATCACCCCTTCTGCCACTGCGCCGGACCCGAGCCGATGAAAACCATCCACGTCCAGATCAAACCGCTGCCGCATTATGAGGGCCTGGCCCTGCCCGCCTATGAGACGCCGCAATCGGCCGGCATGGATCTGCGCGCCGCCATCCCGGCCGATGAACCCATCATCATCCCCCATGGCGAATGGCGCCTGGTGCCGGTCGGGATCGCCATTGCCCTGCCGGATGGTTTCGAGGCCCAGGTGCGCCCCCGCTCCGGCCTGGCGGCCAAAAAGGGGATTTCCTGCGTCAATTCTCCCGGCACGGTCGATGCCGATTATCGCGGCGAGATCCGGGTCAATCTGATCAATCACGGCAAGGAAGACTTCGTGATCAATCGCGGCGACCGTATCGCGCAAATGGTGATCGCCCCGGTGATGCAGGCGCTGTGGCTGGTGACCGACGAGCTGAGCGAAACCCAGCGCGGCACGGGCGGTTTCGGTTCCACCGGCGTGTGATCGAGAAAGCGTGATCGCAGCGCGCGGTGACACATGCGTCCCGGGCACCTACATAGCCACCAGCTTCCATTGAGGATTTCCCCATGACCGACACTCCGGGCCGCGGCCGCATCTACAGCTCCATCGCCGACACGGTTGGCAATACGCCGCTGGTCGAGCTGTCCAGGCTCGCTGCCGCGCACGGCGCCAAGGCACGCATCCTCGCCAAGCTGGAATTCTTCAACCCGCTCTCCAGCGTCAAGGACCGGATCGGCGTCGCCATGATCGATGCGCTCGAGGCCGCCGGCAAGCTGGGCGAAGGCAGCGTCATGATCGAGCCGACCTCGGGCAATACCGGCATCGGCCTCGCCTTTGTCGCTGCCGCACGCGGCCACCGCCTGATCCTGACCATGCCGGAAAGCATGTCGATCGAGCGCCGCAAACTCCTGGCCCATCTCGGAGCCGAGCTCGTACTCACCGATCCCGCCAAGGGCATGAATGGCGCCATCGCCAAGGCCCAGGAACTGATTGATGCGACACCCGGCGCGGTGATGCCCAGCCAGTTCACCAATCCGGCCAATCCGGAGATCCACCGCAAGACTACCGCGCTGGAAATCTGGAATGACACGGCGGGCGAGGTTGATGTCTTCATCGCCGGCGTCGGCACCGGCGGCACGCTGACCGGCGTTGCCTCGGTGCTGAAAGCCAAAAAGCCCGGCGTCCACATCATCGCGGTCGAGCCGACCGACAGCCCGGTCATCTCCGGCGGCAAGCCCGGTCCGCACAAGATCCAGGGCATCGGCGCCGGCTTCATCCCCGACAATCTCGATGTCTCCCTGATCGACGAAACCGTCCAGGTCACCAATGACCAGGCCTTCGCCATGGCCCGGGAAGCGGCCCGCAGCGAAGGCGTGCCGGCCGGCATTTCTTCAGGCGCCGCCATCCAAGCGGCACTGGACGTCGCCCGGCGCGACGACATGGCGGGCAAGACGATTGTGGTGGTGCTGGCGAGTTCGGCGGAGCGCTATCTGTCGACGGCGCTGTTTGAGGATTGACCCATCACGCTCAGCGGCACCGGGTCACAAAAACTCTTCACGTCAAAGATCCGCGCATCGCAGATGATATCGCCCGGGGTGAGCGGTCGCGATAATTCCAGACCCTCGAGCGTGCGGGCGCGTGACAGCGCCACATAGGCCTGGCCATGCGCGAAGAGGCGGCGGGCGAGGTCGAGATAGACCTTGTCGAGGGTGAGGCCCTGGGCCTTGTGGATGGTCATCGCCCAGGCCAGACGCAGCGGGTATTGCGTGAAGGCGCCGGCGGTGGTCTTGGTCAGGGCGCGCGTCGCCTCGTCGAAGGCATAGGCATTGCGCTCCCATTTGGCTGGCTCGATCGACCAGACATTCTCGCCGATACGCACGCGCACGGCCTTCTCGTCAAAGCCGTCGACCTCGGCCAGCGTGCCATTGACCCAGCGTCCCTGCGGATCATTGCGTGTCATCATCACGCGAGCGCCGATCTTGAGCACAAGCGGCTCCTCGGCCGGGAAGAGGCGCTGGTCGAACTGGCCCTCGACCTTGGCGTTGAAGGCATGCGGCGTGGTCGGCAGGCCCTCGAGGCGGGCATTGTTGATGCGAAAGGCGGTCTCATTGGTCGCCGTCAGCACGACATGGCTCAGGCTCGCCTCCAGCCCGGAGCGGCCGGTGACGCGCTCATTGAGCCGTTCGGCCTCGTCGGCCCTCACATCGCCTTCGCGGACCACATTGAGCAGATGGATGAAATCCTCATCGGTCTGGCGGAACACCTCTTCCAGTTCGACCAGCGCGAAACCGGCCTCGCGGAAGCATTGCGGATTGAAGAAGAAGGGCCCGCCATGGGTGTTTTCGAGATATTCCGCCTCACCGCCCTGCACCACTGGCGGCAATTGCGCCAGATCGCCGACAATCACCATCTGCACGCCGCCGAAGGGTTCATTGCACTCGCGATTGAGCCGCAGGGACTGGTCGATCGCCCACATCATGTCGGAGCGCACCATGGAGATTTCGTCGATCACCAGCGTCTCCAGAGCCTTGACGACGCGGCTATGGCGCACCTTGCGGATATCGCGGCCGGTAATCACGCGCGGCGGCAGATGGAAGAAGCTGTGGATCGTCTGCCCGCCAGCCTGCATCGCGGCGACGCCGGTCGGCGCCAGCACAGCGGCCTTATTGCCCGCCTGACGCAGCAGCTCGCGCATCAAAGTCGTCTTGCCAGTACCGGCGCGGCCGGTGAGGAAGATGTTCGGCTTGTCGCGCCGCAGCCAGCCCAGCAGGTTGATCTGGGTTTCGGACAGAGTCGGTTCGGCACGGGTGGTGAGCGTGTTGTCAGACATGACAGCAAACTGCGTCTGTTCGCCGCTCAAGCCAACCGGATTGCACTTGATTGACGGCAGCTTCTCGGCCACCTGTGCAGGCATGAGCCCTTCAATCGATATCGAGCGCTTCGCGCGCCACATCGTCCTGCGCGAGATTGGCGGCCCCGGCCAGCAGGCGCTGGGCCGCGCCCGGGTGGTGATTGTCGGCGCCGGCGGGCTCGGCGCTCCGGCGAGCCTCTATCTGGCGGCCGCCGGAGTCGGCCAGATCACCCTGATCGATCCGGACACGGTCAGCCTCGACAATCTGCAGCGGCAAATCCTGTTTCGCACTGATGATGTCGGCCAATCCAAGGTCGAGACCGGGGCCGCGGCACTGCAAGCACTCAATCCAGGCACGCGGGTCCGGCCAATCCAGACCTCGCTCGAGTCCGATAATGCGGCCGAGCTTCTGGCCGGCGCCGATCTGGTGCTCGATGGCTGCGATAATTTCGAGACCCGTTTCGCCGTCAATGCCGCCAGCCGGGCGCTGGGCATCCCGCTGATCTCGGGCGCACTGGGGCGATGGGACGGCCAGGTCTCGATGTTCAATGCCGGCCCGGATGCGCCCTGCTATCGCTGCTGGGTGCCGGAAATCCCGCCCGATGCAGAGACCTGCGCCCGCGTCGGCGTGGTCGGTGCCTTGCCCGGCCTGATCGGTTCGATGATGGCACTGGAAGCGGTCAAGCATATCTGCGGAGCGGGCGAGACCCTCGATGGCCGCATCCTGCTGTTCGACGGGCTGGCGATGGAGAGCCGGACCGTGAGACTCAAGCGCGACCCCGATTGTCCTGGATGTCGCGCCAGCTGAGCGTCAGGGCCGCGCAGTCAGGAGCAGGCCGATACCGATCGCCACCCCCGGGGCGAGGCCAAACAGAAGGCCCAGCCAGGCGTTTCCTGTACTCAGTGCGATAATCAGCCAAAGCAGCAGGCCGGCGCCCAGGCCTGCGGCCAGACCCAGAAATTTGCGGGGCTCGGGCAAGCGGGGCAAGGAGTGGTTTTTGTCAGACAGGTTCATCAACCCAATATGGGGAGCCTGACCACACGAGAAGCTGGGGACAGGTTTAAATCTTCGTCAGAAACCTGGCCTCGCTCACCCTCACATCGCTTTATTCGTAGGAAACAGCATGACCGGTCGCGTCATTATAGAGCGTCTGCACCATGCGGTCGGTGGTGATGAAACCCCAATTCCACTCGTCGTGGAAATCAGCGAGGGGCGCCGCAGCGCGGACAGCCTCCAGATCGGCGCCACCCTCGACGAGTGTGCGAACACGGAAGGCCGCTTCACGCAGCATATCGAGGGCCGCTGCCAGCTCAATACGGGTCGAGAGCGGTCCGTGGCCCGGGATGATCCGGGTCTCGTCACCGGCGATTTCCAGCCCGCGCTCCATCGCGGCGATATAGCCATCGACCGACCCGCCGGCCGCAAGATCGATGAAGGGGAAGATTCCGGAGAAGAAGGTGTCGCCCATATGCAGGACATTGGCCTCGCGGAAATACACCATCGCATCGCCATCGGTGTGGGCCGCAGGAATGTGGACCGCTTCAACCGTCTGGCCATTCATGTGGAAGGTCAGGTCCTGACCAAAGGTGAGGATGGGCAATGTGCCCGGCGCCTGGGTCCACTCATCCTCGGCCGCGTCGAGGCGGGCGCGGATATTATGGTGCGCCGCGATGGTGGTGCCCTGCTGGGCAAAATGGGCATTGCCGCCGGTATGATCGCCATGCCAGTGGGTATTGACGATGAAGCGGGGGGCATCCCCGCCTGAAATCTCGACCACGGCCCCCTCGATCAGATCGCCAGTATTGGGCAATTGGTCATCGACCATGACGACACCATCGGGGCCGTTCAGGACAGCCAGGTTTCCGGCCATGCCGGTCGACAACATGTAGAGACCGTCGCCAAGCGCGGTCGAGTCGACGGCGATTTCCGCCGGCTCGTCCTGGGCCTGGGCCGGACTGGTCAGCACGGGCAGTGAATTGGCGGCCAGCAGGGCCGCGGCGGTCGAAATAGCCAAACGAAAGCGCATGATTTTCCCCTCGCGATAACAGCCGGCCTGACGGTCCGGCGCTTCGGCACAGGATATAGGGTGTGTTTCGCCGATTACACCCTCACCGGCGATATCATCGCCTCGCTCGCGGAAAATTTACCCGGTCTTCACCCGGCCGGGCACAGGGATAGGAGTCAGGAGTCTTCCATGCGCCCTATCGCCGCCCTGCTCATCCTCGCTTGCCTGACTGCGCCGGCCCCGGCGCAGCAGGACGACCAGCCGACGCCGTCCGGCCAGGCCGTGCCGCGCTTCGTGAGCCTCAAATTTGATGTCGCCAACGGCCGGTCGGGGCCAAGCCGGGCTCATCCCGTCGCCTGGCGCTATGTTCGCGCCGGCCTGCCAATGGAAGTCGTGGCTGAAACGCCCGATTGGCGCCGCGTCCGCGACCCCGGCGGCGAACTGACCTGGATGCACCGATCCATCCTGTCCGGCCGTCGAACCGTTGTCACCATTGATGAAACGCCCCTGCGCGCCCGCGCCGATGAAGACGCATCCGCCGAGGCTATTGCCGAGACCGGCGTGGTCCTCACGCTTGAGCGTTGCCGAACCGGCTGGTGCCGGGTTGAAGGACAGGGATATCGCGGCTGGGCAAGGGCGGAGGCGCTCTGGGGTGTGTATGCCAATGAGCGCGGCGGCCAACCGGAAGCCGAAAATGACGGCAGCCCCGCCTTGAGCGGTCCCCCGGCGCGTGATACCGCTCTGCGCTGATCCTCCCGGTTTTCACGCAAGACCGGGTCCCCATTCCCAGCCCGGCGAGGGGTAGCGTGTGCTGCCCGCCCCGAGGCGCAGCCGATCGGTTACATGACTGAACGCCAAAGCTCTTTTAGCTACGAAGATCTGATCGCCGCCGGAGATGGTGGCATGTGGGGTCCCGACCGGTCACGGCTGCCCGCCCCGCCCATGCTGATGATGGACCGGATCACCCATATCGATGATGATACGGGCGATCATGGCAAGGGCTATATTGTCGCCGAACTCGACATCAATCCGGACCTCTGGTTTTTCGCCTGCCACTTCAAGGGCGACCCGGTGATGCCAGGCTGCCTCGGCCTCGATGCGATGTGGCAGCTGGTCGGTTTCTTCCTGTGCTGGAAAGGCAATCCCGGCAAGGGCCGGGCGCTTGGCGTTGGCGAGGTCAAATTCACCGGCGAAATCACACCGGAAACCAAAAAAGTCCGTTATGTCATCCACCTGAAACGGGTGATTCAGCGCAGGCTCATCATGGCCATTGGTGATGGCCACGTCGAAGCCGACGGCAAGATCATCTATACGGCCAAAGACCTGCGTGTGGGCCTGTTCCAGCCTGCCGAAACTCAAGAAGACTGATCCAGGAGTTCGCGATGCGCCGTGTTGTTGTCACCGGTCTCGGCATAATTTCTCCCATCGGGAATAATGCCGCCGACGTCACCCAATCCCTGCAAGAAGGCAAAAGTGGCATCCGCCACATGGAGAGCTTCGCGCAGTATAATTTCCGCTGCCAGGTTGGCGGCAAGCCGACGGTCGATCCGGCCGAACATGTCGACAAGCGGATTTACCGCTTCATGTCGGAAGGTGCCGGCTGGAATTACATGGCGATGGCGCAGGCAATCGCCGATGCGGGTCTGCCTGAATCGGATATTTCCAACACCCGCACCGGGATCATCATGGGTTCCGGCGGCCCCTCGGCCGGCACGATTGTCGCCGCCGCCGACATCACGCGCGAAAAGGGTCCGAAACGCATCGGGCCGTTCGCCGTGCCCAAGGCGATGAGCTCCACCGCTTCGGCGACGCTGGCAACACCGTTCAAGATTCTCGGCGTGAACTATTCGATCACCTCCGCCTGCACGACCTCGCTGCATTGCATCGGCGCGGCCACCGAGCAGATCCAGTGGGGCAAGCAGGACGTGATGTTCGCCGGCGGTTGCGAGGAGATCCATTGGGCCCTCTCCAACCTGTTCGACGCCATGGGCGCGATGTCGACCAAATATAATGATACGCCGGAACTCGCCTCGCGCGCCTTCGACAAGGACCGTGATGGCTTTGTCGGCGGTGCCGGCGCTGGCGTTGTCGTGCTGGAAGAATATGAGCGCGCCAAGAAACGCGGCGCGACGATTTATGCAGAAGTCACCGGCTATGGTGCCACCTCGGACGGCTTCGACATGGTTGCGCCATCCGGCGAAGGCGCGGTGCGCTCGATGAAACTGGCGATGGAAACCGTCAACAAGCCGATCGACTATCTCAACCCGCATGCCACGGCGACGCCGGTGGGCGACATCAAGGAGATGGGCGCGGTCAAGGAAGTGTTTGGCGATAATGCGCCGATGATTTCCGGCACGAAATCCATGACGGGCCACTCGCTCGGCGCGGCCGGCGTGCATGAAGCCATCTATACGCTGCTGATGATGAAGCACGGTTTCGTCGCTCCCTCGATCAATATTTTCGAGATGGACCCCGAAATCGCGGCACTCAACCTGCCCATCATCACCGAAACGCGCGATGCCGATATCCAGACCGCCATGTCGAACAGCTTCGGCTTTGGCGGCACCAATGGCACGGTCGTATTCCAGAAAGTCTGATCCCACATTACCTGTGATCGCAGGCGAGGAGATACATGATGAGTGAGAACCAATTCCCCACCGGGACTCTGATGAAGGGCAAGCGGGGCCTGATCATGGGCGTCGCCAACAAGAATTCGATCGCCTGGGGCATCGCCCAGCAACTCGCCGCCCAGGGCGCTGAAATTGCCTTCTCCTATCAGGGGCAGGAACTGGAACGCCGCGTGCGTCCGCTGGTCGAAAGCCTTGGCGGCGAACCTTTCATGGTCGCTGCCGACGTCACCGACGAAGCCTCGATGGATGCCTGTTTCAAGGCGCTCGAGGACAAGTGGGGCACGATCGATTTCCTGGTCCATGCCATTGCCTTTGCCGGCAAGGACGAGCTGGTCGGCTCCTTCACCGAGAACACCACCCGCGAGGGCTGGCGCCGGGCGATGGAAATCTCCGCCTTCTCCTTTGTCGATGCAGGCAAGCGCGCCTCGCACATTATGCCCAATGGCGGCGCCATGGTGACGCTGACCTATCTCGGCTCGGAACGTGTCGTGCCGTCCTATAATGTCATGGGCGTCGCCAAGGCGGCCCTGGAAGCCTCGATGCGCTATATGGCGCGCGATCTCGGCCCTGCGGGCATCCGCGTCAATGCGCTCTCGGCCGGACCGATGCGCACCCTCGCCATGGCCGGGATTTCCGGCGGCAAGGCGCTGATGCGCACCGGCCGCGAATGGTCGATGATGAAGGAAGACACCAGGATGGAAGGCGTCGCCGGCGCCGCCCTCTATCTGCTCAGCGATCTCGGCCTGTCCTGCACCGCCGAAACACTCCACGTCGATGCCGGCTTCCACGCTGTGGGCGTGCCGAGCATGGAAGGGGATGACTAATGCTCGATAGGCTCCGCGAGATTGGATTCGATGTCGGGTGCTATCACCACGCCGACGCCCTCCTGAGCGGCGCCTTTCCCGGTGCAATGGAAGAAATTGAAGACACACTCGCGGCCTTTAAGCTTCCGATGTCGTCGCTCATCGGAAGTGGCGGTGGCGAGTCCGAGGGCACGCAGCGGCTGCGACGTGAGCTCAGCGGGCGCGGCTGGGTTAAGCGGACGATACAGGTCGAGAAGACAGTTGTTACGTTCGAAGGCACCGCAGGAAAGAAAAGCTACACGGAGCTGGGTCGAGCGACGGTAGCGTCACTTTCGCACGAAATTGACCACGTAAAGAGCTTTGAGGCAGGAACTATCTTACTCGAGATTGAATGGAACAATAAGGATCCGTTTTTTGATCGAGATCTGGAGAACTTCAAGCGCCTTCATGCTGACGGGGCAGCGAATATAGGGATACTCATTACTCGCGGCCAATCATTTGAGGACAATATTACGGCGTTCGTGAAGCGCTACGCTGAGAATCATGAACTCAATTCTCTCGATGCCCTGACGGCCCACGGATTGGAACCAACGCGGCGGCAACAGAACGATATCGATCGAGCTGTCGTCCGAGCTGGTGGCTTTGCTGCCGGTTGGGCCGCCGCATTTGTTTCAGACAAATATGCCAGCTCAACAACGAATTGGGCGAAGCTTGAAGATAGAATGCGGCGCGGGGTGGGTAATCCCTGCCCATTGGTCGCGATTGGAATCCCAAGCAGCGTCATTGTCGAGGACTAGTTACTCTGCCGCATCTGCCCGGGAATTGTAGGCATAGGTATTCCAAGTCGGCTCATAGGCCTCGGTGGCCTCATTACCCCAACAAGTCCAGTTGGGTCTCGTGCCTCGAGAAAACATCTCCAAATAAGGCCCCCGACTGCAAGATTCAATCAAAGGGTATTGCTCATCTGGCTTTCGAGAGTGTTCGCGCTTCCGAGTCGCAATGAAATTCACCTGGCTGCGGCCAGGAGCAAGCGTTCGGGCATTTTTTCCCCGAATTCCAAACAGCAAAAGCTCGGTCACATTTCTAAAATAGAACCCCACACCGCGGCCATCAGGGCCACCATCTTTGCGGATTTTCTCCCAAACAATATTAGATTTATATTCAAAGCCCCACTCCTTCATCACCCGAAGGCCATCGGGCAACAACGCATTAGGTACCCAAAGGTACAAATGAGCAGGATCCGCCGCAACTTCAGAAACGGGCATCGCGCAAATATCATCCAGGTGCATCGTCGAATAGCGTGCAAGGCGCTTATGCTCAGGAGCAATTTTGCCCGTTCGGTTTGCGAACTGCCATGGCGGGTCGGCCAAGATCGTTCCGAACTTCTGCCCGTTGAGCGGTTTCAGTATGTTTGTGTTCGCGTCCATGGCGTCATTAGATCTCGTTTTGTTCTGTTTGGCTAGCGCTATTTCCCTAATGATGAATCACGATTCGTTCCATAACTCTCACCTTGTTGTCGGATATGCGCTTTCTATGGCTGTAGACAGTCTCCTTCGAAGCGCTCCAACCCAGTAACCCGCAGCAAAAAACCCCACCAGATCACTCTGGTGGGGCTTCTCATTTAGTTCGGGTGAGGGAATCTTCACTCCATCGGATCGCTCTCATCCTCCGCGTCATCCTCGCCGCGCGGATCCTCAACCGGCTTCACCCAGCGGTCGAGCCAGTCAATGCTCTCGGCGAGGACGTGGAGCACGCTCTCACGGCCTCGATAGCCATGGCTTTCATAGGGCAGCATGACCAGGCGCGCCGTGCCGCCATTACCCTTGACCGCGGCAAACATACGCTCGGACTGGATCGGGAATGTCCCGGAATTATTGTCGAGCGCGCCATGGATCATCAGAAGGGGCTCATTGATGTCATCAGCATGCATGAAGGGGCTGAGCTCGAAATAGACCTCCGGAGCGGCCCAGAAGGTGCGCCGCTCGGACTGGAAGCCAAACGGCGTCAGGGTCCGGTTATAGGCGCCGGAGCGGGCAATACCGGCGCGGAAGCGGTCACTGGCCGCCAGCAGATGCGCCGTCATGAAGGCGCCATAGCTGTGACCGGCAATGGCGACGCGTTCACCATCGCCAAAGCCGAGCGCGACGGTTTCATCAATGGCGGCATCGGCGGACATGACCAATTGCTCGATGAAGGTGTCATTGACGGTCTCGGGATCATCCCCGATCACCGGCATGGTGGCATTCTCGAGCAGAGCATAGCCCTGGGTGACGAGGAAGCGCGGGCTGGTGCCTGAAATCCGGGTGAACTCCCAGGGCGAGCCGCGCACCTGTCCCGCCGTGGCGGCATCGTTGTATTCACGCGGATAGGCCCAGACCAGAACCGGCAGGCTGTCACCCTCCACGTAATCGGCCGGCAGGTAGAGCGTCGCCGAAAGCGAGACACCATCGGCCCGTTCATAGGTGATCATCCGGCGTGAAATCGCATTGAGTTGCGGGTGTGGGCTGACGAATTGCGTCAGGGCCACTTCGCCATCGCCGGAATGCAGGTAGAGATTGGCCGGCGTGACCGGATCCTCGCGTGAGGTCAGGAATGAGGAGGCGTTCGGTGCGACCAGGCTGATGACGCGTTCATAGACCTCACCGCTATTGCGCCAGATTTCTTCGGCCTCAAATGTTTCGAAACTGACGCGGCGCAGGAAGGGCCGATTGCCCTCGGGCGTCGCCCCGTCACCGGCGAAATACATGAACCCATCCTCTACGCCGATCACGCTCTGGCCGTACTGATTGCGTACGGTGAGCGGGTCACCGGGATCGGCATAGCTGTCCTGGTTATTGCGTTCCTCGACCAGGCGGGGTTCGGTATCGGGATTGGCGAAATCCACCAGCCAGCGACGGATCTCCCGCGTGTCGCGATCATACTCAACCGCAAAGCCGGTTTCGCCGATATTGGTGAACTGGGTTCCGAAATACCGATCTTCGGTGCGCAGAATTTCCCGCGGCTCACCATCGAATGGGGCTTCCAGGGCCCAGACGCTGTCGCGCTGATCGATCTCCACGCGTGGATCGCCACCATCGAGCGCTTCGGTCCAGACCAGGCGGGCCGGATGCGAGGCCTGCCAGCCAATATTGCGGCGACCGGTGATCACGCCGCCAATGGGCACGGAATCAGCGATGGGTTGCTGGGCGATTTCGGCGACGACGCGGCCCCGCAAATCAAGCACCTGGCTCTGATCGGCGAGGCGATACCAGGGCTGCAGGAATGAGAAGGGCCGGCGGATCGATTCGGCGAGGATATATTCGCCGCCGGGGGCCGGGCTGGCGCTGTAATAGAGGCCCGGCTCACCGACCCGGCGCTGATTGCGGCCGTCAGCACCGATCAGGACGAGCTGGCTGCTTGCCAACCAGGCGAAGAGATCCGCATCATCGCTATCGCGCAGCAGATCCTGATAGGTCCGCACAGGGGATTCCTGTCCACTGGCCTCCTGGATAACCGGCCCGTCGGGCACACGTGAACGCACAGGCCGTGGACCGCGCTGCGGTGAAACCAGGCTGACCAGCAGGGTTTCGCCATCAGGCATCCAGCTCAACGGCGAAAAGACCGCATTGACGCCGGATCCGATGATCTGACGCGCCCGCGCCCGGGCGACATCAACAACCCAGACACTCAGTTGGTCACCACGGGTAACAACCATGGCGATCTTCGACCCGTCATGGGACCAGCTGACATTTGAAATCCCGACATTCTCGGGCAGGACCACAGGCCTTTCCTCGCCCGTTGCGATATCCAGCAGGCTCAAGCCCACGACACTCCGCGGTCCGTGACGGCCATTGGTTTCAGCGTCGAGCCGCAACCCGGCCAGCCGCTCCATCGGCCGGGCCAGTTCGGAAACCGGGGGCAGGCTCTCGCGCTGCAACAGGGCAATCGTGTCGCGCGCCGGAGAGGCCGAGGTCCAGGGGGTGGGCTGGGCGTCGACGATGTCGACAATTTCCTGCGGCGGCAGCCGGTAGGGTTCCTGGGCCTGGGCGATAGCGCCCAGCCCTGCCAACACCACAGCCGCCGCGCAGGCGCCCGTCTTCCACCACTCCTGGATTGCCGTCATTGATCACTTCCCTCCGCTCCCGGGGCGCGAATGCGTCCGTAGATTCTTCCCGTCAACCTAGTTGAGATGAAGGTCTGCGAGTCTGACATTTTGGTAAGGTGGCGCCAACTAGATCGTGGAACTCACGGCGCGACCGCTCTTGGACGATCCCCTCCATTTCAGACCCATGACGGGCCTCAGCAAGGGTACGCGCTTCACCACTTCATAGCCCAGCACACACCCGAACACGGTCATTGCGACAAGCAGGCCAAACTCGGTCCACACATCCAGTCCCATCCCGCTGAGCCAGAATCCGCCGACCACAGTGATCGTCTGGTGCAGGATGTAATAGGGGAAAACGGCTTCGCTGAGATAGCGCCGGGCGGCATTGTCATGATTGAGGAAACGGCGGGCGAGGCCCAGCAGCGTCAGGATAATCGCCCAGGCATAGATGATGCGATCAATACGCGCGGTCCAGACAAGTGGCAGATTGTCTTCAATCGCCGGCCAGGTGGAATAGGCCGTGTAGAGAAAGGCAAAGGAGGCCAGCGTCAGGGCGCCGACCCAGGGCAGGGCGCGGTCGACTGCCCGCCACAGGGTCCCATTCTTGGCGAACATATAGCCGTAGAGCAGGATCGTCAGGCTGCCGGCATGATTGGCCCAGTCGCTGGTCAGGTCATGCGTGGTGGGAAACTGCATCGTCAGCGTAAAGCGGATCAGCAGGAAGGGCAGAACCGGCAGCGCCACCATCAGCAGAGGTCCGACAAGCGGCCGCGCGAACAGGGCGCCCAGCGCCGCGAGGGCCCGGCTGTCGGCGATGGCACGCAGGGCAGGCACGAGCGGGGCCAGAAGCATGCAATAAACGAACAGATAGACGACATACCAAAGGTGATTCCAGGTCGGCGTATGCTCCGACCAGGGTCCGTCCCACTCGAAGGCATAGCTCTGATAGAAGGTCCAGAAATCCGGCCCGATTTCACCGCCGCGTTGCAGCTCGACCCATAATTGGGGCGGCACGATCACATACATGCCGAAAACGATAACCGGGAAGAGGCGGAAAAACCGGTCGCGGGCGAAACGAC
The DNA here is from genome assembly GCF_900103475.1 of Maricaulis salignorans. Taxonomy (GTDB): domain Bacteria; phylum Pseudomonadota; class Alphaproteobacteria; order Caulobacterales; family Maricaulaceae; genus Maricaulis; species Maricaulis salignorans. Next base: position 45,461 of record NZ_FNHG01000017.1, read on the forward strand.
CGGCGCCAAGCTTGTCGGACAGGAAGCGGATCGCAACGCCTGAAATGAAGAAGAGCATGGGCAGGCGCCAGGGGCTGGACAGCCACATCAGCGGCTCCATCGCACCATTCATATGCCCGCTCTTGGCGTGCCAGTCCTCCGTGTTGAAGAACATGCCAATATGATAAAAAATCAACAGTCCGAAGACGATGATCCTGAGCCAGTCGAGATCATAGCGACGGGTGTTGGTGGCTGTCTCGGACGGGGTGGCGGCTGGGTGTGACATGCGGGATCTCCAATAACATTGCCCCCATCCATCACATCACCAGCCAGGACCGCCAGCCCGCCGGGATCATGACCGGCTCGACGGGACCAAATACTGGCGTGCGGGGACGGGCGGCGGAAATCCGGGGCGAAACGCGCAGTGCCCGGCTTGCCACAGCGCCCGTCAATGGCATGATCGCGCGATGACCACGCTGGACTTTCAGAACGAGCAAGCGGCCGAGCGGCGCGCAGGGCTCCATGCCCTGCTCGCCTATAGCGTCATGACGCTCGCATTCTGGGCCGTCAACGCGACCTCGATCATCATGGAGGCCGCCCGCGAGGGCGTGGCCTTCAATGCGTGGGAGGCCTGGTTTATCGAGGGCACGAGCGCAGCCTATCTCCTGATCCTGTGCTGGACAGCGGTGCGCCCGCTGGAGCGCCGCTTTCCCGTTGGTGCCACTCGCTGGACCCGGTGGTTGCCGGCCCATATCGGCGGTCTCCTGGTGTTCTCAGCGCTTCATGTCGGGGCCATGGGCCTCACACGCGAGGCGCTCTTCCCCATCCTGTTCAATCATAGCTACCAATTCTTCGAAGACCCGCTCTGGCAGACCTTCATCTATGAACTGCGCAAGGATGCGCTGAGCTATGCCTCGGTCGTGCTGATCCTGACGGGCTTCCGAACCATTCAATGGCACCGGCTTGAGGCCGCCGCCGCGCGGACCGAGGCGCGCACCCATCATCGGGTCAATCTCAAATGCGGCGGCCGGGTCATGCATCTCGCCGCGTCGGAATTCAGCTCCGCCAAGGCGGCCGGCAATTATGTCGAGGCCCGCTTTGGCGAGCGCGAATACCTCGCGCGCATGACGCTGAGCGAGCTGGACAATCTGCTGCGCGATGCGGCGGTGGATGCCGTGCGCGTGCACCGTTCCTGGCTGGTCAATCGCGACATGATCACCGAGACCGTGCCGACCGGCGAAGGCGATGTCACCCTCACCTTGAGCAATGGCGAGACTATCCCCGGCAGCCGCCGTTATCGCGACCGGCTGGCGGCATAGAAAAACCCGCCGGATTGCTCCGGCGGGATCTTCATTCAGCACTTGATCGTCATGAATGCGAGTGGCTTACGCCTGCTCGGCATCCTTGGCGATGTCGAGGCCGGTTTCCTGGTCGACGACTTTCATCGACAGGCGAACCTTGCCACGATCGTCAAAGCCCAGGAGCTTGACGTAGACTTCATCGCCTTCCTTCAGCAGGTCGGACGGATGGTTCACACGCTCGGCACGAAGCTGAGACACGTGGACCAGGCCGTCTTTCGGGCCGAAGAAGTTCACGAAGGCACCGAAATCCATGACCTTGACGACTTTGCCCTTATAGATCTTGCCTTCTTCAGGCTCGGCGGTGAGGCCGATGATCCAGTCGAGCGCAGCCTTGATCGAAGCCGCATCCGAAGACGAGACCTTGATCACGCCTTCATCATTGACGTCGACCTTGGCGCCGGTTTTTTCGACGATCTCACGGATCACCTTGCCGCCGGTTCCGATAACGTCACGGATCTTGTCGGTCGGAATGGTGATGGTTTCGATGCGCGGCGCAAATTCGCCGAGCTCGGACCGCGAGGTGTCGAGTGCCTTGGCCATTTCGTCGAGAATGTGCAGACGGCCACCCTTCGCCTGGGCGAGGGCTGTGTGCATGATCTTCTCGTCGATACCGGCGATCTTGATGTCCATCTGAAGCGAAGTGATGCCTTCAGACGTACCGGCAACCTTGAAGTCCATGTCACCGAGGTGATCTTCATCACCCAGGATGTCGGACAGCACGGCAATGCCTTCTGGATCCTTGATCAGGCCCATGGCGATACCCGAAACCGGGCGCGTCAGCGGCACGCCGGCATCCATCATGGCCAGGGATGCACCGCAAACGGTCGCCATGGAGGACGAACCATTGGACTCGGTGATCTCGGACACGAGACGGATCGTGTAAGGGAAATCGACATGTGATGGCAAAACCGCACGAACAGCGCGCCAGGCAAGCTTGCCATGACCGATTTCGCGACGGCCTGGAGCCAGGCGGAAAGAGGTTTCACCGACCGAGTAAGGCGGGAAATTATAATGGAGCATGAAGCGCTCCTTATAGGTTCCTGTCAGATCGTCGACGAATTGCTCGTCTTCGCCGGTGCCGAGTGTGGCAACGACGAGAGCCTGGGTTTCACCGCGGGTGAACACGGCCGAACCATGGGTGCGGGGCAGAACGCCGGCCTCGGACACAATCGGACGAACCGTGTCGAGGGCGCGGCCATCGATACGCTTGCCGGTCTTGATGATGCCGCCACGCACGATGGAGGCTTCAACGGCCTTCATCACGTCCTTGAGCACCGTGCCGGGCAGACCGTCAGGGTTTTCTTCGGAACGGGCCAGAGCTGAGACAGCTTTTGCCTTGGCAACGCCAACGGCCGCATAACGCGCGGTCTTGTCGACATTGGTGTAGGCGGCAGCCAGTTCGTCGCCAATCAGGTCACGAACCTGGGTTTCAACGGCGGAATGATCTTCCGGCTCGTAATCCCAAGGTTCTTTGGCGGCTTTTTCAGCCAGACGGATGATCGCATCGATCACCGGCTGGAAAGCAGCATGGCCGGCCATGACAGCGCCAAGCATGACTTCCTCGGAAAGCTCCTTGGCTTCCGATTCAACCATCATGACGGCATCGCCGGTGCCCGCGACGACAAGGTCGAGCGCGCTGTCGACCATGTCATAGACAGGCGGATTGATGACGTATTCGCCATCAAAATAACCAACGCGAGCCGCGCCGATCGGACCCATGAAAGGCAGACCCGACAGGACCAGGGCGGCGGAAGCGCCGATCAGGCCGACAATGTCAGGATCGTTTTCCATGTCGTGCGAGAGCACGGTCAGCATCACCTGGACTTCGTTCTTGAAGCCTTTGGGGAAGAGCGGACGGATCGGACGGTCGATGAGGCGCGAGGTCAGCGTCTCTTTTTCCGATGGACGGCCTTCACGCTTGAAGAACCCACCCGGGATCTTGCCGGCGGCAAAGGTTTTTTCCTGGTAATTGACCGTGAGAGGGAAGAAGTCGGCCCCTTCCTTGACGGTCTTGACGCCAACGGCGGTGGCGAGAACAGTCGTCTCGCCATAGGTCACCATGACCGAACCGTTGGCTTGGCGGGCTACGCGCCCTGTTTCAAAAGTAAGAGGGCGGCCCTCCCACTCGATCGTTTCTTTTTGAATATCGAACATATCGTCTTTCGTACGGATGCGGTCGCGGATCAGCGGCGCAGGCCAAGCTTCTCGATGATTGCCCGATAGCGGGCATCGTCTTTATTCTTCACGTAATCGAGAAGACGGCGGCGCTGGGAGACCATTTTCAGAAGGCCGCGACGCGAGTGGTTGTCCTTCTTATGGGTCTTGAAATGCTCTGTGAGGTTGGCGATCCGCTCAGTCAGGATGGCCACCTGGACCTCCGGTGAGCCGGTATCGGCAGTACCACGGGAATGCTCTGTGATGAGCGCGGCTTTGCGCTCTTGCGTAATCGACATCGGGTTCTCCTAAACTCTGTCGACCCCTGTGAGGGGCAAGTTGAATACACGCACGGGCTGAAACCTTCCGGCCCGCGCCTCGCCGAGCGCCACTGCTTGCCCGTCCAGGGTCGCCAGAGCCATGAAAGAACAATCCTTGCCCGCTATCATGAGGGGGCGCCGAAGGGCTTTCAGCTCTTGCGCTTGACGCGGGAGCAGGACGATCGACCGTCCTAGCTTCAGGTTTGATGCCTCCTCGCCGGTGATGGCCAGCGCCGGGATGTCGTCCAGCGCGGTCTGTACCGGGAGCAGAGCTTCCGAAGCGGCGCCCTTATGAGCCATTTCTCGCAATCCGTCCAGCGTTGTGGATTCTGCCTCTACGAAGCCCCCGACAACCAGCCGTCGCAGGGCCACGACATGGCCCTCCGAGCCGAGGGCATGAGCGATGTCGCGCGCCATGGCACGGACATAGGAACCCTTGCCGCAACGCATTTCGAACACGGCATGATCGGCATCGGGACAATCGACCAGTTCAAGCGCATCGATCCGGATGGCACGCGCTTCAAGCTCGACCTCTTCACCGTCGCGGGCGAGGTCATAGGCGCGCTCGCCATTGACCCGGATGGCCGAATAGATGGGTGGAATCTGCTGGATCTCACCGGTGAAGTCCGGCAGGACCGCTTCAATAGCGCTGCGCTGCGGCCGCACCTCGGAGGTCGCGATCACCGCGCCCTCGGCGTCGAGCGTATCGGTGCGCTCGCCCCATTTGACCGTGAACCGGTAGACCTTGGCGCCTTCCATGGTGAAGGGGACCGTCTTGGTCGCCTCCCCCAGTGCGATGGGGAGAATGCCGGTCGCGAGCGGATCAAGCGTACCGGCATGCCCGGCCTTGTTGGCATCAAATATGCGGCGAACCGCCGAGACGGCCTGGGTCGAGGTCATGTCGAAGGGCTTGTCGAGGATCACCCAGCCATGGATGTCCTGACCCTTGTTCTTGCGAGCCATGTCTGTGCCTCAATTTCGATCGAAAGGACGGCGGCGTGAAACCTCACGCCCCCCGATACCATCAGTGCGTGACGGCTTATTCCTGGCTATCGCCATCATCGTCAGCCTTGAGGTCGCGCTGTACCTGCGGTCGCGCCAGGAGCTGGTCGACATGGCTGGCGGTCTCATAGCTGTTATCGGCATGGAAATGCAGTTCCGGGGTGAATTTCAACTCGATCTCACGCCCCAGACGCCCGCGCAGGAAGCTGGCTCCCCGGTTGAGCGCCTTGGCCAGAGCGGCCGGTTCGCCCGGCCCGAGCGGCGCGACATAGACTTTCGCAACCCGCAGATCGGAGCTCATGCGCACTTCGCTGACCGTGATCAGGGCCTTTTCAAGCGCCGGGTCGCGCAGATCGCCGCGCGCCAGCAGGGTCACCAGCGCATGCCGGATAATTTCGCCCGCGCGGAGTTGCCGCTGCGTGGCTGTCTTCGGTTCGCGGGTTGGTCTACGGGCCATAACACCTCTCCGAGGTCGGCGGCACAGACGTCAAATCGCTGCACCGGCAAGGCGCGCGGGTGTACGCCGGTTGTGCAGGGGATGCAAGAGCCTGCGATTGAAGCAGGGAAAGGGCTTGGCTTACAGCGCGTTTAGGAAGCACGCGCGATTGTGACCGCCGCGCGCAGCCTCCGATCTTGCAATCACAGCCCTGCGCGCCGCAAAGAGGACTATCCGGGATTTAGCGACGACCGACCTCGCCACCTGCCAGGCGCTGCCGACGTCCTTTGGCTGTCTGGATCAGCAACGCTTCAAAGCGGGAGAGAAGAATGAACCATACCCTGGCGGCCCTGGCCGCGATCATGACCCTGTCGACCGGTGCCCTGGCGCAGGAGATTGCCGACGCTGAAACCACCGCCCGCGCCTATATGGCGCACTACTCGGCCGTGGATTTCGATGCGATGGAATCCTACATGGCCGAGGATTTCGTGTTCGACGATTCCACGGCGCTCGGCGACGGCGTTGGCCCCGACGGCCTGCATCACGAGGGCCGCGAATCCAGCTTGGCCATGTTGCGGGACTTCGCCCAAACCTATCAGCCGATCGAGCTTGGCTTCGTCTGGGACACCGTTTTCCAGAGCAATGACCGTGTCGTCTTCATGGGTGAGGTCAATGCCCTCTACCCGACCGAGACCGAGGGCCAGACCTTCCGCTGGCGCGCGCCGCAGGTCACCGTCATCACGGTGCGGGACGGCCGCATCACCCATCATCAGGACTTCGCCAATTACGCCACGCCGGACCAGAGCCTCGTCATCGGCCAATAGGGCTGACACGAGCCACGACACAAAAAAGGGCGGCTCGATGGAGCCGCCCTTTTCATATTCCGGATCAGAAAGTTCGGACTAGCCATTGCTCTCAAGCTTGCGAGGCACTTCGATGATCTCGAAGCACTCGATCTTGTCGCCCTTCTGGATCTCCTGATACTCGATGAAGCCCATACCGCACTCGGTGCCGGCTTTCACTTCCTTCACTTCTTCCTTGAAGCGTTTCAGGGTCGACAGATGGCCCTCGTGCACGACCGTGTCGTTGCGCAACAGGCGCACACCACAGCCGCGCTTGACGACGCCTTCGGTCACACGGCAACCGGCAGCCTTGCCGAAGCGGGTGATGTTGAAGACTTCCAGGATGTCGGCGTAACCAATGAAGTTTTCGCGCTTCTCCGGAGCCAGCATGCCTTCCATCGTATTGCGCACATCATCGATGACATCATAGATCACCGAGTAATAGCGGATTTCGACTTTCTCACGCTCGGCAAGGTCGCGGGCCTGTTTATTGGCGCGGACATTGAAGGCGAAGATCGGCGAGCCCGAAGACTTGGCCAGCAGGACATCGCCCTCATTCACGCCGCCTGCGGCAGCGAGCACGATTTTCGCCTGGACCTCGTCATTCCCGAGACGCTCAAGCGATTGCTTGATGGCCTCGGCGGAGCCTTGCACATCTGCCTTGATCAGCAGCGGCATTTCCTTGGTCTGGTTTTCCTGCAGGCGCGCCATCATCTGCTCGAGCGATGTGCCCAGGCCGACATTCTGGCCGCCACCGGCGGAACGGGTCTTGCGCTGGCGGTACATCGCGATTTCGCGAGCCCGGCCTTCATTCTCGACCACGGCAAAGACTTCGCCCGGATCCGGAGCGCCATCGAGACCGAGGACTTCAACGGGAACCGACGGGCCGGCTTCAGCCAGGGTCTGGCCACGCTCATTGGTCAGGGCGCGGACACGGCCCCACTGACCGCCAGCGACCAGGAGGTCGCCACGCTTCAGCGTACCGCGGCGAACCAGAACCGTCGCGACGGAGCCGCGGCCCTTGTCGATCTTGCTCTCGATCACAACACCTTCGGCATCGCGGTCCGGATTGGCTTTCAGATCCTGCAATTCGGCCTGAAGCAGAATGGCGTCGGTCAGGTCATCAAGGCCGGTCCGCTTTTTCGCGGAGATATTGACGGACTGGACGTCACCGGACATGGCCTCAACGACAATGTCGTGCTGCAGCAGGTCAGTGATGACTTTTTGCGGGTCGGCTTCGTGCTTGTCGATCTTGTTGACGGCGACGATGATCGGTGTGCCGGCCGCCTTGGCGAATTTGATCGCCTCGATGGTTTGCGGCTTCACGGAATCATCGGCAGCCACCACAAGGATGACGATATCGGTGGCTTCGGCACCGCGCGAACGCATGGCCGAGAACGCCGCGTGGCCAGGCGTGTCGAGGAAGGTGATCTTGTCACCCGACTTCAACTGCACCTGATAGGCGCCGATATGCTGGGTAATACCGCCAGCTTCACCGGAGACAACATCGGTCGAACGCAGGGCATCGAGCAGCGAGGTCTTGCCGTGATCGACATGACCCATGATCGCCACGACGGGTGCGCGCTTGACCTTGCTCTCTTCCGGATCATCGCTGGCAATAAAGCCGGTCTCGACATCGGATTCAGAGACGCGTTTCACCGTGTGACCGAAGTCTTCAACGATCAGTTCCGCATCATCGGCCTCGAGCACGTCATCCATGCGGACCATCTGGCCCTGCTTCATCAGGTATTTGATGACATCCATGGACCGCTCGGCCATCCGGTTGGCCAGATCGGCAACCGTGATCGATTCCGGAATGATGACTTCGCGGGAAATCTTCTCGCGCGCCGTCGTACCGTCGCTGCGGCGTTGTTTCTCACGTTCGCGGGCGCGGCGGACCGAAGCCAGCGAGCGTTGACGCTCTTCATCGCCCTCGAGAATATTCTGGATCGTCAGCTTGCCACGGCGACGGCTGTCCGCCTTGGCGCGCGCAGGCGTTTGTTGCTGCCCCGGCTTGACCGGACCGGCACTGACTGGCGGACCCTTGCGCTTGATACGGCCACCCATGGCGTCGAGCGTCGCGGCTGGATCGGGAAGATCGGCCCCGTCCATCGGGCGCTGCGGGCGCTTTTCGGCGGCGGGTTTGCGGCGCACTTCGCCATCACCCTTTTTCGGGCCGTCATCGGCATCACGCGACGCATCGGCTTCAGCGAGACGGCGAGCCTCGGCTTCGGCTTCAGCAGCGCGTTGTGCCTCCTCGGCCTCACGGGCTTCGCGGGCTTTCAGATCATCAAGATTCTGGCGTTCGGCATCGGCACGGGCCGAGCGTTCTGCCTCTTCCTGTTTGCGCTTCGCGTCGCGTTCGGCAGATTCGGCACGGGCGCGGGCAATCGCCCGCTGACGCGATACGAGTTCTTCCTCGGACAATCCCAGCTGACGGGCTTTCGCGGCAAGCGCGGACTCACCCTTGCTGGCGCCGGCGCCACCAGGACCTCTCCCGCCGGCCGGACCGGAGTCCTTGCCAGGGGTCACCACACGTTTGCGCTTCTTCTCAACCACCACGGCTTTCGAACGTCCGCGCGCAAAACTTTGCTGCACGGTGCCCGCACCGGGTCGTTTCAGAGAGAGCGGCCGGCGGCCGGAGGAATTATTGTCGTCTGCGTCGCTCATGCGAGCCTTCCAAGTTCGGCTATCGTTTGACGGGCTTTTCCGGTAGCCGAGTGCCGGAAATCCGCGCTGTTCATACCTGATCCGGCCTGAAGGCTCGCTAACCTAGCGACCTCCACCCCGTATTCAACCGCTGTTGCGGCACGCGCCGCAGCTTCCGGTTCAGGAAGCCGGCGGCCGGAAGCCCTGGAGCTTCCCCATTGTCACCCCGAAAGCCCGCACCTGCGAACCACCGGTAAGCACTCCATGCACGACCGAGCCGCGTCCCAGCGCCTCGCCCAATTGCTCGGCGGTAAAACCACCGGCAACCGGAATATCGCCCCAGGCGGCCTGGGTCAGACGGTCGAGCTTGGTACGCCCGTCCTCGGCCCCGTCAATCGCCTCGATCCGCCAGGCCGGTCGTCCGGCCTTCAGAGCGATACGCGCCGCGTCAAATCCGAGCGCCACCTCGCCGGCCCGCCGCGCCAGGCCGAGAAGGCTCAGCGCGCGTGCCGTCAATTGCGCCTCGATCATATCGGCCAGCCCGTCGGGCACCTTGACCGCTCGACCGGCGGACCGGTTGAACAAGCCCTTGCGGGCTGCGGTCTCGACTGCCGTGCGATCAGCACTGACCCATATGCCTCGGCCGGGCAATTTGGCGGCGATGTCAGGGAAGACTTCGTCTCCCGGGCCAATCACGAGACGGATGAGCTCCGCCTCGTCCTTGACCTCTCCGGAAGCGATGCAACGCTTCTCCCGGATCGCCTGTGTCGCCGCCTTCGGATTACTCAGCCTTCTGTTCCTCCTCGTCGGCGTCAGCTGCGTCAAGGTCGAGGCCCAATGCTGCGGCCTCGGCTTCCAGCTCCGCCAGATCCATATTCTCAACGTCGAAGACATGGGCGTCAGGATCTTCATCCTCGACTTCCTCGACTTCGCGCACCGGCAGGTCCTCCTCGGAGATCCAGCCTGCAACAACGCGGGCGCGCATGATCAGCATTTCGGCATCATCGGCGGAGAGCTCGAAACTCTCCAGCACGCCAGGCTGACGCACGCGTTCGCCATTGACGCTTTCAAACCAGCCGCGCAGATCGTCGGTCACGAGACCGGCCAGATCCTCGACTGTCTTGACGTCGTTTTCGCCGAGCGCGACGGCCATGGGCAGATCAATACCCTCGACCTCAAGCAGGGCGTCCTCGACACCGAGTTCCTTGCGCTTGGCATCCTGTTCGCCGGCGAGACGCTCGAGATAATCACGGGCACGCGCCTGGATCTCTTCAGCCGTATCGTCGTCAAAGCCTTCAATGGCAGCAATTTCGCCAAGACCGACATAGGCGATCTCCGACACGTCGGTGAAGCCTTCGGTCGCCAGCAGCTGGGCGATAACCTCGTCGACGTCCAGCGCACCGGTAAACAGGGCGGTCCGTTCGGCGAATTCGCGCTGGCGGCGTTCGGATTCTTCTGCCTCGGTGAGGATGTCGATCGACCAGCCGGTCAGCTGCGAGGCGAGGCGCACATTCTGGCCGCGACGGCCAATGGCGAGCGAAAGCTGCTCGTCAGGCACAACGACTTCGATGCGGCGGTCTTCCTCATCGAGGACGACCTTGGACACTTCGGCCGGCTGCAGCGCGTTGACGATAAAGGTCGCCGGATCATCGGACCAGGGGATGATATCGATCTTCTCGCCGGCCAGCTCAGAAACCACGGCCTGGACGCGCGAACCGCGCATACCGACACAGGCACCGACCGGGTCGATCGAGGCGTCATTGGAGATGACGGCGATCTTGGCCCGGCTGCCGGGATCGCGGGCAACGGCCGAGATCTCGATAATGCCTTCATAGACTTCCGGCACTTCCTGCGCGAACAGGGCAGCCATGAAGTCCGGATGCGCGCGCGACAGGAAGATCTGCGGTCCGCGGATTTCCTCGCGCACGTCATAGATATAGGCCCGCACGCGCTCATTGGTCTGCAGGTTTTCGCGCGGGATGCCGTCGGCGCGGCGGATAATGCCCTCGGCGCGGCCGAGATCCATGATCACATTGCCATATTCAACACGCTTGACGATGCCATTGATGATCTCGCCGACACGGTCCTTGTATTCCTCGAACTGACGCGCCCGCTCGGCTTCACGCACTTTCTGCGTGATGACCTGTTTGGCGGTCTGCGAGGCGACACGGCCGAATTCGATCGGAGGCAGCTCATCAGAAAAGACGGTGCCGATTTCGGCGGTCTTGTCGATCTTGCGGGCCTCAACGAGGGAAATTTCCTGGCTGTCATTCTCGACTTCTTCGGCGACCGTCATGCAACGGGTCAGCGACAATTCGCCGGTCTTCGGGTCAATCTTGGCCCGGATGTCGTTTTCGGCGCCATAGCGAGACTTGGCTGCCTTTTGAATCGCTTCTTCAATCGCCTCGATCACGATCGATTCGCTGATCGACTTTTCGGCCGCTACGGCACGCGCGATCTGCAGCAATTCAAGCCTGTTGGCGCTGACACCAATGCTCATCGGAAGTTCCCCGTTACGATGGACTGCGACATCATTCGTCTCCTTCGGTCGTCGCGGGCGCCTCGGCGCGCGCTTTCAAATTCGCCTCGATCAAGGCGTCCGTCAAAACCAGCTTGGCATCGGTGATCCAGTCAAACGGGATCAGCGTGGTGTCCTCTTCGCCATCCGCGTCGAGCAGGACATTTTCCCCTTCGACACCGGCGAGAATACCTCTGAAACGCTTGCGGCCATCAGCCAGGCGGTCCAGCTCGATCTTGGCCTCATTGCCCTCCCAGCGCGCGAAATGCGGCAGCGTGGTCAAGGGCCGGTCGATACCCGGCGATGATACCTCAAGATCGAATTCTCCGGAAATCGGATCCTCGGTCTCCAGGGCACCGGAAATGCCGCGCGAGAGGCGCGCGCAATCTTCGACGTCAATGGCATTATCGGGGCGATCAGCCATGATTTGCAGGCGGGCGCGCTTTCCGGACAGGACACGTACGCGGACAATCTCCAGCCCGAGCTCGGCTGCAACCGGCTCGGCCAGATTCAGAATGCGGATATCCTGTGGTGTCTTCGTCTTCAAGCCGGCGGCTCCGTCTTCAGTAACAAAAAGAGCGGCCGCCGTTAGGCGACCGCTCGATAGCATCATCCAATGCGATCGAACTTGTGTATGGGCGCTATATAGCCGCCTTGGGGCCGCTTGGCAAGGGAGCGCCCGAGCGGCAAATGAAATCCATGAAGACCGGCGCGCAATCGCCGAGATTCTTGGTCTCATAGCGCGTGCGGACATGATCAGCCGGCGGCAGGCGCCAGTCCCCGGCGCTGTTGGCGGTCCATTCGAAGCGATCATCGCCGGCAAATTCCACCATCACATGATCGGCATAGGACTTCACATCGGTGGCAATGCGCAATTGCCCGCCCGGCTTGAGAATGCGGGCGAAATCATCGCGCGATGATTGTTGGATGAAACGACGCTTGGCGTGGCGCTTCTTGTGCCATGGATCAGGGAAAAGCAGGAAGATGCGATCGAAAACCCCGTCGGCGAAACGCGGCAGCACATCGCGCGCATCACCGCGGTGCAGGCGGACATTCTGCAGACCGCCATCATCAACCCCGGCCAGGGTCTTGGCGACACCATTGAGGAAGGGCTCGATCCCGATATAGAGATTTTGCGGATGTGCCGCGGCCTGGGCCACAAGATGCTCACCGCTGCCAAAGCCGATCTCGAGAATATGCGCTGCCTTGCCTGCGGCCAGACCGGCAGGATCAATCACCCCGTCCGGTGGCAGATCGATCGTCGGCAGGAAATCATCGACAAGCGCCTGCTGGCGCGCCGAGAGCGGCTTGCCCTTGGCGCGTCCAAACAGCCGGAAGTCCCCGGAAGCGTTGAGTTGGTCAGTCATGCGCACGACATAGCGAATTGTTTCGCCGCCTGCACGCGCAACGTCAGTGCGCGGACTCGTCCTGCTCGGCGGCCAGGGTGCGCACAAGTTCAAGCACGCGCCGGCGGACCTTCGCATCGCTGATCCTTGAAAAGGCTTCGGCGAGCGACACACCATCAGAACTCTGGATGAAATTATAGACAACCGGGGTCTGGTCACCTTCAGCCATGCCGGAAACGACGGGCTTGTCCGCCAGGTCTTCAAAGAAGAACTGAACCGGGACTTCAAGCACCCGGGAAAGCCGGTAAAGCCGGCTCGCACCAACGCGGTTGGCACCGCGCTCGTATTTCTGGACCTGCTGGAAGGTCACACCCAGCTCATCGCCGAGTTTTTCCTGACTCATTTTCATCAGCTGGCGGCGTAGTCGAATTCTTGACCCCACATGCATATCAACCGGATTGGGAATGCGGGGGTTTACCTTCTGCATGAATTTACCTCTTTTGCGGGCCAGACGCCCGTGGATCGCAGACAATAACTAGCATGAGCTGGGCCGCGCGGCATCATCACTATCTGTTCAGCGTCGGAATTTTTAAATATCTCCCTACCACTTTACGTCGCTGTAGAATGATGCCTGCAATCACGAGGCCGCTGATAATCCAGAACAACCAGTCGCCCCAGAAGGCATAAAGCGGGGCGCCAATCGGACGCGGCAAATCGACATCATGGGCACCGTCACTGCCGGGCAGAATCGCCACCGGCATACGTCCGAACGCATCAATCACACCGGAAACGCCCCTCGATGCAGAGCGGATCATCGGCAGACCCGTCTCGATCGAGCGATAGCGCGCCTGATTGACATGTTGGCGCGGCCCACTGGTTTCGCCGAACCAGGCATCATTCGACAGATTGAACAGCCAGGCGGGCCGCGGCGCGCCAGCGCGCACGAAACCGGGGAAAATCCCCTCATAGCAAATCAGCGGCATGACCGGCGGCGCGCCCGGCAGGTCCATCACGAAGGGCCCGGCGCCGGGCGTGTATTGCAGGCGCGCAAACTCGGCAAAGCCGATCGCCGACAACAGGCCGGAGAAGGGAATGCTTTCGCCAAATGGTGCCAGCAAGACCTTGTCGTAAAGCCCGACAATGCGCGGCGTGCCGCTGTGATAGCGCAAGACCGCCAGGGAATTGTAATAAGTCTCGTCTTCCTGCCCCACGACCCGCCGGCTGATGCCGGCCATCAAGACTTGGTCATCGGCAAAGATTTCGCCAATCAGGCTCAGGGTCGCCCCGTCTTCGAGCATGTAGATCGGCAAGGCGCCCTCGGGCCACAGGACGTGCGTGACTTCGTCGAGTCCCGGCGATGCGGTCAGGTCGAGATACCGGTCCCGGGCCAGCAAGGCGCCGTTCGCGCTCCACTTTTCGCCCTGGGTGAGCGCGGATTGCACGATCCGGAAGCGCACACCCGGCTCCAGGCCAGGCTCTGGCTGTTGCAGACGCAGGGCGCCGAAGGTGAACATGATCAACAGGATCGCGATACCGCCCATGGCCGGCATCGTCCGCTTCAGATTGAAGACCGGGCCGACCGCCACCGCCGGCGATACTAGCGTCAGAATCGTGAGCAGGGTCAAGCCATAGACGCCAAACCATGATGCGGTCTGGCTGATCGCCCCTCCGGCCGGCCAGGCATAGGCGGGAAGGTTCCACGGCAAACCACCAAACATGTGCCCGCGCAGCCATTCAAACACGGCGATACAAACCGCAAACACCAGCACCCGCCATTCCGAGCGCTGCGCCAACAGGGCATAGGCGACCATGGCACCGCCCCAGAAGGCGGCGAGCAATGCCGCCAGCGCCGGCACGGCGAAGGGTATCAGGGGTATGTATTCCGGCCCGCGATTGATGAAGGCATAGGCGAGCCAGAACATGCCCGCCAGAAAATAGCCAAACCCGAACAGGAAGCCGCGAAGGAAGGCCGCGCGCAGCGGTTTGGGACGCCGGCGCGCGCCATCAACGGTCCACAACAACAGCGCCAGGGTGGCAATCAGGATCGGCCAGGCAAAGACCGGCGCCATCGCCAGGGCGGACAAGGCCCCACCGGTAAACAGGAGCAAGGCCAGTCGCCATCCGCTGGCGGCGGCGATCCGCGTACGCAATCGCCCGGGCGAGTACCAGGCATGGCGGGTCAAGACGGGTCGACCCCCTCATCCGCGGCAGCGGTGGCATGGGTCCAGTGCGTCGCCCTGACGCGCATCCGCTTGATACGGCGCGGGTCAGCCTCCAGCACCTCGAATTCATAGCCCTTGGGGTGCCGGATCACCTCGCCGCGCTCGGGAACCCGGCCGGTCAGGGTGAAGACGAGACCGCCGAGGCTGTCAACATCCTCATCCTCGTCGGGACCGGCGATTTCCTCGCCAACGACTTCTTCAAAAGCGTCGATCTCGGCACGGGCCTCGACATCCCAGACACCCGGTCCGCGGGCGCGGATCGCCGGGGCATCCTCGTCATCATGTTCGTCTTCGATATCACCGACGATCGGTTCGATCAGATCTTCAAACGTCACCAGGCCATCGGTTCCGCCATATTCATCGACGACCAGGGCCAAGTGCATACGGCGCCCCTGCATGCGGCGCAAAAGATCAGTGGCGCGCATCGAGGGCGGGGCGAACAGCAAGGGCCGCGTGATCGCCGGCAAGACCTGCAGGTCGGCCCAGCCCGCCTCGCGTACGCCCGCTTCATTGGGCGCGAGATGAACGATCAGATCCTTGATATGCACAACGCCGATC
The DNA here is from genome assembly GCF_900103475.1 of Maricaulis salignorans. Lineage (GTDB taxonomy): Bacteria > Pseudomonadota > Alphaproteobacteria > Caulobacterales > Maricaulaceae > Maricaulis > Maricaulis salignorans. The sequence continues at coordinate 60,848 of NZ_FNHG01000017.1, forward strand.
GGGTCATCGAGGGTTTCCCGATAGACCGGCAGCCGCGAATGGGCAGCCTTGGCAAAGGCATGCGCCAGCTCACCGAGCGGCGTTGAAACCTCGACGCCGACAATATCAGCGCGCGGAACCATGACATCGATGACGCGCAAATTCTCGAGCGCATCGGGATCAATCGCAAAAGCGGCTGGCGATGCCGGTTTGACGGGCGCAGCCGGGGGCGCCGATTCCTTGATATCATCCGGTCCACCAAAAATACGCCCGAACCAGGACCGGGTATCTGTTTCGGAACTATCGTCCGCACTACTCATCGGCTTCTGTCCCGCCGCCTGTTGTCTCGAGATAGGGGTCGGCAACCCCGAGCCGGGCCAATGCCCGGCGCTCTATCGATTCCATAACCAGGGCCTCGTCATCTTCGAGGTGATCATAACCCTGAAGGTGCAGGAATCCATGCACGATCAAATGACGCAGGTGATCGGCCAGGCGAAGCGAGCGCTCGCGCGCCTCGCTGATGACCACGCCGGACGCCAGCGCGATATCGCCCAGATGGTTGGCGGTATGCTCGGATGCCGGAAAGGAGAGCACATTCGTCGGCCCCGACTTCTGGCGAAAACGGGTATTGAGGTCGGCCATGGCCGCGTCATCGGTCAGCAAAACGGCGATCACGCCGGGCAGGGCGTCACTGATTTCCGCGCCGGCGGCGGCAATGGCCTGTTCGACCAGCCGGGTCTTGCCCTCGATGGCGTCCCAGGCCTCGTCTTCAACGATGACATCAACAGCATTCATGACGTCCGGGCTCCGCCCCGCTTGTTCAGATCATCTTCATAGGCCGCGACAATGCGGGCCACGAGATCATGGCGTACGACATCGGCGCGGGTAAAGCGGATCGCCGCGACACCCTTGGTCTCGGCCAGGATTTCAAGCGCATGCGGCAGGCCGGACGGATCGCGCGGCAACAGGTCACACTGGCTTGGGTCACCGGTGACCGCCATGCGTGAGCCCTCTCCGAGCCGGGTCAGCACCATCTGCATCTGGGCCCGTGAGGTATTCTGGGCCTCGTCGACGATGACAAAGGCGCGATTGAGCGTGCGTCCGCGCATGAAGGCGATCGGCGCCACCTCGATACGGCCATCGGCGCGCATGCGTTCCAGCTCGGCGCGCCCCAGCGTATCGGCCAGCGCGTCCCAGACCGGCAGGAGATAGGGGTCGACCTTCTCATTGAGATCACCAGGCAGAAAACCAAGCTTCTCGCCGGCCTCGACAGCCGGGCGGGTGATGATGAGTTTCTCGAACTTGCGCTGGACCAGCATGGAGGCGCCATAGGCGACCGCCAGCAGGGTTTTGCCGGTACCGGCCGGGCCGACACCGAAGATCAGGTCATAGGCTTTTTCATTCTTCAGCGCGCGAACATAGGCACGCTGGCCCTCGGTGCGGGCGATCAGGCTGGCGCCGCGCGGCACGCGGATGACGCCGTCATCGGGCTGGGTCGGAAGATCGCCGCCATCAAGCATGCGCAAGGCAGCGCGTACCGTCGCCTCGTCGCAGGTCAGACCATGCGCGAGGCTGGCATAAAGGCCCTTGAGGACGCGCTTGGCATCATCACGCGCCTGCGGGTCGCCGGCCGCGATCACGATCTGGCCGCCACCGGGCGCACTCAAGCGAACGCCAAGCTCTTCCTCGATCAGGATCAGGAAGCGGTCGCCCGCGCCCACCATGGCGCGCAGGCGCTCAACATCGTCGAAGTGCAGACCTTCGGAGACTTCCCGGCGCGGTTTGGCAGAGCGTGTCTTCGATGGAGGCTTGACCGGGCTCACGCGACGTCTCGCTCCGCGCCCACCAGCCGGCCCGACAATGAATTGCGCGACGCGGCCTCGATCTCGACCTGGCCGATGCGTCCGATCAGTTCGGCCGGACCGTCGACATGCACCGATTGCAGATAGGGGCTGCGGCCATGCAATTGCCCCGGAAGCCGGCCCGCCTTCTCGAACAGCACCGGCAGGGTGCGGCCGATCTGAGAGCGGTTGAAATCCGTCTGCTGTTCGTCGAGCAGGGCCTGCAGGGCGTGCAGACGCGTCGTCTTCACGTCCTCATCGATCTGGTTCGGCATTGCCGCACCGGGCGTGCCCGGACGGCGCGAATACTTGAACGAGAAGGCGCTGGCATAGCCGATTTCGCGGACGCAACGCATCGTATCCTCGAAGTCGGCATCGGTTTCGCCCGGGAAACCGACAATGAAATCACCGGAGATCGCGATATCGGGCCGCACCTCGCGCATGCGCGCTATCAGTTCGGCATATTCGGCATAGGTGTGCTGGCGATTCATCGCCTTGAGAATCTTGTCCGACCCGCTCTGAATCGGCAGGTGCAGATAAGGCATGATCTTGAATTCATCGCGATGGGCGGCAATCAGCGCCTCATCCATATCGCGCGGATGACTGGTCAGATAGCGCACGCGCTCAATCCCGCCGATCAGGGCAATATGGCGCAGCAGCTGGCCCAGCCCCCAGGGGCCGTCGGCCTCACGTCCCGCGGGCGGGGCGCCATGATAGGCGTTCACATTCTGGCCCAGCAGGGTGATCTCGCGCACGCCCTTGGCGGCGAGGCGGCGGATCTCGTCGACCAGCTGGTCAACCGGCCGCGACCATTCAGCGCCGCGCGTATAGGGCACGACGCAGAAGGTGCAGAATTTGTCGCAACCTTCCTGCACAGTCACGAAGGCCGAATAGCCCTCGACATGCCGCTCGGTCGGCAATTGGTCGAACTTGTCCTCGACCTCGAATTCCGTGTCGAGCGCTTCGCCGCGAGCCCGGTGGGCGCGGGCAATCAGCTCGGGAAGCTTGTGATAGCTTTGCGGTCCGACCACGAGATCGACCGTCGGCGCCCGGCGCATGATCTCGGCACCCTCGGCCTGGGCGACACAGCCGGCCACCGCGATCGTCATGCCGCCATGATCGGCCTTGGCGTCCTTGAAGGGGCGCAGGCGACCGAGATCGGAATACAGCTTCTCCGCCGCCTTCTCGCGAATATGGCAGGTATTGATGATGACGAGATCGGAGCCCTCGGCCTCCTCGGACGTCTCATAGCCAAGCGGCGTCAGAACGTCCTTCATCCTTTCGGAATCATAGACATTCATCTGGCAACCATAGGTCTTGATATAAAGACGTTTACGCGTCGAGCTCATCGTCACTCTGGGGCAACCGCGACCGGTCGACTTGTTGGCACTCCGGTCCATGCCGGGGAAGCCGCGCGTTATGGGCGAAACTGTCTCTCAAAGCAAGACCTGCCGCTTCACTCCGCCTCGGCCGGGACCGGTTTGGTGAGGGTTGTGACATCCTGGCTGCGCGATGACAGACCGACAATCAGGGCCAGGACCGTCAAGATGGCGGCCAGCAGGAATGCAGCACCCGGAAGGTAGACGGGCGCTGAGTCAGTGGTGAAGTAACGGAAGACCAAGGGCAAGGTTAGCGGACCGATTACCATCGACAGGCTCTGCAGGCTCGACATCGCGCCCTGCAACTCGCCCTGGCTGTTGGCCGGCACCAGCCGGGTACAGATCGACTGCATCGCCGGACCACCGATTCCGGCAAAGGAACCGAAGGCCATGATGACATAGAAGATCCAGACTTCGCTGACAAAACCATAGCCAACATAGGCCAGGGCCGCGATCGAAAAGCCGATCCCGTAAGCCCGCCACTCGCCGATTCTGGCGACGATAATCCGGGTCAGACCACCCTGGACAATGGCCGACGCCAACCCGACCGCCATCAGCGACAAGCCGATATCGCGCGGCGTCCAGTCAAAGCGCAAGGTCGAGAAATAAGTCCACAATGCCGGGAAGGCGGCATGCCCCAGGAAGAAGAGAAATGCTGCCGTCAGCATGGCAAAAACGACCGGGTACTGACGCATCTGGAGCAGCGACCCGAACGGATTGGCGCGCCGGATATTGAAAGGCCGGCGGTTCTCCGGGCTCAGGGTTTCGGGCAGGATGAAATAGCCATAGATCACATTGATCCCGGCCAGGGCGGCCGCGGCAAAGAATGGATAGCGCGGGTCGATTTCCCCGAGCAGACCGCCCACCACGGGCCCCAGAATGAAGCCCAGACCAAAGGCCGCGCCCATCATTCCGAAACGCCCGGCACGGTCCTTGGCATCCGTAATATCAGCGATATAGGCATTCGCCGTCGTATAGGTGGCGCCAAATACGCCCGACATCATGCGGCCCAGAAACAGCACGGCAAAGGTCGTCGCCGTGCCCATGATCAGATAGTCGATCGTAAATCCGGCCATCGCAAACAGGAGGATACGCCGGCGGCCATAACGGTCGCTCAACCCGCCAATAATCGGGGCAAAAATGAATTGCGTGAACGCGAAGACGCCCATCAGCAGCCCGCCCATCACCGCGGCGCTCTCAATGGGCTGACCGGTGAGCTCCATGATCAATTGCGGCATCACCGGAATGATGATGCCAAATCCGATCATGTCGATCAGAACGGTGATGAAAATGAAGACGAAGGCGTGCTTGCCGGGTGGGCGTGCGGACATGAGCGCTCCTCGATCGGGCGCCTACTCCCCGGCGCTCTTGAGCGGTACGCCGTATAACTCCATGCGGTGATCGACAAGCTTGTAGCCCAGCTTGCGCGCGACCGCTTCCTGCAGTCGCTCGATCTCCTCATTGACGAATTCAATCACCTCACCCGATTTCAGATCGATCAGATGGTCATGATGCTCGTCGCCGACTTCTTCGTAGCGCGAACGTCCATCGCGGAAATCATGGCGCTCGATAATACCGGCTTCTTCAAACAGGCGCACAGTCCGATAGACGGTCGCCAGGGATATCCTCGGATCTTCCGCGGCGGCGCGACGGTGAAGCTCCTCGGCATCGGGATGATCCTCGGAGTCCGACAGGACGCGGGCAATCACCCGGCGTTGATCGGTCATCCGCAGACCCTTGTCGACACAAAGTTTCTCGATCCGATCCGGCATGTGATTCCCCTATTCGCTGAATGGAGTGATAGGCTGTGAACCGCTGCGCTGTCCATCTCCGCTCAGTGCTTTTTCAAGAACCAGAGCGTCGCTGCCATCGGGGTAATAGGCCCGCCGCTGCCCGATCTGGCTGTAACCCGTCCTTAGATACAATGATTTCGCCGAACTGTTGAGCGTCGAAACTTCCAGAAACAACCGCGCCGCACCGCGCGCCGCGGCTTCCGCTTCGCCACAGGCGAGAATTTGAGCGCCGGCTCCCTGGCCCCGATGGGCAGGCACGACGCCGATCGTCAGGAGCTCGGCCTCATCAGCCGCGACCCGGTACAGGGCCATGCCCACAATAGCGTCACCACACCACGCGAGCAGACCGACCGTCGTGGGCATATGCATCATCGCGGCGATTTCACCTTCGGACCAGAAGGGCTGAAAACAGAGCGAATGGACTTGCGCCATCCTGCCGGCCGAGTCCGGCCCGGTTCGCTCGACCCGTATCGTGCTCAAGGCTGACGGCCTCCGGGCAGTTTCGCATCCGGCGGGCGTGCATAGAAAGGCAGAGGCGGCGCCTGCGCCGCATCGGCAGCTTCGGCCAGATCCAGAAGGGCCGGCAAATCGATGGTCGTCAGGGCGAGATCGGTAAATTGCGGCAGATCGATCAGCGCTGCGCCGCTGCCTGCCAGATGTCCGGCATCACCGGCCAACTCCCTGATGCGGGCTGCCACCTCGGCGACCGGCAATAATTCGGCGCTCGTCGCAACGCCTCCCGTCCACACCTGAAGAATGACATCGCCGCGTTTGGCATCATGCAGCACGGCCAGCGGGCCGGAAATTCCCGCGGCCTGAGCCAGAACCGCCAGATTGCCGATCCCGACCGCCTGCGCACCGGTTGCCAGGGCAAGGCCGCGGGCGAAAGCCACGCCAACGCGGCTGCCGGCAAAACTGCCGGGGCCCGTCATTACCCCGATCCGTGTCAGCTGGGCGGCTTGCAGCCCCGCCTCTTCCAACATGCCGGCAATCATGGGGGCGAGGTATTCAGCATGGCCGCGCCCGATCGGGTCGCTGCGACACAGGTCCGGCTGCCCCGCGACGCGCAGCGCCACGGAGCAATCTGAACCGGTCGTATCGATCGCCAACAAAGCCATGCAAGCGGTTTAGATGATTTGCGCGGCCTCGTCGAAGCTCAGACGCGGCAGACGCGGGAAGAGGTTCTTTGTCGTCCCGATCCCGAGATTGATCAGGATGTCCGACTTCCAGTTTTCAGTGGCCGGATTTCCGGCAAAGAATTCGCCATCAACCCCGGCTGCATCGAAACCGGTCATAGGTCCGGTATCGAGGCCCAGCGCGCGCGCTGCCAGCAGGAAATACCCGGCCTGCAGCACGGAATTGCGGCGGCCATTGAGCTCGGCGCCGGGGCCGGTGAACCATTCGCGGGCGCCCGGATTATGCGGCATCAACTGGGGAATCTTGTCATAATACTTCTCGTCCCAGGCGAAAATGACTGTCACCGGGGCTTTCATCGACTTCTCGACATTGCCTTCGGCCAGGAACGGCTTGAGGCGCGCCTTGGCAGCGTCGGACTGCACGAAGACAAAGCGGGCCGGCGAGTTGTTCGCGCTGGTCGGGCCCATTTTCGTGATGTCGTACAAACGCTTCAGCGTCGCTTCAGGGATCGGGGTGTCCTCGAAGTCATTATAGGTGCGCGCGTCGAGAAAGACCTGCGCGATCGCGTCTTCATTGATGACGGTGTTGTGGGTCGGTTTGCTGGTCACTTCGCCTGCCATGTTTCGGCCTCCGCAGAATGAATTGATGTTGCGGCAGACATAAACAGGCCAGGAACCAATTTTAATATGCCGATCTGGAAAAAGACTTGCTTCGTCCCGGACGCAGTCGTCAGGCGACCGCTTCGACGGACTGGATTTCCGGGATGTAGTGCTTGAGGAGATTCTCGATCCCGGCCTTCAACGTCATCGTCGAGGACGGGCAACCGGAACAGGCACCGCGCATCTTCAGTCGCACCGTACCGCTCTCGGCGAGAAATGAATGAAACAGGATATCGCCGCCATCCTGGGCTACCGCAGGACGCACGCGCGTATCGATCAGCTCGATGATTTCCTTGACGATCTCGCCGTCATCGCCGGCATAGGCGGCATGCCCGCTCTCGGTTTCCGCGTCGCCGAGAATCGGCCGGCCCGATTGCAGCCCGTCCATGATGGCACCCAGCAGGAAGGGTTTGACATGATCCCACTCGACCGCACCATCCTTGGTGATGGCGATGAAATCCTCACCGAGAAATACGCCCGTCACACCCTGGATCAGGAAGAGATCGGCCGCCAGCGGCGAGGCCTCGGCGGCGTCTGCATTCTCGAATTCATGCGGTCCGCCGGGAGATATCTCGCGGCCGGGCAGGAATTTCAGCGTATTCGGATTGGGCGTGGCTTCAGTCTGGATGAACATCGGGCATCTCCTTGTCCCTCAATTGGCGCTGAATCGGACAAGGTTCAACCCCTTCATGGACAGGGTTATCAGGACATGGCGTCGATTTCGGAGTTTTCCATATCACCGGGCACCACCGTCACCGGAACGGCGCGGCCGCTGAACAAGCCCTTGCCCCGGGCCAGCGCCATCACAAGCGGGCCGGGACCTTCGCTCGAAACCGAGGCACCGAGAACCAGAAACGAGATCAGAGGGTCGTCCTCGAGCACCTGGGCCAGAACGGCGCGGCGCTCGCCCTCCCTCAGCACCAGTTCGGGCCGCTCGCCCGTGACGGCTTCGGCGTCCTCGGCCAGGGATTCCAGCAGGGCTTCGGCAGCCACTTCGGCCTCGCGCTTGGCGGTCTCGGCAACCCCGATCCAGTGATTGAAATCACCGGTCTGGTAGGTCGCGAGAATGGCCACCTTGGCACCAAGTGTGTGGGCACGACGCGCGGCGAAATAGAGCGCCTTGCGGCACTCGGGGCTTTCATCGGCGATCGTGAGAAATTTTCGGGTGCGATTTGACATTGTCTCGGAGTTTGGCGAGTTCAACCGGTCTCGTCCAGTATTTGGTTTCCAGGGCGTGTGGAACAAGGGTGCGATCCGCCATGATTCAACATGAAGACCGGCGCAATGCGGCCAGCGGCCTGCGCACGACACGCTTGAGTGATGCAGCGCTGATACAGGCGAATGACCGCAGCGAGGCGGCGCAAACCTTGGCCTTTGCCGACATTCGCTCGGTCCGGCTGAATGTCGAAATGGCCGGTCCATCGAGCCAGGTGGTGTGCCGGGTTGAGGACGCGCTCGGCAATGAACTCGTCTTCGGGTCTATGAGCTGGGTACGCCCGGGTGCCTGGGAATTGAAGGCGGACACGTTTCGCGAACTTCTGGTTGGCCTGCACCGGGCGCTGACACCATACCGCGATGCAATTCAATTCCTTGAGGGCGCCAAACCCGGCTTCATGTGGACCCTGTTCACGGTCGGGGGCGTGGCGGGCACGGCCTGCCTGGCGGGCTTTGCCTGGCTCTTCCTTCTGCAGGAGAACGCCGTCGGCCTGTTCTTCCTTCCCGGCGTACTGGGCGGTGCATGGCTGATGCGCGTGTTCTGGCCGCGCGCACCCAAACTCTATGATCCCGACCGCTATGCGCTGGCAAAACCACTGGAGCCTGCCCCTTCAACCCGCACGGACGCAGGCTGAAGCGCTAGGGCGTGGACTCAATTGCGCGCATCCAAATTCGGGCTGAGGCGAGCGCGAGGGCGGCCATGAAATTGTCGGCGTGTTTTTCGAAGCGTGTGGCGATGCGGCGGAACTGTTTGAGTTTGCAGAAGAAGCGCTCGACCAGATTGCGCTGACGGTAAAGGCTCGGAGGGACGCTGCGCTGGATGCGAACCCGGCTCTGGGTGGGGATATGCGCCTCGCCGCCGCGGTCCCGGACAAAATTCACGAGCGCCATGCTGTCATAACCTCGGTCGGCGATCACACATCCGGGCGGCAAGGCACCGAGGAGTTGGGGCGCAATCGTTTTGTCCGAG